>NZ_JBHTRZ010000006.1:120742-619574 GCF_042795335.1 Streptomyces sp. NPDC056479 | reverse complement strand
TAGTGTTTCGGTGGTCATAGCGTGAGGGAAACGCCCGGTTACATTCCGAACCCGGAAGCTAAGCCTTACAGCGCCGATGGTACTGCAGGGGGGACCCTGTGGGAGAGTAGGACACCGCCGAACAAATCTTGAAAAAGGCCCACGCCATTTTGCGTGGGCCTTTTTGCGTTTAAGCTCAGGCGTATGAACTACGTGATCCGATCCATCCGCGCGGACGAATGGCCCGCCACGAAGGAGTTGCGACTCGCGGCGCTTCAGGACCCGGTCGCGCACCTCGCGTTTCTGGAGACGTACGAGGACGCCCTGGCTCAGCCCGACTCCTTCTGGATGGGGCGGGCCGCAGGGGCCTGTGAAGGGGCCGACGAGGCGCAGCAGATCATCGCCGAGGCGCCGGACGGGCGGTGGGTCGGGACGTTGACCGTGCTGATCGAGGAGCCGGGGACGACCGACTGGGCCGGGTATGCGGTGGAGCGGATGCAAGGGCATGTCGTCGGTGTGTTCGTGCGGCCCGAGGAGCGCGGCGGTGGGCTGACCGAGGTGTTGTTCGACGCCGGCCTGGAGTGGGCCTGGGCGCGGGGTGCCGAGCGGATACGGCTCATCGTGCACGAGGAGAACGGGCGGGCCCAGCGGTTCTATCGACGGGTGGGGTTCGTGCCGAGCGGTCTTGTGGTGCCGTTGTCCGCCAAGCCGGAGGAGAAGGAGCTGGAGTTCGTCCTCGAGCGGCCGTAGCCGGAAAGCGGGCGAGGTCGGGAGGGAACCCGGCCCGCTACACCGGGAGTTCGTCGTGCGGCCAGCGGGAGCGGGCCTGTTCGCGGGACCGGAGCAGGGCCAGGGTCGGCATGCCCCGGTCCGCTCCGGTGGCCAGCAGCTCCGGCAGCTGGGGAAGCGGAGCCACGGCGGCGACGTCGTCCAGGACGAGCGTCAGTGGTGGGTCGAGGCGACCGGAGGATGACCGTTCGGCCATGCGCCGGCCGCGCTCGACCACGCTTGCGGCGAGGGCCGTCAGGAGTGGCATGGCCCCCGGGTTGGTTCGGGGGTCCTCGATGGATTCACCCACCACATAAAGCGTGCCCCCTTCGTCAACGAAGGAATCCAAGGTGAGGGCATCGGTTCGGTTTGGAGTGCAGGACTCCCGGATGTTGACCATGGAGAGCGCGGAGAGCGCCCTGGTGGTCAACTCCTGGGCCATGTCACGGCGTTCGGGGTGGGCCGTGAGGGCCGCTTCGAGTTCGCCGGCCGAGCCCGGTGCCGCCTTGGGGTTGGTACGGAGGATGCGTACGGCGTCCTGGATCTGGGTGCCCTGGGACCAGCGGTGGACGTGGCGGATGGTGCGGCCGTCGATCGCGGCGGCGTGGAGGTAGCTGCGCAGGAGCGTTTCGGCCGTGTCGCTGACCGCTTGGTCGAGGCGGGAGGTGGGGCGGACCGGAGTCAGTAGCGCGCTCGCTCGGGAAGCCGCCGTTTGCTTGTCCTCGCAGGCCGTTGTGGGGGTCCAGTGGAGGCGGGCCGGGGTGTCGCAGAGGTGGGTGGGGTCGTAGAGGAGGACCGGGCCCAGTTTTCCGCGGGCGTCTTTGGTGTCCTGCCAGACGGCGGGGTTCGAGGTGACCACGAGGGTCGGGCCCTCGGCGTCGCGTACGGCCTGGGCGGCGGTTTGCCGGCGGTCCTCCTTGGGGGCTACGACGATGCTTTCGCGTCGGCCCACCGGTTCGGTCAGCGGAGGAGGCTGAGGAGTGTGGGGCTCGGCGGCCGCCGGCACCGTCTCTTTCAGCGGCTGGTACCGAGCGTCCCGTGTCTCTGCCGGTTCCGGTTGTTGCTCACCCCGCCAGTCCCCCGTCGGCTCCGCCGCCCTCCGCGGCGCCGGTACCTCGCCCCTTACCGGCGCGGGCAGCGGCTCGGGGTCCGGGAACCCCGGATCCGCCGCGCCGGCCGCCTTCCCCGCGCGCCGTCCCGCCCTGACCGCCCGCCAGCGTGCCACCGTCCCCAGCACGAACACCGTCAGAACGACGAGGACCATCAGCTGGCCGATGAACAGGCCCCAGAACAGGCCGTAGCCGGACAGCTGCCCGGCCGGAGTGTCGGGCCAGGCCCCGGGGATGTCGTGAGGTTCGGCGATCAGGGAGCGCATCGCCAGCGGGGTGCGGGCGAAGGTGACTCCGGTCGGCCAGGCGCCGTGTGAGAACAAGGCCGCCAGGCCCGTCGCCGTCCAGACCAGCAGGGTCATGCCGAGCAGGAAGGCGAGTATGCCGAGCAACAGGCCGTCGGGGATACCCCCTTGGCCGTCCCGGTGGTCTCGGCGGTCCCGGTACTCCTGGCCGCGGTCCGGTCTCACGCTGCGCCTCCTACGCCACCGTCGATTCGGAGTCGCCCAGGTGTTGTTCCACGAAGGCCGCGGCCCGCTCCTCCGCCTCCAGCTCGGCCGCGCGCAGGGCGTCGTCGGCCAGGTCGGTGGACGACTCGGTCATCGCGCGGTCGGTGAAGACGAGGGGACGTTCGGTCTCGGTGATCAGGTGTTTGACGACCTGGACATTGCCGTTGACGTCCCACACCGCGATGCCGGGAGTGAGGCTGGGAATGATCTCGACCGCCCAGCGCGGGAGCCCCAGGACGCGGCCCGTCGCTCTCGCCTCGTCGGCCTTCTGGGCGTAGATCGTCCTGGTCGACGCCATCTTGAGGATCGCGGCCGCTTCCTTCGCCGCCGCGCCGTCGACGACGTCCGAGAGGTGGTGGACCACCGCCACGAACGACAGGCCAAGGCGTCGGCCGAACTTCAGCAGGCGCTGGAAGAGCTGGGCCACGAAGGGGCTGTTGATGATGTGCCAGGCCTCCTCGACCAGGAAGATGCGCTTCTTCCGGTCGGGGCGGATCCAGGTGTGTTCCAGCCATACGCCGACGATCGCCATCAGGATCGGCATGGCGATCGAGTTGCGGTCGATGTGGGACAAATCGAACACAATGAGGGGCGCGTCGAGGTCGATGCCGACCGTCGTGGGGCCGTCGAACATGCCCCTCAGGTCACCGTCGACCAGCCGGTCCAGCACCAGCGCCACGTCCAGGCCCCACGCCCGTACGTCGTCTATGGCGACGTTCATCGCCTCGGCCGACTCCGGCTCGGGGTGCCGTAGCTGCTCCACGATGTCGGTCAGCACCGGCTGGCGATCGACGATCGTCTCGTTGACGAACGCGTGCGCCACCTTGAGCGCGAAGCCGGACCGCTCGTCCAGGCCGTGGCCCAGCGCGACCTCGATGATGGTCCTCAGCAGCGCGAGCTGGCCCGTGGTGGTGATCGCGGGGTCCAGGGGGTTGAGGCGGATGCCGTGGTCCAGCGCCGCCGTCGGGTCCAGGCGGATGGGAGTTATCCCCAGCTCCTGCGCGATGAGGTTCCACTCGCCGACCCCGTCCTCGCCCTGTGCGTCGAGGACGACGACCTGACGGTCGCGGAAGCGCAGTTGCCGTAGGACATACGTCTTCTCGAGCGCGGACTTGCCGTTTCCGGACTCGCCGAGGACCAGCCAGTGGGGGGCGGGGAGCTGCTGGCCGTAGAGCTGGAAGGGGTCGTAGATGTAGCCCTTCCCGGAGTACACCTCGCGGCCGATGATGACGCCCGAGTCGCCGAGGCCGGGGGCGGCGGTCGGGAGGTAGACCGCCTGGGCCTGGCCCGTGGACGTGCGCACCGGAAGCCGGGTCGTCTCGACCTTCCCGAACAGGAAGGACGTGAAGGCGTCGGTGAGGACGGACAGCGGGTCCCGCATCAGGTCCTACCTCCGAATGCCGGTGGCGAAGGGGAGCGTGTTGACGAATGCCCGGTGATGCTCGCGGTCGCACCATTCCAGCTTCAGATACGACTTTCCGGCTGACGCCCGGATGGTCCGCTTGTCGCGCGCGAGGGACTCGGGGGAACGGGAGGAGACGGTGATGTAGCCGACCAGGTTGACCCCGGCGGCCCCGCTCGCGAGGTCCTCTCCGCGCTGGTCGAGGCGGGTGTGGGCGGCGACGTCGCGCGGGTCGACGGTGCGGTTCATCTTGGCGGCGCGGCTCGCCTCGGCCTCGTCGTTGGTCTTCTCGGTGAGCATCCGCTCGATGGCGACCTCGGTGGGTTCGAGGTCCATCGTGACGGCGACCGTGCGGATGACGTCCGGGGTGTGGACGAGCAGGGGCGCCAGGAAGTTGACGCCCACCGGGGTCATCGGCCACTCCTTCACCCAGGCCGTGGCGTGGCACCAGGGCGCGCGCGTGGACGACTCCCGGGTCTTCGCCTGGAGGAACGTCGGCTCCATCGCGTCCAGCTCGGCCGGCCAGGCGTTGCGCTTCGTCATCGCCTGGATGTGGTCGATGGGGTGGTCCGGGTCGTACATGGAGTGGATGAGGGAGGCCAGCCGGCCCTGCCCCAGGGGCTGGCGGACGCGGATGTCCGCCTCCTGCAGCCGCGAGCAGATGTCGGTGAGCTCGCGGGCCATGACGACCGCGAGGCCCGAGTCCCGGTCGGCCTTGCCGCCGTGCGGGCGGGCCGCGCGAGCCATCGCGATGCCCTCGGCGGCCAGTTCGCGGGTGAAGTGCATGCAGGCGACGAGGTACGCGCGGTGCTGCTCGCTGCTCGTCGACACCATGGACTGGAGTTGGTCGTACGACTGCTGCAGCCAGGCCGGGGCACGCTCGTCGCCGCGTACGGAGACGTCCTTGGCGTGCGCGTCCGGGTCGGCGGGCAGGGTGCGCGCGAGCATCTGCAGGCGGGTCACGAAGCCGTCTCCGTTGGCGACGTGCTTCAGCAGGGTGCCGAAGCGGTCGACGAGGGCTTCCTGGTCCTCGGAGTCGCGCAGGCCGACGCCGGGGCCCTCGATCTCGATCGCGGCGGTGACGGTTCTGCGGTCCGCGTGCAGCAGCACGGCGATCTCGTCCGGCCCGAACGGGGCGGCGAGCCAGGTGATGCGGCCGATGCCGGGCGGGGGCCCGATCTCGATCTCGCGCCCTTCGATGCCGGTGCCGGCCTCCATGACGCCGGAACGGTATGTCGTGCCCTGGCGGAGGGTGCGCTTGTAGCTGCGGTTGATCTCGAACCACTTGTAGATGGTCCGGTGCTTGTACGGCACGTAGACCGCGGCCAGCGCGAGCATCGGGAAGCCCGTCAGCAGCACGATGCGCAGGGACAGGACGGGGACGAGGAGTCCGCACATCATGCCGAGGAACGCGCCCGCGATGATCAGCGTGATCTCGCCGGTCTCGCGGTTGCGTCCGACGACGGCGTTCGGCCGCGCGCGGCCGATCAGATATGTACGGCGGGGCGTGACCGGATGGGACACGTGGGACTGCGTCGTCAACGCCCGTCACCTCCTGAACGGTTGCTGTTGCGGGTGTTGCTGGCGTGCGGGGTGTTCACCGGGCTGCTCGAGCGGGGCGCGGGTGCGGCGGAGGGGACAGATCCGCCGCCTCCGTTCGAGGTGCGCGCGCTGTGTGCGGCGACGCCGCCGGAGGCGGGGTTCGAGGGGCGGGGGGCGTTCGAACCGCCTCCGCCGCCGTTGTTGTCCGCGCGGGAGCTGTGTGTCTTGATGCCCTGGGCGACGAGGGTCGCCGGGGAGCTGATGACGGCGGCGGCCTTGCTCTCGGCGCCGCTCATGATGCGGTTGTTGCGGGAGCCGGCGATCTCGTCGCCGAAGCCCGGGACGAAGCGGTAGATCATCGCGCTCGCGAAGATGGCGAGCAGGATGATGGCTAGGCCGGAGACGACCGCCGAGAAGGCGTTCGGGCCGTCGTCGGAGGACAGCGCGCCGGCCAGGCCGAGGACTATCACGATGACCGGCTTCACGAGGATGACGGCGATCATGATGCCGGCCCAGCGGCGGACGTGGCCCCAGAGGTTCTTGTCGACCAGGCCGGCGTAGACGACGGTGCCGAGGAGGGCGCCGACGTAGAGCAGCGCGGCGCGGATGACGAGCTCCAGCCAGAGGATGCCGGCGGCGAGGATGCTGACCAGGGAGACGACGATCAGCATGATCGGGCCGCCGCCGATGTCCTCGCCCTTCTCCAGGGCGCCGGCGAAGGTGCCGAAGAACGTGTCGGTCTGGTCGCCTGTGGTCTTCGCCAGGACGTCCGTGACGCCGTCGGTCGCCGATACGACCGTGTAGAGGATCAGGGGCGTGAACGCGGACGCGAGGACGGTGAGCCAGAGGAAGCCGATCGCCTCGGTGATGGCGGTGGTGAGGGGCACGCCTCGGACTGCTCGCTTGGTGACTGCCAGGAGCCAGAGGAGGAGGGTCAGGATCGTCGACGCCGCGAAGACGACTGCGTACTGCTGAAGGAACTTGGCGTTCGTGAAGTCGACGTTCGCGGTTTCCTTGACCGCCTCGCTGAGCTGCTTGACGGTCCAGGAGGCGGCGTCGGCGCAGCCCTTGGCGAGGGAGGAGAGGGGGTCGAGGGTGGAGGTGGGGTCGGTCAGGGAGCGGCCACCGCCTGTGCCGGCGGAGCCGCCGTTGTCTTCTTCGCAGTACTGCTTGGCGGGACCGATGAGGAGGTCACAAGGGTCGTCGCTCGGAGTGGGCGAAGGTGTGGGGGCGGCGTAGGCGCGGGCAGCCAACAACACGGCACTGGTCTGCACAGCAGTGACCAAGGCCGTGAGCTTGAGTACGCGACGCGGGTTACCGGGCATACGTGAACCCTCCGTACTCCTCGATGGCCTTGCTGATCTCGTCGGAGCTGGCGGCCTTGTCGTCACCGGGCACCGGAGCCGGGCCGTCCTTCTGAGTATCAGCGGTGATCTTCCAGTCCCCGTTGAGCCATTGCAGATCGAAGGTCCAGGTTTTCCACGTCGAGCTCACAGGGTCGGTCGAGCCTTGGCCTGACATCCCGATGAGGCCCATGTACCAGACAGAGACCTTGGCGCGGCTCTGGCTGTGCTGCTCGAGCTTGGTGCCGACAGGCACAGTGCGTGAGACGAAGGTGCTGCCCTCCGGCGCATTGCCGTTTGCATCGAGGCCAAGCTTGCTGAGGAAGTCCGCCGAGTAAGCCTGATCCATCGCATTTTGGAGCTTGGCGGCCGCCGTTGACGTGTAGATGGTGTCGACGATGCCATGGCGGCTCTCCGCGTTGAACATGCCCGTCGACCCCAGCGTCACCGCATAGTTCGCCGCCGCACTCGCCGCCCCCTGCTCATCCCGCGCGAACCCGCCCGGAATCCCCGCCGACTTCCCGTCCACCGGGCGGGTCCCGGTCGCTGCTGTCGTTGAGGATTTCGGCTGGTTTTCGTCCCCGTCCGTGGAAGCGGAATCGTCTCCTCCACGGTTCGCGAAGGCGATCGCGGCGATGAGGAGGACCACTACGCCGACGACGGTGACCAGGCTCCGGGACGACGAGCGGCCACCCCGCCGCGCGCCCCCGTACACGTCACCGCTGCTCTCGGGCAGCCGCGTGCGGGTCTGACCGGTGCCTCCGTACCCGCCGGAGGACTCCCGTTCGTCTCCGAGACTCATGCCGCGTACGCCCCCTCGACGTCGGACAGATACACGTTGGAGTACGACGGTAGCCGTGCTGGTTCCCGCGTGGGCGCGGTGTGGTGACTCGACATCAGGGAAACGCAACCTCAGCCGGTGGGCACGACGGGTGGGTGGGGGACTGGGGGGACCGGGCGCGCCCGGAGCGGATGGAGATGAGGGAGGGGGGCGGGGCGGCTAGACCGCCATGCCGTACACGATGGTGAACAGCGTGCCCAGCGAGCCGATGATGAAGACGCCCGTCAGACCGGCGATGATCAGACCCTTGCCCTGCTCGGCACTGAAGGTGTCGCGCAACGCCGTCGCGCCGATGCGCTGTTTGGCCGCGCCCCAGATGGCGATGCCGAGGCAGAGCAGGATGGCAACGGCCATCACGACCTCGATCATCACCTTTGCCTCGTTGCCCAGGCTGCCGAAGGGGCCCCAGTCCGGAGCGATCCCGCCGATGATGGTGTTGATGTCGCCCTTGTCGGCCGCAAACAGCATGTAAGTCACCGCCCCTGTTGGGTAGTTCCGCAGTCCCCTGCGGTGCGCAGAGGTCAGACCTCATTCTCGCCGACAATGCTGCCGTCGTATGTCGACTTGCCGTCATTGATGGGCGGGATTCGTACGAACACCTCGTACGGTCACTCTGTGTATCACGGCAGGTCACGCCGGGCAATGAGGCCTGAGCGGAACCTGTCGTGTGGTTGCGTCGTTAGCCCTCTTCACGCCGGGTGCCGTTTCTGACGGCCTGCCGGGTGAGTTGTCGTGCCGGTGTTCTGCGGGTGAAGGCTATCTCGGGATGGTGAACGGGCCGTTGCTGGGGCGCTGTCGGTTCCGTGAGGGAGGTGTCGGGGCGGTGGGGGTGAGGGGCCGGCTCGATGGCGGCGCGGTGACGGAGCGTCAGTGGTGCACGTTCTCGGTGACGTTCGTCGTGATCAGGCGCAGGAGCTGTTTGGCCAGGGCGTCCTGCTGCGGGGTCAGGCCCATCGCGTCGCCGATGGAGGGCGGGACCGTGCTCGCGCGGTCGCGGAGCTTCGCGCCGGCCTCGGTGAGGCGCAGGGCGACCGAGCGCTCGTCGTCGGGGCGGCGCTCACGGCGCAGCAGTCCGGCCGCTTCGAGGCGTTTGAGCAGTGGTGACAGGGTGCTGGATTCCAGTTGGAGGGCGGTGCCCAGGTCGCGTACGGAGATCGCGTCCTGTTCCCAGAGGACCAGCATGACCAGGTACTGCGGGTAGGTCAGGCCCAGTTCTTCGAGGAGGGGGCGGTAGCGCGCGGTCACGGCGCGGGAGGCGGCGTAGAGCGCGAAGCAGAGCTGGTCGTCGAGGAGGAGGGAGCCTCTCGGGGGTGGTTCGGTGGCTGGGGTCATGGGGGCTCCAGGTGCTTCGGCGTTCATCGGCGTTCATCGGCGTTCTTCGAGGGCTGTCCGGATTCTATCGAGAGCTAACTCATCGAGCACTAATCAGTTGTGCACGACTTAATGGTGCGCTACTTTCTCCGTGTGCCGCCGAATCCGGCGAGACCAGCCGGGTGGTCTGCCCGTGTGTGTGGGGTGTGCGGCACCTGATCCGAGGAGATCGCCATGACCGAGATCGGCAGTGACACCGGAAGCGCCGCCACCGTCCGCCCTGTCCTCGAGCCCGCCGCGCGGGCGTTCGCCGAGGCCACCGCGAACCCGCCGTACCTCTTCGACCTGGGGCCGGCCGAGGGGCGCAAGACCGTCGACGAGGTGCAGTCCGGGGAGATCGCCAAACCGGACGTCGACGAGGAGTGGGTGACCGTGCCCGGCGGGCCGACGGGTGAGGTCAGGGCCCGTGTCGTCCGCCCGGCCGGCGCCACCGGGACGCTCCCGGTGATCATCTACATCCATGGCGCGGGCTGGGTGTTCGGCAACGCCCACACCCATGACCGGCTGGTGCGCGAGCTCGCCGTCGGCACCGGTGCCGCGGTCGTCTTCCCCGAGTACGACCTCGCGCCCGAGGCGCGCTACCCGGTCGCCATCGAGCAGAACTACGCCGTCGCGCAGTGGGTCGTCCGTGAGGGGGCGGGCAACGGCCTGGACGCCGGGCGTATCGCCGTGGCCGGGGACTCGGTGGGCGGCAACATGACGGCCGCGCTGACGCTGATGGCCAAGCAGCGCGGCGATGTGCCGCTGGTGCAGCAGGTGCTCTTCTATCCGGTCACCGACGCGTCGTTCGACACCGGGTCATACCGGCAGTTCGCCGAGGGGTACTTCCTGCGGCGGGACGCGATGCGGTGGTTCTGGGACCAGTACACGACCGACGCGGCCGAGCGGGCGCAGATCACCGCGTCGCCGCTGCGGGCCGGCGTGGAGCAGCTGACCGGGCTGCCGCCGGCGCTCGTGATCACCGCCGAGGCCGATGTGCTGCGGGACGAGGGGGAGGCGTACGCGAACAAGCTGCGGGAGGCCGGGGTGCCGGTCACCGCGGTGCGGTACCAGGGCATCATCCATGACTTCGTGATGCTGAACGCGCTGCGGGAGACGCGGGCCGCGGATGCGGCCATCGGGCAGGCCGTGAGTGTGCTGCGGGGGGTGTTCGAGAGCTGAGCAAGGGCTGAGTGAAGCCTGTGCGAGGGCCGGCCTCATAGGGGTGCGTGAACCGTCAGCGGGGCTTCAGGCCGTGCAGCAGGTGGTGGACCAGGCGCTCCACGCCCGCCAGCGCCGCCTCCGGGGTCAGCCAGCCGCCCGCGATGAAGGCGGCCATGCCGTGGAGGGCGGCGCCCGTGACGAGGTTGAGTTCCTCGGGGTCGCCGTCGATGATCTCGCCGCGTGTCTGGCCGTCCGCGAGGACGCTTTCGAGGCTGCCGACCGTCCGTGCGACTGCCGTGGCCATCTGCTCGGAGGCGTCCGGGTCGTGCTTGCGGGCGTACATGAGCTCCAGGAGCTCGGCGTTGTCGATGGCGAACCCGAGGTAGACGCGGGCGAGGGCGGTGAGCCGGGGTTCCAGTGGGAGCGTGGGGTCGTCGGCGGCGTTCAACGCCCGGCCGAGCCGCTCGTACCCGGCCAGCGCCAGGGCGTTGAGCAGGGCCTGCTTGTCCTTGAAGTGCCGGCCGGGGGCGGCGTGGCTCACACCGACCTCGCGGGCCAGTTCGCGCAGTGAGAGGGCGCCGACGCCCTTGTCGCGCAGGGTGCGTTCCGCTGCCGCGAGCAGGGCGGCGCGCAGGTCTCCATGGTGGTAGGGGCGGCTCTCGAGCATGCGCACCATCGTAGCTTGATGTTGTCGTTGCCATCTTTGTTGGCGTCGTCACCATTGTTGTCATTGACAGCATTGTTGGCGACGCCTACATTCGTTTGCATGGCTGACAACACGAAGACCAAGACATGGGACGCGACCCGCCTCCCCGACCTCACCGGCCGCACGGCCCTCGTCACCGGCGCCAACAGCGGCATCGGCCGTACCGCCGCCGACGCGCTGGCCCGCGCGGGTGCGCACGTCGTGTTCGCCGTACGGGACCCGGAGCGCGGGCTGGCGGCGGCGGCGACGGTGCACGGCAGCACCGAGGTGCGGCGCCTGGACCTGGCGGATCTGTCGTCCGTACGGGAATTCGCGGACGCCTGGCAGGGGCGGCCGCTGGATCTGCTGATCAACAACGCGGGCGTGATGATGCTGCCGCAGCAGCGGACGGCGGACGGCTTCGAGATGCAGTTCGGCACGAACCACCTGGGCCACTTCGCGCTGACGAACCTGCTGCTGCCGTATGTCACGGACCGGGTGGTGACGCTGTCCTCCGGCGCCCACCGCATGTTCGACGCGCGGATCCGCTTCGAGGATCTCGACTTCACGTCCGGCTACAACCCGAACCGTGCGTACGCGCAGTCGAAGCTGGCGAACCTGCTGTTCACGCTGGAACTCCAGCGCCGGCTGGCGGAGGCCGGTTCCCCGGTGCGGGCCATGGCGGCCCACCCCGGCTATGCGGCCACCAACCTCCAGAGCCACGCCGGGAACCCCGTGATGCGCGGCATGATGAAGATCGGCAACCGGTTCTTCGCCCAGGACGACAGGGCGGGCGCGCTGCCGACGCTGTACGCCGCCACGCAGGACCTTCCCGGGGCGAGCTACGTCGGGCCCGACGGACGGGGCGAGCTGCGGGGCGGGCCGACGCTGGTGGGGCGGAGCGCTGCGGCGAGTGACGTGGCGGTGGCGCGGCGGTTGTGGACGGTGTCGGAGGAACTCACGGGTGTGAGCTGGGCGTCGGGGGCGGGAGACCGGGGCGGGGCTCGGGGCCGGATGGCGGCCGAGCGCTGAAGTGCTCCGCCGCCGGCTCGGCCCGGCACGGCTCTGCCCGGCTCACCACTCCGCCCGGCCCCAAGACTCCGGCTGGGTCACCGTCAGAGCCCACCGGATGTCGTCCGCCGATGCGTCCACGGCGATCAGGAAGGAGCCGGGGTGTACCACGCCCGGGTCCATGGTCACCGAGCCGACCCCGGTCGCCCCGGCCGGGCAGTCGACCGTGAACGTGGCGACCTGGGTCTCCTGCGACATCGTCACCCGCACCTCGCCGCCCCCTTCGCACGCCACCGTGAGGACGGTCGGCAGACCCTCCCACGCGCCGCCGGACACGAGCCCGCCGTCCCCGGTCCGTTCCTCCACCCACACCAGCCCTTCCGGACCGGGGTGGGGCAGCAGGACATCGGTCGTCGCGGCGGCGGGGCCCACCGCCACGCCGGTCAGCGCGCAGGCCGCAAGTGCCGTCACGGCAAGGACGCGGCTGGTGCGTCTCACGATCGTTCCCCCTGAAGTCGGTCTGTTCATGGGCCAGTTGGCCGAACCGCGCACAGTCTGCCGTGCCGGAGGACCTGGCGCCTGAGTTCCAGTACTCAGGGGTAGGTCGTATGCGGAGGTGGACGATCGATGTCGAGACCGATGCCGATGCCGAGTCTGCTCGGGGTGTTCGCGCACCCCGACGACGAGTCCCTGTGCTCGGGCGGCGTCCTGGCCCGGCACGCGGCCGCCGACGCGCGCACCGCCGTCGTGACGGCGACCTGGAGCCCGGACACGCGACGCGGCACCGAACTCGCCGAGGCGCTGCGGATCCTGGGCGCCGGCGAACCGAGGATGCTCGGCTACGCCGACGACCGTGTGCCGCACTCCGCCCCGGGCAGCCCACGGCTGCGCGCCGCGCCGTTGGACGAGGCCGTGGGCCGACTGGTCGCCCACATACGGCGGTTCCGCCCGGAGGTCGTCGTCACCCACGACGCCTACGGCGGCCTGACCGGCCACCCCGACCATGTACACACTCACCGCCTGACCACACTCGCCGTCCAGGCCGCCGGCCTCGAACGGCTCTACCCCGACACCGGCACCTCCTGGCAGCCGACCGCCCTCTACCTGGCCACGCACCCGCACTCGGCCCTGCCCGCACTGAGCGAACTGGCCCGAGCGGGCAAGGGGATGCTCACCGTCCCGGACGAGCGCGTCACCGCGACCGTCGACGTGCGCCCCTGGCTGGAGCAGAAGTGGGCCGCCGTACTGGCCCACCGCACCGAGGTGGAGCGGGGAGCCGCACCCGGCCTCCTCGCCGGCTTTCCGGAGGCTGTCAGGGAGGGCATCCTCGGCACCGAGTGGTACATCCGGCAGGACGTGGTCTTCCGTGGGTCGGGCGAGACCGGGCTGAGCGTGTGAGTGGGGGGTGGCACGGCCGACTAGAGCGATGAGACCCCGACTGGCCCCGTTGGGCGCACCGTATGACGTTCACGGCCGGCAGTGCTGAGGGCTATTCGGCGGGCAGCCCGTCCCGCAGGGCCTTCGCGGTGACCGTCGGGTCGTAGCCGTCCGGGACGCCCTCGACCAGGATGATGTCGCCCTCGATGTGGCGGGAGCGCAGAGGTGCGATCTCCTGGTAGGCGGGTGAGTCCCACCAGGCCCGTGCCTGCGTGATGCCCGGGAAGCCGATCACCACCACGTGGCCGGGCCAGTTGCCCTCCTTCGTCTCGTGCGGGGTGGCATGCACGAGGAAGCGGCCGCCGTGCGGCTCGAAGGTGGCGGTGATGCGCTCGATGTACTCGGCGATCTCCGGGTGCGGTGCGGCGTCCCGGAGGTGGGCGATGGCGTAGGCGGGCATGGTGTCCTCCCTGTCGGTCGGGCTCGATCCCTCTGCCGACGATCGTGGCAGGAAGGACGGGCGGAGGCGATGACCTCACGGGTAATGCCGGTGAGGTCGGCCGGCGAACACGTTCTTCAGCCGTCATCTGACGCTCCTCTCACCTTCGTCGGCCACAGTGGCCCCGATGCCCCCGACACAATCCACCTCACGCCTGCCCCTGTACGCCGCCGCCGTCCTCCTCACCCTCCCCTCGGCCTCCGCCGCGGCCGCCGACGCCGGCACGGGGCCCTTCGGGGTGACCGTCGCCGCGGCGGCGACCGCGCAGAGCGTGCGGACCGGGGCCCTGTTCACTGCCGGCCGCCGTGAGCACCTTCGCGGCGGCCACTTCTGCACCGCGTCCGTCGTGCACAGCCCCCACCACGACCTCGTCGTCACCGCCGCCCACTGCCTGGACCGAAAGACGCAGGAACTCGTCTTCGTGCCCGGCTACCGGGACGGCGTGGCGCCGTACGGCGTGTGGCGGATCCGGAAGTGGTTTCTGGCGGACGGGTGGGCCGAGGGGAGGGACGAGGACAGCGACGTGGCGTTCGCGGTGGTGGACCGGCAGGGCGGCAAGGGCGTCGAGGATGTCGTCGGCGGATACCGGTTCGCCGGCGGCACTGCCCCTGGGGCTACCGCGGTCACCCTCTTCGGATACCTCAACTCCCGTGAGCGCCCCATAAGTTGCAGCAACAAGCCCCGCCCGCACACCCGTATGCAACAACGCGTCTCCTGCCCCGGCTTCGGCGGCGGCACGAGCGGCAGTCCGTGGGTGAACGGGGACGGGCAGGTCGTGGGGGTGCTCGGCGGGCACGAGGACGGCGGGGCGACGGCGGATGTGTCGTACAGCGTGGTGTTCCGGGGGGAGGCGGCCGCTCTGTACCGCGAGAGCGCCGGTTGCGAGGAGTCTCATGTGGGAAGCTCCTAGACTGGCGCGGGCGGACTCCCGGTGGGCGAGGGGCGGTTGACGGTGCGTAAGGCATGGCTCGTGGCGGGTGCCGCCCTTGCGGCGGGGCTCAGCTTCGTGATGCTGCTCGTCATCGGGGTCTACATCGTCGCCGGGAACCTCGCGGGCGGTATGGGCGGGGCGTCCAAGGCGCTGGCCAAGGGAGCCGTGCCGGCCGCCTACGCGGACCTCGTGCGCAAGTGGGGCAACCTGTGTCCCGCCATCAACCCCGCTCTGCTCGCCGCCCAGCTCTACCAGGAGAGCGGCTTCAACCCGAAGGCCCAGAGCCAGGCGGCCGCGCAGGGCATCGCGCAGTTCATCCCGGGGACGTGGGCCACGCACGGGATCGACGGGGACGGCGACGGGGACCGTGACGTATGGGATCCGAAGGACGCGATCCCGTCGGCCGCGTCGTACGACTGCAAGCTCGCCTCGTATGTGAAGGACGTACCCGGCGACGCGACGAAGAACATGCTCGCGTCGTACAACGCGGGGGCGTACGCGGTCATCAAGTACGGGGGCGTGCCGCCGTACAAGGAGACCCAGAACTACGTGAAGACCATCACGACGCTGGAGGAGAGCTTCGCCGCGCCCGTCAACCGGGTGGATCCCAGCAAGCAGGCCGCCGGCGCCATCTACTACGCGCAGAAGAAGCTCGGTACGCCCTACCTCTGGGGCGGTGAGGGTTCCGCCGCGGACGGCGGCCGGTTCGACTGTTCGGGGCTGACGCAGGCCGCGTACGAGACGGTCGGGATCACGTTGCCGCGGGTGGCCAACGACCAGTGGAACGCGGGGCCGCATCCGGACAGGGAAGAGCTGTTGCCCGGGGATCTGGTGTTCTTCTCGGACGACCTCAACAACTCCCGTGCCATCCGGCATGTGGGGATTTATGTGGGTGGCGGGTACATGATCGACGCGCCGAGAACGGGCGCTGTGATCCGGTTCGACCCGATCGACACCCCCGACTACTTCGGGGCCACGCGAGTGACCGAGGATGGCGCGAATGCGCTGCCCACCACGGTGTAGACGGAGTGTGAACCCACCCCCTGAGCTGCGGCGATGGGTCTCTCTTCGATAACGTCTGCGTGATCATTCAGTGGAGTGTGGAACGTATCAACAGGGGCCGTGCGTTCCTGGTGTCGTAGCCGGATCTACAACCACGGGGGTGGGCGGAACGGCGTACGCACAATGTGCCGATAGACGATGAAGGGGCCGCGGCATCATGGCTGGACTCGCAGCATCCGGGTCGAACCCCGACGTCGACCTGCTCTACGACATCAATGGCCTGGCCAAGGACGCACCGCGCTGGTTCGACCGGGTCATGGAGTACGTCGGTGAGTACGGGCTGCTGATCGGCCTGGTGCTGCTCGTGGTGTGGTGCTGGTGGTCCGTGCGACGGCGGGGCGAGGACGATGCCGCCTCCTCCGTGGCCGGGCTGGTGTGGGCGCCGCTGGCCGCCGCCCTCGCGGTGCTGGTGAACGTGCCGATACGAGGTTTCGTCGAGCGGCCCCGGCCCTTCAACGACCATCAGGGGCTCGAAGTCCTCGTGGCCGGCAAGTCCGACTACTCCTTCGTGAGTGACCACGCGACGATCGCCATGGCCCTGGGGGTCGGGCTCTTCGTCGCGAACCGGAAGTTCGGGCTCATCGGCATCGGGCTGGCACTGCTCGAAGGTTTCTGCAGGGTCTACATGGGTGTGCACTACCCGACCGACGTCATCGGCGGCTTCGCGCTCGGCACCGCCGTCGCGCTGCTGCTGTCGCCGCCGGCCACGGCGCTGCTGACGCCGGTGATGTCCGCGATCGAGCGCTCGTCCAGGGGTGGGTGGCTGATCCGGGCGCGTGGGCGGTCCGGGGCGGGTGAGCAGGACGCGCTGATCCCCGGCGCTCGGAAGGAGAGCGCGGAGGCGGGGGCCGAGGAGCGGGATCTGGCGGCCTAGCGGGATCTGGCCGGGCCTTGGGGCCCGGTGGCGGTCGGTGGTCGGTGGGTGGCGGTCGTAGGGCTACAGCGCCTGGGGGTAGGTGAAGAAGCCCTCCGGGTCGTACTGCTTCTTCAGGCTCGTCAGGCGCGTCGCCGCATCCCCGTAGTACGCCTTGCGCCAGTCCCGCAGGGTCGGGTCCGAGTAGTTCTGGTACGCGGCGCCCGAGGCGTGGGGGCGCATCGCGTCGTGGGCCGAGGTCAGCCAGGCCTGGGCCTCGGAGCCCGTCGTGCCGGCGCGCCAGGACGCGAGGTACTGGGCCAGCATGCGGGAACGGCGGTGCACGAAGGCCGTTGCGGTGGGGGAGACGCGGTTGACGGCTCCGCCGAGGGCCGTGAACGCGATGCTGGCGGAGCCGCCGCGGACCGACTGCATCTGCTTCAGCAGCGTCTGGATGCCCGCCGCCGAGATCGAACGGACGAAGAAGTCCGACTTCGCCGAGTATGTCTCGCGGCCCAGCGCGCCCTGCGGGGAGCGGCCCGGTGTCGAGCCGGGCAGGTGGCACTGCGCGTCCGAGGTGAAGGACGAGCAGCCCGCGTACAGCTCCATCGACTCCTCGTAGGAGCGGCGCTTGAGCGTGACGCTGCTCGCGGGGCCGGGGCCGCCGGGGCGGTCGGCGAGGCGGTCGACGGCGTTCTGGAGCTCGCGGTAGGTGCCCAGGGAGAAGGCGGCGACGGAGATCGTGGGGGTGCCGCCGGCGTGGTTGGCCAGGTGCAGGGACGACCAGATCTCGTCGGGCTGGGTCGGGCCCCACTCCTGCCACGCCTTGATCAGCGCGGTCGCCTTCGACCAGGGCCAGGTCATGTACGCCGTTACGGCCTGGGGGGCGGGGTGGGTCTTGAAGTGAAGTTCCGTCACGATGCCGAAGTTGCCGTTGCCGGCGCCGCGCAGGGCCCAGAACAGGTCCTTGTTGGTGGTGGCGTTGGCGGTGAGCTGCTTGCCGTCGGCCGTGATGAGCGTGGCCTGGGTCAGGCTGTCGCAGGTCAGGCCGTATGCACGGGAGGTCACTCCGTGGCCGCCGCCGAGGGTGAGGCCGGAGACGCCGACGGTGGGGCAGGAGCCGGCGGGGATGGTGGTCCCCTTCGCGGCGAGGGCTCGGTAGACGTCGATGAGCTTGGAACCGGCGCCGACCACCGCGGTGTTGCCGGTGGCTCGGATGCGGTTGAGCTTGGAGACGTCGACTATCAGGCGGTTGTTGCCGGAGGACCAGCCGCCGTAGGAGTGGCCGCCGTTGCGTATCGCGACCTTGAGGTGGTGGGCGCGGGCGTAGGCGAGGGTGGTGCGGATGTCGTCGGGGTGGGCGACGTAGGCGACGGCTGCGGGCTTCAGGGAGTCGAAGCGGGTGTTGTAGAGCTGGTGGGCCGGCTTCCAGTCGGCGTCGCCCGGGCGGATGAGGCGGCCGTCGAGGTTCTGGGCGAGGGCGGTCCAGTTGGCGGGGGCGGCGGCGCCGGCGGCGGATTTGCCGGTGGTCTGGGTGCCGGTGGTCGTGACTGTGGTGGTGCCCGTGCCACTGGCGTTGCTCTCGGTGCCGTTGCAGGCGGTTGCCGTCAGGGCGGTGAGGGCTGCTGCGGTGCCGCCGATGAAGGTACGCCGTTCCATTTCGCCTCCTGGAGGGTTACGTGGAACGAGACGAGGTGGTGAGGGGTGGGGTTCCATGGCGCGGCGGTCGGTTGTTCCGGCCCGGGGGTTCTCGCCCCCGCCGCCCCTACCCGTCCCATCCCCCAGGGGCTCTGCCCCTTCGACCCCGGCCGCTCTTCTGGGGGCTGCCGCCCCCAGACCCCCGCTGTCGGCCCTGAAGGGGCCTCGTCCTCAAACGCCGGACGGGCTGACATTGCCTGGACCGGCGCTCAGACGTGGCGGCAGGCCGTGAGCGGCCTCAGCGGGTGGGTGGGGCTGGGGACGGCACGGGCTCGTCTTCGAATGCCGGACGGGCTGGGGTGCCTGAACTGGTGCTCAGGGGTGGCCGCGTGCTGTGAGCGCCCCCAGCGGGTGGGGCTGGGGGTGGTACGGGCTCGTCCTCGAATGCCGGACGGGCTGGGAGTGCCCGGGCCGGCGCTTAGGCCGTCCGCGCCCCAGCGGGTGGGCGGGGGCTGGGGACGGCACGAAATCGTCCTCGAATGCCGGGACGGGCTCGACGTGCCGACCATCGCCTAGAGAGCGGCCGCGCCCCCACCCCCTCAAGCCCCGGACGGCCTGAAATCGCCTTTCCCGGCGCGCCACCCACCACCATCGAAAACTGGCCGTCGGCACCCGCCGGCAACCCCCGCAGGAACGATTCTTCCGAGGCTCCGTACACCGCGACATTGCAGCGACAGACGACCTCCGCCCCGCACCCCGACAGCTACAGGAACGCCAAATTCACAACCCCGAACGCCGCCGCCGCCACCAACGCGGCCGCCGGCATCGTGATGAACCAGCCCATGACGATGTTCTTTGCCACACCCCAGCGCACGGCGTTCACGCGCTTCGTCGCGCCCACGCCCATGATCGCGGAGGTGATGACGTGGGTCGTGGAGATGGGGGCCTTGAAGAGGAAGGCCGTGGTGAACATGATCGACGCGCCCGTGGTCTCCGCGGCGAAGCCCTGTGGGGGGTCGAGTTCGATGATCTTGCGGCCGAGGGTGCGCATGATGCGCCAGCCGCCGGCGTAGGTGCCGAGGGAGAGCATGACGGCGCAGACGATCTTCACCCATACCGGGATCGGGTCGCCGTAGTCCTCGACGTCGGCGATGACCAGGGCCATCACCACGATGCCCATCGTCTTCTGGGCGTCCTGCAGTCCATGGCCGAGGGCCATGCCGGCGGCCGAGACGGTCTGGGCTATGCGGAATCCGCGCTTGGCCTTGTGCGGGTTCGAGCGGCGGAAGAGCCACATGATCGCCGTCATGACCAGGTAGCCCGCGCACAGACCCACGATCGGTGACACGAACATCGGGATGACGACCTTCTCCAGTACGCCGTCCCAGTAGACCGTCGTCCCGCCGGCCAGCGCCGCGCCCACCATGCCGCCGAACAGCGCATGGGAGGAGGAGGACGGCAGGCCGAAGTACCAGGTGATCAGGTTCCAGGTGATCGCACCGACCAGCGCCGCGAAGAGGATGCCCATCCCCTTGGAGCCTTCGGGTGTCTGAATCAGGCCCTCGCTGACGGTCTTGGCGACACCGGAGCCGAGAAAGGCGCCGGCGAGATTCATCACCGCGGCCATCGCCAGCGCCGCTCGCGGCGTCAGCGCCCGCGTCGACACGGAGGTCGCGATCGCGTTGGCCGAATCGTGGAAGCCGTTGGTGTACGTGAAGAAGAGCGCGACCGCGATGGTCACGACCAGGGCGAAGGTGTCCATATAAGGGTTCAGGACTCCTTGACGGCGATGGTCTCCACCGTGTTCGCCACGTGCTCGAAGGCGTCCGCCGCTTCCTCGAGCACATCCACGATCTGCTTGAGCTTGAGGACCTCGATCGCGTCGTACTTGCCGTTGAAGAGGTGGGCGAGGAGCTTGCGATGTATCTGGTCGGCCTGGTTCTCGAGCCGGTTGACCTCGATCCAGTACTCCGTGAGGTTGTCCATCGTGCGCAGGTTCGGCATCGCCTCGGCCGTCAGGTCGGCCGCACGCGCCAGCACCTCGATCTGCTGCTCGACGCCCTTGGGGAGTTCCTCGATGTTGTAGAGGACGACCAGGTCGACGGCCTCCTCCATGAAGTCCATGATGTCGTCGAGGCAGGATGCGAGGTTGTAGATGTCCTCGCGGTCGAACGGCGTGATGAACGAGGAGTTCAGCTGGTGAAAGATCGCGTGTGTGGCGTCGTCACCTGCGTGTTCCGCGGCCCGCATACGCTCTGCGATCTCGGCCCGGCCGGCGGTGTCCGCCCCGAGCAGTTCCATCAGGAGTTTCGAGCCCGTGACGATGTTGTCCGCGGATGCGGCGAACATGTCGTAGAAGCTCGTCTCCCGGGGGGTCAGACGAAATCGCACGTGGGGTCCTCAAGAAGCATCGGTTTCGGTCAGGCTGATGCTAAGTGCATCATCCGGCCACGGCTAATGGGCCGTCCTCCAGTGTCGCCCATCAGGCACAGTGGTCGGCACGGGGGCTGCCCAGTGGTCCAGTCCAACGGCCGTTCGCGGCATCGGCCACAGGCCCTATACCCAGCAAAGTTCGATACGATATACCCAGTAGGGGTATATGAAGCGGTTTACGTCTGGAGGACGCGATGACGACCACCGAGGCCGGCGCCGGTACGCCCTCCGCCGCTGACCAGACCGTGGCGAACCCGGAGGGCACGGATGTCACGGAGGTCGTGACGGATCACGACCGGGGCATCCACGGCTACCACAAGCAGAAGGACGAGCACCTCAAACGACTGCGCCGGATCGAGGGCCAGATCCGTGGCCTGCAGCGCATGGTCGACGAGGACGTCTACTGCATCGACATACTCACGCAGGTGTCCGCCTCGACGAAGGCCCTGCAGTCCTTCGCCCTCCAGCTCCTGGAGGAGCACCTGCGGCACTGCGTCGCCGACGCGGCCCTCAAGGGCGGTACGGAGATCGACGCGAAGGTCGAGGAGGCCACGAAGGCGATCGGCCGGCTCCTGAGGACCTGACCGCGGCAGATGTGAGGGACGGCTCACTCACCTGCCGGTGTGCTCCGTTCCTCCGCGACCCTCAGCACCTCGTCGATGCTCTCCAGGCTGAGCCGGTCCTCCCGGGCGGCCGAGGCCGCGATGATCAGCTCTCCGCACAGCTCGATCTCGGCGAGGGCCACGTGGTCCTGAACTGCCGTACCGCCGACCGGAGCCACGTGCATCACCTCTTCTCTGCCGTTACCGACTTCCTAGAGTAGGGAGCGGCCTACGCACCGCGCATGGCACGGACGGGCTAGTTCTTGACGCCCGGCACGCGCGCATACACCGACCCTCACTGCTCGGCGATCTTGCCGGCGTAGATGTCGTCGCGGTCGGGCAACCGTACGTCGACGGGTGCCCCGAAGTCGTACAGCAGGGTCGTCGACGCGACGGCGATGGCGTCCTTCTGCTGACCGTTGACGAAGCTGAACCGGTGCCGGACCTTGCGGATCCGCCCCTCGTCGTCGAGGAAGACGTCGAACGGTACCTGATCCGTGGCGAACCCTTTCGCCGCCGCCGTCAGCGAATCGGTGTTCCCCTTGGAGGCCTCGCGCGCGGCAATGCCCAGGTCAGCGGTGCCCCGGTAGTGCCGCACCGGCGTACCGGCGATCTCCTCGTCGCCGACCAGCCGTACCGTCCGCGCCCCGCGCAGCACCTCGGCGGCGACGTACGGATCGGTGGCGCCGCCGGTGACGAGGTTTCCGTCGGACAGCGACCTGGCGTCGACGCGGACCCACTTGTCGGAGGGCACCCCGGCTCCGCGGTTCTTCATGAACAGCGCCCCGGGAGCGAGCAGCTCCATGATCGGCCGATGCTCCGTCGCCCCCGCCGGATCCTGCGGCAACAGCACTCTCAGCCGGCCGATCTGCTTGCGGAAGTCGTACACGCCCTCGCCGCGGATGGTGACGCGGGTGCCGCCGGTGGCCATCTCCATGGAGGTGGTGGCCTTGGAGCTCCGGGCCCCGACGAGCACGTCGGCCGAGCGCCGCACCATCTCCACGGCGCTCTCTCCCCGGGCGTCCTCGGCAGCGGCTCCCCGCTCCGCGCATCCGCTGCCGGCCAGGCAGACACACAAGACCCCAGCCGCGACGCCCGCCCCACGTCTCCTGTGCTGCTGCCGCTCCGTCATCGCCTGCCTACCCCCAGCCGGTACGTCCGTCACGGGCCCCCCGTCGTTTCGGTTAACGACGGGTAGGTGCCCTCGTCACGCACGCCGAGGAGTCGCACTTACTTGCCTTGGGTAACGTTGTCACTGTGGCAAAGCAGGACGGACCAACCTCCCCTACGAAACAGGGCGGCCTCTCCGACCACCGCACGTCGATGGTCGAGAAGGGCCCTTTCTGTGCCGCCCACTGCACCTGCGGCTGGCGGGGCCCGGCGAGACGCGCCCGCAGCCTGGCCAGGACGGATGCGGAGGTGCATGTGCGGGGGTGAGGGGGCCCGGTCTCGCCCAACCCTCCACAGACACAGAGGGGCCCGCCCCCCGGGAGCCGGGGGGCGGGCCCTTTATCTGCCTCGCGGTGGCACCGCCATGCAGCACCGCGAGGGGTCTGTCAGCCGAAGCGGCCGGAGATGTAGTCCTCGGTGGCCTGAACCGACGGGTTGGAGAAGATGCGCTCCGTGTCGTCTATCTCGATCAGCTTGCCGGGCTGGCCGACGGCGGAGAGGTTGAAGAAGGCCGTACGGTCCGAGACACGGGCCGCCTGCTGCATGTTGTGCGTCACGATGACGATCGTGAAGCGCTCCTTCAGCTCACCGATGAGGTCCTCGATGGCGAGCGTGGAGATCGGGTCCAGGGCCGAGCAGGGCTCGTCCATGAGCAGGACCTTGGGCTCGACCGCGATCGCGCGGGCGATGCAGAGGCGCTGCTGCTGACCACCGGAGAGGCCGGAACCCGGCTTGTTCAGGCGGTCCTTCACCTCGTTCCAGAGGTTGGCGCCCTTGAGGGACTTCTCGACGATGTCGTCGAGCTGGGACTTCTTGTACGAGCCGATCAGCTTGAGGCCGGCCGCCACGTTCTCGTACACCGACATCGTCGGGAACGGGTTCGGGCGCTGGAAGACCATGCCGACCTCGCGCCGCACGGTCACCGGGTCGACCCCGGCGCCGTACAGGTTCTCGTCGTCGAGCATGACCTTGCCCTCGACGCGGCCGCCGGGGGTGACCTCGTGCATGCGGTTGAGGGTGCGCAGGAAGGTGGACTTGCCGCAGCCGGACGGGCCGATGAAGGCCGTCACGGAGCGGGGCTCGACGGTCATCGAGATGTCCTCGATGGCGCGGAAGGAGCCGTAGTAGGCGTGCAGGCCGCTTACGTCAATTCGCTTGGCCATGGGTATCACTGCTTCTTTCGAATCCGAGTCGCTGACTGTTCACACTTGGCCGCGTCAGCGACCGGTCTTCGGGGCCTTCCAGCGGGCGAGAGCCCGGGCCGCCAGGTTCAGGATCATCACGAAGACGATCAGGGTGAGGGCCGCGGCCCAGGCGCGGTCGATGCCCGCGTCCGAACCGGCGCTCAGCGAGTACTGCTGGTAGATGTACAGCGGCAGCGACGCCTGCGGACCCTCGAACGGGTTGTTGTTGATGAACGGGTTGCCGAACACCACCAGCAGCACGGGCGCGGTCTCACCGGCGATACGGGCCACGGCCAGCATGATGCCGGTGGTGATTCCGCCGAGAGCGGTCGGCAGGACCACCTTCAGGATCGTGCGCCACTTCGGCACACCGAGGGCCAAGGATGCCTCACGCAGCTCGTTCGGGACGAGCTTGAGCATCTCCTCGGTGGAGCGGACCACGATCGGCAGCATCAGGATCGTCAGCGCGAGCGCGCCGGCGAAGCCGGAGAACTCGATGTCGAAGGCGAGCAGGATGCTGAGGATGAACAGACCGGCGACGATCGACGGGATACCGGTCATCACGTCGACGAAGAAGGTGACGGCACGGGCGAGCGCACCGCGCCCGTACTCCACCAGGTAGATCGCGGTGAGCACACCGATCGGCGCGGCGATCAGGGTGGCGATGCCGACCTGCTCCAGGGTGCCGATGATGGCGGCGTAGACACCGCCGCCCGGCTCGGAGTTGCCGACGACGCCCATCGAGTGGCTCAGGAAGTATCCGTCGAGGACCTTCACGCCGCGCGCGACGGTCGTCCAGATCAGCGAGGCCAGCGGTACCACGGCGAGCAGGAAGGCGACCCAGACCAGCGAGGTAGCGATGCGGTCCTTGGCCTGGCGCCGGTTCTCGACGCGCGCCGAGATGACGTACGTACCGAGGATGTAGAGGATCGCGGCGATCAGGCCCCACTGGATCTTGCTCTCGATCCCGGTGGCCAGGCTCAGGCCGATGGAGACGGCGAGCGAACCCGCGGCGATCGCGAGCGGGGACCACTTCGGCAGTTGGCCGCCCTGCAGGGAGTTGGGGCGCTTGGCGGTTGCGGCTGAGTGGCTCATGCGTTGGCCCCCGAGTACTCCTTGCGGCGGGCGATGATCGCGCGGGCCGCGCCGTTGACCAGCAGGGTGATGACGAACAGGACCAGACCGGAGGCGATCAGCGCGTCACGGCCGAACTCGTCCGCCTCGGGGAACTTGGCGGCGATGTTCTGGGCGAAGGTGCCGCCGCCGCCGTTCAGCAGGCTGGCGTGGATCAGGAAGTCCGGGGAGAGGACGGTGGCGACGGCCATCGTCTCGCCGAGCGCGCGGCCGAGGCCGAGCATCGAGGCGGAGATCACGCCGGAGCGGCCGAAGGGCAGCACCGACATGCGGATGACCTCCCAGCGCGTGGCGCCGAGGGCCAGGGCCGCCTCCTCGTGCATCCGCGGAACCTGGTTGAAGACCTCGCGGCTGACGTTCGTGATGATCGGCAGGATCATGATCGCGAGCAGGATGCCGACGGTGAGCATCGAGCGGGCCGGGCCCTCGTCCCAGGAGAGGATGCCGGTCCAGCTGAAGTAGTCGTTCAGCCAGCCGAACAGGCCGTTCATGTGCGGTACGAGGATCAGCGCGCCCCAGAGGCCGTACACGATGGACGGTACGGCGGCGAGCAGGTCGATCACGTACGCGACCGGGCCGCCCAGCCTGCGCGGGGCGTAGTGGCTGATGAAGAGCGCGATGGCGACGGCGATCGGGACGGCGATGGCCATGGCGATGATCGAGGAGATGACCGTGCCGTAGGCCAGGACCGCGATACCGAAGACCGGCGGCTTCGTTCCGGTGTTCCACTCGAAGGTCGTGAGGAAGTTGCCGTCGTCCTCGCTGATGGCGAGGACGGCCCGCCAGGTGAGGAAGGCCGCGATCGCGGCCATGACCACGAGCAGGAAGATGCCCGACCCTCGGGCGAGACCGAGGAAGACCCGGTCTCCGGGGCGGGTGGCGCCGCGGGCGGCGCGCTTGCGCTCGCCCTCGGTCGGCTGGGGTGCGGGGGGAGGAGTGTCTCGTGTGGTTATGTCCATCGGGTTCTCCGGTCTGCGGAACCGTATTCGGCATACGGATCCATGGCGGCGGTGCACCGGACGGTGCGGCCCGGTCCTCAGCGGGACCGGGCCGCACACTCAGATCAGCTCAGGCCCGCGACGGTGGTGCGGACCTTGGAGATGATGTCGTCGGGGATCGGGGCGTAGGAGTTCTCGGCGAGAATGCCCTGCCCGTCCTCGCTGGCGATGTAGGTCAGGAACGCCTTGACGGTCGGCAGCGTCTCGGGCTTGTTGCCCTTGTCGCAGACGATCTCGTACGTGACCAGGGTGATCGGGTAGGCGCCGTCGGCCTTGGTCGTGTAGTTGATCTCGAGCGCGAGGTCCTTGCCGGTGCCGACGACCTTGGCGTCCGCGATGGCGGCGGTGGCGGTCTCGGAGGAGGCCTTGACCGGCTCGGCGGCGCCCGTGTCGATGGCGACGCTGGTCAGGTCCTTGGCGTAGGACTCCTCCATGTAGCTGATGGAGCCGGCGGTCTGCTTGACCGCCTGGGCGACACCGGAGGAGCCGGACGCGGCCTGGCCGCCCGGAGCGGTCCACGCCTTGCCGCCCTCGAACTTCCAGTTGTCCGCGGTGGCGGCCGTCAGGTACTTGGTGAAGTTGTCCGTGGTGCCGGACTCGTCCGAGCGGTGGAACGCCTGGATCTTGGTGCTGGGCAGCTTCGCGTCGGGGTTCAGCGCCTTGATCGCGGCGTCGTCCCAGGTCTTGATCTTGCCGCTGAAGATCTTGGCGATCGTCGGCGCGTCGAGGACGAGGTTGTCGACACCCGGGACGTTGTAGGCGAGGGCGATGGCGCCGCCGACCATCGGGAGGTCGATGCCCTGGCCGCCGGAGCAGGTCTTCTTGGACTCGGTGACCTCTTCGGGCTTCAGCGCGGAGTCCGAGCCCGCGAAGGCGACCGTGCCCTGGTTGAACGCGGTGACACCGGCGCCGGAGCCGCCGCCCTTGTAGTTGATCTGGACGCCGGAGCAGGCGGCCGAGAACTGCTTGACCCAGGCGTCGATGGCGTTCTTCTGCGCGGAAGAGCCGTCGGCCAGCAGCTGGCCCTTGGCGTCGTCGCACTTGATGGAGCCGGCGGCGGCGGACGAGGTGGAGTCTCCGCCGTTGGCCTCGCCCGTGTCGTCGGAGCCGCACGCCGTGAGGGCCAGGGCGCCGGAGACGGCGAGAGCGCCGAGAGCGAGGACGCGCCGGTTCTTGCGCTGAAGCTTCACTTGAGGGTGTTCCTTCCAGGAGCCGCCGTCCTGAAATTCGGCGGCGTGCGGAGAATTGGCGATGCGGACGCTCCCCCGGGGCGCGGTCCGTCATCTTGCAGGGCCGAAATTAGGCAGATCAGGTGAAGGCGCCGAAGGGCGTAAATGAACGAGGGGTGAACCCCTGGGTACGGCTGGGTGAGGTAACGGAACGCTTACGTTGAGGACACGGGTGTATTCCGAGGCTTTGTCGGGGTTGATTCGGACTATGCCAGTCGAAGCGACTGCAACAGGGCGTCCACGAGAGTGCGATCCCTCGGTTGGGTCAGACGGATCCGGGCCGCCGTCGGGGACAGCCACAGCAGGCGGTCCACCTCGTCGGTGGGCGTGAAAGTGCCGGGGCCCGCCTCGGCGGCCCAGTAGCGGACCTCCTTGGGGCGGCCGTTGGCGATGTACCGCATCGTCGGCAGCACGGCTCCCGGCTCGGCGGAGTGGCCGGTCTCCTCCGCCACCTCGCGCAGAGCGCCGGCCAGCGGGTCCTCGCCGCGCTTCAGCTTGCCCTTGGGGTGGGACCAGTCGTCGTACTTCGGTCGGTGCACGAGGCATATCTCCAGCTCACCGTCTACCGGCGAACGGCGCCACAGGACGCAGCCGGCCGCTTGGACCGTGAGGTCGTTCGCGTCAGTCACCGTGGGTCTGCCTCCTTCGCGGGAGTACCTGGAGCTGGGGGTTGCTAGGGCGTGCCCACTGTCTGCATCTGCCAGGACTGCTGGAACGCGAACCGCGCCGCCTCCACCTCGTGCCGCTGGTCGGCGTGCAGCACGCCGAGGGCGTACGCCGTCGCCGGGGCGATCCGCGGGGTGCGGGCCGCCTGTGCCGCGGCGGCCGCCGCCTCGGAGGCGTCGCGGTGCCGGTTGAGGGACTGGCCGGCCGCGAGGAGCCGTACGTCCACCGGGGCGTTGTCGCTGTAGAGGACCTCACGGGCGTAGCGGTGCAGCCGCAGCAGCAGGCGGACCTGGTGCCAGGGGGCGTCCTGCGGATGCGGGGCCGGGTCCGGGGACAGGCCGTGGATCAGGGCCTCGGCGTTGTACGGGCTGCCCGCGGTCACCAGCGGGAGCGCCGCCACCGCGTCGGTGAGCCGCTCCTGGGCGGCGGCCGCGAGGGGGCGCAGATCGGCGGTGGCCGCGGCCGGGGTGAGGGGGACCTCGCTGGCCAGTACGGCGATGCTGTCGGCGACGGCGTGGAAGCGGCTGCTCCCGAGGGCCTGGAGGGCCGTCGAGTGGGCCCGGGTCCGGGCCAGGGTCAGCTGGCGTTCGAGGAGGGCGCCCGCTTTGGCCGCGCCCACCGTGAGGTTGCCGCGTTCCGGGGTGGCCGCCGGGTGGGTCGGCGGGCCGGTGTCGCCCGCCGCCGCTTTCTGCGCGCCGGATGCCGCCCCGGGCATGCCGGGCACGCCCGTCTGCGAAGGCAGCACCGTCGCTCCGGACAGCCGGTGCAGCGCCAGCAGCAGGCGTTCCAGGCGGGCCGCGCAGGCGTGCTCCAGTGCCAGGGTGCCCGACAGCCAGGCCAGTTCGGGGCGGATGGCCTCCGACCAGTCGGCGTCCAGCAGCGGACGGAACGTGTGCAGGCTGGCGCTGATACGGCGGGCCGAGCGCCGTAGCGCCCGTGCTGCGTCGACGGACTCCCCCGAGCCGTCGTCCCCCGCGCGCGACTTCGTTCGAGCGGGGGTACCCGCGTCGCCACCGGTCTCCCGGTGCAGGCGCAGGGCGCGGAGGAACTCCGTGGCCTGGGCGCGCAGGTAGCCCGCGAGGGCGTCCCCTGACACGACCTGGGTCGTGGGGTCCGTCGGATCAAGGTGTTGCTGTGCCACGCCGGCGCCTCCGGGCGTCTATGAGCATCTCCTGGACGTTGCGCAGGGGCTGGCCTTCCGCGTCCGTAGCGTGCCGGGTCCACTCGCCGTCCGGGCCCAGGTGCCAGGACGCGGTGGTGTCCGACATACCGGTCTCCAGGAGCCGGTTCAGCGCGGCGCGGTGGGCCGGGTCGGTGACCCTGACCAGGGCCTCGATACGGCGGTCGAGGTTGCGGTGCATCATGTCGGCGCTGCCGATCCACACCTCGGGTTCGCCGCCGTTGCCGAAGCCGAAGACCCGGGAGTGTTCGAGGAAGCGGCCGAGGACCGAGCGGACACGGATGTTCTCCGACAGTCCGGTCACGCCCGGGCGGATCGCGCAGATGCCGCGGACCCAGATGTCGACCGGTACGCCCGCCTGGGACGCGGCGTAGCAGGCGTCGATGATCGCCTCGTCGACTATTGAGTTGACCTTGATGCGGATGTGGGCGGGACGCCCGGCACGGTGGTGCTGGACCTCCTTGTTGATCCGCGAGATCAGGCCGTCGCGCAGGGACTTGGGGGCGACCAGCAGCCGTCGGTAGGTCTCCCGGCGCGAGTAGCCGGACAGCCGGTTGAACAGGTCGGACAGGTCCGCGCCGACCTGCGGGTCGGCCGTCAGCAGACCCAGGTCCTCGTACAGCCGTGCCGTCTTCGGGTGGTAGTTGCCGGTGCCGACGTGGCTGTACCGGCGCAGCGTCTCGCCCTCCTGGCGGACCACCAGCGACAGCTTGCAGTGGGTCTTCAGGCCGACGAGGCCGTAGACCACATGGCAGCCGGCCTCCTCCAGCTTGCGCGCCCACTTGATGTTGGCGTGCTCGTCGAAGCGGGCCTTGATCTCCACCAGGACGAGGACCTGCTTGCCGGCCTCGGCGGCGTCGATGAGCGCGTTGACTATCGGGGAGTCGCCGGAGGTGCGGTACAGGGTCTGCTTGATCGCGAGGACGTCCGGGTCGTCGGCCGCCTGCTCAAGGAAGGCCTGCACGGAGGTGGAGAACGAGTCGTACGGGTGGTGCAGCAGCACGTCCCGGTTGCGCAGGGCGCCGAAGATGTCCGGCGCGGACGCCGACTCGACCTCGGCGAGATCGCGATGGGTGCCCGCGACGAACTTCGGGTACTTCAGCTCGGGCCGGTCGATGGAGGCGATGCGGAAGAGGCCGGTGAGGTCCAGGGGGCCGGTGAGCGGGTAGACCTCGGCCTCGCTGATCTTCAGCTCGCGCACCAGCAGGTCCAGGACCTCCTGGTTGATGTTCTCCTCGACCTCCAGGCGCACCGGCGGCCCGAAGCGGCGCCGCATGAGCTCCTTCTCCAGGGCCTGGAGGAGGTTCTCGGCGTCGTCCTCCTCGACCTCCAGGTCTTCGTTGCGGGTGACCCGGAAGGCGTGGTGCTCCAGCACCTCCATGCCCGGGAACAGCTCCTCCAGGTGCGCCCCGATCACGTCCTCCAGCGGGACGAACCGGCCCGGGGAGGATTCCAGGAAGCGGGAGAGCAGCGGCGGCACCTTGACGCGGGCGAAGTGCGGCGTGCCGGAGACGGGGTTGCGGACCCGTACGGCCAGGTTCAGCGACAGGCCGGAGATGTACGGGAACGGGTGCGCCGGGTCGACCGCCAGCGGGGTCAGGACCGGGAAGATCTGATGCCGGAACAGGGTGAACAGGCGGGCCTGCTCCTTCTCCGTCAGCTCGTTCCAGCGGACCAGGTGGATGCTCTCCTCCGCGAGCGCGGGGGCGACGTCCTCGTGGTAGCAGGCGGCGTGCCGGGCCATCAGCTCGCGGGAGCGGGCCCAGATCATCTCCAGGACCTCGCGGGGCTGGAGGCCGGACGCGGACCGGGTGGCGACACCGGTCGCGATACGGCGCTTCAGTCCGGCCACCCGGACCATGAAGAACTCGTCCAGGTTGCTCGCGAAGATCGCCAGGAAGTTCGCCCGCTCCAGGAGCGGGGTGTTCGGATCCTCGGCGAGTTCGAGGACACGTTCGTTGAACGCGAGCCAGCTGCGCTCCCGGTCCAGGAAGCGGCCCTGGGGCAGCTGGACGCCGTCGATCTCGGAGACCTCGTACGCGTCGAGGTCGGCGTCGATGTCCGGTTCCAGTTCGGAGACCACTGCCGAGGTGACCGTGTGCGGTCGGTGTGCCGCGATGGAGCCCACGGAGGGCTGCTCGTGCTGGACCTTTGACTGGGCGTTCCTGGACTGGCTCATATGCCCATTGTTCCGCGCCTCGCGGCTTATGGGCGCGTCGGAGCGCGCAGGTGGGAGCGTCGCGGGGAGGCGTCGTGCGTCCCCGTTCCTCGCGTTCCCCTCCGGGGGCGGCGAAGGCTCTGGCACGGCGGCGGTCATTGGCCGAGGGTCGCAAGTCCGTCTGAACCAATGGTTACGGAGACATGGCGTGTGGGATAGCGGGGGGCGGCTCGCGGACGTCTACGTGTCCGGACATCTGTCCAGACCGCACGTCCCTCCCCCCGCGGAGGGACGTGCGTTCGGTTCTCAGGGGGTGCGGCGGCGCAGTACCGCGAAGGCGGTGAGCGCCGCGGCGGCGGTCAGGGCGAGAAGGAGGCCGGTCTCGACGTACTGGAGCGGCCAGAAGTGGGACGGGGGGTGGTACGTCATCCGGATGTGCCGGACGCCGTCCGCGGTCGAGGCGTGCCAGTCCGCGACCAAGGTCGAGGGGGGCGGCGAGAGGTCACCGGTCCCGGTGCGGGTGACCTTGGGCCAGAGGTCCTCGCGGAGGCGTTCCATCGCGAGGTAGAGGACGAGCACGGCCGCGAAGGCCACCCCGGCGGCGGGCAGGGCCCGGCGCAGCAGCAGCCCGGCGAGCGCGCCGAGGGCGAGGCCCGCCAAGGGGTACGCGACGGCGGTGGGCCCGATGGCGACGAAGACGTCCGGGTAGTACCACTCCCCGGCCAGGGCGGGGTCGCCGGCCTGCCGTGCCCACCGGAGCAGCGGTACGACCACGGCGGTGCCGGCGGTGAGCAGGGCGGCCGGCACGGCGAGCTTGGCGGCCAGCCAGCGGGCCGGCGTGACCGACTGGGTCCAGGCCAGCCGTGCGGTGCCGCTCTCCAGCTCGCGTCCGACGAGTGCGGCGCCTGCCCAGACGGCCACCGGGAAGATCGCGTAGGCCTGGGCGGTGGTCACCAGCTCCATCCAGCTGGAGTAGACGTCGTCGACGGTCATCGACTCGATGCCCGCGCAGCCGGAGAAGCCGTCACGGGCCGGCGTGACACACGGGACGTCGCCCCGGCGGGCCTCGTCGCCGATGGCGTACATCCAGACCAGCACGGCCACGGCGCCGGTCAGCGCCAGGCCCCAGAAGACCAGCGCCGTGCGGTGCAGCCGCAGAACGCTCCAGGTCAGCCCGCGCGGACGCGCTGACCGCCGGCCGGCGGGGGCCGTCGTCGCGGTGAGTGTGGCGGTCATACGGCGGCTCCGGTACGGCGCTTCAGCAGCCGGAAGGCGATCAGCACCGCCAGGGCCGCCACCGCGAGGACGATGCCCGTCTCCACCAGCTGAAGGGGCCAGAAGTGGGACGAGGGGTGGTAGTCGCGGTAGAAGCCGACGATGTCGTGGTCGGCGAGGCACTTGGCGTCGTCGACGCAGATGGGGTCCGGGACGCGGGCGCCGGTGGAGGTGAGCGCGCCGTCGCCGAGGACCATGCCGATGTACTCGGGGTACTCGTGCTTGTTCACGAGCGTCTCCACCGGCCACAGGTGCGGGCGCAGGGAGACGATCGCGCTCGAGAGGATGGCCATGCCGAGGACCGCCGTGCCGAGCGCGGGCAGGGCGCGGCGCTGGAGCAGGCCGGCGAGGACGCCGACGGCGAGGCCGAGCAGGGCGTAGGCGGTGGCGAGGGTGCCGTTGGCCTCGAAGGTGGTGCCCTGGAACCAGTCCCGCGAGCCCGTCGCCGCGCGCAGCGGACCGTCCGCCGACCACATCAGGCGGTGCAGCAGCGTGAGCACGAGCGTGCCGGCGGTGAGCAGGGCGGCCGGGACGGCGAGCTTGGCGGCCAGCCAGCGGGCCGGGGTGACGGACTGCGTCCACGCCAACTGGGCCGTGCCGTTCTCCAGTTCGCGCCCGATCAGCGCCGCGCCCGCCCAGGCCGCGGCGAGGAACGGGACGAGGCCGAGCACTCCGGCGCCGAGGCCGCCGGCGGTGTCGTAGCGGGTGGTGGCGGGGCCGACGTCGTCGCAGCCCAGGACCGGCTGCCCCGAGTCGCACCCCATCTTGTGGAACGCGGCCCAGGCGGCGTCCGAGCCCGGGCCGTACGCCCACAGCAGCGTTCCCGCGCCGAAGGCGGCCAGCAGCACCCAGAACCACAGTGCCGAGCGGTGCACCCGCAGCATCGTCCAGAGCAGACCGCGCGGGCCCCGGGAGGGCGCGGCGGCGGCGGTGGACGTCTCGATGGTCGTCACGGCGGTCATACCGCGGCCTCCCGTACGTCGTCGAGGCGGAGGGCCGGGGCCTGGGGATCGCGCAGGTGGGCGAGGACCAGCTCCTCCAGGGTCGGGGTGGTGCTCTGCCAGGCGTTGTCGAGGGGGCCGTTCGGCCGTACGAGGGCGGTGAGTTGACGGCCCGTGGTGCGGGACTCGATCACGGTGTGCGGGTCCAGGGACGCGTCGGCCCGGCCGGTGACGAGCCGGTGTGCGGCGAGCACCTCGTCCAGCGGTCCGGAGAGACGGACGCGGCCGGCGCCGAGCAGCAGGAGGTGGTCGCAGGCGCCGTCCAGCTCGGCCACGACGTGCGAGGACATGACAACCGTGGTTCCGTGCTCGGCGGCGTCGGCCATGAGCGTGGCCATCAGTTGATGCCGGGCCAGTGGGTCGAGGTCGGCCATCGGCTCGTCCAGCAGCAGCAGTTCGGGGCGCTTGCCGAGGGCGAGGGCGAGCGCGACGCGGGTGCGCTGGCCGCCGGAGAGGGTGCGGATCTTGGCGTCCGGGTCGAGTTCGCCCTCGTCGACGATCCGCTGGGCGACCTTCGCGTCCCAGCGGCCGGGGTTCAGCTCGAGGCCGAAGCGCAGGGTGTCGGTGACGGTGAGCTGCGGGTGCAGGGGCTTGTCCTGGGCGACGTACGCGAGTCGCTCGCGCACCGTCGCCGGGGCCCCACCGAGGACGGTGATCGTGCCCTCGGTGGGGCGCAGCAGCCCGGCGGCGAGCGAGAGCAGGGTCGACTTGCCGGCGCCGTTCGGCCCGACGACGGCGCACACGCTGCCCGCAGGCAACCGGAAGGCGCACCCGTCCAGTGCCGCCTTGCGCCGTCGCCCGAACGTCCTGCCCAGCGCGGCCGCCTCCATGGCGGTCTCGGTCATGACTCGTCCCCCTTGAAGTGCGTTTCCAGTACCGAAGTGAAGAGAGCGTCCACGTCGTCGCGGTCCAGCCCGGCCTCGCGGGCCCGCAGGGCCCACGCGTCCAGTTCGGCGCGCAGTGGCGAGTCGGCCGGCGCGGTGTTCAGCCCGCGCCGCACGAACGTGCCCAGCCCTCGCCGTGCCTCGACCAGGCCCTCGCGTTCCAGTTCGCGGTAGGCCTTGAGCACGGTGTTGGGGTTGATGGCGGTCGCCTCGACGACCTCGCGGGCCGTCGGCAGCTTGTCGCCCGGTTCCAACAGGCCCAGGCGCAGGGCCTGTTTGGTCTGCTGGACGATCTGCACGTAGGTGGCGACGCCGGAGCGCCGGTCGATGCGGTAGTCGACCATCCGTTCCACCACCCTTTCACTAATTGAGTAGTGAAAGGGTGGTGCAAAGAAAGGGGCGGCGTCAAGATCGCCGCCCCTTACAGGAGTTATGTCGGGTATCTGTACCGGGTATCAGGTCTCCGTGCGGTACATCAGGTCCGTCTCGTACGTCGTGAACCCCAGCCGCTCGTACACCGACACCGCCGCCTTGTTGTCCGCGTCGACGTAGAGCATCGCCGTCGGCAGCCCCTGGGCCGCCAGATGCCGCAGCCCGATCGTCGTCAGGGCCTTGCCCAGGCCGCCGCCCTGCGCGCCCGGTCGCACGCCGAGGACGTACACCTCGCCGAGCCCCTGCTCCGCGTGGACCTTCGTCCAGTGGAAGCCGATCAGATCGCCGCCCCGCTCGGCGAGGAAGAACCCGGCCGCGTCGAACCACGGCTCGGCCTTGCGGTCGTCGAGGTCGCGCTGGGTCAGGGAGCCCTGCTCGGGGTGGTGGGCGAAGGCGGCGGCGTTCACCGCGAGCCAGGCCGTGTCGTCCTGGCCGGGCACGAAGGTGCGGACCGTGACGCCCTCGGGGAGCACCGGGTCCGGCAGGTTCAGATCCGCCAGCTGGCGGCGCATCTGGCGCAGTTCGCGGAACAGGGTGAGGCCGAGCACCTGGGAGAGATGGCGGGCGGCGGAGTGGCCGCCGTGGGCCCACACCCGCAGCCGCTTGCCGGACGCGGCGAGCAGGGCCGAGCCCAGCGCGCGGCCGTGGCCGTGGCCGCGGTGCGAGGGGTGGACGACGAGTTCGGCGGCCGGTGCCTCCACCGGGTCGGTGTCCTCCAACTGGGCGTAGCCGACGAGTTCACCGGCGACATTCAGCAGCAGATGCGAGACACCCTCGCGCTCGCCGCCGCGCAGTTGCAGCCGGCCCTGCTCGGACACCGCCTGCTGCCCGTCGTTCCGGGCGGCATCCGCCAGCAGCTCCAGTACGGCCTCGGTCAGCTCGGGGGAGAGCGCGGAGTAGGTCTCGATGGAACGGACGGGGAGCGGATGTGCGGTGTCGTCGCTGGTCATGCGTACGAGGGTAAGGGGCGGCACCGGCAATGTCCCGGCACGGAATCAAGGTCGGCGGCACCCTCAGAAGCAACCAGGCTGTAACCACGAACCCCCTGTCGCGCTACGCGCGTTGACTCTAGGCTGACCGCCCGACGGGGCCATGTCACTTACGACCCACAGGGGGGCGGATGTCAGCCACATCCCACCAGCACCGCAGACGCCGTACGCACGCACTCGTCGCGGGCGCCGCCGCGCTCGCCACCGCGGGCGCGCTGGCCGCGGCGATTCCCGCGACGGCGTCGGCGGGGGAGAGCTCACAGAAGCACGGCGGTCACCACTACAACCGCTACCAGGACGTCCAGCTGCTGTCCTTCAACGACCTGCACGGCAATCTGGAGCCGCCGGCCGGCTCCTCCGGCCGGGTCACCGAGCTCCAGGCGGACGGCACGACGAAGACCATCGACGCGGGCGGCGTGGAGTACCTCGCCACCCACCTGCGCCAGGCCCGCGAGGGCGAGAAGTACTCCATCACCGCGGCCGGCGGCGACATGGTCGGCGCCTCGCCGCTGATCTCGGGCCTCTTCCACGACGAGCCCACCATCGACGCGCTGAACAAGCTCGACCTGGACGTCACCTCGGTCGGCAACCACGAGTTCGACGAGGGCCCGAAGGAACTGGCCCGCCTGCAGAACGGCGGCTGCCACCCGACGGCCGGCTGCTACACGGACAAGGAGTTCGAGGGCGCCGACTTCCCCTACCTCGCCGCGAACGTCCTCAACGAGAAGACCGGCAAGCCGATCCTCAAGCCCTACTGGGTGTGGAAGAAGCGGGACGTCAAGGTCGGCTTCATCGGCGTGACCCTGGAGGACACCCCGGGCGTCGTCTCCGCCGAGGGCGTCAAGGGTCTGAAGTTCAAGGACGAGGTCGAGACGATCAACAAGTACGCCAAGGTGCTCCAGCGCCAGGGCGTGAAGTCGATCGTCGCGCTGATCCACGAGGGCGGCCTCCCGGCCTCGGGCGCGTACAACTACAACTGCGACTCCCCGGGCGCGGGCGACGGCATCTCCGGCCCGATCGCCGACATCGCCAAGAACATCACGCCGTCCGTGGACGCGCTGGTGACGGGCCACACGCACGCGGCCTACGTCTGCACGATCCCGGACCCGTCGGGCAAGCCCCGCATGGTCACCTCGGCCGCGTCCTTCGGCCGGCTCTACACCGACACCACGCTGACGTACGACCGCTTCACCGGCGACATCGCGCGTACGGCCGTGAAGTCCGCGAACCACGTGGTCACCCGGGACGTCGCCAAGGCGCCCGACATGACCTCGCTGATCTCGCAGTGGAACACCCTCGCGGCGCCCATCGGCAACCGCGCGATCGGCCACATATCCGCCGACATCCCGAGCACCGGCACCGAGTCCCCGCTCGGCGACCTGATCGCCGACGCGCAGCTGGCGTACGGCAAGGAGCTGGACCCGGAGACGGACCTGGCGCTGATGAACCCCGGCGGCATCCGGGCGCCGCTGACCTTCGCGGCCAAGGGCGCCGAGGGCGACGGCGTGGTGACCTACGCCGAGGGCTTCACGGTGCAGCCGTTCTCCAACACCCTGAACCTCCAGGACCTCACCGGCGCACAGCTGATCCAGGTGCTGAAGGAGCAGGTGAGCGGCACGAACGCGGCCTCGCCGAAGGTCCTGCAGATCTCCTCGGGCCTGACGTACACGCTGGACCTGACGAAGTCGGGCGCGGACCGTGTGGTGACGGACTCGATCAAGCTGAACGGTGCGGCCATCGACCCGACGGCCACCTACCGCGTCGCGATGAACAACTTCCTCGCGGGCGGCGGCGACGGCTTCCCGACGCTGGGCCAGGGCACCAACGACCTGGTGGGCACGGACGACCTGACGGTGCTGGAGAAGTACCTGACGGCCAACTCCTCGGCCACGAACCCGATCGCCCCGCCGGCGGCGAACCGGATCACCGTCGTGCAGTAGTTCAGCGCGGTAGTTCAACGCAGTACTTCGTGAAGTGGCGTGAACTAGATCGCAAACCTCCGGTAGAGGTTGCGGGTGGGGGGGCGTGCGCATGGTCGGATGGGCCGATGCGTTCCCCCCACCACATAACGGCGCATCCCTATGCAAACCCCTACGAAGAACTCGGCAGTCTGGACCGAGGTCCGCTGGATGAATTCCTCGTCGAGGACACAGAAGTGGCGGAGGCCCAGGACGATCCCTGGGCCCCGCCCAACCACCGCCGCAACGGCCGGCGCAAGCGGCGCGGCCGGCTGGCGGGCCTGCCGTTCGCGATGAAGGCCGTGGTCGGTCTCGTCGTCCTCGCCGCCTTCCTCGGCCTCGCCGACCGCTGGGCCCTCCTCTACGCCGAGCGCAGAGCGGCGGACGATCTCAAGACCCGGCTGCACCTCTCGGCCGCTCCCGAGGTGGAGATCGGCGGCTTCCCCTTCCTCACCCAACTCGCCGACGAGCGGCTGGACTCGGTCAAGGTGACCGTCCCCGACGTGGCCGCCGCCCGGGTTTCGCTGGCCCAGGTGACCGCGACGGCGAGAGACGTGCGGCTGGACACCGACGGTCCCGTCTCGGTGCGCGGCGCCGACGTCCCCCGTCTGGAGGGCGACGTCCTGCTCTCCTTCGCCGACCTGAACCGTGAACTCGGCGCCTCCCAGGTGACGTTCACCGGAGAGGGCCGTGACCGCGTCCGGGCGCGCGGCACCCTGCCGGTCGCCGGGCACGACCTCCGGCTGCGCGCCGAGGCCCGCATCCTGCGCGACGGCGACCGCGGCATCGCCACCCACATCGGCGGTATGCGTCTGGACATAGGAGACCTGGCCACATACCGCCCCGGTGCCCGTGCGGCCCAGGGCCTGCACCTGAGCCGGGTGTCGGCGGCCCGGCTCGCGCACGAGACCCGCAAGGCGAAGGCGCTGCTGTCCATCCCGTCGGTGGTACGGCGCCTGGGAGTGCCCGACCACGTGGTCCGCGAGGCTCTGCGCAACGAGTCCAAGCTGACCGACCTGATCGGCACCCCCCGCTTCGTCCGCCAGGCCATGCGTCTGAACCTCATCGACCTGGCCCTGGACCACCCCCGGCTCCTGTCCCTCCTGGGCTTCGACCCCGCCCTCCTCGACGCTCTGCCCCGCCTCACCCGCCCGGTCCTCGTCGACCGGCTCTCCCTGGCCTTCCGCCTGCCCGAGCCGCCGAGCGGGCAACTGCGGCTGCGGGACGTGCGGGTGGAGAAGGACGGGATCAGGGTGCGGCTGGAAGGGTCGGATCTGGCGGTGGGACGTCCGTAATGAATTCTGTGTAAGGCGCGGATTGGTTCCGGGAATCCTCTGAAAAACCCTCTCAGGCGCAATTAATAGAGGTCTCAGCGGAATTGGCGATTTTCGGGTTCGGGGTCCCGTAATGTTTTCCATGTCGAAAGCGAACGACGAAAGCGATCGGCACCGAAACGAAGGAGAACATGATGAGCTTCCACAAGGTCGCCCCGGTCAAGAAGACGCGCAAGCCCGCTGCCCCGGCCCCGGAGCCGAAGAAGAAGCAGACTCCGAAGCGGCGCCCGGTATCCGGTAAGTGCTGATCCCGCAGTAGTACGGCGACATATGAGCGAGCTGTAAAAAGCCCTGCGAATTGGAGAGGAATTAGCCATGAGCTTCCACAGGATCGCCCCCGTCAAGAAGTCCGGCAAGCCCGCCCCGGCGCCCAGGAGGAAGGCTCCCGCGAAGAAGGCCGCGCCGAAGCGACGCCCGGTCGCGCACAAGGGCTGACGCCGGCGGACGAGGCGGGGTCACCGGAGCGCTCGGGCTCCGGGGCCCCGCCTCCGTCATGTCCGGGAAAGGGACATGACCGCGAAAAGGACTTGAGCATGAAAGGGGCTCGAGCATGAGGGAAGTGCGTACGGCCTTCCGCCGGTTCTGGCCGCTGACCCGCGGGGACCGCAGGTGGCTGGCCGTCATCGTGGCCTGTGTGGTGGTGGCCGCGCTGGCCGAGACCGCTTCGATCCTGCTGTTCGCCGAACTCACCGACCACGCGCTGAAGGCCGGTTCGGTGTCGGCGTTCTGGGGTCCGGCGGCGGCCTGGCTGGGCGTCGCCGCGCTGGGTGCGCTCGTCGGCTACCTCGGCAACTCGCTGGCCACCTGGACCGCCGAGAGATTTGTGCTGCGGCTGCGCGCGAAGGTGTTCCGGCACGTGCAGGACATGCCGCCGCACTTCTTCCAGCAGCACCGGCAGGGCGACCTGGTCGAGCGGCTCACCGGGGACGTCGAGGCCATCGAGGAGATGGTCGTCTCGGGTGTGGCCGGCACGGTCGCGGCGGTGTTCTCGGCGCTCTTCTACTCGGCGACGGCCCTGTATCTGCGCTGGGACCTGGCCCTCGCCACGTTTGTGCTCGCGCCCCTGTTCCTGCTGGCCGCCCGCCGCTTCTCCAGCCGTATCCGCACCGCCTCGCAGGACGAGCGGGTCGCCGACGGCGGGATCACCTCGGTGGTGGCGGAGTCACTGGGCAACGTCGTGCTCACCCAGGCGTACAACCGCCGTCGCGCCGAGGAGAAGCTGCTCGACCGTGAGGCACGCGCCTGGATGAAGGCGTCGGTGCGCGGTGCGCGGCTCAGTGAGATGTACGAGCAGTTCGTCGAGGTCGTCGAGACGATCTGTGTGCTGGCCGTCATCGGCCTCGGCGTGTGGGAGATCTCGGCCGACCGCATGACCCTCGGCCAACTCCTCGCCTTCGCCGCCTTCGTCGGCCACCTCTACCCGCCGATCCGCAATCTCGGCCAACTCGGCCTCACCCTCACCGCCGCCACCGCCGGCGCCCAGCGCCTGGGCGAGATCCTGGACGCCGAGCCGGCCGTCGCCGACCCCGCCGAGCCGGTGGCGAAGTGGCCGGTCAGGGGCTGGGTCGGCTTCCACGGAGTGTCCTTCGCCTACCCCGGGGCGGCCAGGGAGTCGCTGCGCGACCTGACCTTCACGGCGGGCCCCGGCGAGCTGATCGTCGTCACGGGCCCGTCCGGCGCGGGCAAGTCGACGACGGCCAAGCTCCTCACCCGCTTCTACGACCCGGTATCGGGCGTGATCACCCTGGACGGCGTACCGCTGCCGCACCTCGGACTGGAGTTCCTGCGCGACAACGTCGCCCTGCTGCCCCAGGAGACGCTGATCCTCAACGGCACCCTTCGCGACAACATCGAGTGCGGCCGCCCCGGCGCGAGCGAGGCGGACATCGAGCGGGCGGCGCGCGCGGCGGCGGCCCACGACTTCATCGCCGCGCTCCCCGAGGGGTACGGCACCCCCATCGCCCCCGGCACGGCGGCCCTGTCCGGCGGCCAGCTGAAGCGGATCACGATCGCCCGTGCGATGCTGCGCGCCGCGCCCGTCCTGGTCCTGGACGAACCCACGGCCGGCCTCGACTCGGTGGCCGCCCGCCAGGTCGTACAGCCCCTGCGGCGCCTGATGTCCGGCCGTACGACGATCCTGATCACCCACGACCTGAGCCTGGCGCCGGACGCGGACCGGGTGCTGGTCGTGGACGACGGCCGGCTGGTGGAGGCGGGGACGCACGCGGAACTGGTGGCGCGGCGGGGGACGTACGCGCATCTCGCGGGACCGGCGCCCGAGGACACGCTGGTGCTGAGGATGTGAGCGGGTACGGGTACGGGGCCGCCGTCAGTCCGGAAGGACCGGTCCCGTACCCGCTCACGCGCGGGTGTCAGGCCAGGCGGTGGACGCGCTGGTCGGTCAGCTCGTAGCGGGCGCCGGCGACGGCGAGTTCACCGGTGGCGATCTTCGCGGCGAGGTCCGGCTCGGCGGCGAGGGCGGCGCGGACGGCCCGGACGTTGACGTCGATGGTCGAGTCGACGCGGGCGTCCCCCTCCTTCGTGCGGTCTATGTTCGGGGCTATTCGGTCGGCGATGTACTGGATGTGCGCCGGCAACCGCTCGCCGCTCTCGTCCGCGGCGACGGCGGCCTTCACGGCACCGCACGACTGGTGCCCGAGCACCAGCACCAGCGGGATGTCCAGTTCGAGCACACCGTAGGCGACGCTGCCGAGCACGGCCTCGTCCAGCACCTCGCCCGCGGAGCGCACGGTCATCAGGTCACCGAGGCCCTGGTCGAAGACCAGCTCCGGCGGTACGCGCGAGTCGATGCAGCCGAGGACGACGGCGAACGGATGCTGACTGGACGTCAGACTCTGTCGTACGGCGGGCGATTCGTTCGGATGCCGCTGGCGGAAGGTGCGCCAGCGCCGGTTGCCCGCGGCGAGCTCACGCAGGGCTTCGTCGGGGGTGCCCGGCCGGTGCCGGGCGGTGGTCGTGGGGGTGGCGGAGGCGGGGGCGGTGCCGAGGGCGGCGGTGGCCCCCAGTGCCGCGGCCCCGGTCAGCCCGGCCCGCAGGAGTGCGCGGCGGGCGGGAGAGGGGAGGGCGAACCGCGTGTGGGCGGATGCTGCGGTCGGCTCGGCGCCGACTGATCTATCAGCGTTCACGCCTGGGAACGTACGCTCGAGACTTCATACATCTGTTCACGTTGCTGAATCATGGCCGGACGCGGGGAACTCATGATCGACCGTTGGTCTGCTCTTGGTGTTCGCCCGCGTCCGTCTTGACCTTCCGCACCACCGCGGCTCCTCAGGAGGCCGTGGGCGTCCAGTTCCCGAGCCAGTCCGCGACCTCCTGCCCCGTCGCCTGCGCGTCGGTCAGCTGGGGCCGGTCGGAGCTCGCCGAACCGGCCCCGGGGCCGGAGTTCCTGTACTCGGCGAAGCGGTCGTCCTTCCAGGAGAAGCCGCTCATGTCGGACCAGGGCGTGGCTTTGACCGCCGCGCCGAGGGTGGTGTTGCGGACCGTCGTCTGGGGGTCGAGGGCCGCGTCACCGCCCGCGTGCCAGGGGCGGCCGAGGAAGAAGCTCGACGCGGAGACGTCGCCGCTCACGGCCGAGTTGGCGATCAGGATGCCCTTGCGGTCGGCGGGTGTGCTGGGCGCGGTGACATAGCCGAGCGAGCTGCCGTCCCAGCGCTTCTTCAACGTGATGACGGAACGGTCGATCACCGCCGAGGCCCGGCCGAAGATGAAGTCGACGTTGCCCATGACGTAGGAGTTCGCGACATAGACCCGGCCGAGCCTGTCCTTCGCGGCCGTGTCGAGCAGCAGGGTGTCCTGGTCGCCGTCGACGATGACGCCGTCGAGGAACACCTTGTCGGCCGCGGTGCGCAGGGCCACGGCCTGATGACCGCTCAGGCTCTGGTTCGCCTTCTCGTCGAAGTCGTTGGAGATCGTCAGGTTACGGGCCTGGAAGTCATCGGCCTCGACGGCGACGGTGGCGCTGCCGGAGGTGCCGTATGTGCCGCCACCGGGCTTCGGCGTACCGGCCGCGTTGTTGTAGACGATGGCGGTGTCCCTACGGCTGCCGCCGGTCCCCTGGAGGGTGATGTGCGGCTTGTTCGCGGGCACCTTCACCGTCTCGCGGTACGTGCCCGGCTTGACGGCGATGACGACCCGCGAGGCGTTGCTCGCCGGTACGGCGTCCACGGCCGCCTGCACGGTCGTGTACTGCCCGCTGCCGTCCTTGGCGACGGTGAGGGTGGTCGCGGCGGCCTTGGCGGCCACCGTCGTACCGATGGAACTGCGCGGTCCGGCACCGGACTTGAGCAGCGCGGGAACCCCGGCCGCCGCGTCCAGGGAGTACGAGTAGTACGCCTTCGGATCGAAGGCGGTGCCGCCGCTCTCGTTACGGCCGCTGGTGCCCGAGAAGACGTTGCCGCGCTGGACGAGGGTGGCGGTGGAGTCCTTGATGACGGGGTTGTTCATGCCCTGGAAGTAGGAGTTCTCCAGGACCATCGCCGTCTTCCCGCGCGAGTAGTTGCCGTACGACGACTTGATGTCGGTGCCGGCCACGTCCTCCAGGAAGTTGTTGTAGAGGTGCGCGTGGGCGGCGTTGTCGGTGGAGGGGTTGCGCTGCTCGGTCTCGCGGATCCAGTTGTGGTGGATCGTGATGTCGGTGACGACGTTGTCCGTCCACCCGATCCCGAAGGCCTTGTTGTCGTCGCTCAGTTTGTTCCAGGACACGGTCACGTTCGTGCTGTCCTTGCGGACGTCGATGAGGCCGTCGGCCATGTGCCGCAGATCGTTGTGGTCGATCCACACGTGATGCGCGCCGTCCATCTGAACGGCATCGAAGTCATGGTCCTTGTCGTTCCACACGCCCTGGTACGCGTCCCGGATGGTGAGGTTCCGGATGATCACGTTGTGCACACCGGCCCCGAGGAAGAACCCACCGCCGACGATGTGCCCGGACGTCCCGGACCCCACGATGGTCTTGTCCGACTGGACCTTGATCTCTTTCCCGACCGGGTTCATGTTGATGGCGGCGGCCACGACGATGACGTACGGCTCGGCGGCGGTCGCGTACTTCTCCAGCTCGGCCTGCGTCCTGACGGTCACGATCTGACCGTCCCGCCCTCCATAAGTCCCGTTCTGCCCGAGGGAGTTGACGGAGGCGAACCCATCCGCGACCGCGCTTGCCCAGGCGGGCGCGGCGGCGGTGGCGGCGGAGGCCTTCTGCTGCGCACCGACACCGAGGAGACCGAGATCGGTGCCGTAGGCGAGGGCGCCGGCGACGGCCAGGGTGAGGGGGATCCCGACGGCGAGGGCGGACTTGCCTGTGCTTCTGCGGTGGCGGGGCTTGCTTGGGTGGTCGGTCATGGGGTGATCCGTTCCATGGGGGATGGTCCGCGGATCAGTCGCCACGCCTGACGGAAAGGTTGCCGGTCCCCCGGCTGTGGCGAGATCCAGCCCGCACTTCACCCGGCCCTCGGCCGAACGGCCGCCCGAGCGACCTACGGCACCTCGGGCGGAGCCGTGGGCGCCCCCGGCAGCCGTACCGCAGCCACCGTGCCGCCGCCCTCCGCCTGGGAGAGGGTGACCTGGCCGCCCGCCTGCTCGACCGTGCGGGCCACGATGGACAGGCCCAGGCCCGAGCCGGGCAACGCGCGCGCACTCTGCGAGCGCCAGAAGCGGTCGAAGACATGGGGGAGTTCGTCGGCGGGGATGCCGGGGCCGTGGTCGCGGACGGTCAGGACGCCGTCGTGCAGGGCGACCTCGATCGTGCCGCCCTCGGGGCTGAACTTCACGGCGTTGTCGAGGATGTTGACCACCGCGCGCTCCAGGGCGGCCGGTTCCGCCCTTACCCACCAGGGCTGGAGGTCGGCGGTGATCGTCAGCTCCGGGCCGCGGAGCCGGGCCCGGCGGAGCGCCGCCTCGACCGTGTCCTCCAGGGAGATCACCTGGACACGCTCGCCGCGCTGGCCCTCCGAGCGGGACAGCTCCTGCAAGTCCCCTATGAGGGAGGCCAGTTCGGTCATCTGGGCCTTCACCGAGGCCAGGAGGGCCTTGCGGTCGGCCTCGGGGATCGGGCGGCCGGTCTCCTCGCTGCGGGTGAGGAGCTCGATGTTGGTGCGGAGCGAGGTGAGGGGGGTGCGGAGCTCGTGGCCGGCGTCCGCGATGAGCTGTTGCTGTAGCTCGCGGGAGCTGGTCAGGGAGGAGGTCATGGAGTTGAAGGAGCGGGAGAGGCGGGCAATCTCGTCCTCGGCCTCGTCCTCCACGGGGATGCGCACGCTGAGATCCTCGGTGCGGGCCACGTGTTCGACGGCCTCGGTGAGCTTGTCGACGGGGCGCAGGCCCGCGCGGGCCACGGCGAGGCCGGCGGCGCCGGCGCCGATCACTCCTACGCCGGAGACGAGGAGGAGGATCAGGGCGAGGTCGTTGAGGGTGGACTTGGTGCCCTCCAGCGACACCGCGATGCTGATTGCGAGGTAGGACTGCTCCCCCGTCCCGGGGTCCTGCGCGGGCTGTGGCACGGTGATGACCCGTACCGGGGTTCCGTCCTCGGCCGTGCCGTCGTGGATGACACCCTCGCTGGACGGCCCGTTCTTGATCACGTCCTTGTCGGCCTCGGTCACCTTGATCGCGCCGATGGAGTCGTCGGTGACACAGGGCGTCCCGTCCGCCTTGACGACCTGGGTGTACAGGTTCCGGAAAGGCTTCGTGGTCTCCGGGGACTCGGTGCAGTTGGTGAGCGCGTTCTGCAACTCCATCCACTGACCGGGCTTCATCCGCGCGGCCTGCTCCAGGTCGTCGTTCACCTGGTCGTACAGCCGCCCCTGCACAATGAACCAACAAGTCACCGAAACCGCCGCCACCGCGAACGCCACCGCCGCCGCCACCAGCATCGCCAGCCGGGAGCGGATCGGCAGCGACCGGAAGCGGCGCAGTACCTTCCTCACTCCGCCCCACCCTGCCGCAGCACGTACCCCACGCCCCGAACCGTGTGCACGAGCCGCGGCTCACCACCCGCCTCGGTCTTGCGGCGCAGATACATGACGTACACGTCGAGGGAGTTGGACGAGGGCTCGAAGTCGAAGCCCCACACCGCCTTCAGGATCTGCTCCCGGGTGAGGACCTGGCGCGGATGCGCCATGAACATCTCCAGCAGCGTGAACTCCGTACGGGTCAGTTCCACCGGCCGCCCACCCCGCGTGACCTCCCGCGTAGCGAGATCCATGCGCAGGTCGGCGAAGGTCAGTGCCTCGTCCTCCTCCACCTGGCCCGCACCGGCCGCCGCCGCGTACGAGCTGCGGCGCAGCAGCGCGCGGACCCGGGCGAAGAGTTCGTCCAGTTCGAAGGGTTTGACCAGGTAGTCGTCGGCCCCGGCGTCCAGCCCGGTGACGCGGTCGCCGACCGTGTCGCGGGCCGTCAGCATGAGGATCGGTGTGGTGTCACCGGCGCCCCGGATGCGGCGGGCCGCGGTCAGGCCGTCCATGCGGGGCATCTGGATGTCGAGGACCACGAGGTCGGGCCGGTAGGCGGTGGCCTTCTCCAGGGCGTCCGCGCCGTCGACCGCGACCTCGGTGTCGTACCCCTCGAAGGCGAGGCTGCGCTGAAGTGCTTCGCGCACCGCCGGCTCGTCGTCGACGATCAGGATGCGCTGGGGGTCACGGTCGCCATCGGCGGGGCTCATGGGCTCGGGATCCTCGGGTGCGGTGGGACAGGGGACTGAGCGGCTGAACGCCTTCAGCCTCGCATGATTCTCGGCTTTCTCAGCCGCGTACGGTCCCGCGACGGCCGCGGGCGGCGGCGGTCCGGCGACCCGTGCGCGGGCGGGCGGTCGCCAGCTCCGGCGCCCGGGCCGGAGCCGTCGGGGTGTGCAGGGAACCGGCGACGGCGAGGGCCAGGGCGAGGTCGGCCGGACCCACGCCGGTCGCGGAGTGCTCGATCTGCTGGATCATGACGTGCTCCTTCAGTTCTGCGCGCCCGAGCGCAACGTGGCCAGGTCGGCCTTGACGGTGTTGATCGGGATCGCGAAGCCGAGGCCCACGCTGCCCGCGTCGGACGAGCTGGAACCGGCGGCCGAGTACATCGCCGAGTTGATGCCGATGATGTTGCCGTTCATGTCGATCAGCGCGCCGCCGGAGTTGCCGGGGTTCAGGGACGCGTCGGTCTGGAGCGCCTTGTACGTCGTCGTGGACGAGCCGGTGTCGCCGTTGAACTGCTGACCGCCGAACTCGAAGGGCCACTGCCCGTTGCCGCCGCCCCCCTGCTGCTGGCCCTCGTCCGTGGAGACGGTCACGTCACGGTTGAGCGCGGAGACGATGCCGCTGGTGACGGTGCCGGTCAGACCCTCGGGCGAGCCGATCGCCACGACCTCGTCGCCGACCTGGACACCGTCGGAGTTGCCGAGGGTGGCCGCCGTCAGCCCGGAGGCGTTCTTGAGCTTGATCAGCGCGAGGTCCTTGCTGCTGTCGGTGCCGACGACCTCGGCGGTGTACTCCTTGCCGTCGCTGGTCGTCACCTTGACCGTCGAGGCGCCGGAGACGACGTGGTTGTTGGTGATGATCTCGCCGTCACCGGTGATGATCACGCCGGAGCCGGTGGAGGAACCGGCGTTGGACTGGGCGCTGATCTCGACGATGCTCGGGCTGACCGCCTTGGCGACGCCGGAGACCGTGCCCTTCTGGCTGGAGGGGACGACATTGGCGCTGGTGGAGCTGGAGGTGGCGACGGTGTCGCTGCCGGTGAGCTCCTGGATGCCGTACGCCGTGCCGCCACCGATCGCCGCGGCGACGATCGCCACGGCGGCGAGCAGGGCGACCGGTCCGCGGGGCCGGCGCCGCGACCTCGGCGGGTGGGCGACCGGCTCGGCGAGGAGAGCGGTGGGGGCTCCGCCGCCGGCACCGGCTCCGGCGCCTGCGTCGGCCTGGGCCGTCGGCCGGTAGGCCGGCGGGGGCGGCCACTCCGGGTTCACGGGCGAGGAGGCATGCTGCTGGGCGCCCTGGTACGGGTTCTCGTGATCGCCGCTGCGGCGGAAGCTCTCGGTCATGGCAATGAGCTTGTCGCCCGACCATGAGAGCTTCCTGAGTGCCGACTGAGAAGCCCGGCAGAAGGTCGTATGCCCGATATAAAGGCGGTTCTCGCACGGAGACGAGCTCTCTCAGACAAGCTTCAGAGAGCCGCCCTCAGCGCTCAGAGACACCCACACGACCGCCGCGCGACCAACCGCGAGGGAAACACCTTCAGCCGCTCCCGCCGCGACCCGGCCACCCGCAACCCGTCATCGAGCACCAGGTCCACCGCGGCCCGGGCCATCGCCGACCGGTCCGACGCGATGGTGGTGAGCGGAGGGTCGGCCAGCGCCGCTTCCTTGATGTCGTCGAACCCGGCGACCGCCAGCTCTCCGGGTACCTCGATCCGCAGCTCGCGCGCCGCCCGCAGCACACCGATCGCCTGGTCGTCCGTGGAGCAGAAGATCGCCGGCGGCCGCTGCGGCCCGGCGAGCACTTCGAGCGCTATGCGATACGCGTCGTAGCGGTTGTACGGCGCCTCGAAGAGCCGCCCCTCGGTGGGGATCCGCGCCTCCGCCATCGCGCGCCGCCAGCCCTCGACGTGGTCGGAGACCGGGTCGCCGACCGCCGGGGTCTCCGCGGTGCCGCCCATACAGGCGACGTACTCGTAGCCGTGCTCCAGGAGGTGGCGTACGGCGAGCTGGGCGCCACCGAGGTCGTCGGTGACGACGGCGACGTCGTCGATGGCCTCCGGGCGCTCGTGGAGAAGGACGACCCGGGCGTCCCACGCCTCGATCTCGGCGGCGGCCATGTCGTTCAGCGCGTGGGAGACGAGGATGAGCCCCGAGACGCGCATGCCGAGGAAGGCGCGCAGATAGTGGACCTCGCGCTCGCCGACGTAGTCGGAGTTGCCGACGAGAACCATCTTTCCGCGCTCGGCGGCCGCCCACTCGACCGCGTGCGCCATCTCCCCGAAGAAGGGCTGGCGCGCGTCCGGCACGATCAGGCCTATGAGATCCGTGCGCCGCGATGCCATCGCCTGGGCGACCCGGTCGGGCCGGTACCCCAGTTCCTTGATCGCGGCGAGGACACGCTCGCGCGTGGCCGGGGCGACCGGCCGGGGTCCGTTGTTGATGACGTAGCTGACGACAGCAGTCGAAGTCCCTGCCAGTCGCGCGACGTCATCGCGAGTCACCTTGGCCACGCGCGGAGTCTACGCGGATGGACCCGCTCTGGGCAGGGCGTGAAGGAGGTCCCTTGCCGCCCTGCCGTCACCCTTCTGTGCGAATGCGACGCCGGTGGCGCCCCGGCCGGGCGCCGATTGAGCCTTTCTATGCCTCGGCCCGGAGCTCGACGCCGTCAAGGACGCCCGCCTCGTCCGCATCCTCCGGCTTTGCCGGGGCCGCCTTGGCCTTGGCCTCGTCGCCGGACCGGTCGCCCTTCTCCGGCGTAACGAATCGATAACCGACGTTCCGCACGGTCCCGATCAGCGACTCGTGCTCGGGGCCGAGCTTCGCGCGCAGACGTCGTACGTGGACGTCGACCGTCCGGGTGCCGCCGAAGTAGTCGTAGCCCCATACCTCCTGGAGCAGCTGGGCGCGTGTGAAGACGCGGCCCGGGTGCTGGGCGAGGTATTTGATGAGCTCGAACTCCTTGAAGGTGAGGTCGAGGACCCGCCCCTTGAGCTTCGCGGAGTAGGTCGCCTCGTCGACCGACAGGTCGCCGTTGCGGATCTCCATGGGGGAGTCGTCGTTGACGATCGACTGGCGGCCCATGGCGAGCCGCAGCCGCGCCTCCACCTCGGCCGGACCCGCGGTGTCCAGCAGTACGTCGTCGATGCCCCAGTCGGCGGTGACGGCGGCGAGGCCGCCCTCGGTCACCACGAGGACGAGCGGACAGCCCGGACCGGTCGACCGCAGCAGCTGACACAGACTGCGCACCTGGGGCAGGTCGCGGCGGCCGTCGACGAGGATCACGTCGGCGCCCGGGGTGTCGACGAGGGCGGGGCCCTCCGCCGGAGCCACGCGCACGTTGTGCAGCAGCAGGCCGAGTGCCGGGAGCACCTCCGTCGACGGCTGGAGGGCATTGGTCAGGAGCAGCAGTGAACTCATACGTCTGGTTCCTCCTCGGTCCCTGCGAGGACGTGTGGGGTACGTCACCTGCTCTGCGATCCCGGGGGGCCCGTACACCGGCGGTCACCTGGAGTTTCCCGCTTCGTATACAACGCGTCCGAAAGCACAAAAGGACCCGGGGGCTACGCTGCCCGAGTCCTCTGTCCAGCAGAATAGCCGACATGGGCGCTGGCGCGGCAGGTCATGTGGCACGATCGACGGTTCGTCCGAACTGTGAGACGGCCAGACGTACACCTTTGCGGACGATTCTGGCCACCGACGACGGGGTGGCGATCGATTCCGTATACGACCCGGGCACGGTCGTATACGACGCCTCGCGTCCATCTGCCGGTGACCTGGCGTTCGTCGTCGCCCACGGCTTCACGGGCGACGTGGACCGGCCACATGTACGACGGGTGGTCGCGGCCCTCAACCGGCACGCGGCCGTCGTCACCTTCTCCTTCCGGGGGCACGGTGCGTCCGGCGGGCGCTCGACGGTCGGCGACCGCGAGGTGCTCGACCTGGCGGCGGCGGTGCGCTGGGCCCGCGAGCTCGGGCACACGCGCGTGGTGACCGTCGGCTTCTCCATGGGCGGCTCGGTGGTGCTGCGGCACGCGGCGCTGTACGGCGAGAAGGAGGGCGGCGCCGGAGGGGACGGGGCGCACACGGACGCGGTGGTGTCGGTGAGCGCGCCCGCACGCTGGTACTACCGGGGCACTCCCCCCATGCGCCGGCTGCACTGGCTGGTGACCCGGCCCGAGGGGCGCCTGGTGGGCCGCTACGGATTCCGTACCCGGATCCATCACCGCGGCTGGGACCCGGTGCCGATGTCTCCGGTGCAAGCCGTCCCGAGGATCGCGCCCACACCGCTGCTGATCGTGCACGGCGAACTGGACGGCTACTTCCCCCTCGACCACCCCCGCATGCTCGCCGAAGCGGCCGGTGACGACGGCGAACTCTGGCTGGAGCCCGGCATGGGGCACGCCGAGCACGCGGCCTCCGAGGAACTGCTGGCCCGGATCGGGGACTGGGCGGCCGGCCGGGCGGGCTAGCCTGGGCGATGCTCACCGCCATCGCTTCCCGACGTCCTGACTTCCCGGCGGTGATCACGTCGATCGATTGAGGAACCAGATGGCAAAGGTCACGGTGCGCTACTGGGCCGCCGCGAAGGCCGCCGCCGGGGTCGCCGAGGAGCCGTACGACGCGGACACGCTCGCCGAGGCGCTCGACGCGGTGCGTGCGCGACACCCCGGGGAACTGACGCGCGTACTGCGGCGATGCTCGTTCCTCATCGACGGTGACCCCGTGGGCACCCGCGGACATGAGACGGTACGGCTGGCCGACGGCGGCACGGTCGAGGTGCTCCCGCCGTTCGCAGGAGGGTGAGATGACCAACCAGCCGTATGAGGGCGGGACCCCTTATCAGGGGGCCCAGCAGGGGCACGAGGGATACGACCCCTACCAGCGGCAGACGCCGCCGCAGGGGTGGCCCGCACAGCAGCAGTCGTACGACGACCCGCAGGCCGCCCAGCAGTACACGCAGCAGTGGCAGGGGCAGACCTGGGAGACCCAGGTACAGCCGCAGACCGCGCCGCCCGCGGCGGACGAGACGGCCTATCTGCCCCCGCAGACGGGGGCGGCGGCGGGACCCTACGTCACCGGGCACCAGGACCAGGCCGGGTATCAGGGCCAAGCGTCGGGGTATCAGGCGGGGGGCTGGGACGGGGTGCCGCAGGGGCAGACCGGGCAGCCGTATGTCCAACCCCAGCAGCAGCACCAGCCCCATCCGCAGGCGCAGGCGCCCCGGTCCGGCGCGGAGGCGGAGGCCGAGCAGGGAGACGATCCCTCCTACGGCCCCGCGACCGTCGCCGGGAACTCCCGGATCACGGACGCCCAGCGGGCGCGGCTCGAAGGCCGTTCCCCGATCATCGAGCCGGGGATGCAGCCGGCCGGGCTCACCGCGCTGCTGGGGCTGCTGCTCTCGGTGTCGGCGGCCATCGGGTCGTACGCCCTCCTCGTACCGCTCGTCGCCCTGCAGGCGCTGACGGCGGCGGGCTGGTTCCGGCTGAACGGCATGTGGCCCGCCCGGCAGGGCATCGCGCTCGCCTTCGCGGGGGCGCTGACGGCGGACGTGGCGTTGCTCGTCGCGGACCGTGCGCCGGCGGCGATCCTCGGCACGCTGGGTGTCTGGGTGCTGCTGACGCTGGTTCTTCAGCTGCGGTCGCACGCCGATCCGGATGAGCGGATGTACGGGCTGATGGCCACGGTGGCGTCGGCGGCGCTGGCGATCGTCGCGGCCGGCTACCTCGCGGCGGAGGCGGATGCGGTGACCGTGGGCGCGGTGGCGATCGCCGTCGCGGTCGTGGTGCGGGCGTTGCCGTTGCCGACCGTGGCGTCCGTGGCGGGCGCGTTGCTCGTGGGCGTAGGCGCGGGTGCTGTGGTCGGTGCGATCACCGGGGTGGGGACCGGTGGGGCGCTGCTCGGTGGCGGCGCGGCGGTGTGTGCGCTGATCGGCCACCGGGTGGCGAGCTACGACTATCCGTCTCGGTTCGTTCACTTCACCGCGGGTGTGGCGCTGCCGTTGGCCGCCGCGGCGCCGGTGGTCTATGTGCTGGGGCGGGCGCTCGTCTGAGAGCGCCGACCGGTGCCGGGAAGCGGCCTTCGGTGTCACAGGTGATCGACAATCTCCCGGTCTTCCCGCACCCCAGGGTTACCCTCGCGCTGGACGGCCACCCGGTCGTCGGTGACCGTCGTCGTTGATGACCGTTCAGGTGGGGGAACACCACAACATGCGCGCCCTGCGGATACTGCTGATAGTCGTCGTGATCCTGGGCGGACTCTTCGTGCTGGCCGACCGGCTCGCCGTCGGGTTCGCCGAGGACGAGGCGGCCGGGAAGCTTCAGGCCAGCGAGAACCTCGCCGACGCCCCGGACGTGTCCATCAAGGGCTTCCCGTTCCTCACGCAGGTCGCGAGCGGTTCGCTGGACGACGTCGAGGTCGGTATCAAGGACTACGAGGCCACCGCCGGCACCGAGGGCAAGACGATCCGCATCGACGACCTCAAGGCGAACATGAAGGGCGTCGAGTTCTCCGGCGACTACAGCTCCGCCACCGCGGCCAGCGCCACCGGCACCGCGTCCGTCACCTACGCCGAGCTGCTGAAGACCGCCAAGTCCGAGCCCACGCAGGTCGCCCCCGGCGTCACCGCGAACGTCGTCGGCCTCTCCGACGGCGGGAACGGCAAGATCAAGGTCGCCGTCGAAGCCACCGTCCTCGGCACCAAGCTCCCCAACCCGGTCTACGTCCTCAGCTCGGTCACCGCGCAGGGCGACACCGTGCGGGTGAAGGCCGACACCCTGCCCAGCTTCGGCGGTGCCGACATCGCCGAGGACCGGGCCCGTGCGATCACCGACTTCGAGCAGAAGATCGACGGCCTCCCCGGCGGCATCCAGCTCGACAGCGTCCAGGCGGCGAAGGACGGCGTCGAGATCACGGTGCAGGGTTCGAACGTCCGCCTCGCCGGGTAGTACGGCGGCGGGCGAAGCGGAGGACTCGTGAACGCCCCGTGTCCAATTGGCGAGACGGCGTCGTCCGTACCGTAGATGTGACGCGGGACGCATGCCTCCGGAAGCCGTGCGGCGGCGGCCTGGACGGCCTTTCCTTCCCATATTCCGGACGATCGTGTCTCAGAATACGACACACCGGTGACACGCCCGCATGTCCCTCCCTACGATCGAGGCCATGAAGCGACAGGCGGATCTCACGAAGCGGCGGGCAGTGGACCTCTGCCGCGTTGCCGCCATGCTCTGTCGCCCCTTCTGAGCGGAAGCTCCGACTTCTGCGTTTCCCCCAGCCCTGACCAGGGCACAGGTGCGCCGTCTCGGCATGAGCCCGCGCACCCCCTCGCACTCGCACGCCCCGCCGCAACTGCCCCGGAGGAGAGAAGAGCATGAGCCGCAGCGCCGTCCTCGTCGACGCCGACTGGGTCCAGGAGAACCTGGACAACACCGGTATCGCGATCGTGGAGGTGGACGAAGACACGTCCGCCTACGAGAAGAACCACATCAAGAACGCGATCCGCATCGACTGGACCAAGGACCTGCAGGACCCGGTCCGCCGCGACTTCATCGACCAGGAGGGCTTCGAGAAGCTCCTGTCGGCGAAGGGGATCGCCAACGACACGCTGGTGATCCTCTACGGCGGCAACAACAACTGGTTCGCGTCGTACGCCTACTGGTACTTCAAGCTCTACGGCCACGACAACGTCAAGCTCCTCGACGGCGGCCGCAAGAAGTGGGAGCTGGACGCCCGTGAGCTGGTCGAGGAGGTCCCGGAGCGGGCCACCACCGACTACAAGGCCAAGGCCCAGGACAAGTCCATCCGTGCCTTCCGTGACGACGTCGTCGCCGCGATCGGCTCGCAGAACCTGGTCGACGTGCGGTCCCCCGACGAGTTCTCGGGCAAGCTGCTCGCCCCGGCCCACCTGCCGCAGGAGCAGTCCCAGCGTCCGGGCCACGTCCCGTCCGCCCGCAACATCCCGTGGTCCAAGAACGCCAACGACGACGGCACCTTCAAGTCGGACGAGGAGCTCAAGGAGCTCTACGCCGACGAGCAGGTCGACCTGGCGAAGGACACCATCGCCTACTGCCGCATCGGTGAGCGCTCCGCGCTGACCTGGTTCGTCCTGCACGAGCTGCTCGGCGTGGAGAACGTCAAGAACTACGACGGCTCCTGGACCGAGTACGGCAGCCTGGTCGGCGTGCCGATCGAGCTCGGCGCCAACAAGTAACCAACCCTCGCAAGCAAACCCGACCGGCCTTCCTCCGGTCAGACCCCTCTTGGAGAAAGACATGTGTGGAGCGAAGGCCGGCGGCCCCGACGCCTCGACGATCAAGCCCGGTGAGACCACGATCCAGGGTCAGGTGACGAAGGACGGCGAGCCGGTGGTCGGTTACGTCCGACTGCTGGACTCGACCGGCGAGTTCACCGCGGAGGTCCCCACCTCCGCCACCGGACAGTTCCGCTTCTACGCGGCCGAGGGCACCTGGACCCTCCGCGCCCTGGTGCCCGGCGCCACGGCCGACCGCACGGTCGTCGCCCAGCAGGGCGGCCTGGCCGAGGTCGCGATCGCGGTCTGAGGCGACTCGGTCCCTGTGAAGGGCCGCATCCCACGGGTTGGACGCCTGGGGTGCGGCCCTTCGGCATGCCGACAGGGCAAACGGACCTACGCTGGAGATATGTACGCCCGGCGACGTCACCTCTACTTCGCCATGATGGGGACCTGCATCACGCTCTTCGTCCTGGCCTGGGGCGTCGTGCGCCTCTGGTCGATTCCGGCGGCCGTGGCCATGTGCGTGGTCGCCATGGTCATCCCGCCGCTCGCCGCGATGGTCGCCAACCGGCGGGGCCCGGAGGACCGCTGGTGGGACGACCCCTCCGGCGATCCGCAGTCCGACGAGTGGTGGGACGAGCTGGACGGCAAGAAGCGCCCGCGGTCTCAGTAGACGAGCGCCTGCGTCTCGTCCCCGAGCGCCTCCTGCACGAAGACCTGCGCGCCCGCGATACGTACGCCCTCGATGACGTCCTTCTCCGTGATGTCCCGGCGGGCCGCGCACTGGGTGCACAGCGTGAGGCGCCCGCTCGCGAGGACGGAGTCGATCAGGTCGGGGAGCGGGGCCGCGTGCGGGAGTTCGAACTCGGCGGCCCGGCCCGGGAGGGCGAACCACGCGGACTCCCCGGTCAGCCACAGGGAGACGTCCACCCCGCTTGCCACGGCCACCGCCGCGACCGTGAACGCCTGTGAGCAGCGTTCCGGAGCGTCCGCCCCGGCCGTCACCTTGATCACCAGCTTCTTCGCCATGGCCGAATCGTAATCAAGCCCCCTACAACCCCGTGTGTGGGCCACGGGTCTCCTGTGCGCACGAATACGGAATACAGACTTCACGTTCTGTTGGGGGGACGTTTTGGAAGAACCCGAACCCATCGGAGAGGTGCCCGGCCCCGAGCCCACCGATCCGCCCCGTCCGCGGCGCCGTGGGCGGACCGCGGCGCTGATCGCCGGGGCCGCCGTACTGGGGCTCGTGGCGGGGACCTGTGCCGGTTACCTCGTCCAGGCCGACCGCGAGCCCACCAAGCTGCCCTCGCTCTCGCAGCCGAAGCTGACGCAGGCCAAGGGCGCGGCGCCCCAGCCGCTGTCGGCCGCGCGGGACCGGCGGGTGCGGACCGACGGAGACCTGCGCAAGCTGCTGCTGAAGAAGCCGCGCGGGGCCAAGGCCGCGGACTGGCTGACCGGTGATGACGGCTGGATGGACATGGCCGCCTACGCGGAGACCTTCGAGGAGCCGGTCGGCGCCTTCGGAGAGCTCGTCAGCAACGAGTTCCGGCGCGCGGCCGTCGTCGGCTGGCTGGACGACGACATGGCGGTGGAGATCCGGCTGCTCCAGTACCGGCAGGAGGAGTCCGGCGGTGCCGCCGAGAGGACCGAGGGCGGCAAGTACTGGGCCGACCTCGAGGACGGTGACAGCTGGGTCGTCCCGGGCACCGAGGACGGCATGGCCTACGCCTACGAGGACGCCGAATCCGAGCCCGGCTATGTGCCGGTGTACACGGCGGAGGCGATGGCCTGGCGCGGCGACATCGCCATGGAGATCTTCGTCTCCGACACCAGGCCGATCAGCAAGAAGACGATCACGAGCCTGGCCCAGCGGCAGATGGAGCGGCTGTGAGCGAGGAACGGCCCCTGAGTGAGGGCCAGTCAGAGAGTGAGGGCCGGGCCGTGAGCGAGAAGCGCCCGCGCCGTGGCCGTATCGCCGCCGCCGCCGGGGCCGTCCTGACGGTCGGCGCCCTCGTGGCCGGTGTCGGCCTCACCGTCGGCACCGTCAAGGACGCCGATCGGGACGCGGGGGCGCCGGTGTGGAAGTTCCCGGCGGACAAGGCCGGCGACGCGAAGGCGCCGAGCGCATCGGGCCTGGCCGGGATGCTCGTGCCGTACGGCACCGACGGCTGGGTCCAGGGGCCTGACATCGGTGAGTTCGGCTCGGACACGCAGCTCAGCGCGGCCGAGGCGACGGCCATGCGCAAGGAGTCGCTGCGCGATCTGCCCCGTTCGCAGCGCCGCCAGCTGGAGAAGCACGCGGACAGGCTGCGCATCGAGGGCATGGCGATGCGCAGCTACCTCAGCGCCTACGGCAGCGGGCTCCAGCAGGATCTCGTCGAGGACATCTACAGCGTGGGCATCACGCTCACCCGGCTGGAGAACCGGGCGGCCGTGCGGGACGCGTCGAAGTTCCAGACCGAGTTGCTGGGCACTTTGGAGATCTTCCGCAAGGGCCCGGCGGTCAAGGGCCACAAGGACGCCAAGTGCTTCCTGTCGCCCAAGGAACTCAGCGAGGACCTCGACAGCATGTTCTGCTCCGGCTACGTCGGAGACGTTCTGGTCACGCTCTCCGCGGACGGCGCCAGACCACTCGACAGCAAGGGGGTCGCGATGCTGCTGAGCACCCAGCTCGACCGCATCGCCGAGCCGGGGGAGGCCGTATGACCGAGCAGCGACCGCAGGTCACCCAGCCGGGGTCCGAACCGGCCGAAGCGGCGTCGCAGACGCCCGCAGGACCGCTCGTGACCGAGGCACCGGAGCCGACGGCGCCAGTCGCGCCGGAAGTGCCGGCACCACCGGCCTCCGCGCCAGCCACCGCCCTGCCCCCGCTCCCCGACGGCCCGCCCGCCCTGCCGCCCCCGCCCGCCCCCGCAAAGGACCGCCGCGTCCTGCGGGCCGTCCTGCGCTGGACCGTTGCCGTGGCCGTCTTCGCGGTCGTCGGGGCCGGCACGGCGTACGGGATCGCCGGGATGGAGCGGACCGATGTGCCGGGGCTCAAGACCGAGTCGGACGGGCGGTGGACGTACCCGACGCTGACCAAGCCGCCCCTGCCGTCGGGCAGCCCGCAGCCCTACGCGCCGGAGAACAAGGCCGAGGCGCACTACGCCGACCTGCGCGCGCTGCTGCTGCCCGCGCCCGAGGGAGCCGTGGACGACAAGGCGCTGCACGGCAGCGACGGCTGGCTGGCCACGAAGGACTTCCTGACGGAGTACTCCGACAAGGCCGAACGCGACGAGTTCCGGCAGAAGCTGGTGGACGCCGGCCTGCGCCATGTCGCCGCCCGCGGCTGGACCACCCAGGACGGCACCCACACCCGGATCTACCTGCTCCACTTCGACACCGCGGCCGTCGTGGACGACCTGGCCGGCGAGGTCGCCCCGTACAGCGGTCCGGGCTACAAGGTGCGCGGCACCGAGGCCTCGGTCCTGGACAACGGCTTCGCGGAGGTGCCCTGGCCCGGCAAGTTCTCGCGCTTCGCCTACGCCGAGTCCGAGCCGTACGGCGCCGAGCAGGTCCGGCAGGCGTACCTGGCCGCCGGGGACGTCCTCGGCGTGGTCGTCCAGTCACGGAAGGGCACCGCGAAGGCCGTACCGTTCCAGCAGACGGTGACGTTGCAGAGCCAGCTGCTCGGCTGACCCGCGAGGGCCTACCTCACAGGGAGGACCGGTCCCCGGCCGCGTAAGCTGGGGGCCGGCCCTGTACGTACCGCTCAACCTCCGCTCAATCGAGGAGCACCCCGTGGAGATCTTCTTCGAAGCCCTGCTGGTCCTGGTCTGCGTCGGCGTCCTCGCCTTCGCCGGACTGACCGTGAAGAAGCTGTACCAGGGCCAGCGCTGACACCCACCTAGGAATACTGCCGCTCATGATCGAGATCCCGTCCGACCTGCACAAGGACCTCGTCCCGCTCGCCTTCCTGCTCGGGAACTGGGCCGGTGCGGGCGTCCACGACTTCCCCGGCTCGGAGAAGTGCAACTTCGGGCAGGAGGTCACCTTCACCCACGACGGCCGGGACTTCCTGGAGTACCAGTCCCACACCTGGGTGCTGGACAACGAGGGGAACAAGGTCCGGCCGCTGGAGTCCGAGCACGGCTTCTGGCGCATCGACGCCGACCGCAAGGTCGAGGTGACCATGGTCCGCGACGACGGTGTCGTCGAGATCTGGTACGGCGAGATGGCCGCGAAGAAGCCGCAGATCGACCTGGTCACGGACGCGGTGGCCCGCACGGCGGCCTCCGGCCCCTACACCGGCGGCAAGCGGCTGTACGGCTACGTCAAGAGCGATCTGATGTGGGTCGGCGAGAAGCAGACCCCCGAGGTCGAGCTGCGCCCCTACATGTCGGCCCACCTGAAGAAGGTCGTCACCCCGGAGGACGTCGAGCGCTGGGCCAAGGCCCTGCCCGACGACATGCCGGACGACGGCATCGCCTTCTTCAAGTAGACCTAGACTCGTCGGTGTGGTGAGCACCGACTGGAAGAGCGACCTCAGGCAGCGCGGCTACCGGCTGACGCCGCAGCGGCAACTCGTGCTCGAAGCCGTGGACACGCTGGAGCACGCGACCCCCGACGACATCCTCGGCGAAGTGCGCAAGACGGCGTCGGGGGTCAACATCTCCACCGTCTACCGCACCCTGGAGCTGCTGGAGGAGCTGGGCCTGGTCAGCCACGCCCATCTCGGCCACGGCGCCCCCACCTACCACCTCGCCGACCGCCACCACCATCTGCACCTGGTGTGCCGCGACTGCGAGAACGTCATCGAGGCGGATGTGACGGTGGCCGCGGACTTCACGGCCAAGCTGCGCGAGCAGTTCGGCTTCGACACCGACATGAAGCACTTCGCGATCTTCGGCCGGTGCAAGGACTGTTCCCTGAAGGGTTCAACTACCACGTCGTAGGCTTGCCCCATGAAGAGCCCCCTGCTGACCCTGCCCGGCGCCGTGCCCGCCGAGGGCGTGGACGAAGGTGTCGCCGCCCACTACGGCGATCTGTTCCGCGAGCAGCGCGCCCTCGCCGACGGCACCGGTTTCGTCGATCTGTCGCACCGCGGCGTCATCGCCGTCTCCGGCGACGACCGGCTGAGCTGGCTGCATCTGCTGCTCACCCAGCATGTGAGCGACCTGCCGACGGGTGAGGCCACCGAGGCGCTGATCCTCTCGGCGCACGGCCACATCGAGCACGCGCTGTACCTGGTCGACGACGGTGCGACGGTCTGGGCCCATGTCGAGCCCGGCACCCAGGAGGCGCTGATCGCGTACCTGGAGTCGATGAAATTCTTCTACCGGGTCGAAGTCGCCGACCGGACGGACGACTTCGCGGTCGTGCACCTGCCCGCCGGCTCGATCGCGGAGGTGCCAAAGGGCGCCGTCGTACGCGAGACGGCGTACGGCCGTGACCTCTTCCTCCCCCGGGCGGACCTGGAGTCGTACGCGGAGAAGGCCGGACCGCCGGCCGGGATCCTCGCCCACGAGGCGCTGCGCGTCGAACATCACCGCCCGCGGCTCGCCTTCGAGACCGACCACCGCACCATCCCGCACGAGCTGGGCTGGATCGGCTCGGCGGTGCACCTGCAGAAGGGCTGCTACCGCGGCCAGGAGACGGTCGCCCGCGTGCAGAACCTGGGCAAGCCCCCGCGCCGCCTGGTCTTCCTGCACCTGGACGGCAGCGAGGTCCATCTGCCGACCCACGGCACCGAGATCCACCTCGCGGACGAGGGCCCCGACGGCCGCAAGATCGGCTTCATCACGACATCCGTACGGCACCACGAGCTGGGCCCCGTCGCACTCGCGCTGGTCAAGCGGAACGTGCCGGTGGACGCGCGGCTGGTGGCGGGGGACACGGCGGCGGCGCAGGAAGCGGTAGTGCAGCCGTAGCACTGGACCTCGATGCTCTGGGCCTCGTGCCCTAGACCTCGATGCCCTAGACCTCGATGAGGACGGTGAACGGGCCGTCGTTCGTCAGGGACACCCGCATCTTGGCGCCGAACCGGCCCGTCGCCACCGTGGCGCCCAGGGCGCGCAGTTGGGCGACGACCTCGTCGACCAGCGGCTCGGCGACGTCGCCGGGGGCGGCCGCGTTCCAGGTGGGCCGGCGGCCCTTGCGCGCATCGCCGTAGAGGGTGAACTGGCTGATGACGAGGAGCGGGGCGTCGATGTCGCTGCACGACCTCTCGTCGTTCAGCATGCGGATCGACCAGAGTTTGCGGGCGAGTTGGGCCGCCTTCTCCTTGGTGTCCTCGTGGGTGACCCCGACGAGTACGCACAGCCCCTCGCCCGTGATCTCGCCGACCGTCTCACCGTCCACGACGACGCTCGCGCCGTCCACTCTCTGCACCACTGCTCGCATGCCGCCATCATGCCGGGTGCGGGAAGGTGACCGGGACGAGCGTCTCGGCAAGGTGCCGGAGACCTCTTTGGGGGTTTCTTTTTTGATCCTTAAGCCCCCATCTGGGGCTGTTCATGGGCACTCGGTCACATTGCGGCCACTTGGGATGGCACCATGCTTCCCACACGCGGGTCGAGGGGACGGTTGAGGCATATGAGCACACCGAGTACCGAGCAGCCGCCCGGGGCTGTCATGTGGACACACGCGGGTCAGCTGGAGGGTCTCAGGCCGCCGACACAGCGCACCGCCGACGATCCCGGCCCGGGCCCGCACGCGCGGCTGCCCGTGGAGCCGCCCGAGCCGGACCTGACCCCGCTCAGTCTGCCCGAGCTGCGCACCCTGCGGCGGGACGCCCAGCGGGACGAGGCGGACCTGAGTTATGTACGGCGACTGCTGCAGGGACGGATCGACATCCTGCGGGCGGAGCTCGCGCGGCGCTCCCCGGCGGGCGCGGCGTCCGTGGTGGACCGCCTCCCGGAGATCCTCACCGACGCCCCCGCCCGCCACCGCTCCTCGGCCCGCCATGTGACCCTGGGCACCCCGCAGAGCGAGGAGTACCGGCGGCTCGCGGCCGAGATGCTGGCCGAGGTGGAACTCTCCGACCTCCAGGCCCGCACGGACACCGAACTGAACACCGCGATGAGCCGCCTCGTCCGCTACGAACAGCAGGTGTCGGGCCGCCGCCAGCGCCTGCAGCAGACGGCGGACGAGTGCGGGGCGGAGATCACGCGCCGGTACCGGGAGGGCGAGGCACAGGTGGACGATCTGCTGACCTAGCAGGTCTGTGGGCGGCAGCCCTCAGGGATGGGACGGGTAAGGGCGGCGGGGGAGAGGAAAAAGGCGGCGACACCCCCACGCCCGCCCGCCTACCGTGGCCCCATGAGCCGTCCCGAACCCCACATCGACGTCCGCCCCATCACCGAGGCCGACATCCCCGACTGGATCCGGGCGCTGAACACCGGCTTTCTGCGGGCCCCCAGCGTCGAGGAGACGGAGATCGCGGACCGGGCGTCGTACATCGTCCCGGCCCGCACCCTCGGCGCCTTCGACACCGGCCGCTGTGTCGCCACGTTCCGATCCTTCACCCAGGAGCTCACCGCCGTAGGGGGCGCCCCCGTCCCCGCCGACGCGATCTCGAACGTCACCGTCAGCCCCACCCACCGCCGCCGCGGCCTGCTCACCCGCATGATGGCCCACGACCTCGCGGCGGCGAAGGAGCGCGGAGACGTCGTGGCGACACTGATCGCCGCCGAGTACCCGATCTACGGCCGCTACGGCTTCGGCCCCGCCACCTGCACCGCCCAGTGGACCATCGACGTCCCCCGCGCCGGCCTGGACCCGAGATGGGCGGGCCCCGAGGACGGCGGCCGTATCGACCTCGTGGACGGCGCGGACGTGCGCAAGATCGGCCCGGAGCTGCACGAGCGGGTGCGCCGCGCGCAGCCGGGAGCCGTCGACCGGGACGAGCGGTGGTGGCAGGTCAACACCGGTGCGCTGCGCCTGGACAGGTCCCCCTGGGCGGAGCCGTTCTTCGCCGTGTACCGCACGGCCGGCGGCGAGGTCGAGGGACTGGTGTCGTACAAGGCCGACGACCACTGGGGCGACGCCAAGCAGCCGCTCAACACGGCGACCGTCAACTGGCTGGACGCGTCGACCCCGGCCGCCGAACGGGCCCTGTGGCGCTATCTGTGCTCCATCGACTGGATCACGACGGTGAAGAGCGGTTCGCGGGCCCCGGACGCCCTGCTGCCGCACTTCCTCCCCGACCCGCGGGCCGCGCGGATCACCACGCTGGCGGACTGGCTGTGGGTGCGGATCCTGGATGTCGTACGGGCTCTGGAGGCGCGTACGTACGACGGGCAGGGCACGCTGGTGATCGAGGTCGTGGACGGCGCCGGGCTGACCGGTGGCCGGTACCGGCTGGAGGCGGCCGAGGACGGGGCGTCCTGCGCACCGACCACGGCCACCGCCGAACTCACCCTCGACGTGGCCGACCTGGCCACCCTCTGGCTCGGCGACGAGTCCGCCGTACGGCTCGCCGCGCTGGGCCGGGTGCGGGAAGAACGAGCGGGCGCCGCCCGGTTGGCCGACGCCCTGCTGCGTACGTCCAGGCGACCTTGGTGCCCGGACATCTTCTGAGACCTCCTCTTGACCGACGACAGGACTGCTCATCCGTAGCGAGCTTTCAGTTGTGGTTGTTCTTCAGTTGTGGCTGCGCGATCGATATTCGGTTGTCGCTGTGAAGTTGTGACTGTGCAGACTGACCGGGCTCCCGGCTCCCCTCCGGAAGGGAGCCCGGCCAGCCGAACCTGGTCCCTAGTGGGCGAGCAGCATGACGAGGATCACCGCGCCGATGCCGCCGATCATGGTGTTCTTGGCCTTGATACCGATGGTCAGGGCGAGAAAGGCGATGATGCCCATCGGCCCGTACTTCCACTGGATGAGTTGTTCGAAGCCAATGACGAGCGCGGCGACGGCGAGGTAGATGAACGGCATGCCGGTCTCCTCCCGGGGGCGAGCCAACCTTCTTGAAGTTTGACCATGTTGCCTAAGTTGGCGACCAACTTCACTGTACTTATGACCGCTTGGGAGCGTCTCATAACCACCTTCCCCGGAACTGCCTAAAGATGGCGGGAAGTTGTAGTGTTTGGTCGTGGAGCCGAAACACGCCTCCGTCAATGGACGGAAGAGGTCACAGCGGCCACAGAAGTCACATCGGGAGGTGGCCGACGAGCTGCGCGCCCGGATCCGCTCGGGCGAGTTGCGGCCCGGCCAGCGCATGCCCACCCAGGCCAAGCTGGCGGACGAGTTCGGCGTGGAGCGCGGAGCCGTACGGCAGGCGCTGCGCATCCTGCAGTCGGAGCATCTGCTCACCAATGTGTCCAAGGGAGCCCCGGCCACCGTCGCCGCCGACCTCGGCAAGGCGCTGACCGGCCCCGGAGCCCCGCCGGCGCCCACCATGGTGGCCCTGGGCCCGCGCATCGCCTCCGCCTTCGCGGCCCCGCACGTCGAGATCGACGCCCTGTGCCTCACCGCGGTCTCCCTCACGCTCGCCATCGGCGAACCGCTCCGCCAGATCCACGCCGGACAGCTGAAACCGGCCAAGGTCGACGTCCGTGTCCTGCTGCCGAGCCGGGACATCCCGCTCGCCTTCCCGACCACGGTGGACGACTCGCCCGACGACGCCGACGAGCAGCTGCGCCGCCGCTGGCTCGCCCAGCGCAACGCCCAGGGCCAGGTGCTCCGGCACAATCTGCTGGCCCTGCGCTCCACGCACGGCATCGACGTGCGGATCACCTTCCGCGCCCTGCCGTTCACCCCGCCGGTGAAGCTGTACCTGCTCAACGGCACGGAGGCGCTCTTCGCCTACTACACGCTCAGCCGCCGCGAGGTGGAGATCGGGCAGCAGCATCTGGAGATGTACGACGCCCCGGGCATCCAGTCCACGCTGTTCGCCTTCGAGCAGGGGGCCGGGCTGCGGGACATGACGTTCGTGGAGCAGTCCCATGTGTGGTTCAACGCGTTGTGGGAGACGATCAGTTCGGAGCTGCTGCTCACGAGCTGATCGTCCCCCACAGCGTTTGACCTGCGTTTTCATAGCGGCTCACAGGGCGGGTCCGGAGACCAGGATCGCGAGCACGACGGCTCCTATGGAACTGACGGTCGGGCTCTTGGCCTTGATGCCTATCGTGAGCAGCAGCAGGCCGATGATGCCGGTGGCGCCGTACTTCCACTGGAGGGTCTGTTCGACGCCGACGACGAAGACGGCGGAGAGGAGTGCGAGGACGGGCATCGGTGTTTCCTCCTTCGGGCTGCCGGGAATGGAAGGATTACTTCCGCCAACTCAACCAACTTATTGCCAACTCTGACTAAGTTGTCCCCGCTTGGCCCCTACTTTGAAACAAGCTACAAACAACTCCCACTAGATGGATGCGAGTTGTAGCGTTTTGGTCGTGACCCAGGAGAACGTGGCAGTGAACGGCAGCAGGAGACTCTCGCCCCAGGAGATCGCCGACATCCTGCGGGAACGCATCCGCGCAGGAGACCTCAGGGCAGGCGACCGCCTGCCCACCCAGGCCGAGCTGGCCGAGGAGTTCGGCGTGGAGCGAGGCACCGTACGCCAGGCCCTGCGCGCACTCCAGGAGGACGGGTTGCTCACCAATGTGAGCAAGGGGAGTCCGCCGCGGATCGCCGTGCCGACCCCCACGCGGGGCGCCCCCCAGCCGACGATGGTCAGCCTGGCCCCCCGCCTGACGGAGGCCTTCGCGGTCCCGCACGTGCGCGTGGACGTCGTATGCCACACCTCCGAGACCCTGATGCTGGCCCTCGGCGAACCGCTGCGCCTGATCCACGAGGGCTCGATCCGCCCCGGTGCGATCGACGTGCGGATCCTGCTGCCGTCGCGGGACATCCACCTCGCGTTTCCGGTCTCCGTGGAGGGCGGGGAGGGCGACGACCCGGTCCACAAGCGGTGGCTGGAGATGCGGAACGCCCAGGCGCAGGTGTTGCGGCACAATCTCCAGGCCATTCGTGCCACGCACGGCGTCGACGTCCATGTCACCTTCCGGGCGCTGCCGTTCACCCCACCCGTCAAGCTGTACCTGCTGAATGACGAGGAAGCTCTGATCGGCTACTACGTCCTGGCCGAACGGCAGGAGGAGTACGAGAGCCGGACGCTGGACATGTATGACGCGCTGGGCTCGAGGTCCCTCCTCTTCTCCTTCATGAAGCAGGCCGGACAGCGCGACGCCGCGTTCGTGGAGGAATCCCAGAAGTGGTTCGACGCCCTCTGGGAAACCATCACCACTGACCTGACACTCTCCTAGTGACTTCTGATACGACGCAGACTGACCCCGTGACCGCAGAGACCGAGAACGACACGGAACAGCTCCGGGAACTGATCACGCGCGCTCGCGTCGTGCTCTGGGACTTCGACGGACCGATCTGCAGGCTGTTCGCCGGGCATTCGGCGGAGCGGGTGGCGACCGACCTGGTGATGTGGCTGGAGGGGCGAGGTCTGCACGGACTGCTCACGGAGGACGAACGGGAGTCGCTGGACCCGCATGTCGTCCTGAGGGCCGTCGACCGCCGGCACCCGGGCAGCGACCTGGTGGCGGAACTGGAGGAACGCCTCACCCAGGAGGAGCTCCGGGCGACCTCGTCCGCGATGCCCACCGCGTACGCCGACCCGCTGATACGCACCTGGCAGGCGGTCGGATCCCGGTTGGCCATAGCCACCAACAACTCCCCCCGAGTGGTCCGCGCCTATCTGACCAGCCGCGGCCTGCTCTCCTGCTTCAGCCCTCACATCTACGGGCGCACCCAGGACCTCCACCGACTGAAGCCGGACCCGCACTGCCTCAACCGCGCCCTGAGCGCCATGGGCGCGGCTCCCGCGTCCGCCCTGATGATCGGCGACACGCCCTCGGACCTCGACGCCGCGAACCGCGCCGGTGTCCCCTTCCTCGGCTACGCGCGTAACGCGGGCAAGGACAAGCTGCTGCGTGAGGCCGGGGCCACGAGCGTCGTGGATTCGCTGTGGCCGGTACTGAGGCTGGTCCGGGCTCAGGCCTGACTCATCAGGAACAGGAACACCACGACCGCCCCGACCGCGAGCCGGCTGTGCCGGGCCCGGATGCCTATGAATACGGCCGACAGGACGACCAGTCCTGTGGCACCCAACTTCGCCTGCGCCATCAGGCTCAGAGTCAACTCGGTTAATGCGCACAGCGCCTGAGACAGCACCATGTCCCCCACCCGCACCCTTCGAATCATCAGTGGCGCCCAACTGCCTTGCCAATTGGGCTGGTTGGCCTGAGATTGGTCTTCCCTGGTCGGTAGATCCCTTAACTGGACCGGTAGTTGGACTGCTGACTTGACTGAAATTTGTGTGCAGATGGGTGAGAAGCGGTACGGTCGGCATGTGGGTGGACAGCGGGCCGCCGAGGGAGGCGGCAAGGAGTTCGAGCGGGTGCTGGACGCACTCGTCCTCCGTATGTCCGACGGGACCTACCCCCTGGGCTCCCTGCTGCCGCCGCAGCGCGAGCTGGCCCAGGAGCTGGCGGTCTCCCGGGACACCGTCCAGCGGGTGCTCAAGGAGCTCTCCGAGCGGGGGCTCGTCGAGTCGCGGCAGGGCAGCGGATCACGGGTGATCGGATCGCCGGTGCCCCAGGAGGCGCAGCAGCCCGCCGACCGGGTGGAGCGGCGGGGCCTCACGACACTGGGGCCGCACATCGCGAGGGCGTTCGAGCGGTCCGAAGTCTCCCTGGACGTCTTCACCTTCACCTCCGAATCCCTGGCCGGGCACATATGGCTCCAGGTCGAGCGGATCCGCACCCGGCAGATCGCCCCGCGGCGGATCGCCCTGCGCATGCTGCTGCCCTCGGAGGACATGCCGTTGCCCTATCCGCGGGCCATCGCCGACCCGGAGGACCCCCGGCCGCTGGAGCGGCTGCGCGACATAACCCGGCGCAACACCCAGTCACTGCTGCTGACCCTGGGGGAGCTGAAGGCCGAGAAGCTGGTGGGAGAGGTCGACGTCGAGGTCCGGTGGGCACCGGTCACCCCGACGTTCAAGCTCTACCTCTTCAACGGCACCGAAGCGCTGCACGGCATGTACAAGGTGGTCGAACGCCCCATCGTGCTGGGCGAGGGGACGATCCCCGCCATCGACGTCGTCGGGCTCGGCGCCGTCCTGGAGCACTTCGTGGCGGGGGACGACCCGGATGCGCCGGGCTCCGTCTTCGTGACCGAACGGCAGACGTGGTTCGACTCGGTCTGGAACCATCTGGCGGTCCGGCCGCCGCGGTGACGGTCGGCAGGGCAGGGACGCCGAGAGCACCCGCACGACCGGTTCGAACGAGCCGACCACGCCCCGAGCGCCACGGCGCCGCATCTCCGCCGCCGTCTCCGCGTCCCGTGTGAAGCCGAGGAACGGCACCTTCGCCGCCCGGGCCGCCGCGAGGTCCGTGAGCTGGTCGCCGATCAGCAGGGTCCGGGACGGGTGCGGGTGGCCGAGCTCGGCCAGGGCACGGTCGACGACGTCGGGGTCCGGCTTCATCAGACGGGGGTCGTAGGGGTCGCGGCCGCACACGGCCGTGAAGTGCCCCAGGAGGTTCCGTCGTTCGAGGTACTCCCGCACCGGGCCCTCGGAGTTGTTGCTCGCGACCAGCAGGGTCTTGCCGAGCCGGGCCAGCGTGTCCACCAGCCGGTCGGCGCCGGGGGTGGCGGCCGCCCGGCGCACGGCCGTGTACTCGTGCCGGGTGACGATGCCGTCCGCCCAGTCCAGCCGCGTCCCACGGGGGCCATCCGCGCGCCGTACGGCCATCTCGGCCAGGCGGCGCAGCACGCCGTGGGAGTCGGCGCAGTCCTCCACGCGGGGGTCGAGCCGCCCCCACTCCCGCCGGGCCCGCTCCTTCACCTCGTCGGCGATGTACGCCGTGCAGGCCCCGCCGAACAGGTCGCACACCGGGCCGTCGAAGTCGAGCAGTACGGCGTCGGCCCGGCCGAGGACGCGGCGCAGTGTGTCCGCGTCGCCGTGGCCGCCGTAGGTGGTGCATGTCGTCGTCACCGGCACAGTGTGGTGTCGCGACCGGGCGCCGGGCGCCGTGCGCGGGGGTGTCGGCGGCCTCGGCGCTCGTACGGGCCATGGAATGCTCACCCGTCTCAGGGGTTCTGCGCGAACGGACGAATCACTTCTGGCACGATGCGCACTCACAGGGGGTGCCTTGCAACACTTCCCCGCCACTTACGCGGGGACCGGTCGAGAGAGCGGGCGATGTCAGCCGAAGGGGTGTCCCCGACACGGGAACGAGCCGTCCATTTGAGCGGCGGTGACGCCGGCGCGGTCGAAGGACCGCTCAAGGGCTATCACCACGAGACGTATGTGATTCCCCTGCCCGAGGCGGCGGGTGAGGACGAGGACGACGAGGACGGGGAACCCGTTCGGGCGAAGTGCAGAGCGCCGCGCGGCGGGCTGCTGTGGTTCGACCGGCGCTGCTTCGTCTCCGAGGAGCAGCTGCTGGAGGCGCTCCAGGGCCGGATCGCCGGTATCCCTGAGCTCATCGAGGTGGGCGAGATCCGGCTCCAGCGGTTCATCGAGGGCCGGACGCTCGGCTCGCGGTACGCCGCCGGGAGGATGGTCCCGGAGCGCGTGCTCGACCAGATCCTGGATCTGTTCCGGCAGTTGATCCGGATCTCGCCGGAGTCCCTGGCGGCCGAACGGCGCTGTGTGCAGGAGGACCGTGCCGAGGACGGGGACTGCGAGGGGTTCCTGGAGGGGCTCGTCCGGTTCGCCGAGGAACGCGTCTACCGGGACAATCTCGCGGACTTCGAGGGCCTCTTCGGTGCGCTGGGCGTGGACGAGGACTCCTTCCGCGCGCTGCGCAAACACGTCGTGGTCCCGGGCCTGGCGGAACGTCCCTTCTGCCTGCTGCACGCCGACCTGCACCGTGAGAACTTCGTCCTCGACCCGGCCGCCCGGCTGTGGACCATCGACTGGGAGCTGGCCATGCTGGGCGACCCGCTCTACGACCTCGCCACACACCTGTATCTGATGCGCTATCCGACCGAGCAGGAAGTCCGGTTGACCCAGCGGTGGTGTGCGCTGGCCGAGCAGATCAGGCCCGGCAGCACCGAGGGCTGGCAGGACGACCTGCCGAGGTTGCTGGACTTCAAACGGGCCCAGAGCGTGTTCACCGATGTCGTCCGGGCCACCCAGATCCTGGACAACGGCAGAGCGTTCAACTGGCGGCGATGGCCGGCCGAGGCCAGAAAGGTGCAGCGGGTGCTGGCCCGGGCGGCCGTACCGCTGGGGCTCGACGACGTGCCCAACCTGCGGACCGTGGCCGCTTCGCTGCTCGAGTGGTACCGGCTTCGCGACCCGCGCACCTCATAAGGTCGACAGAACGACTTCGGCCCGCGCAGTGCCCCCATGTGCTCTACAGTCTCGACAAGGCTGTTCTCCCTCCCCCAGGAACGCCCAGCACAGGAACGCCATTTGAACGCACGACCCACCGTGTACGCGGAGTTCGTCCGGTACGCCCAGCAGAGCGGACAGCCGCTCCGAGGGCATCACCACACCAACTACCGCGCGCCGCTCACCCCGGAAATGGCGTCACTTCTGCCACTGCCCGCGGGAACATCCGTACTGGTGCGGATACCCCGCCCCGACACGTTGCGTGTCGTGTTCAAGACCTGGGACGACGAGGCCGCGGTCCTCGACGCCATCAGCGGCACGGTGCATCACGCCCCGGTCTGCCTGGCCCACGACTGGATGCGCTCAGCCGTCCATACCTACGTGCCGGGCGTGGCGCTGTCGAGGACCTGCGACGACGTCGCGAAGGTCGACCGCTCGCTGATCGCGGCGATGGCGGAGGGGCTGGCCCGGCTGACCCGCGTCGACGGGGACGCCGTTCCGCCGCTGCCGCCGGAATGGCCGGAACCCCCGGAGAGCCGGGAGTTCCTGCGCAAGGTCGTGGAACTGACGGAGCGGGACGTCAGGCAGCCCAACTGGGACCACTTCGGTCAGATCTTCGAGAGACTCGGGGTGCGGCGCGGCGCCCTGTTGAAGCTGGCCGACCGAGTGCCGCGGATGACCAAGCGGCCCTTCAGCCTCCTCCACGGCGACCTGCACCGCGACAACGTCATCGTGCACCGCCACCGATACCCGCCGCTTGTCTTCGTCGACTGGGAACTCGCCTCGTTCGGCGACCCGCTGTACGACCTCGCCGTCCACCTCGTGCGCACGGGGCACACCCCGGCCCAGCGGGACGCGGCGATCACCGCCTGGACCAAGGCGGTGCGGCAGCGGCGGCCCGAGGCCGCGAAGGGACTGGCCGACGATCTGGAGCACTACATCGCGTACGAGAAGACGCTGTCCGTCTTCCCGGACGTGATGCGGACCTTGCACTCTCTCGAGCGATGCTCCCCGAGTGAGCAGCAGCTGCGGGCGGCCACGGTCCGGGTCCACGGCGCGCTGACGGCCGCCGCCGAGCGGCTCGACATCGACCCCGTCCCGTCCCGGACCGAGATCCGGTGGCTGCTGGAGCGCTGGTCGGGGTACGCCCATGGCGCCCCGGTCGACGACACCCGACGGGTCCCCGTGCAGTGGACCCCGGACCGGGCGCATCCCGCTCGCACCGACTTCCGTGCCCTGTCCGTGGCAAAGGCGCTGGCCGACGAGCGCCGAGCCCCCGAGAGCCGGCTTCGGCGCGGCACGGCGTTCGTCAACAGGGTGGTCGTGGTGCGGGTCGGCAAGGCCGACGTCCCGGTCGTCGTACGGCGCCGGGCCGGGCGACCGGAGCGCCGCAGCGAGCCGGGCAGGTTGGACGAGCACACGGTGCTGCGCGTCCTCGAACAGGAGGGGGTGCCGGTCTCGGCGCCGCGTCTGCTGGCGCTGGGGCGCGGCGGCGGGTACCCCGGCCCCTTCGCCGTGCACACCTACCTGGGCCCGGACGACGGCTCCCCGTCCGAGCACCCGGAGGACGGCCTGCGTCCGCACGAGGCCGAGAGCGTGGTCGACCAGCTGCACGAGCTGACCAGGGTGGACTACCTGGCCCTGGACCCGACGGCGGGCGCCGACGGCTTCTACGCGCGGCTGACCGACGAACTTGTCGCCACCGTCCGGCGGCTGCCCGAGGAGGTACGCGCCCTCGCCGAGAGCCTCGGCCTGCCCGGACCCCGGCGGCTCCGCGGGATCCTGTCGCAGTACACGGTCGAGCGCCGCACGCCGACCCTGCTGCACGGCGACCTCCATCCGTGGAACCTGGTCCGCTCCTCCGACGAACGTTTCAGCATCGGCCTCATCGGCTGGGACCGGGCCAGGGTGGGCGACCCGCTGTACGACCTGGTGCGGCACACCTGTCTGGCCCGGACCGACGACCGTCGCAAGCACTTCATGAAGCGCCACTGGGAACGCACTCTGGCCCGCCACTACACCCGGGGCTGGCTGTCCGACTGGAGCAAGTACGAGCGCCTGGAGATCGTCCGAGCCGCCTACGAGGACCTGGACAACCTGGTCGCGGGCCGGCACCGGGACGTCCCCCGCGTCCGCACGGCCGTGGAGTCGTACGCCTGGACCCTTCAGGCCGCCCTGGCCGAGCTGAATCTCGAGCCCCGCAGTGACAACCCCTACCTGCTGCGCGCCCTGCCGCAGTAGCCGTCGGTACCGGCCCCGTGCTCCGCTAGACCGCGTCCAGCACCGGTATCAACTGCTCCTCCTCATACGCCAGATGCCCCTCCAACTCCCCCGACAGCCGCTCCACCTCCACCCGAGCCGCACCCGGCTCCAAGTGCTCGGCGTTCAAGGTGTGCCGCAGCGCCTTTACGAGTTCCGCGATGTGTTCGTGTTCCTCGCGGAGGCGGGTCAGGACGGGGGCGAGTTCGGGGTGGCGGTCGGCCAGGAACGGGAACATGGCCATGTCCTCGCCGGTGTGGTGGTTGTGCAGGCCGGCGCAGAAGGTCAGGCAGTTGACGCGGAGCTGGGCGCCGAGCGTGGTGCCGCCCTTGGCCATCTCATCCCGGATCAGGGCGAGTTCGCGGCGGAAGGCGTCGTGGACGACCTTGATGGCCTCGCCCATGGAGGACGCGTTGAGGTTGCCCGGACCGCCCTGGGTGACATTGGCCAGGGCGATCACCGGGATCACCCGCTCCGTCTTCGCCTGGTACGCCGCCCAGCCCTCATCCGCCTCCACGGCCCGCGCGAAGGCCCGGTCCCGTTCCTCGTCCTGGAGTACGACCGCCCGCGCCTCGTAGGTGAACGTGCCGTCCTCCACGGTGACTTGGGGGTTCGCGACGAGGTTGTGGAACCACGCCGGGTGGGTGGGGGCGCCCGCCGCCGAGGCGATGACCAGGACGCGATCTCCGCCGTCGGGGAGGTAGCCGACGGGGGTGGTGTGGGGGCGGCCGGTGCGGGCGCCGGTGGTGGTGAGAAGGAGGAGCCGGGCGCCTTCGAAGTAGCCGCCGACGCGGCCCTTGTTGGCGCGGAACTCCTCGATGACCTGCTGATTGAAGTCGTTGGGCATGCTCTGCTTTCTCTGTCTCTTTCTCGGTCGCTGGATTCCGTACGCGCTGGTTTCGGTACGGAGGGAAGGCGAAGAGAAAGAGGCGGACCCCTGGTCCGCCGCCACGACCTCACTCAGAGGCCGGGCAACACCCAACTCGCTCACGGCACAAGGCCGACCCGGCAGTCATGGACCCGACAGTAGCGCAGAGCGCCCCCGGGGGAGATCCTGTTTTCGATGCTCCTCTTCCTCGACGTCGACGGAACGCTCATCCCCTTCGGGGCCAAGCGGCCGTATCCGGTGTACGAACCCCCTGCCGCGCTTTCCGGGCCGCCGGCCCACCCCCTCCTGACCCGCGTCGACCCCGCGCTCGGCGCTCGTCTGAGCCGGCTCGTCGCGCTCGGCTGTGAGCTCGTGTGGGCCACGACCTGGTTGGACGACGCGAACACCGTCGTCGCGCCCTGGCTCGGCCTGCCCCAGCTGCCGCTGGTCGACTGGCCGGACGAGGGCGCGGAACCCTCGCTGGGGCCCCGCGCCCGGCACTGGAAGACGGGGCCGCTCGTGGCCTGGGCCGCCGGCCGCCCCTTCGCCTGGGTGGACGACGAGATCACCGACGTCGACCGGGAATGGGTGGCGGCTCACCACTTCTCGCCGACCCACCACCCCGCGCCCGCCCTCCTCCACCGCGTCGACCATCGCTGCGGACTCACCGACCAGGACTTCGCCGTCCTGGCGGAGTGGATCACTGGCGGGGGCCGGGTGGTGGCCGGCTGACCAGGTACTTCGTCGTGCTGGCGGCGAGGATCAGCGCCGCGCGCGGCCCAGCAGCTCGCTGACCCGCATGAAGCCGTCCCCCCCGTGGCCGAGCGCGACGACCCGGCGGGCCTGGCCCTCGACCGCGCGCATCACGCTCGCCTCGATGCCGTGCGACTCGGAGGCCTCGACGATGTGGGACATGGTGGAGACGGCCGAGGTGATCGGGTTGAGTTCGCCGGAGTAGCTGCCGTCGTCGACGTCCCCCGCGAACTCCTCGAAGAGCGGCGGCAGGATCGCGCCGATGCCCTGGGCGAAGGGGGCCAGCTCCCGCGCGCTGATGCCCTCGGCCCGGGCCATGGCCACGGCGTGCGCGTAGCCGGCCATCGCCGTCCAGAAGATGTCGAGCAGGGCGACGTCGTAGGCGGCGGCCCGGCCGACGTCCTCACCGAGGTGGGTGTGGGTGCCACCGAGCGTGTCCAGGACGGGCCGGTGCTCGCGGTACAGCTCCTCGGGGCCGCTGAGCAGGAACACCCCGTCGGAGGTGCCGATGGTCGTGGTGGGCGTCATGATCGCGCCGTCCAGATAGCGGATGCCGTGCGCGGCCGCCCAGCCGGCCGTGTCCCGGGCCCGGGCCGGGGTGTCGGCGGTGAGGTTGACGACCGTACGGCCCTTGAGCGCGTCGGTGACGGCGTCCTGGCGCAGGACGGCGTCGGCGGCGTCGTAGTTCACCACGCAGACGACGGTCAGCGAGCCGGCGGCGACCGCCTCCGCCGGGGACGCGGCCGACGCGGCACCGCGGCCGATGAGGTCTCCCTCCCGCCCCGGAGTGCGGTTCCAGACGGTGACCCGAAGCCCCGAGTCCAGGAACGCACCGGCCAGGGCGCGCCCCATCGGCCCGAGACCGAGGACGGTGACGGTGAACTCCACGGCGGGATCGTGGTCGTGGGTGGGCATGCTCAACTCCCTGTAGGGTGAGGATTATTGATGACAAAAGGGGTGGAGTGATGACGCGTCGGCGGCATGATCCGAACGTGTGCGGGGTGACCGCCGCGATCACCGTGATCGACGGCAAGTGGAAGACGTCGCTGCTGTGGCTGCTGGAGTCCGGCCCGCACCGCCCGGCGGAACTGCGCCGTCTGCTGCCGGGCCTCAGCGAGAAGGTGCTGACCCAGGCCCTGCGGGAGATGGAGACGGACGGTCTGGTGGACCGTGAGGTGTACGACGTGCTGCCGCTGAAGACCGTCTACTCACTGACCGGGTTCGGCCGCGACCTGGCCGAGGCCCTCGGCCCGCTCTCCGACTGGGGCCACCGCCGCCTGGAGCGACTGACCGGCATCCAGCCGGCCTCCTGACCTGAACGCCACCTCCGTCCGCCGCCGCGTCGATCACCCCTCAAGGGTCGGACGGCAGGGGAGCGCTGCCAAGTACGCACAAATAAGTGGGTACCGGCGCCGGCCGCCTCCCCGGGACCCGGCTACGACCGCCCCAACTCCTCCCGGAACCCCTGCCGCCATGACGGATAACGCGGCTCCCAGCCGAGTTCCCGCCTGGCCTTGGCGTTGGAGAACCCGCGTCCCTCGGTCATCATCGTCACCACCACGTCCCCGGCCAGCAGCCGGGCCAGCCACTTGGGCACCCGGAGCGGCGGCTTGGCCCCCGCGCAGGCGGCCAGATACGGCAGCCACTCGCGGGCCGGCGCCGGCTCGTCGTCGACGATGTTGAACACGCCCCGCGCCCGCTGCTCCACGGCCAGGACCGTCGCGCTCGCCGCGTCGTCGAGATGCACCCAGGAGAAGTAGCCGGTACCGCCCCCGACCAGCGGAAACTGCCGCTTGCGCACGAGCTCGACCTGGTCGTCGGTGGCGCCCGGCCCGTAGAAGCCGCCGTAGCGCAGGACCGTCCCGTCGGCCCCCAGGACCGCGTCCTGGATGTGCCGGATCCCCTCCGCCAGCTCGCGCAGCCTCCCGCTCTCCACGGGCAGCGGATCCTCCTCGGTCTTGACCCAGCCGCCCTCCCGGACGCCGTTCCAGATGGCGGCGCTCTGGACGACCACATGGGGGACACCGGTAGCCTGCGCGGCGGCCAGCAGATGGTCGGTCCCCTCGGTGCGCAGCCGGTTGGTGGTGGCGAACCAGCGGTCGAAGTGCCTGATGTCGGGCTTGCCGGAGTGGGGCGCGGAGATCGCCGTCATCTGGTGCACGATCACGTCCGGCCGCGCCGCGGACACCGCCTTCCCGACCGACACCCCGTCGAGCCCGTCCATCACCACCCCTTCCGCGCCCATCCGTCGCACCAGGTCGAGCTTGGCCGCGCTCGTCGTCGTGGCCGTCACCTGGTGCCCCCGCTCCACGAGCCGCGGCACCAGCCGCCGCCCGATGACGCCGGTCCCACCTGCCACGAACACCCGCATGACACTCACCGTCCCGATTCCGGAATACGTCCTTCGTAACCTTGGACGAGCCGCCCCGCCCGTTTTGTGACACGGCGATGAGTTCTGCGGGTCCGAGCGGTCCCACGGCATGACGCGATTCCCCGGGAAGGAAGTGAGGACCATGCCGACCAGCTCCGGTTACGCCAAGGTCAACGGCCTGGAGATGTACTACGAGGTCCACGGCGCCGCCCGTGACACCCGACGCCCGCTGGTGCTGCTGCACGGCGGCGTCACCACCGTCGGCCTGTCCTTCGCCGCCCTGCTGCCCGCCCTCGCGGCCGACCGGCACATCGTGGCCCCCGAGCTCCAGGGACACGGACACACCGCCGACATCGACCGCGCCCTGACGGTGCCGGACCTGGCCTCCGACGTGGTGGCGCTGCTCGACGAACTCGGCATCCAGCAGGCCGACTTCTTCGGCTACAGCCTCGGTGGTCTGACCGCGCTCGACATCGGGATCAGGCATCCCGGCCGGGTGGGCCGGCTGGTGCTCGCCGCGACCCAGTACCACCAGGACGGCGTCCACGACGAGGTGCACGCCGGCGACTTCGACTCGCCGCGGCTGCCCGGCGAGGCGGACTTCCGGGAGATGGCCGAGGCGTACGCGGCCTGCGCGCCGGATCCGGGGCACTTCGAGGACTTCCTCGCCAAGATCTCGGTCGCGGCGAACGCCCCGCTGCCCTGGACCGCCGACGACCTGCGTACCGTTCAGGCCCCCACCCTGCTGGTCATCGGCGACACCGACTTCGTACGCGTCGAGCACGCCGCCGAGATGCGGCGGCTGATTCCCCGCTCCCGGCTGGCCGTGCTGCCCGCCACGACGCACATGACGCTGATGCGGCGGACGTCCCTGCTGCTGCCGATGGTGAGCGAGTTCCTCGACTGAGCCGGGCGGCCGAGGGGATTCGGGGCGCTACAGCACGCGGAGGTTGGCCAGCGGGATGTTCCATTCGTTCCGCTCGATGTTCCCGTGGTCGTCCCTGGCCACGGCCGGCACCGCTGCCAGCATCAGACCGGCGACGACAGCGGCCAGCACGGCGACGACACGACGCTTCACGATGCCTCCTCGACTACGACGGTGCCGCCCACCTTGCTTCGTGCCGAAAGCCCGGCCGCGGCGGACACGCCGCCCGGGCGTCGAATTCAGTCAGTGGAGGGCGGGCCGGTAGACGAGCTCCTGGACGTGACCGTCGAGCGTCCGGTTCTCGATCAGCTCCAGGTCGAAGTCGGCCGCCCCCCGGAAGATCGGGTCCAGCCCGCTCCGGCCGGTGATGACGGGGAAGAGCGTCACCTGCAAGCGGTCGACCAGGCCGGCGGCCAGCAGCGCCCGGTTCATCGACAGGCTGCCGTGCGAGCGCAACGGCACCTCGGACTCCTCCTTGAGCCGGGCGACGACGTCGACGGCGTCACCGCTCACGACGGTCGCGTCCGGCCAGTCGAGGGGGCCTTCCAGCGTCGTCGACACCACCGTCGCCGGCAGGTTCCTCATCCGGGTGACCCATGGATCCCGCACGTCGGAGTCCTCGGTGGCGGCGGCCAGCATCCGCGCGAAGGCCCGGTAGGTGTTGGCCCCGAAGACCATCCGCTGTTCCGGGTCGTACAGGGCGAGGCGGTGTTCGAGCAGCTCCGGGCCCTGCTTGCCCCAGTAGCCGGTCCAGTCGGCGCCGGCGGCGCCGTAGCCGTCCAGGCTGGAGAAGACGTCGAAGGTGTAGGTAGCGGTCATGTCGTTCTCCTCGATGCGTTTGGTTCTCGGTGACCGTCGCACCCGTAGACCCGGCACGCATCCGAAACTCATCGCCGTGCCAACGGCGAGGGGGCGCTGGGTCGGCACCGTGGCGTGGCACACTTTTGCAAGCGGGTGCTTGCAATAGTTAGCGACGGTGCGGCAAGGTGGAGGCATGGCATCGCTCAACGTCGGCAATCTCGGTGAGTATCTGCGCGAGCAGCGGCGCAACGCGCAGCTGTCCCTGCGGCAGCTCGCCGACGCCGCCGGGGTGTCCAATCCGTATCTGAGCCAGATCGAGCGCGGGCTGCGCAAGCCGAGCGCGGAGGTGCTGCAGCAGGTCGCCAAGGCGCTGCGGATCTCCGCCGAGACGCTGTACGTCCGCGCCGGCATCCTCGACGCCGAGCGGGACCGGGACGAGGTGGAGACGCGCGCCGTCATCCTCGCCGATCCCACGCTGAACGAGCGGCAGAAGCAGGTGCTGCTCCAGATCTACGAGTCCTTCCGCAAGGAGAACGGATTCGGGATATCCCCCGAGGCGGACGAGACGGCCGAGGCGGACGAGATCGTGGTCGAGTCGGCCACGGTCGTCGGCCCGGACCAGGACGACCCGCGCAGCGACGGTCCGTCCGACGGTGCGGCGGATGCCCAGGACGGCGACGCCGACGTACGCCGCAGCCGTACGACCCGCAAGAACGGCACGGCCGACGGCGGCCGCAAGTCCGCCGCGCGCCGTAGCCGCACGACCCGCACCACCCGTACGTCCGACGGCAGCGACGCCGGCCCGGAGAACCCGACCGACCCGCAGCAGTCGGCCGGCTGACCATGAGCCGCCGTGCGCGTTATGCGTACGGGCAGGCCGCCGTCAGCCGTCCGGCCGACCGCGGGGACCCAGAACCCTCACCTCAAAAGCAACCCGGGAGGACCATCACCATGGCCATCGCCGACGACCTGCGTAAGACCCTCAGCGACCCGACCCCGCTCTACTTCGCCGCCGGTACCGCCGACCTGGCGCTCCAGCAGGCCAGGAAGGTGCCCGGCCTGGTGGAGCAGCTGCGCTCCGAGGCGCCGGCCCGGTTCGAGGCCGTTCGCAACACCGACCCGAAGTCCGTTCAGGAGAAGGCCACCAGCCGCGCCAAGGAGGCGGGCGCCAAGGCCAAGGAGGCGCAGGAGACCTTCCAGACCAAGGTCAACGAGTTCGTCACCAGCCTGGACGCCGACATCAAGAAGTTCGGCAGCAACATCGACGCGGACTTCAAGAAGCTCGGCAGCAGCCTCGACGCCGACCTGAAGAAGTTCGGCGAGAGTGCCCAGGACTTCGCGCTGCGCTCCATCGGTGTCGCCGCCGAGTACGCCGTCAAGGCCCGCGAGACCTACGAGAAGGTCGCCGAGCACGGCGAGCAGACCGTGAAGACCTGGCGCGGCGAGGCGGCCGAGGAGATCGAGGAGTTCGCGATCGCCGTCGAGCCGAAGACCGAGCCGGTCGAGGTCAAGGAGAGCAGGACCGAGGCCAAGCCGGCCGAGGTCAAGCCCGCCGCCGAGGCCGCCCAGGCGAAGAAGGCCCCGGCCAAGAAGGCTCCGGCCCCGCGCAAGGCCACGGCCAAGAAGACGCCCCCGTCCGCCAAGTAACACGGACGGGTGAAAAGGGACCGTTGGACACGGGTCGGGCACTTACCGAGTGCTCGGCCCGTTGTTCGGGTAGCGGTCCGGAGGTTGCGGGTACGGTGACCGCGTAGGTACGAGCCGAATCAGGTGGTGGACGTTGTGCTGATGCAGGGCTTCGCGGGGTTCATGTGGCTGCTGAGCGTGGCCCTGATCCTCTTCAGCGGCTTCGCGCTGATCGACGCGGCCACGCGCCGCGACGACGCCTACCGTGCCGCGGACAAGCAGACCAAGCCGTTCTGGCTGATCGTCCTCGGCCTCGCCTTCGTGGTGAACCTGATCTTCAACATCCTGTCGTTCCTGCCGATCATCGGCCTCATCGCGACGATCGTGTACATGGTCGACGTACGCCCGGCCATCAAGACCCTCCCGGGCGGAGGCCGCGCCGGAAAGGGCTCCAGCAGCGACGGCCCGTACGGCCCGTGGAACGGCGGCCGCTGATCAACCCCTGAGGGACACCGCCCCCCAAGGGCACGGCAGAAGCCCTGCGGCGCGCCCCGCTCAGACCCCCCGGTCCAGCAGCAGCACCGCCACGTCGTCCGTCAGCTCGCCCCCATTGAGGTTCCGGACCTCATTGACGGCCGCCCGCAGCAAGGCCTCGCCCTGCAGCCCCTCGGAGAGCTGGCGGCGGACCATCTCCACCATGCCGTCCTGCCCGAGCCGCTCGCGCCCCTCGCCGATCCGGCCCTCGATCAAGCCGTCGGTGTAGAGCATCAGGCTCCACTCCGCCCCCAGCTTCACCTCCATACGAGGCCAGCGAGCACCGGGCAGCAGACCGAGCGCGGGCCCGTTGTTGTCGTACGGCAGCAGCTGCGCCGGCCGTCCGGGCCGGGCGAGCAGCGGCGACGGATGGCCCGCGAGGCAGAGCCCCGCCCGTCGGCCGTCCGGCGCGATGTCCACCGTGCAGAGGGTCGCGAAGATCTCGTCGTCGGCCCGCTCGTGCTCCAGGACCTTCTGCAGCGTCCCCAGCAGTGCGTCCCCGCACAGGCCGGCCAGCGTCAGCGCCCGCCAGGCGATCCGCAGCTCCACACCGAGGGCGGCCTCGTCGGGGCCATGCCCGCACACGTCGCCGATCATGGCGTGGACCGTGCCGTCGGAGGTGCGGACGACGTCGTAGAAGTCACCGCCCAGCAGGGCACGCGAACGCCCCGGACGGTAGCGCGCGGCGAACCGCAGCGAGGAACCCTCCAGCAGCGGCGTCGGCAGCAGACCTCGCTCCAGACGCCGGTTCTCCTGCACCCGTATACGACCCTCGGCAAGTCGTCGCTCGGCGGTGTCGGAACGTTTCCTCTCCACGGCGTACCGGATCGCGCGGCTCAGCAGCCGCCCGTCCAGCTCGTCCCGGAAGAGATAGTCCTGCGCGCCGACGCGCACGGCCTCGGTGCCGCGCTCGGCGTCACCGGAGGCGGTCAGCGCGAGGACGGCGTGACGGGGCGCGAGCTTCAGGACGTGCCTGAGCACGGCCAGCTCGTCGTCGTCGGCGGCGCGGCCGGGCGCCGACAGGGCGAGGTCCAGCAGGATGCAGTGGACGTCGTCGGTGAGGAGCCGCTCGGCCTCGGTGAGGTTGCGGGCGGTGCGCACCCGGATCGGCTTGCCGGCCGAGTCGAGCAGCTCGGGCACGAGTACCGAGCCGCTGGGATCGTCCTCGATCAGCAGCAGGGTCAGGTTGGTATGCGTGGTGTTATCGACCGCTTCGTCCTTGCCAGGGGCCACCTGCCTGGAGGTGCCGCCTGAGGACACGGCCGGCGCCTGACCAGTCTCCACGGCCGGGATCGCTCTCTGCCGCGGTACGGGTACGGGCATCGTCTTGACTTCCTTCCCTCCCCCCGAGGGCATGGTGGGAACGAGGGGTCTCGATCCACCGACGGGGACCATAGCGGTTGTCGGCGCCGCAGCGGAATGGTGTGGCACACGCCGACTGTGCGCTCGCCGCTGTCATATGCCGCGTTCCGTACCGCAGTTGGACAGGCCGGCGGAGCTGCGGGGATGACGAACGTCACGTCGGGGCTTGGTTTGGTGGCGATATGACGTGCCGTGGGTCACGTGTCGGGCGTCACGATCCGCTCGGTACAAGACGCCCGGAAACCTTACGCATCGGGGCGAACCACCCCGAGGATCGGCATCGACCCGGCCCCCGCGACCGTCACGGTCCGCCCGGGACGCGGGGCGTGGATGATGGCGCCGTCGCCGATGTACAGCGCGACATGGCTGGCGTCGTCGTTGTAGATGATGAGATCGCCGGGCCGCATGTCCTTGATGTCGATGCGGTCGAGCTGCTTCCACTGTTCCTGCGAGGTCCGCGGAATGCCGCTTCCGGCGCTCGCCCAGGCCTTGGACGTCAGACCTGAACAGTCGTATGTCTTAGGGCCCTCGGCGCCCCATTCGTACGGTTTGCCCAGCTGGGCGGTGGCGTACTCGACGGCCTTGCGACCCTGTTCGGAGGCCTTGCCCTTGATGTCCTTCAGGACCCCGGAGTCCAGCCAGGCGGTCTGCGCCTTGTAGGCGGCCTCCTTCTCCAGCTCGGCGAGGCGCGCCTTCTCCTCCTTCTCCAGCTGCGACTCGAGCTGTTCTGCCGCCTTGATCTGCTTCTCGATCTTCTTCTGGGCGGCGGCCTTGGCCTTGCGGCCGGCCTCCAGCTTCTTCCACTGGGCGGAGGCGTCCTTGGCGTACAGCTCCAAGTCCTGCTGGGTGCGGGTCATTTCCGCCAGCAGTCCCTTGGTCGCGCGCTCGCCCTGGAGCACCCGCCCCGCCCCGTTGAGGAAGGCCGCCGGATCGTCGCTGAGCATCAGCTTCGCCTCGTCGGGCAGCCCGCCCGAGCGGTACTGGGCGGCGGCCGCGGCCCCGGCACGCTTCTTCAACTCGGCGAGCCGCTCCTGGCCTTTGACGATCTTCTTGGCCAGCGAGACGATCTCGGCGGACTGCTTCTCGGCCGCCTCCTCGGCGGCGTTGTACTCGTCCGTGGCGACGGCCGCGGAGTGGTAGAGCTTCTCGAGCTTCTCCCGGACCTCCTCAAGCTCCCTGTTCGACACGGGGGTCGGCGAGGAGGAGGGTGAGACGCTCGGGGACGGGCTGGGGGAGGGTGCCGCGAAGGCCGTACCCGGTGCCGCCAGTGCGGTGACCGCGCAGACGACGGTCACGGCCGCCGTGATCAGGCCGCGCTTGCGCGTACCCATATCTGTGCCCCCAAACTGATGTCTCGTCAGTAACATACGAGCGTCCGGGGGATCGTGCCACGACGGCGCGCAAAGTGACAGAGGTCTACTTCCCCCCGTTCCTTCCCCGTCATGTCGATCTCCCCGCCTTTGTGACGTACGACTCGCAGAGATCGTTCCGTGATCCGTGGACGACCGGGAAAACGGGAGGGAAAGGGCGGGAGACGAGACGAGCGGTGTCTACGCCCGCGGCGCCAAAGCTCCCCACCGCAGCGTCACTTCGCCCTGCCGCCACCGCCCCGGCCCGTCCGTCACCGGCCAGTCGGCCGCGAGGTCCCGCACCGCCCTGATCCAGCGCTGGCGAGCGCCGTAGGAGGCGTAGGGCGCGGCCGCGGCCCAGGCGCGGTCGAAGTCGCGCAGGAAGGCGTGCACGGGCTCGCCCGGAACATTGCGGTGGATCAGCGCCTTCGGGAGCCGCTCGGCCAGGTCCGACGGCCGTTCCAGCGACCCCAGCCGGGTCGCGAAGGTCACCGTGCGAGGCCCCTCCGGCCCGAGTGCGACCCACACATGCCGGCGCCCGATCTCGTCACAGGTCCCCTCGACCAGCAGCCCGCCACGGGACCCGGACGCCGTGTCGGCCGGCGCGAGCCGTGCGCACAGCCGCCGCCAGACCCCGGCGACCTCGTCCTCGTCGTACTGACGCAGCACATTGGCGGCGCGGACGAGGAGCGGCCGCTGCGGGACGGGGATCTCGAACCCGCCGTGCCGGAAGACGAGCCCCTCGCGCTCGTACGGCATCGCGGCGGCGACCCGGGCCGGTTCGATCTCCACGCCGACGACACGCGCGCGGGGCGCCGTCCCGCGCAGCCGGGTCAGGAGCTCGACCGCGGTCCAGGGAGCGGCGCCGTATCCGAGGTCGACGGCGACCGGATCGGCTGCCCGGCGCAGCTCGGCGCCGTGCGTCGCCGCGATCCAGCGGTCCATGCGGCGCAGGCGGTTGGGGTTGGTCGTCCCGCGTGTCACCGTTCCCACGACGGGGATCCTCCCGCTCGGGCGAGGCCGAGGGTGGGGGAGGGCGGCGCGGGCTGTCATGCCTACGAGGGTATGCGGCCCGGCCGCCCGGCAATATCAGCGCCCCGTACGCAGAACACCCTCGAACGGTTGAGCGACACCTGGTAACGCCTAGGCAAAAACCCTGACACCCGGAATTGGAACCCCATCCTCCGGTGTTGGAAGCCCTGGAGGGCGCTCAACCCTCCAGCAGGCATGCCCGCGGCCAAGGAGGAACGCCACGTGAGCCAGTACGTCAGCAGGCTCGGGCGTCGCTCCCCGGCGACCCCCTCGCGACTCAGGCTGCACCGCCGCCCCCGCCGCGTCGCCATGCTCTCCGTGCACACCTCACCGCTCCACCAGCCCGGCATGGGCGACGCCGGCGGTATGAACGTATACATCGTGGAGCTCGCGCAGCGCCTCGCCGCGATCAACATCGAGGTGGAGATCTTCACGCGCACCACCGCCGCGGATCTCCCGCCCGTCGTCGAGCTGGCCCCCGGCGTCCTGGTCCGGCACGTGGACGCGGGCCCCTACGAGGGCCTCAACAAGGAGGACCTCCCCGCTCAGCTCTGCGCCTTCACCCACGGTGTGATGCAGGCCTGGGCCGGCCACCGCCCCGGCTACTACGACCTGGTCCACTCCCACTACTGGCTCTCCGGCCACGTCGGCTGGCTCGCCGCCCAGCGCTGGGGCGCCCCCCTGGTGCACGCCATGCACACCATGGCCAAGGTCAAGAACGCCAACCTGGCCGACGGCGACACCCCCGAGCCCGCGGCCCGTGTGATCGGCGAGACCCAGATCGTCGCCGCCGCCGACCGTCTGATCGCCAACACGGCCGAGGAGGCCGACCAGCTCGTACGGCACTATGCCGCCGACCCCGGCAAGGTCGCCGTGGTCCACCCCGGCGTGAACCTCACCCGCTTCTCGCCCGCCGACGGCCGGGCCGCCGCCCGAGCCCGCCTCGGCCTCCCCCAGGACGCCCTGGTCCCGCTCTTCGCCGGCCGCATCCAGCCCCTGAAGGCACCGGACATCCTGCTGCGCGCGGTGGCCGTCCTCCTGGACGAGCACCCCGAGCTCCGCTCCCGGATCGTCGTCCCGGTCGTCGGCGGCCCCAGCGGCAGCGGCCTCGCCAAGCCGGAGGGCCTGCAGAAGCTGGCCGCCCGCCTGGGCATCGCGGATGTCGTACGGTTCCGCCCGCCGGTCGGCCAGGAGCAGCTCGCCGACTGGTTCCGGGCGGCATCGGTGCTGGTCATGCCGTCGTACAACGAGTCCTTCGGGCTGGTGGCCATCGAGGCGCAGGCGGCGGGTACGCCGGTGCTCGCGGCGGCGGTGGGCGGCCTGCCGGTGGCCGTGCGGGACGGCCGTACCGGATTCCTCGTCCAGGGCCACAACCCGGCCGACTACGCGCGCGTGCTGCACGCCTTCGCCGCCGACCCGCACCTGTCGCCGCGGCTGGGCGACGCCGCCGCCCGGCACGCCCAGTCCTTCGGCTGGGACACCGCGGCCGCCGCCACGGCGGACGTGTACACGGCAGCGACCCAGGCCCACCGGCGTCGCGTACGCTCCCACCATGGCTGACGCACAGAAGGCGGCGCAGGTCGTCGAGGGGGCCCTGAAGGACGCCGAGCTGGAGTGGGAGAGCCCCGCCTCCGGCACCTACGTCGTCAAGCTCCCCGGCACCCGCAAGCTGTCGACGACGGTGTCCCTGATCGTCGGCCGCCACTCCCTGTCGCTGAACGCCTTCGTCATCCGCCACCCCGACGAGAACGAGGCCGGCGTCCACCGCTGGCTCCTGGAGCGCAACCTCAAGCTGTACGGCGTGAGCTACGCCGTCGACCGGCTCGGCGACGTCTACGTCACCGCCAAGGTGTCCCTCGCCGCCGTCGGCGCCGACGAGATCGACCGCCTGCTCGGCCAGGTCCTGGAGGCGGCGGACGGCGCGTTCAACACCCTCCTGGAGCTCGGCTTCGCGTCCGCGATCCGCAAGGAGTACGAGTGGCGCGTCGCGCGCGGAGAGTCGACGCGCAACCTGGACGCGTTCACTCATCTGACCCAGCGCCCGTCCGACTGACGCAGAGGCCGGCCAGCTCGGCCTAAAGGTCCGCACCAACTCACCGCGCACGACCCCTTCCGCGCTCCCGCGGGGCCATGGCATGCTCACGGCCATCGCACTTCTGAACGTCGTTCACATCCATGAAGAGCCGCATGGAAGGACGTACGCACATGGGCCCTGCGCACCTCACCAGACGGACCCTGCTCGCCGGGGCCACGGCCGTGGCGCTCGGCGCGGCCACGGGCGCGGCGACCGGTAGGTCACACGCCGCTGCCGGCGAAGTCCCGCCCCTCTGGCGCGAGTTCACCCGCACCCCCTTCACCCACCCCCAGATCCCCTATGTGGGCCGGGCCGGCCACCGCGGCGGAGCGTCCCGCTTCCCCCGCCGCCGAGTCGTCGCCGACGCAGGCGACTTCGGCGCCGTGGCGGACGGCACGACCGACTCCGCCCCCGCGATCAACCGTGCCATCGCCGCCGCCGGAAGGGCCGGCGGTGGCACGGTCACCATCCCGCCCGGCACCTTCCGCATCGACGACGTGATCCGCGTCGGCCACTCCGGCGTGGTGCTGCGCGGCGCCGGAAGCGGCGCTACGAAGCTCTACGCGACGAAGAACCTCACCGAACTGATCGGCCCCTACGGCTCCCGCTACGGCGGCGACAAGTCGTCGTGGTCCTGGGCCGGCGGCCTGATCTGGCTGGCGCCCGAGGCCCGTTGGAACTCCCTGGTCGCCGCGATCAGGGCGAAGGCGTGGCCCTTCGAGGGCTGGACGGGCAACCGGCGGGACGAGTGGCGCCCGCTCACCGCGGTCGCCCCGGCGCGACAGGGCTCGTGGACGGTGACCGTCACGGACCCCTCGCCCCTGCGCGCCGGTGCCCTGGTCCTGCTCCGCCTCGCCGACGACGCCGACCACACCCTCCTGGAGCACATGTGCGGCGGCGGCCCGGGCCCCGAGTCGTACACCTGGGACGACAAGACGAAGCTGACGTCGTACGTCCCCTACGAGTGGCCGGTCCGCATCGCCCGCGTCCAGGGCCGCAAGGTCACTCTGGAACGCCCGCTCCCGCTCGACGTACGCCCGGAATGGAACCCGCAACTGACCACCCACGCAGCGGAGTTGACCGGATCGGGTGTCGAGGGCCTGACCCTGGAGGCAGCGGAGACCCCACAGCAGCCCCACCTCCTCGACAAGGGGCACAACGGCGTCGTACTCCAATGCGCCTACGACTGCTGGGTGGACGATGTGACGGTCCGCCACGTCGACAACGGATTCGGCCTGGTGGCGGCCTCCGCCTGCACGCTGCGCCGCACACGCGTGGCCGGCCGGGGCAGCCATCACCCCTACTTCTGCCGTGAGGGCTCGCACGACAACCTGATCGAGGACTTCACCATCGAGGCCCGCACCACCCCGGCCCCCTCGGGCACCCAGCTGCACGGCATCAACGTCGAGGGCCTGTCCTCCTACAACGTCTGGTCACGCGGCGACATGCGGATGGGCACCTTCGACAGCCACCGCGGGCTGCCGTTCGCCAACGTCCGCACCGACATCACGGTCGACAACAATGGCCGCCATGGCGGTGACGCGAGCGCGGGACCGCTGTTCGGCGCACGCTTCACCCACTGGAACGTCCGGGTGACCAACGGCCGCGCCGGCATGATCCGCCTCGACGGCCTGGCGCCGTACTCCGCCACGGTCGGTCTGAGCGAGGTCAGGGAGTTCGACCAGATCGACGTACCCGATTTCGCGGGGGATCTCCGGGCCCGTCTGGAGCTGTACGGCACCACGGACGTCGTACGCCCGCGCAATCTGTACGACGCTCAGCGCGCGCTGCCGCGATAGCGCCCCGGAGGTACGCCCACCAACTTCCGGAAGTGCCGGGTCAGATGGGACTGGTCGTAGAACCCGGTCGCGACGGCCACCTCGGCCGGCGACCGGCCCTCCAGGAGCAGCCGGCGGGCGCGGTCGACCCGGCGGGACATCAGGTACTGGTGCGGGGCGATGCCGTACGCCGTGCTGAACGACCGTACGAGATGGGCGGGATGGGCCCGCACGAGCCCGGCGGCCTCGTCGAGCGCGATGCCCTGCACGACCCGCTCGTCGAGCAGTTCGCGGAGCCGGCGGGCGAGGGCTGGATCGCGGCGCGGGACGTCGGTGAGCGTGCTGGGCCGCAGCTGCGCGCGCAGCCGGTCACCGATCAGGGTCAGCCTGCTGTCCGCCTCCAGCTCGTCGCCGGGGTGGGCGAGGGCGGCGTGCAGCTGACCGACGCGCAGCCGGAGCACCGGGTCCCGCAGGTCGGGGGAGTCCACCGCCGGGCCGATCAGGTCGTCGCCCAGGCGGGTGCCGTCCAGGTAGAGGACGCGTTTGCGGAAGCCGTGCGGGGTGGCGGGCGAGCCGTTGTGGGGGACGTGCGGCGGGAGGAGGGACACCGTGTCTAGCGGGGTGCCGTGCTCGTGCCGGTCGAGGTCGTACCGGACGGCGCCGTCGTCGACGATGAGCAGCGTCCAGGCCTCGTGCACATGCATCGGGTAGGCGTACTCGGTGAAGTGCGCGTGGAAGACCTCGGTGACGCCCGGGACGGAGGGGCGCCACGCGGAGACTTCCCGGCGGTTCCGTGCGGCGGCCATGCAAAGAACGTACAAGACGCGGTCGTACGGTGTCGGTGAGCCTCGTCGTATGAGCGATACGAGTGATCAGGTCCCTGTCCGTTTCGACACCAAGATCGCCGTCCTGCTGCGCGAGGACCTGGAGCCGTGGCAGCGGCTGAACGTCACGGCGTTCCTGGTCAGCGGCCTGGGGACGGAACTCCCCGAGGTGATCGGGGAGCCGTACGAGGACGCGGACCAGGTGGCCTACCTGCCGATGTTCCGCCAGCCGGTGCTGGTCTTCGAGGGCACGAAGGAGACGCTGAAGGCGGCCCACACCCGCGCCCTGTCCCGCGCCCTGCCGCGCGCGCTCTTCACGTCCGACCTCTTCACGACGGGCAACGACCGGGACAACCGGGCGGCGGTGCGGGCCGTGTCCACGGGGGAGCTGGATCTGGTGGGACTGGTCGTGTACGGGCCGCGGAACGCGGTGGACAAGGTGATGAAGGGGGCGCGGATGCATCCGTGAGCGGGAGGGATCATCCGGGGCGGTACATCTGCGGGTGCGGGCACGGCTCCAGCGGGTCCGAATCCCGGTCCGCCCACTTCCACCAGACATGGCGCTCGGGGCAGCCCCAGAGCACGCGGCAGGTCCGCCTGCCGTCACTCGCTGACCGGCCGGCGAGCACGAAGCCGCCGAATCCCAGGGCGGCGCCGCATCGGGGGCAGGTCGGCGGCGGGGTCCGCGAGGTCATGCAGCGCACCATACCGTCGGCGCGGTGGACGTGGTCATGCCGCGCTGACCTCCGGCTTCGCGTCGGACGGGGTGCCGGTGGCTGCCGGTTCCGTTGCCGGGAGGCGGCGCATCAGGGCGCCGTATCCGATCGCCGCCGCGGTGCCGACGAGCGCGCACAGCCCCCACAGCCACTCGGCGCCGAAGCGGTCGATGACGAAGCCGGACATCAGCGGGGCGACCAGGGCCGCCACCGCCCAGGACAGGGTGTACATGCCCTGGTAGCGGCCGCGCCCGTGGGCGGGGGAGAGGCGGACGACGAGACCGGTCTGGGTGGGGGCGTTCAGCATTTCGCCCAGGGTCCATACGCACACCGTCAGGGCGAAGACGCCGACCGAGCCGGCGAACGCGGTGAGCCCGAAGCCGTACCCGGCGAGCAGCGAGGAAACGATGAGGATCCGTCCCACGTCCCGGCGTTCGATGAACCGCGTGACCGGGATCTGGAGAGCGACGATCAGGACGCCGTTGACGGCGATGGCCAGGCCGTAGTCCGCGGGCGAGAACCCCGCGTCGCCCATGGCGATCGGCAGTCCGATCGAGCCCTGCTGGAAGACGAGGGCGACCAGGAAGGACAGCCCGACCACGGTCATGAAGCGCCCGTCGCGCAGAACGGTGCCGAGCCCGACCTGGTCCTCGCCCCCCTTGGTGTGCTCCACCGCGGGCCGTGACTCCGGCAGCTTCACGAACACCACGACCGCGCAGACGGCCGTCATCCCCGCCTCGATCAGGAACCCGGCGAGATAACTGACCTCGGCGATGAACCCGGCCGCCATGGAGGAGATGGCGAACCCGAGGTTGATGGCCCAGTAGTTGAGCGAGAAGGCCCGCACCCGGTCCTCGGGCCGCACGATGTCGGCCATCATCGCCTGCACGGCGGGCCGGGACGCGTTCGAGGCCGCACCGACGAGGAAGGCGACGCCGGCGATGGCGACGGGGTGGTGCACGAACCCGAGCACGGCCACGGACACGGCGGTGGAGGCCTGCGCCACCAGCAGCGTCGGCCGCCGCCCGAGCCGGTCGGTCATGACCCCGGCCCCGATCGACGAGACGACCCCGCCGAGCCCGTGCAGCGCGGCGACCAGACCGGCGTAGGTGGCGGAGTAGCCGCGGTCGAGGGTGAGGTACAGGGCCATGAAGGTGGCGACGAAGGCGCCGAGCCGGTTCACCAGCGTGCTGGTCCACAGCCACCAGAACTCGCGGGGAAGCCCGGAGACGGTTTCTCGGGTGGCGCGTCTCAGGGCGGCGAGCGGCATAGGGGTCCCCACGTGTTGGATGTAAGTAGCCAAGGCGGCAACCGCAACTTACAAACGCGCCACTCGGGGAGGCCACTCAATTAACGGATCCCGTCAACTGTCAGGCGGCTGTCCGGCTGGTGGGCGGGCCTCCTGGGGCCCGAATGCGTGGATTACGCTCTGAGGCATGGCCGACGCACCGTACAAGCTGATCCTCCTCCGCCACGGCGAGAGCGAGTGGAACGCGAAGAACCTGTTCACCGGCTGGGTGGACGTCAACCTCAACGAGAAGGGCGAGAAGGAGGCAGTCCGCGGTGGCGAGCTCCTGAAGGACGCCGACCTTCTGCCCGACGTGGTCCACACGTCCCTCCAGAAGCGCGCGATCCGCACCGCGCAGCTGGCCCTCGAATCCGCCGACCGTCACTGGATCCCGGTCCACCGCAGCTGGCGCCTGAACGAGCGCCACTACGGCGCCCTCCAGGGCAAGGACAAGGCGCAGACCCTCGCGGAGTTCGGCGAGGAGCAGTTCATGCTGTGGCGCCGCTCCTACGACACCCCGCCGCCGCCGCTCGAGGACGGCACGGAGTTCTCCCAGTCGGACGACCCGCGCTACGCGACGATCCCGCCGGAGCTCCGCCCCCGCACGGAGTGCCTGAAGGACGTCGTCCTGCGCATGCTCCCGTACTGGTACGACGGCATCGTCCCCGACCTCCTGACCGGCCGCACGGTCCTGGTCGCGGCCCACGGCAACAGCCTCCGCGGCCTGGTCAAGCACCTGGACGGCATCTCGGACGAGGAGATCTCGGGCCTGAACATCCCGACGGGCATCCCGCTCTACTACGAGCTCGACGCCGACTTCAAGCCGGTGACGCCGGGCGGCAAGTACCTCGACCCGGAGGCGGCTGCGGCGGCGATCGAGGCGGTCAAGAATCAGGGCAAGAAGAAGTAGCCTTTGTGATCATGCCCCTGAGCTGCACTTATGGTGCGGGTCGGGGGCATTTTCATGCCCTGGGCCCATCGCGGATCCTGGTCCATTGCTTGGACAACCCATAGCCAGCAGGTAGCGCCGATGCTACAAATGCCCCCATGTCCGACCGATTCGACCGGTTTGAGTGGATCCCGCTTCGCTCGCTGGTCGGCAAGAGCCCTCGGAGTGTCGCCGGCCAGGTGTTCGTGCTGCAGGTGGCGTTGGTCGTGCTGCTCGTGGTCTGCGGTGTCGTCGCCCTGATTCTGCAGTCGAGCCGGGACACCCGGACCGAGGCGAAGCGCCGTTCCATAGCCGTGGCCCAGACGTTCGCGCACTCCCCGGGCGTCCTCGAGGCGCTGAAGGCATCCGACCCCTCGAAGGTGCTCCAGCCGCTCACCGAAGCCGGGCGCAGCACCGCGGGAGTGGACTTCATCGTGGTCATGGACACCAAGGGGATCCGCTACACCCACCCCATGCCGGACCGGATCGGCAAGCGGTTCGTGGGCACGATCGGGCCGTCCCTGACGGGCAAGGTGTACACCGAGAGCGTCCACGGCCCGCTGGGCGACGAGGTTCAGGCGACCGTTCCGATCAACAACGCCGAGGGCCGGGTGACCGCCCTGGTCTCCGCCGGGCTGAAGGTCAAGAACGTGACCGGCGAGGTGTACCGGCAACTGCCGATCATCCTGGCCGCCGGGGCCGGAGCGCTCGTGGTGTCGACGGCCGGCACGGCGCTGGTGAGCAGAAGGCTGCGCCGCCAGACCCACAGCCTGGCCGCGCACGAGATGAACCGCATGTACGAGCACCACGACGCCGTGCTGCACTCCGTGCGCGAGGGCGTGCTCATCATCGACGACGACGGACGGCTGCTGCTGGCGAACGACGAGGCCAGGAGGCTGCTGGAGCTGTCCCCGGACGCCGATGGACGGCAGGTCGGGCAGCTGTCCGGTCTCGAGGACGAAATGGTGGACCTGCTCGTCTCCGGACGTGAGGCCACCGACGAGGTGCACTTCGCGGGCGAACGGCTGCTGGCGATCAACCAGCGGCACACGGACCAGGGCCCCGGCCCGGGGGCGACGGTGGTGACACTCCGCGACACCACCGAACTGCAAGCGGTCTCGGGCAGGGCGGAGATCGCACGGGAGCGGCTCAAGCTGCTGTACGACGCGGGCCTGGGCGTCGGCACCACCCTCGACGTGGCCCGCACGGCCGATGAGCTGGCGCGGATCGCCGTACCCCGCTTCGCCGACTTCGTGACCGTGGACCTGGCCGCCGGCGTCGTGCAGGGCGAGGAGCCATCCCCCACGGCGACCGACATGTGCCGGGTCGCCGCGCACGGCATCCGGGACGACCACCCCCTCTACGAACGGGGCCGGCTGATCGACTTCCTGCCCTCCACCCCGCAGGCACGCGGCTACGGCACCGGGCGCTCCGAGCTGGTGCCCGACCTGACGACGGCGACCGGCTGGCAGGCGCAGGACCCGGAACGCACCTGGCAGATCCTCGACTACGGCATCCACTCGCTCATCACCGCCCCGATCCAGGCCCGCGGCGCGGTGCTGGGCATGGTCAACTTCTGGCGTACCAAGCAGCACGACCCGTTCGACGAGGAGGAGCTGTCGCTGGCCGACGAGCTGGTGGCGCGTGCCGCGGTCAGCATCGACAACGCCCGCCGGTTCACCCGCGAGCACGCCCTCGCGGTCACCCTCCAGCGCAGTCTGCTGCCGCGTGCCCTGCCCGAGCAGAGCGCACTCGACGTCGGCTCCCGCTACATCCCGGCCCAGTCGGGGGTGAGCGGGGACTGGTTCGATGTGATCCCGCTGCCGGGGAGCCGGGTGGCGCTGGTCGTCGGCGACGTGGTCGGCCACGGCCTGCACGCGGCGGCGACGATGGGCCGGCTGCGCACCGCGGTGCACAACTTCTCCACGCTCGACCTGCCGCCCGACGAACTGCTGAGCCACCTCGACGACCTCGTCGGCCGCATCGACCAGGACGAGGCCCGCGCGGAGACGACCGCGGAGGTCGTGGGCGCCACCTGCCTCTATGCGATCTACGACCCCGTGACGCGCCGCTGTGTGATGTCGCGTGCGGGCCACCCGGCGCCCGCGCTGGTCCGCCCCGACGGCGAGGTCATCTACCCCGACCTGCCGGGCGGGCCGCCGCTCGGCCTCGGCGGCATGCCGTTCGAGACGGCCGAACTCGACCTCGCCGACGGCACCCAGCTCGTCCTGTACACCGACGGCCTCATCGAGGACCGTACCCGCGACCTGGACGTGGGCCAGGAACTGCTGCGCAAGGAGCTGACCGGCCGCCCCGACCGGTCGCCGGAGGAGAGCTGCCAGGCGGTGGTGGACGGACTGCTTCCCGCGGGCCCCAAGGACGACGTCGCCCTGCTCATCGCCCGCACCCGGGCGCTCCCGCCCGACCAGGTCGCCGACTGGGACGTGCCGCCCGACCCGTCGGCCGTGTCGGGGATGCGTGAAGCCGTGTCGGCCAAGCTGGAGCAATGGGGTCTGGCCGAACTCGGCTTCGCCATGGAACTCGTCCTGAGCGAACTGATCACCAACGCCATCCGCTACGGCTGTGAGCCGATCCATGTACGGCTGATCCGCGACCGCACGCTGATCTGCGAGGTCTCCGACGCCAGCAGCACCTCGCCGCATCTGCGGTACGCCGCGACGACCGACGAGGGAGGCCGGGGTCTGTTCCTGGTCTCACAGATGACCGAGCGCTGGGGCACGCGGTACTCCGCACAGGGCAAGGTGATCTGGGCCGAGCAGGCACTGCCCTAGGTCACGTACGACGAAGGGCCCCGGCCGTCGCGCCGGGGCCCTTCGTCGTCGTACGAGATCCACGGCGTCGTACGCCGCGGTGTCTTCGTGTCCTACACGCTCACCCGCACTGGCAGGGGTTCCCGGACTGGCATCCGCACCCGCACCCCGAGCCGCAGCCGCAGGCGCCGAAGAGCGGGAGGCTCCTGATGTCGGCGGGCTGCTCGGTCGGGCGTTCCTGGGTGGGGTCGGGCGTCGTGCCGGGCGTGCTGGGGGATTCGGCCATGGTCCCTCCTCGGGGCTGGTGCCTGTGCCCATTCCATGCCCGCTCCGCCAGGCGCATCAACGGCGCACAGAGGCCCGAGCCGTTCCCGGCCCGAGCCCCCGGCACGAAGCGGGCTACGCCCCCTCCGCCCCCGAAACCGGCTGGATGTCGGGCTGGATGTCGGGCTGAAGCTCATCCGCGTGCTCACCCGTCACCAGGTAGACCACGCGCTTGGCGACCGCCACCGCGTGGTCGGCGTAGCGCTCGTAGTAGCGGCCGAGCAGCGTCACGTCGACCGCCGTCTCGATGCCGTGCTTCCAGCGCTCGTCCATCAGGTGCTGGAAGAGCGTGCGGTGGAGGAGGTCCATCGCGTCGTCGTCCTGCTCCAGCTGGAGCGCCAGGTCTACGTCCTTGGTGACGATCACCTCGGCCGCCTTCGCCATCAGGCGCTGCGCGAGCTGGCCCATCTCCAGGATGGTCGCGTGCAGGTCCAGCGGGATGGCGCGCTCGGGGTAGCGCAGCCGCGTGAGCTTCGCCACGTGCTGGGCCAGGTCGCCGGAGCGCTCCAGGTCCGCCGACATACGGAGCGAGGTGACGACTATCCGGAGGTCCGTGGCCACCGGCTGCTGGCGCGCCAGCAGGGCTATGGCCCGGCCCTCCAGGTCGTGCTGGAGGTCGTCGACCTTCTGGTCGCCCTCGATCACGCTCTCGGCCAGCTTCAGGTCGGTGTCGAGGATCGCCGCCGTGGCGCGCCCGATCGCCGACCCGACCAGCCGGGCCATCTCCACCAGACTGTCGCCGATCGAGTCCAGTTCCTCGTGGTACGCGTCCCGCATCAGGGTCCCTCTCTTACGTCTGCCTCGGGGGTTCCGGAGGCCAGGAGACTGTCGTCGGACCGGCAGCCCTGTCGTTGATTCGGACCGGCAGTCCTACGGTCAGGACCTCCGACAGTAAGACCGTCGTGAAAACGACAGTCGGACTGTCGTGAAACCGCCAGTGCGATCTCTACGCTAAACCGACGGTGTGATCTACGCGCAGAACAGGCCGTACGAACCCCACGACCTCACGATCCGGGTTCTACGCGTCCGTTTCCGCCACCCCAAATGAACCAACACTGGCTCCAAGGTGAACTCTGGGCGACGAGTGTTCGAGCTCGCACTCCGACGGCTGTGGGCAGTGCCCGCGACATGCCTAACCTGGGTGCATGGACGTGAACGCGGCGGTCGCCGCAGCGGCAGCGATCGCCGGGGTTCTTACCGGTGTGATCGCCATGCTGGCGTTCCGCTGGAGCGAGCGCGACCTGAAGCGACCCACCAGGACCTCTTTGCACACCGACCCTGTCCTGCCGCCCGGCGTGGACACGGTCCTGTCGGTGCTGCGCTCCTCCGCGGTGGTCCTCGACGAGGGGGACGCGGTCGTCAAGGCCAGCTCGGCGGCATACGCCCTCGGTCTGGTGCGCGGCGGCAAGCTCTCGGTCGAGCCGATGCTCCAGATGGCCCGGGACACCAGACGTGACGGTGAGATACGGCAGGTCGAGCTGGATCTGCCCAGGCGTGGCACCGGACGCGGCGAGGCGCTCGCCGTGTCCGCCCGTGTCGCGCCCCTCGGCTCCCGCCTCGTCCTGCTCCTGGTCGAGGACCTCACCGAGGCCCGGCGCATAGAGGCGGTCCGACGTGATTTCGTCGCCAATGTGAGCCATGAGCTGAAGACGCCGGTCGGCGCGCTCTCCCTGCTGTCCGAGGCCGTCATGGACGCCTCCGACGACCCCGAGGCCGTGGAGCGCTTCGCGGGCCGGATGCAGATCGAGGCGACCCGGCTCACCAACCTGGTGCAGGAGCTCATCGACCTGTCCCGGGTGCAGAACGACGATCCGCTGGAGGACGCCGAGCCCGTCCGCGTCGACGAGCTCGTCGCCGAGGCCATGGACCGCTGCCGGCACGCCGCCGGGACGAAGCAGATCACCATGGCGGCCGGCGGCGTCGAGGAACTCAGCATCTGGGGCAACCGCGGCCAGCTCGCCGCCGCCCTCGGCAATCTCGTCGAGAACGCCGTCAACTACTCGCCCGCCCGCACCCGCGTCGGCATCGCCGCACGCCGGCTCACCGCCCCGGGCGGGGACCATATCGAGATCGCCGTGACCGATCAGGGCATCGGCATCTCGGAAAAGGACAAGGAGCGCATCTTCGAGCGCTTCTACCGCGTCGACCCGGCCCGTTCCCGTGCCACTGGTGGCACCGGCCTCGGTCTCGCGATCGTCAAGCACGTGGCCGCCTCGCACGGCGGGGAGGTCACGGTGTGGAGCTCCGAGGGACAGGGCTCCACGTTCACCCTCCGGTTGCCGGAGGCGGGTGCGGCCCGCGACCGCGCACAGCAGCACCCCGATCTCGACGACGAGGCCGGGCAGCCCGCACTATCCAAATCCCCCACTTCCCCCGACTCACCTGCGTACGAAACGCTTTCCGCCCCGGAGGTCCTTCCGTGACCCGAGTGCTTGTCGTCGAGGACGAGGAGTCCTTCTCCGACGCCCTGTCGTACATGCTCCGCAAGGAGGGCTTCGAGGTCGCGGTTGCGACCACCGGGCCCGATGGTCTCGACGAGTTCGAGCGCAACGGCGCCGACCTCGTCCTCCTCGACCTGATGCTGCCCGGCCTGCCGGGCACGGAGGTCTGCCGCCAGCTGCGCGGCCGTTCAAATGTCCCGGTGATCATGGTCACCGCCAAGGACAGTGAGATCGACAAGGTGGTCGGCCTGGAAATAGGAGCCGACGACTACGTCACCAAGCCGTTCTCCTCGCGCGAGCTGGTCGCCCGTATCCGGGCGGTCCTGCGCCGTCGCGGCGAGCCGGAGGAGGTGACGCCGGCCGCCCTGGAGGCGGGCCCCGTCCGGATGGACGTGGACCGCCACGTGGTCACGGTCTCCGGCTCCAAGGTCGACCTTCCGCTGAAGGAGTTCGACCTGCTGGAGATGCTGCTGCGCAACGCGGGCCGTGTGCTGACCCGTATGCAGCTCATCGACCGGGTCTGGGGTGCCGACTACGTCGGTGACACCAAGACCCTCGACGTCCACGTCAAGCGTCTGCGCGCCAAGATCGAGCCGGACCCGGGCGCGCCTCGGTACCTGGTGACGGTGCGCGGCCTCGGCTACAAGTTCGAGCCGTAAACCGACGCGGCGCACGAGCGCCACGCGGAAGAAGGGCGGGACCCCCGGAGTCGGGGGTCCCGCCCTTCTTCTACGTGCTACGGGTTCTACGACCGCTCAGTGGCCGGCCGCCGACTGAGAGGCGCTGTCGGACGCGGTCGGCGTACCGGCCTCGTCGCCCGCCCCGGCACCCGCCCCGGCACCGGCGGTCTCCGTCGCGCTCCCGGAGGCCTCGCCGGTCGGCGTGGCCTCGGCGCCCGGGGATCCGGTGGGCGAACCGCTCGGCGAGGCCGTCGTATCCGGCGTCGACGGGACCTCGCTCGGGCCCCAGCCCTTGAAGAAGCTCTCGGCCGGCACGACGAAGGCACGCAGGCTCACGTCACCGGTCTTGCTGAAGGTGAAGGTGATCTTCTGGGCGTTGCCGTCCCGGATCGCCTCACGGCTGCTGGGCAGCACGGCGGAGGCGTTGTCCTTGCCGCCGAGGATCAGCCTGCCACCGGCCGGGATGGTCAGGCTGCCGCCCTTGGCGGCCTTGAGCTCGGCGGTCTTGTCGGTGTCGTCCACCTTGATGGCGTCCAGCGTCTGCGCGGTGCTGCCGGAGTTGAACAGCGTCGCGGAGACCACGGCGGGGCCGGTCGACTCCAGGTCGGGCTGGGTGATGACGGTGGCGTTCTGGATCTTGATGTCGCCGACGCTGGTGGCCGCGTTGTCCGGCTTGATCTCCAGGGTCTGGGCGTTGTTGCCGGCGGCGCAAGCGGCGAGCGAGGTGATCGAGAACGCGAGGGCGGCGGCGGCGAGTGCGCCGCGTCGAAGGCTGCTGCTCACGGCGGCGGCAACTCCTTGACTCGAACGGGCGGAGGCGTAAAGCCGCCCTAAGGGTCTGTCAGCGGCCTTAGGTTACCGAGCCGTTCCGGCGCGACCGCACCCGACCCTCCCCTCAGCGCCGAACTGCCGTCGAAGTACCTCTTCCGCCACCCGGTACTTCACCCACAAGTGACCCGGGAGTCACATTGCGGGCCCGCTCGTCCGTCATTCACATAAGCCCCTCGCAAGCACCCCCGCAAAATTTCCGTGAAGGAATGCACGGCCCTCCCGGAATTGATCAACGATCACACCGTCGACCTGGCCGTGATCAATTCCGAGAATCGTCCGGCACCCGACTCGGGACGCCGAACGGAGTAGCGGAAGTCGCACACATGGAACCAGACATTTGTGTACGTTCGACCACTCGGAGGCGCCGCCGGATGTGTGTAACGTACGCGTTTCACCTCGCCCGCAGAGCCGCTCCCACCTGCGAATACCTTCTTCCGGTCGGCCCGCGCAGCACGTTCCTGTTGGAGTTGTCAAGCCCCGAGATATGCCCTGACCTGCGAAAACGCCATTCAGAACCCGCCGTTTCCGTGTTACTCTGGATAGCCACGGAAGGGGTACCTGTCACATGACGTTCAAGGTTGGCGACACCGTGGTCTATCCCCATCACGGGGCCGCGCTGATCGAGGCCATCGAAACTCGCCAGATCAAAGGCGTGGACAAGACCTACTTGGTGCTGAAGGTCGCCCAGGGTGACCTGACGGTACGTGTGCCAGCGGACAATGCGGAGTTCGTCGGCGTGCGTGATGTGGTCGGTCAGGACGGGCTGGACCGGGTCTTCGAGGTGCTGCGCGCGCCGTACGCCGAGGAGCCCACGAACTGGTCGCGTCGTTACAAGGCAAATCTGGAGAAGCTCGCCTCCGGCGATGTCATCAAGGTCGCGGAAGTCGTGCGTGACCTGTGGCGTCGTGAGCGCGAGCGCGGACTCTCCGCCGGTGAGAAGCGCATGCTCGCCAAGGCCCGCCAGATCCTGGTGAGCGAACTCGCCCTCGCGGAAAACACCAACGAGGACAAGGCCGAGGCCCTGCTCGACGAGGTTCTCGCGTCCTGACGCGGTCCATCCGCCTCGGTTCAGCACAGTGCTGAGCTATTCAACAAAGTGCCGCGGTGCCCGATGACGTATTTGCTGTCGCCGGGCGCTGCGGCATGTTCGCTCACAGACGCCGTACGTCCCTGCCTCGGGTGCCCCCGATACTTGATGTGCCGGGCCCGGGCAGCATGCTCGACCGCTGTCACGGAAGGGTGCGGTCAAGGCTTCGCGCCCGGCACGCTGTGGCCATACCCAAGTAGGCCGAGCACACAAACCTGACAGGAACCGATGTCTGACGATTCGCGCCCTTCGCCCTCGGAAGTTCGCACCGGAATCTCCGCCGGGACCCGTACGGCCGTCGTGATTCCGGCCGCAGGACGGGGCGTGCGCCTCGGCCCGGGCGCCCCCAAAGCGCTTCGCGCGCTGAACGGCACGCCCATGCTCATCCACGCCGTCCGCGCGCTGGCCGCGTCCCGCGCGGTCTCCCTGGTGGTCGTGGTCGCTCCGCCCGACGGCACCGCCGAGGTCAAGTCGCTGCTCGACGCGCACGCGCTGCCCGATCGCACCGACTTTCTGGTGGTCCCCGGCGGCGAGAGTCGTCAGGAGTCCGTCAGGCTCGGTCTGGACGCGCTGCCGCCGGACTGCGAGATCGTCCTGGTGCACGACGCGGCGCGCCCGCTGGTGCCGGTGGACACGGTGGACGCCGTGATCGAGGCCGTACGGGACGGGGCGCCGGCCGTGGTGCCCGCGCTGCCGCTCGCCGACACGGTCAAGGAGGTCGAGCCCGCGCGGACCCCCGGGGACCCGGAGCCGGTGGTGGCCACCCCGGTGCGCGCCCGTCTCCGTGCCGTACAGACTCCGCAGGGCTTCGACCGCGCCACGCTGATCCGTGCGCACGAGACGGTGACGAACGACGTCACCGACGACGCCAGCATGGTCGAACAGCTCGGCCTGACGGTCGTGGTGGTTCCCGGCCACGAGGAGGCCTTCAAGGTCACGCGCCCGCTGGACCTGGTCCTGGCGGAGGCGGTCCTGGCCCGCCGGAGGCTGAACGATGGCTTCTGAGCAGGCGATGCCGCTGCCCCAGGTCGGCATCGGCACCGACATCCACGCCTTCGAGGAGGGCCGCGAGCTGTGGTGCGCGGGCCTGAAGTGGGAGGGCGAGGGCCCGGGACTGGCCGGCCACTCCGACGCGGACGTCGTCGCCCACGCCGCCTGCAACGCGCTCTTCTCGGCGGCCGGCCTGGGTGACCTCGGTCAGCACTTCGGTACGGGGCGCCCCGAGTGGTCGGGCGCTCCGGGCGTCGTACTCCTCGCCGAGGCGGCCCGGATCGTGCGCGAGGGGGGCTTCCGGATCGGCAACATCGCGGTCCAGGTCGTCGGCCCGCGCCCCAAGATCGGCAAGCGCCGGGACGAGGCCCAGAAGATCCTGTCGGAGGCGGCCGGCGCCCCGGTGTCGGTCTCGGGCGCGACCACGGACGGCCTCGGCTTCCCGGGCCGTGACGAGGGCCTGATGGCGGTGGCCACGGCGCTCGTCGTGCGCATCGGCTGAGGCGGCTGTGCCGGCCCAGGGGCGCACGCAACCCCCACCGGCCCGCGGTCGAAACGGTCAAACAGCCGGAAGGCACCAGGCACTGACGTCCGCCCACTACCCTGGTGTCGTGACGATTCGCCTGTACGACACCAGCGCCCGGCAGATCCGTGATTTCAGCCCGCTCCAGCCGGGCTGTGTCTCGATCTACCTCTGTGGCGCCACCGTGCAGGCCGCACCGCACATCGGCCACATCCGCTCCGGCCTCAACTTCGACATCATGCGCCGCTGGTTCACCTACCGCGGCTATGACGTGACGTTCATCAGGAACGTCACGGACATCGACGACAAGATCATCACCAAGTCCGCCGACCAGAACCGCCCTTGGTGGTCCATCGGCTACGAGAACGAGCGCGCCTTCACCGACGGCTACACCGCCCTGGGCTGCCTCCCGCCGACGTACGAGCCCCGCGCCACCGGCCATGTCACCGAGATGGTCGAGATGATGCGCGGCCTCATCGAGCGCGGACATGCCTACGAGGCGGACGGCAGCGTCTACTTCGACGTCCGTTCCTGGCCCTCCTACCTGGAGCTGTCCCGGCAGGACCTCGACGAGATGCGGCAGCCCGCCGAGGAGGGCATCACCGGCAAGCGCGACCCGCGCGACTTCGCGATGTGGAAGGCCGCCAAGCCCGGCGAGCCCGACTGGGAGACGCCGTGGGGCCGGGGCCGTCCGGGCTGGCACCTGGAGTGCTCGGCGATGGCGCACCGGTATCTCGGCTCCGCGTTCGACATCCACGGCGGCGGCCTCGACCTGATCTTCCCGCACCACGAGAACGAGATCGCCCAGGCCAAGGCCTACGGCGACGAGTTCGCCCAGTACTGGGTGCACAACGCCTGGGTCACCATGAGCGGCGAGAAGATGTCGAAGTCGCTCGGCAACAGCGTGCTCGTGTCCGAGATGGTCAAGCAGTGGCGCCCGATCGTGCTGCGCTACTACCTGGGCACCCCGCACTACCGCTCCACCATCGAGTACAGCGAGGAGGCCCTGCGCGAGGCCGAGTCGGCGTTCGCGCGCATCGAGGGCTTCGTACAGCGCGTGGTGGAGAAGGCGGGCGTCGTCGAGCCGGCCCCCGAGGTCCCGCTCGCCTTCGCCGAGGCGATGGACGACGACCTGGGCGTCCCGCAGGCGCTCGCCGTGGTGCACACCACCGTCCGGCAGGGCAACAGCGCCCTGGCCGCCGACGACAAGGAAGCCGCCGTGGCGCGCCTCGCCGAGGTCCGCGCCATGCTGGGCGTGCTCGGCCTGGACCCGCTCGACCCGCACTGGGCCGGCGAGACCGACCGCGGCGAGGATCTGCACGGCGTGGTCGACAGCCTCGTCCGCATGGTCCTCGACCAGCGCGAGGCGGCCCGCTCCCGCAAGGACTGGGCCACCGCGGACGCCATCCGCGACCAGCTCGGCCAGTCGGGCCTCGTGATCGAGGACAGTCCCCAGGGCCCGCGCTGGAGCCTGGGCCCACGCTGACGGGGTCGGCTTCCGGAAGATCGATTGTGCCGCCCGGCCCTCCGGGCGGCACACTGCATAGACGTACATACGAACGCTTTACGACAGACAGGTAGGTCATGGCCGCGAACAACCGCCGCATGTCCGGCAAGAAGGGCGCGCAGGTCGGCAGTGGCGGCCAGCGGCGCAAGGGCCTGGAAGGCAAGGGCCCGACCCCGCCCGCCGAGATGCGCAAGGGACACAAGAAGAACCGCGTCGCCAACGCGAAGGCGAAGCAGGTCGTACGCCGTCCCGCGCCGCGTGGCCGCGGCGGCAAGGGCACGTCCGAGATGGTCGTCGGCCGTAACCCGGTCGTCGAGGCGCTGCGCGAGGGCGTCCCGGCGTCGACCCTCTACGTCCAGCAGTTCATCGACAACGACGAGCGCGTCCGCGAGGCCCTCCAGCTCGCCGGCGAGCGCGGCGGCATCAACCTCATGGAGGCCCCGCGCCCCGAGCTGGACCGTATGACGAACGGCCTCAACCACCAGGGCCTGGTCCTGCAGGTCCCGCCCTACGAGTACGCCCACCCCGAGGACCTGCCCGGCGCCGCCGCGGACGAGGGCGAGGACCCGCTCATCGTCGCCCTCGACGGTGTGACGGACCCGCGCAACCTGGGCGCCGTCGTCCGCTCGGTCTCCGCGTTCGGCGGCCACGGAGTCGTCGTACCCGAGCGCCGCGCGGCGGGCATGACGGCCGGCGCCTGGAAGACGTCGGCGGGCACCGCGGCCCGCACCCCGGTCGCCCGCGCCACGAACCTCACCCGTGCCCTGGAGGCGTACAAGAAGGCGGGCCTCGTGGTCGTCGGCCTCGCCGCCGACGGTGAGGTCGAACTCGGCGACCTGGAGGCCCTGGAGGGCCCGGTGGTCATCGTGGTCGGCAGCGAGGGCAAGGGCCTGTCCCGCCTGGTCGGCGAGACGTGCGACTTCCGCGTACGGATCCCGATGCCGGGCGGCGCCGAGTCGCTCAACGCCGGTGTGGCGGCGGGCATCGTGCTGTACGAGGCGAACCGTCGACGCGTCTGAACAGGCATGCGTGGCGTCACCCGTGCGGGTTAATTCTGGTGTCAGTGGTGCGACCTGCGCATCCTTGACGGGGTCCGGACAGATCGGACCGGTCAAAGCAGTGTCCTAACCTCGCGTCACTCGGTTAGTTGAGTGTGGACACCAGAACACCCCGCACACCCACGGGGGACCGTTCGTCGGGATACGACGACGCTCCCGCGCTGAGCATGGTGAAGGTGCCGAGCGATCCGGCGCAGATCATCGTCAATCACGCGAGCTTCCGCGTGTTGCTGGGTGCGTCGACCGGGCGTACCAAATCCCCGCAGATCGCACGGCACTTGAGCGCCACCGAGGACACCACCCGCATCCCCGTCGTGGGCGCGGCCGGCAGAGCGGGCGCGGCCACCGGCCCCCGCCGCCGGGTCGCGGTCTGGAACGGCACGTCCGCGCCCGACGACACCGGCGCCCACCGCCTGCTCCAGGCCGTGCGGGACGGCAGTGTCCGCCACGGCGACGAACCGGCCCCGGCCGGAGGCGGCACCCAGGTCATCCCGCGCGTCGACGTCGGCGTCGGTTATGACGGCGCCTACGACGACGAGATGGCGCGGACGGTCGAGACGCCGATCGTGGGACCGCAGCGCACCCACGAATCCCTCGAGACCAGACTGCTGCCGAACATGCGCACGGTCGAGAGCGCGTACGACGAGGAATTCGCGTACGCCGCCGAGGAGTTCGAGCAGGCGGAAGGCGAGGACGAATCCGGCGCCCCGCCCAAGCGCCCCGGCGACGACCCGGCGCGGCACGCGTACTACCCGGGCCGCCGGATGAACCTCGGCGTGGTCCTGCTCCCGCTCCGGGTCTTCCTCGGCTTCATCTCGATCTACGCCGGCATGGGCAAGCTGTGCGACCCCGTCTACTTCGACGGCGGCAAGCGCGGCTCCATGGTCAAGTGGCTGAACACGCTGCACCCCTGGGAAGTGGCGGAGCCACTGCGCCAGTTCGCGCTGGAGCACCCCGTGGGCTCCGGCCTGGTCATCGCCTTCTTCCAGGTGATCGTGGGCGTCCTCACGGTCCTGGGGTGCTGGCAGCGGGTCGCAGCGGTCGTCGGCGCCCTGCTGTCCGCGGCGCTCCTGGTCACCGTCAGCTGGAAGAGCGTCCCCGCCTACGACGCCCCGGACATCATCTATCTCGCCGCCTGGTCCCCGCTGATCATCGCCGGTGCCCCCGTCTACTCCATCGACGGCCGCCTCGCGGGCATGGCCTGGCGACGTCTGGGCCCCCGCTCCGACATCTGGGAGCTGCGCCACTACGTCCTGCGCCGTGGTGCCCTGATCACGGCGATCGTCACCGGCCTGACCCTTCTGGTCGGTTCCCTGCTGGGCGGCGCGGTCCGCGACGCCGACCGTGTGGTGGTCCCCGGGCCCGGCGAGGCCCCGCGCAACGAACTCCCGGGTTCCCCCTTGCCCGAGGAGTCGGAGAGGCTGCGCGACAAGACGCCGTCGGCGTCGAACTCGCCCACCCAGGGCGCGACCTCGGGCGCGGCCACCCCGTCCGGCGCCGCGACCACGCCGGGCGCCACCAGCGACACGGGCTCGACGGGCGCGGGCACGCCCAGCCAGACCCAGGGCACGGAGGGCCAGGCCCCACCGCAGCAGACCACCCCCGCCGACGAGGCCCCCAGCACCACCACCGGCCCGACCTCCGGGGGCCCCAGCTCCGGCGGCGGCTCCACGGGCGGCTCCGCGGACGACGAACCGGGACTGGTGGGCGGCCTGTTGGGGTAGGCGGGCCGGTGGACGGCCTGCTCGGCACCGACCCCACCGGCTGACCCCACACGAACGCCGAGCACGACGAGGGCCCCGGACGACATTCCGTCCGGGGCCCTCGTCATTGGCTTCGCGACGCCCTCAGTACCCGCACAGACCCCTGCACGGGCCCCCGCAGGCATCCGGAGTCAGCGCCCCAGTGCCGCCAGCTCCTTGGCCGCCTCCGTCAGATCCTTCGCCGTGTCGATGGCGCGCCAGTACGCGCCCTGCGGGATCGGGAAACCGGCCAGCCGCCGCTCGCGGGCCAGGTGGGGAAACGTCGTGCGTTCGTGGTCGCCGCGCTCGGGGAGCAGGTCGGCGAAGGCGGGGGAGAAGACGTACACACCCGCGTTGATCTCGAACGTCGAGGGCGGGGACTCGATGAAGTCCGTGATGTGCCCGAAGCCGTCCGTCTGTACCGCACCCCATGGGATGCGCGGCCGCGCGAGAGCGAGCGTCGCCATGGCGTCGCGCTCGGTGTGGAAGTCCGCCATGTCCCGCAGCGAGAACCGCGTCCAGATGTCACCGTTCGTGGCGTACCAGGGCTTCGCCGGGTTCGGCAGATGCGACGCCGCGTACTTCAGCCCGCCACCGCGCCCGAGCGGCTCCGTCTCGACGACGGTCGTGACCCGCACCGGAAGATCGGCCGACTTCAGCCAGTCCTGCAGCACCTCGGCGAGATGGCCGCAGCTGATCACCACATCCGTCACACCCTCCTCGGCCAGCCAGGAAAGCTGATGGCCGATGATCGGCGTCCCCGTACCGGGGATCTCGACCATCGGCTTGGGCCGGTCGTCGGTGTACGGGCGCAGCCGGGACCCCTGGCCCCCGGCCAGGATGACGGCTTGAACGGGGCGGGACGCGGCGTTCGGATCAGTCATGCCCGAACTGTACGCGGCGCCCCGCTCACGGCATTCGCCGGCAACCGTTCCTTGAAAGCAGCCCCCCGGGGCTATCCGTGCGCCGTGGCGACACCCGAGGCGAAGGCCGTGTCGCACACGGGCCGCGAGTACGACTGCGCCTGCGTCGGACCGTACATGCGCACCGCCGCCCGTCCGAGGGCACGGGCGATCGACGCGCAGTGCCGGGCGAGGGACGGCCGCTCGTCGACGGCCTGCTGGAGGTGGGTGAGGGCGACGCCCGGGTCCTTCTCCTGCAGCTCGGTCAGCAGCTGGTCGCGCAGCACGTCCTGCGGGGCGCGCGGGGCGGCGCGCTTGGCGTCGCCCGCGCTCGATACGTCGGTCGCGGTGAGCACCGAGTCCGAGGGGTTCCCCGACCAGTTGACCCGGGTGACCGCGAGGGTCCCGGAGAGCACCAGGACGACGGGCAGGACGAAGGCGATGGTGCGGCCGAGCTGGCGGGCGGGGCCCCGGTGGCCGCGTCGTGTCTGTTGGATGGTGGAGTGCTTCACGCGAGTGAGGGTAGCGTTCGGTGCTGATATGGCGACATTTAGTCACCGGTTCGGGGGACGAGGAACCCTTGAAACCCGGGTGACATGTTGACGCACAGCGCTCGAAATGACCGGTATGCCGGGGTATTTGTCGACAACGAGAAGGGCCCCGCAGCGCTCTGCGGGGCCCTCTTCGTCAACCTGGGTGAATTACCCGGGGTTGTACTGCCGGTTTGTCCTCGGCCTGGCTCAGTCGGAGAGCCGCTCACCCGTGGAGGTGGAGAACACGTGGGTCTCGCCCGAACGCGGGACGATGTGCAGCGTGCTGCCCTTCTCCGGCACGTCACGGCCGCTCACGCGGACGACGAGGTCCTTGGAGTCCTCGCCGACCTTGGCGGTGCCGTAGACGTACGCGTCGGCGCCGAGCTCCTCGACCACGTTGACGGTGACCGCGAGGCCCTGAGCCGAGTCGGAGCCGGCCACGTCGAAGTGCTCGGGGCGGACACCCACGGTGACGGTCTTGTCGGTGGCGGCGGAGAGCGCCTCACGGTCCACCGGCACGACCGAGTTGCCGAACTTCACACCGCCGTCGGTGATCGGGACCTCGACCAGGTTCATGGCCGGGGAGCCGATGAAGCCGGCGACGAAGAGGTTGGCCGGGCGGTCGTACATGTTGCGCGGGGTGTCGACCTGCTGGAGCAGACCGTCCTTGAGGACTGCCACCCGGTCGCCCATCGTCATGGCCTCGACCTGGTCGTGGGTGACGTAGACGGTGGTGATGCCGAGACGGCGCTGCAGCGACGCGATCTGCGTACGGGTGGAGACGCGGAGCTTGGCGTCCAGGTTGGACAGCGGCTCGTCCATGAGGAAGACCTGGGGCTCACGCACGATGGCGCGGCCCATGGCGACACGCTGGCGCTGACCACCGGACAGGGCCTTCGGCTTGCGGTCCAGGTAGTCGGAGAGGTCGAGGATCTTCGCGGCCTCTTCGACCTTCTTGCGGATCTCCGCCTTGTTGACGCCGGCGATCTTGAGCGCGAAGCCCATGTTGTCGGCGACCGACATGTGCGGGTACAGCGCGTAGTTCTGGAACACCATGGCGATGTCCCGGTCCTTCGGCGGCAGGTGCGTGACGTCGCGGTCACCGATACGGATGGCGCCGGCGTTGACGTCCTCGAGCCCCGCGAGCATCCGGAGCGAGGTGGACTTGCCGCAGCCGGACGGACCGACGAGGACGAGGAACTCGCCGTCCCCGACCTCGATCTCCAGACCGTCGACGGCGGGCTTCTCGGTGCCCGGGTAGATCCGGGTCGCCTTGTCGAACGAAACAGTGGCCATGGTGAAGGGCCCCCTTCTACCGGCAGGAACGTGCCGGACGATCCGTTGTAGGAAGGTGGTTGGTTTAGTCCACATGAGCGGACTGGATCTGGACGGTACCTGGCGTTCGCCTGGTCTGTCAGTACCTGGGGGCATGTGAACTTCGCGGAAATTTTCGACAGGGCCCTCTCGGAACCTGGGTACACTGCACGGGCGCGTGCGGGACGCGCGTGCAGGCCTCCTTAGCTCAGTTGGTCCAGAGCGGCTGTCTTGTAAACAGCAGGTCGTCGGTTCGAATCCGACAGGGGGCTCTCGCTCACGGCGGGGCGGTTGTCGAATGACACCGCCCCGCACGTCTTTTCCCATTCCTATTCGAGGCTCCATGTCCCCATTGGGACACGGGACATGCACCGGCATGGAATAGGATCGCTACTGCTAGTGTTCGTTCAGTCACAGTGGGCAATCAGCCTCAATGTACATGTAATGAAATCCGAGGGTTCCATGCGCAAGCTTCACCAGGTCATGATCGCCGCAGCGGCTGCCGGCGGTCTGTCCGCCATCGGTGCCGGCACCAGCGTCGCCCACGACGTCACGCCGTCCGTGTCGGACCTTTACCGCCCGTACCAGGAGTGCAGCCCCCAGACGGTGGCCGCGACCGACGTCCCGGTCGCCGTGCTCGGTCTCTCCGAGACCTTCGACACCACTTGTGGTCAGTTCAACAACGCCTTCACCGGCTGACGTCGGCGACGTAGTCGTGCGCGACGCCTCTCGCGGGCCCCTTCGGGGTCGTTCCCGAAGGGGCCCGTTCCTGTGCGGTTGCCCGGAGCGCGCCGGCGCTCCTGCGGCCCGTACACGTTCGCGGCGGCCCTGAACTGCGGTGCGGCGATGAGCGGTTGGTCCCTCGTGGATCGGCCGCCTTCGGGTCGGTCCTTGTCGGTCTTTGTAGGTCCTTGTCTGTCTTTTGTCAGTCAGTCCTTCACTTCGCAAGCGAACAACCCCCCACAAAGGAGACGCAACACATGTTCACCGGGAAGAAGTTCATGGCTGTCGCGGGGCTTCTCGGCGGCCTCGCCGTGACCTGTTTCGGCGCCACCCAGGCCCACGCCGCGGGCCCGGGCGCCTGCACCCTCGACCCCCAGGGCAACATCATCTGCACCCAGCAGATCACCGGCCAGACGCCCGAGGGTGACGGCTTCATCCTGCGCCGGACGGTGAACTGCCAGCCGACGCAGCCCTTGACCTTGCCCACCCCCGGCCTGCTGTCCGGCGGACAGACCCGGATCGGCCCCCACATCACCTGCGCCGAGAACGCCCAGCCCTCGGCGGAGGCGCCCATCACCCCCGCTGCCAACAACAGTGATGACAAGGCCGATGCCGCCAGTCCGTTGATCGCCCGCCTGTTGGGCTGAGGGACTTCGCACGGCGGATGGCCGGACCCGGGTTACCGGGTCCGGCCATCCGCCGTTTTCGTGCCGCCACAACGGAGTTGTCGGCAAATGGGTGACCGGCCCGCGCCGCCCGTGACTCGACCACGGGCAAGGGTCGTTTCCCATTCAGGGAAATCGGTGTGCGCACCGGTGTCTTTGGCATGGGCCGACACGACACAGAGAAGGGGCAAAGGTCCCAAATTGCTACGGTTCGCTTGTATATGCTCACATTAAGTAGTCAAGCCAGGGCTTCGTGCCCGGGAAGAAAGGGTCTAACTATGCGCAGGTTTCAGCGCGTTGCAGTCGTAGCCGCCGCGGTCGCCGGACTGTCCGCCTTCGGTATCGGTGCCGGCAGCGCCTTCGCCCACGAGGAGGACGGCGGCGACCAGGTCGTCACCGCGGTGGCCACCTCGACCGCCAACGCCGTGGCCACGTGGGGTGTCCCGTCCGACAAGGCCGCCGCTGCGCCCGTCGCCGCTCCCGAGGCTGCGCCCGTCGCCGCTCCGGAGGCCGCCCCCGTCGCCGCGCCGGAGGCCGCTCCCAAGGCCGCCGCGCCGGAGTACGGCTACGGCGAGTACGCCGCCAAGTAAGAAGACGCCGAATGTCGGTGCGCGAATCTCAGGGCACTGGCGCATCGACACCCCTCGGAACACCGTATGCATGGCGCACGATCTGAACGTCCCAGCTCCTGGATCAGGTCGGGCTGTTCGACGGTGTGCTGGACAACACCCTTAGCAAACGCAGCCCGGACGCGCGGCAGACCCATCAGGGAGCGCGGCCGGGCTGCGGCATTTCGCCCTTCTCCAAGGCAAAAGGAACGCAGCACATGATCGGTCGACAGAAGATCGCAACCGTCTCGGGGCTCCTCGGAGCTCTCGCCGTGATCTACAGCGGCGCGGCGCCGGCGTACGCAGATGACCCCAAGGGCCACTGCACGATCACCGCCCAGGGGGACATCGTCTGCATCAAGAAGAGCGAGGTCGTCCACAAGGACAAGCGCAACGGGTATGTCGTCCAGCAGAAGCAGGACTGCTCCACGGTCGAGCGGCCGCGGTTCGCCGGATCCGACGAGCGCCTGGTGGGGGGCGGGTCCGTGTCTAGCGGGCCGGTGGTGGAGTGCAACAACAGGGCTGAGCTGCCCAAGGGCGTGAAGCTCCCCAAATTCGATTTCTGAGGTATCCACGGCGAATGCCGGATCGGGAGTGATCCCGGTCCGGCATTTTTTGATGTGAAGGGGCGGTCGGTGGCCTGCCGACAAAAAGACCGGTGCCCCGGCCTGAGGCCGGGGCACCGGGTGGGGATCTGGCCTACGTCACTTGCCGAAGGCGCTGTTGTCGCAGCCCATGCTCGAGCCCAGCGAGGTCTCCTGCGCGCCCGGGCTGCCCTCGCCGTTCAGGAGGTTGCCGCCCAGGCCGTTGGCGATGCCGACCTGGCCGAGGATGTCGACGTTGGCGTCGTGCGACTTGCAGCTGCTGCTCTGGAGGACGCTGATGTCGCTGCCCTTCTTGCCGAAGTCGCCGTCGGCGTGAGCGGCGCCGGCGCCAAGGAGTCCGACGCTCCCGAGGGCGGCGACCAGGACGGCGGCCTTGCGGAGCTTGTGCATGTTCTTCTCCGGTGGAGTGAAGTGGGTCGATCCGTCGCAGATCGACTTCGTACAATTACGGAGGCTAATAGGAAGTATTCCGACGCAATCGGCGGCACGCCCGAATTCAGAAAAGTCTCACCATCTTGGCCGATGGCCGTGAATTGCCGCGCTAGTCATATAAATCCACTGCAAAAAGGAGTCCCGGTACCGGGCTCGCGGCTCGGTACCGGGACTTTGCTTTTCCGCTTCGGTCGCCCGTGCGACCGTCAGTGCCTCAGAAGGCGCTGTTGTTGCAGCCCATGCTCGAGCCCAGGTGCGTGTCCTGCTTGCCGGGGTGGCCCTCACCGTTGAGCGCGCTGCCCAGCAGGCCGTTGAGGACGCCGACCTGGCCCAGGACGTCGACGTTCAGGTCGTGCGACTTGCAGTTGGAGCTCTGCAGCACGCTGAACTTGTCGCCGCCGCCCTTGCCGCCCTTGCCGCCGTGGCCGTCGGCGGTGGCGGTGCCGGCGCCCAGCAGTCCGACGGTGGCGATGGCGGCGACCAGGACGGCGGCCTTGCGAAGCTTGTGCATTTCATCTCCGGTGGAGTGAGGTGGGTGCGATCTGTGGGAGATCGACTTCGTACAGTTACCGGAGATTAATAGGAAGTATCGGGACATGTAGGTGCGACGCGCCGAGGTTTGTGATCTCGCGCGGGAAGCACCCGGAAGTCGCATCGCGGCGCCCGGGGCCCGTTGTCGCCCGCTGTCGAAGTCGCAGGTCACAGCCTCTTGTTGAGGGCCGCGACGTCGGCTCAGCGCGTGTAGCGGGCGTGCGCGAGGGAGTTCGCCTGGCTGTTGGCCTGGTCGCAGTCGACGCCCTCGGTCTCGGCCGCGCCGAGCACTGCGACCGGGACGGCCGCGTTGAGCAGGGACTGCGGGCTGCACTCCTGGTACGGGCGGAACAGGTTGGCCTGCTCGATCGGCCCGGACGGCGCAACGGACGGCTGCTGATTGACCTGCGGGCTGATCTTCGGGCTCAGTTGGGGGTTGACCTGCGGGCTGACGTCGGCGCCCTCCTGGCGCGGCGCCGCCTGCCGCTGTGCGTGGGGCGAGTTGGAGGATTGCGCGCTGGCCTGCGAGCGGGTCCATGACGTGGCCTGGAGGTCCTGCTGCCCCACAGGTGGCGGAACGGTGCCGTTGTACGCGAGGGGGGCGTCGGCGACGCTGGGGCCGACACCGACGGCCGACAGGCCACTGGCTGCTGCTACGACGAGCGCGACCTTGTGAAGCTTGCGCATGGAACTCGGCCCTTCATTGACCTGTGCATGGAACGTATGGAAATGCGGCTGCGATGGACCATCGCTCTCTCCTGGTGCGGAACGAGGCAACCGCTATTTCGGTCACGTGAGCCGGGATGTGGTCACCCAATTGCCAGACGGGTGTGTAAATCCGATGGATGGCAATGGAGTGACGGAATTACGGATCCCGTGACTCGGCCGGGGAAATGTCGTTGCCAGTCGAGAGAGGGCAGCGACAGGAATTCAGAGAGAGGCAACGGGATCCGCTGCCTGCTCCGGCGTGAAGTCCACATGACAGCTCAGGCATTACCCCTGTAAGGGCGCAGTACGAATATCAGACTGAGCACACGCAAGACTGCACTGAAATACATACGGATTTCCCTGTACAGGTAATGAAGGGCCGAGGGTTCCATGCGCAAGCTTCACAAGGCCGCGCTCGTCGTCGCAGCGGCCGGCGGTCTGACCGCCATCGGCGCCGGCGTCAGCGAGGCGGCCGAATATCCCGTCGGGTACGCAGGTGCCGCTCCGGCTCCCGCTCCCGAGTACCCGGCACCTCAGTACGCTCCCGCTCCCCAGTACGCCCCGGCGCCGCAGTACGCTCCGGCCCCTCAGTACGCGCCGGCACCGCAGTACGCCCCCGCACCGCAGTACGCCCCGGCGCCCGCTCCCCAGTACGCGCCGCCGCAGCACAGCGCCCCGCATGCGATGGCGTCGACGCGTTCGACCAGTGCCGCGCAGGTCAGCCGTCCGCACTACCAGCCGCAGCCGGCGCCGCAGTACATGGCTCCGCAGCCCGCGCCGCGCGAGCAGACCGGTTACGCCACCGCATCGGCCTCGTCGGGCGGCTTCGCGGAGGCCTCCGGGGCGCCGCGTTCCGCCCCGCAGGCGGCCCCGCAGGTCGTGCCTCAGGTCACGCCGCAGACGGCCCCGCAGGTGATGCCGCAGGTCGCCCCGCAGGTCTCCGCGCCGCAGGTCTTCAACCCGGAGCCCGCCCCGCGGGTCGCGCCGCAGGTGAACCCGCAGGTGAACCCCGAGGTGAACCCGTTGATCAACCCGCTGGTCTCGCCGGCCAGTGCCCCGCAGGTGCCCGGGCTCGGCCTCGGACAGGTCGCGGCGCCTCCCGTGGGCCAGCTCGGTCTGCCCCGGCTCGGCTGACGGCCGGCCCGTAGGAGCCGACCGTTCGAACTTCCTTCACTGCACCCCCCATCTGCTCGACCAACGGAGAAGAAATGCGCAAGCTTCACAAGGCCGCCCTGGTGGGCGCCGTCCTCGGCAGTGTCGGCTCCCTCGGCGTGGGCACGGCCGCTGCCCACGGTGAGGCGCGGGCCCACGACGTCGACATCACGCAGGGCATCGAGTGCCGTTCGCACGACATGAACATCGACATCCTCGGCAACGTCGGTGCCCTCAACAGCGTGCTGGCCAACGCGCTCAACGGTGAGGGCTCGCCGGGCGCGCAGCCCAGCCACCTCGGCTCGGACATGGGCTGCAACAGCCAGGCGCTCAAGTAGGCGTCCGAAGCGTCCGGTTCAACGCCCGCTCCGTCACGGGGCGGGCGTTGATGCTGGCCCTGGAGATCCGGAGGGACCGGTGCGACTGTCCTGCGCCGACGAGATGCTGCTGCTGAACGGGTGCCCGGGAGTCATCGGCCTGGCGGCGGTCCTCTCCGGTGAGCGGCCCGAGGTGGACCGCGTGCGCGCGCGGGTCGTCGAGCGGTGGGCGGGCCTGGAGCGGATGAGCCAGGTGCTGCGCAGGCCGGGCGGGCGGCGCGGGGGTGCGCGGTGGGTCGTACCGGGGCCGTTCGATCCCGTTGCGCAGGTCGCCGTGGCGCGGAGCGGGCTGGACGAGCTGTGGGCGCGGAGCGTGGACCGGCCGCTCGCCGACGGGTTGCCGCCCTGGCGGCTGTTCCTGGTCCCGGACGCGGCGCACGGCGGTGATTTCGCCCTGGCGCTGGTGGCCCAGCACGCGCTGCTGGACGGGCGCTCGCTGGCGACGTTGATGCGCTCGCTGATGGACGATCCCGCGCGGGCCGGGGAGCCGGTCCGGCAGGTGCCGTTGCCGCGCAGCGGCCTGCGGGCGGCCGGCCGGGAGCTCAGGGCGATGACGGCGCCGGGGCAGGCCCTTCCGACGCGGGTGCCGGGGGAGACGTACGCCTCGGTCGCGGTGACCGAACTGGCCGCGCACACCGTGCGGTCCGCGCGCCGGCAGCCCGCCGACGGGCGCGGGGCGACGCTGAACGAGCTGTTGGTGGGCGCGGTGGCCGGGGCGCTGCGGGCCCGGTACGGCCCGGTGCGGGAGTGGCGGCAGCGGGAGGTGCCCGTGTACACGGCCGTACCGTGCGACCTGCGCGGGCGGGCGAATCCGGGCGAACTCGGCAACACCCTCACGGTCGTCCGGGCCCCGTTGCCCGTGGACGTGGACGACCCCCTGGCGCGGCTGCGGGCGTGCCAGGCCGCGCTGGCCGGTGTCCCCGAGCGGGCCGCCGTACACGCCACCGTGCTGTTCCCGGCGGCGGAAGCGGCCCGGCGTACGGGCCCCTGGGTGACCCGGCTGCTGACCGGTCGTGGCCGGCACTCCTGTTTCGCGGCGACCGCGACCACGGCCATGAAGTGGCCCGGCGGAGCGAGCACCTTTCAGGGCCGCCGGCTCGTGCGCACGGTCGGGCTGCCGCCCTTGCAGTACCCGGGCACGGTCAGCTTCGCCCTGGCACAGGCAGGGGACGCGTTCACGCTCACCGCGGTGGGCAACGCGGGCCCGGACGACGCGGGTCGGCTCGCCGACGCGGTCGTCACGGAGTTCGAGACATGGGCTCGGACGGCGACGCCGTCAGTGCTCTGACGGCACCAGGAGATGGAGGCAGTTGCATGGAAGCCGAACGCCGGGACACAGGGGACGTATGGGAAGCGCTGCGCCCGCTGTGCGCGCGGGTGATGTCGGTGCCGCAGGATGCGGTCGTGCCCGAGGCCCGGCTGGTCGCCGACCTGGGAGCCGACAGCCTGGACGTCACCGAACTGGAGGCGGCGTCCGAGGAGTTGTTCGGGGTGTCGCTGCGGGGTACGGACAAGAGCCGGGTGTCCACCGTGGGTGATGTCGCCGACCTCATCGTGCGGCTGCGCGCGGGCGCCCATGACGTCCACAGCCCCCTCGCCCGGTGACCGGCCGGCACGGGGTCGCCGTCACGGGCCTGGGCGTCCGCAGCGCGGCCGGGGCGACTCCTGAGGAGCTCTGGGAGAGCCTCCTGGACTGCCGTTCGGCGATCTCGCTGCACCCCTTCGACGACGAGGGCAGCGTCGTACACCCCGCGTCCGCGATGACCCGCTTCGACCCCGCCGGGTATCTGTCGCCCAAGGAGACGCGGCGGGCCGACCGGTCGGTGCAGCTGGCCGTGTGCGCGGCCGTGGACGCCGTGGCGGACGCCGGGGGACTGCATGTCGCTCCCGGGCGGCGGGCGGTGGTCACCGGTACCGGATACGGCGGCGTGATCAGCCAGGAGGACGGCATCGGGCATCCCGATGTGCTCTACGCGCCCCGGCTGATGCACAACGCGGGGGCGTACTGGATCAGCGCCCGGCTCGGGGTGACCGGGCCCAGTCTGACGATCTCCACCGCCTGCGCTTCCGGTACGCACGCGGTGGGCGAGGCGATGCAGATGATCCGGGCCGGCGGCGCGGACGTGGTGGTGGCGGGCGGGCACGACAGCCCCCTGACGCCCACGACCGCGCTGGCCTTCGGGCGGGCCGGGGCGATGGTCACCGAGTGCGAGGATCCGGCGTCCGCGTCACGGCCGTTCGACGTCCGTCGGCGTGGCTTCGTCCTCGCCGAGGGGGCGGCCTTCCTGGTGCTGGAGCGGCTGGACCTGGCCCGCGCACGCGGCGCCCGCATCCACGCCACGCTCACCGGGTACGGGCGCACCTCCGACGCCCACCACCTCACCGCACCGCATCCCGACGGGGCGGGCGCCCGGGCGTGCATGGAGCAGGCGCTCGCCGACGCCGGTACGTCGGCCGACGCCGTCACCCATGTCAACGCGCATGGCACCGGCACCGAGCTGAACGACGTCGCCGAGGCGCGGGCCATCAGCGCGCTGTTCGGCCCGCGCGCGGTGCCGGTGACCGCCCCCAAGGCGGTGACCGGGCACGGACTGGGGCTGGCGGGAGCGCTGGAGGCCGTGATCACGGTCATGTCGGTGCGGGAAGGGCTCGCGCCGCCGACCGCCCATCTCACGCGCCTGGACCCCCGCTGCGAACTGGACCTCGTCACCGGCGAGGCCCGCAAGATCCCGGATGGACCGGTGATCAGCAACAGCTTCGCCTTCGGCGGCCACAACGCCTGTGTCGTCTTCGACTCGCCCCACGGCTGACCGGCGAAGGCGGGGGCTTTGGGGCCTTGGAACGGGAGGCTGTGGAAGATGAGGCTGACGGCCATCGAGGAAGGGCATCTCCGCAACGGGCTGCCCGGGACGATCGGCATCGCCGCGGTGTTCCCCGGCGACGGAGGGCCTTTCGACCTGGCGCGGATGCGGTCCCGGGTCCTTGACCGATGGGGCGCGCTGGAGCGGATGAGCCTCGTGCCGGTGCCTCCCGTCGGGCCCTCCGCGCTGTCGGGCCACCGGTGGTCGGCCGACCGGCCTTTCGATCCCGGCGCGCACGTCGCCGCCACCGACCAGGATGTGACCTCGCTGCTGTCCGACGGTGTCTCGCACCCCCTGCCGCCGGAACGGCCCCCGTGGAAGCTGCTGGTGACACGGCCCACCGGCGCGGCGGGCGAACACGCCGTGGTGTTGCTCGCCCATCACGCGCTGCTGGACGGCCGGTCCCTGGAGACCCTCTTCCGGCTGCTGATGGACGACACCGCGCCGCCGCGGCCGTCCGCCCCGGCCGCGGCGGCGCTGCCCCGGCAGCGCGTCCCGCTCGCCACCGTGGGACGGGAGTTGCGACGCATCGGGGCCCTCGGCCGGCCCGTCCCCGTGGCGTCCGGTGGCGACGACGACGGCGAACCACGGCCCTCGGTGGCGGTGGTCGGGATCGACCCGCGGGTGATGCGAGCGGCCCGACGACAGCCGGCCGGCGGGCGCGGGGCCACCCTCAACGAGCTGCTCCTGAGCACATACGCGGGCGCCTTGCGCGCCTGCCACGGGCCGCTGCGTTCCTGGCCGAAGGGGCCGTCGTCCCCGATGTACGCCACCGTGCCGGTCGACCTGCGCAGCCGGCACGACGCCCAGCGACTCGGCAACGGCGTCACCGCGCTGCGCGTCGAGCTGCCCGTCGACCTCGACTCCGCGGTGGCCCGGCTGCGGGCCTGCCAGGACCAGGTCGCGGCGTTCGAGCACCGCTGCGACGCCCATCGCGCGATCCTTCCCGCACTCCAGGCCGCCGCGCGTACCGTGCCCTGGCTGGCCGGGGTGATGGCCAGGCGCCTGGCGCGCCCCGAACTGACGACGAGTCTGTGCACCGCCTTCAAGTGGCGCGACATTCCCAGTCACTTGTACGGCCGTCCCCTGTCGCGCGTCGTCCCCCTGCCGCAGCTCTCCCCGCCGGGCACGGCGAACCTCTGCCTCGTGCACACCGCCGACGCCTACACGCTCACCGTCGTCAGCCATCTGCGCGCCGGTGACGCCGGGCTGATCGGCGATGCCGTGGTCCGGGAGCTGGAGGCGGTGGCGGCGGCCGGGGCGCCTGCCGCGCGGGCCGTCTAGGGCGTTCGTGCGTCGTGGCTCAGGGCGCGGGCCAGTGCCGGGCGGGTCAGTGCGTCCGTGCTGTCGACGAACTGGTCCACTGCCCCGACCGGCGGCAGGTCCTTCAGGGCCGGGTCGTCGATGCGGGCGAGCAGGGCGGCGGTGAAACGGTCGGCGCGCAGTACCTGGAAGGGGCGGGAGTGGTACGGGCGCGTGGTGGGGGCGACGCGGTCGGTCAGGCGCAGGTCGTTGTGCTGGTGCGCGACGATCTCGTACGCGTGGGCGAGATGGCGCTCGCGGGCGTGCCAGTCCGGGGCGGTGATCGCGGCCGTCAGGACGGGCGACAGACGCGGGGCGGAGGCGGTGCGGGCGAAGGCGCTGCCGAGCCATTTGCCGTACGGCGGGTAGCGGCGGTCCATCAGGAGGCAGAGCCGCATCAGATCGCGGGCCAGACGGGCGGCGATGACGGCGGAGCCCAGCTCGTCGCCGACCTCGCCCGAGCGGCCGACGAAGGCCTCCTCCTGCGCGAGACGCTGCCACTGGCAGGCCAGGACGTACAGCCAGACGTCGTGGGGGTACCAGCGCAGCGCGCGGCGTAACGGGGTGAGGGTGTGCAGTCCGTCGTGGAAGACGGCGCCCGCGGTGACCTCGGCGAGCAGCTGGGTCGGGGTGGCCAGCCAGTCGGCCGGGGTGAGCCCGTGGGACGGGTCGAAGCCGAGGGTGTCGGTGAACCAGGCGGAGGTGCCGGTCACTTCGACGCGGTGGTGGACGGGGCCGTCGGTCGGGCGCATGACGCGGATGTCCCGGTCCCCCTCGTCCATGCGGGCGAAGTTCGTCGGGTGGCCCAGAAAGGTCTTCGGCAGGTGCTCGGCCAGGACGTGTCTGATGCGTGCCGCGTGCCGCGGTACGTCGTGGCGGTGCAGGAAGACCTGCAGGCGCGGGCCCCATTCATGGTCGGCGGAGCGCGGGGTGTCGTAGCCGAGGACCTCCGAGCCGCTGCCGACGCGGGCGGCGGAGTGGGGGACGCCGGGGGCGGCCTCCTCCAGCAGGGGGCGTACGGCGTCGGTGTAGAAGCGGCGGGAGAGTTCGAGGCCGGGGACGAACTCGGCCCCGGATGCGGGGGAGTTGGAGGGGCGACGCATATTCGTGGGGCTCATGCCAGGAAGCCGTGCCCATTCGATGGCGGGTCATGCGCGCAACGTTCACACCGCCGGGGGCCGGGAATCGGCGCCGAGCTTCGCCAGCGCCTCGTCCGTCAGGCGGTACACCGTCCACTCGTCCTGGGGGCGGGCGCCGAGGGACTCGTAGAAGGCGATGGACGGGGTGTTCCAGTTCAGTACGGACCACTCCAGGCGCTGGTAGCCGCGCTCCACGCAGAGCCGGGCCAGTTCGGCGAGCAGGGCCTTGCCGTGGCCGGCGCCCCGGGCGGTGGGGCGGACGTAGAGGTCCTCCAGGTAGATGCCGTGGACGCCGCGCCAGGTGGAGAAGTTGAGGAACCAGATGGCGCAGCCGACGGTCTCACCGGTCGTGTCCTCGGACGCGATGTGGGCGTAGGCGGCGGGGTGGTCGCCGAAGAGGGCCTCGTGGAGTTGTTCCGGCGTGAGCTTCGCCTCTTCCAGCGCTTTCTCGTACTCGGCGAGTTCGCGGATCAGGGCATGCAGGTCGGGGACGTCGGCGGGCGTGGCGCGTCGGATCATGGGGTGAGGCTAACCGGCCCGGTTCCTCAGACGTCTGCCGATTTCCAGGTGGGCGGCGAGTGGGGCCTCGCCCTCCTCCACCTGCCACAGCGAGTTCTGCAGCACCCGGCCCAGCGTCCAGGCGCGGGCCCGGTCCCGGTCGAGGCCGAGGACCCCGGTCATGGCGTCGAAGCGCCACTGCACCTCGTCCGCCTCGAAGCGGTTCCACAGGGCCGGGAACAGGTCGAACCCGGGGTCGCCCGCGAGCGGCTTGGGGTCGATGGCGAGCCAGGGCGCCCGGTCGGAGGCGAGGACGTTCTCGAAGTGCAGGTCCCAGTGCAGCAGCCGGTCACCGGGCTCGGCGACGACCTCGCGCACCGCCGCCGCGCAGTCCGCGAGGAGCCGGCGGGTGGCGGGGTCGGGGATCTCGTCCAGGGCCGCGGGCGTACGGTCCAGCATGGCCGCGGCGATGTCACCGAGCCGGCGCATGTCCGGTGGGGCCGGGGTCGCGGTGAGGCGGGCCAGCAGCCGGGCGACGACCAGCGTGGCCTCGCGGGAGTCCGGCAGGTCGTCCAGCGGCCGGTCGGAGTCGATCCGCTCAAGCAGCAGCGTGCCGGTCGCCTCGTCGGACTCCAGCAGCCGGACCGCGCCGTCGCCCCGCCACGCCCGCAGCGCGACCGGCTCGCCCACGGTCTCCTCGTCGACGTCCTGGAGCTTGAGGACGGCCGGTGTTCCGTCGGCGTCCAGCACGGGCAGGACCAGCGCGCAGCGGCCGTACATCGTCGGGCCGTCCGGCCGTAGCCGCCAGTGCTCGAGGAAGCGGGTGGCCCGTTCCGCGAGGGCGATGACGTAGGCGCGTCCGGCTTCTGGGTCGTATCGCACGTGCTGGGCGATGAGCTCGTCCGGAATGTCGATCACTTTGCGACCCTACTGGGGTGCCGGAATCGGCTCATGCGAATTAACGTCCTCGCCATGAGCAGCTCGGGCAGCGGTGCGGTGAACGGCGGCATCTCCTTCTGGTACGCGGACGACGGCCTTCCAGCGGCGCGGGAGCCGCTGGACGGGGACGCCTCCGCGGACGTGGTGATCGTCGGCGGTGGCTACACGGGACTGTGGACCGCGTACTACCTGAAGCAGGCGGTCCCCTTCCTCCGGATCACCGTCCTGGAACAGAAGTTCTGCGGCTACGGCGCCTCCGGACGCCACGGCGGCTGGCTGTACAACGGCATCGCGGGCCGCGACCGGTACGCGAAGCTGCACGGTCACGAGGCGGCCGTACGGCTTCAGGGGGCCATGAACGACACCGTGGACGAGGTGATCAGGGTCGCCCGGGACGAGGGCATCGACGCCGACATCCACAAGGGCGGGGTGCTCGAAGTCGCGCGGACGCCCGCGCAGTTGGCACGCCTGAAGGAGTTCCACGCGCAGGAGCTGTCGTACGGCGAGAAGGACCGTGAGCTGTACGACGCCCGCCGGACCGCCGAGCGGATCCGGGTCGCCGACGCGGTCGGCTCGTCGTGGACGCCGCACGGGGCGCGCCTGCACCCGGCCAAGCTGGTCAAGGGGCTCGCGGCGGCCGTCGAGGCGCTCGGTGTGACGATCCACGAGCTGACGCCGGTCACCGAGATCCGGCCCAAGCACGCGGTCACCCCCTACGGCACCGTCCGCGCCCCCTACGTCCTGCGCTGCACCGAGGGCTTCACGGCGAGCCTCAAGGGCCAGCACCGGACCTGGCTGCCCATGAACTCCTCGGTGATCGCCACCGAGCCGCTCACCGACGAGCAGTGGGAGTCGGTCGGCTGGGACGGGCGCGAGGCGCTGGGCGACATGGCGCACGCGTACATGTACGCGCAGCGCACGGCCGACGGGCGGATCGCGCTGGGCGGACGCGGGGTGCCGTACCGCTTCGGGTCGCGCACCGACAACGACGGCCGGACCCAGCCGGAGACCATCGAGGCCCTGCGGGAGATCCTCGTCGGTTTCTTCCCCTCGCTGGCCGGCGTGGGCATCGCGCACGCGTGGTCGGGTGTGCTGGGGGTGCCGCGCGACTGGTGCGCCACCGTCACGCTGGACCGGTCGACCGGGCTCGGGTGGGCGGGCGGTTACGTCGGTTCCGGCGTCGCCACCGCGAACCTCGCGGCACGGACCCTGCGGGACCTGGTGCAGCTCGACTCGGGCCAGGGTGTGAAGACCGAGCTCACCGAGCTGCCGTGGGTCGGGCACAAGGTGCGCAAGTGGGAGCCGGAGCCGCTGCGCTGGCTGGGGGTGCACGGGCTGTACGCCGCGTACCGGGCGGCGGACCGGCGGGAGTTCACCACGCCGCGTGCCGAGTCGTCGCGGGCGGCGCGGGTGGCGGATCGGATCGCGGGGCGGCGCTGAGGCGGTTCTCGACGACTACATGCGCAGGGAGATGGGGGAGGGGCTCCGCGGTCCGATGGGGTCCCTCCCCCGGTTCGTGGGGGTCGTCAGGCCACCGGTTCCGGTGTCGGCGTCTGCTGTGGGGTGCCGTGTCTCGGGGCCTTCGCCGTGACCATCAGGGTCGCGACCACGCCGGCCAGGAGCATGATGGCGGCGGCCCACCAGATGGCGACGGTGTAGCCGTGTACGACGCCCTCCTTGGTGACCAGGGCCCGCCGGGCCGGGTCGGTGAGGTGGGCGGTGATGTAGGCGGCGCTGCTGGTGGTGGCGACGGTGTTCAGCAGGGCCGTGCCGATGGAACCGCCCACCTGCTGCGAGGTGTTGACGGTCGCCGAGGTCACGCCGGAGTCCTGCGGGGCCACGCCCGCCGTCGCCGTGGCGAAGACCGGCATGAAGATCAGGCCCATGCCGAGGCCCATCAGGATCAGGGCGGGCAGGATGTCGCTCGCGTACGAGGAGTGCACCGTCAGCCGGGTCAGCAGCACCATGCCGATCGCCGCCAGCAGGGCGCCGGGGCCCATGAGGACCCGCGGTGCCACATGGTCCAGGAGGCGCGCGGCGATCTGGGTGGAGCCGATGATGATCGCGGCGGTGAGCGGGAGGAAGGCGAGGCCGGTCATCACCGGCGAGTAGTCGAGGATGACCTGGAGGTAGTAGGTCATGAACAGGAACAGCCCGAACATGCCGATCACGGCCAGCGCCATGGTGAGGAAGCAGCCGGCCCGGTTGCGTTCCCTGATGATGTGCAACGGCAGCAGCGGCATCGGGGCCCTGGTCTGCCACCAGACGAAGGTCACGAGCAGCGCGATCCCCGCCACGAACAGGGTGAGGACCATCGGGTCGGTCCAGCCGCGCGGCTCCGCCTCGGCGAATCCGTAGACGATGGCGACCAGTCCGCCGCAGCCGAGCAGCACGCCCGGTACGTCGAGGCGGGCGCCCGGCTGGGTGGGGCTGTCGTGCAGCAGGGCCAGGGCGCCGAAGACGGCGATCACGGCGATGGGCACGTTGACGTACAGGCACCAGCGCCAGTCCAGGTACTCGGTGAGCAGGCCGCCGACGATGAACCCGATCGCGCTGCCGCTGCCGGCGAGCGCCCCGTAGATGCCGAAGGCCTTGCCGCGCTCCTTGGGGTCGGTGAAGGTCGTGGTCAGCAACGACAGGGCGGACGGGGCCAGTACGGCGGCGAAGACGCCCTGCAGGGCGCGGGCGCCGAAGAGCATGCCGGCCGTGGTGGCGGCGCCGCCCAGCGCGGAGGCCGCGGCGAAGCCGACGAGGCCGATGACGAAGGTGCGCTTGCGTCCCACCAGGTCGGCGATGCGGCCGCCGAGCAGCAGGAGTCCGCCGAAGGCCAGGGTGTAGGCGGTGATCACCCACTGGCGGTTGCCGTCGGATATGCCGAGGTCTTCCTGCGCGGACGGGAGCGCGATGTTCACGATGGTCGCGTCGAGGACGACCATGAGCTGTGCGAGCGCGATGATCACCAGACCCCACCAGCGGCGAGGGTCGGCATCTCGGGCTTGTTCACCCGTTCGGGTGACGGTCACCTGGTCAGAAGACCATGATTCAGGGCGTATCGCATCTGGGGAGTGCTTGTCGCGGGTCACGGCTCCAGCACCACCTTTCCGGTGGTCGCACGGGTTTCCAGGGCGCGGTGCGCGGCCGCCGCGTCGGCGAGCGGGAAGCGCTGCACGGCCGGCGTGAGGCGGCCGGCGGCGGCCTCGGCGAGGGCACGCAGTTCGAGGGTCTGTACGGGGTTGGGGCCGCCGGCCCGGCGCATCATCGCGGGGCCGAGGACGTTCTCGGAGACGCCGTCGACCAGGTAGGGCTCACCGTCGTGCAGCCCCTGGCCGGACCAGCCGAAGACGAGGTGCCTGCCGCCCGGCGCGAGCAGGGCGACGCACGTGCGGGCCACGTCGCCGCCGACGCCGTCGAAGACGACCGTGGCACCCCGGCCGCCCAGGAAGGCGCGGACCTTCTCGGGCCACACCGGGTCCGTGTAGTCGACGGCGAGATCGGCGCCGTTGTCCCGTACCCGGGCCGCCTTCTGCGGTCCCCCGGCCAGCCCCACGACGACGGCGCCGGCGTTCTTCGCGTACTGCACGAGCAGGGTGCCGATGCCACCCGCCGCCGCCGGGACCAGGGCCACCGCGCCCGGGCCGAGGTCGGCGAACTGCAGGATCCCCATCGCCGTACGCCCCGTGCCGATCATGGCGACGGCCTGTGCGAAGTCGAGGTTCTCCGGGATCTCGTGGACGCGGTCGACGTCGGTGACGGCGAGCTCGGCGTAGCCGCCCGGGGCGAACCCGAGATGGGCGACGACGCGCTTGCCGAGCCAGAGCCGCGCGACGTCCTCGCCGAGGGACTCGACGACTCCGGCGACCTCACGGCCGGGGACCGTGGGCAGCGTCGGCGGCTCGGGCGCCGGGCCCTGGACGCCCTCGCGCAGGGCCGTGTCGAGCAGGTGGACGCCGGCCGCCGCCACGGCGATCCGGACCTGGCCGGGTCCTGGTACGGGGTCGTCGAGCTCCTCGTGGGTGAGGTTCTCGGCCGGGCCGAAGGAGTGCAGACGGATGGCGTGCATCGGGATCCCCCATGAGACGGGCATGTGGACGGGCCATGTGGACGGCTGTGTGGACGGCCGTGTGGTCGGGCTATGCAGACGGTCAGGTGCGCGGAAGCCGTCGCGAAATCAGCCTTCAACCTCAAGCTTGCTTGAGGTCAAGGGCGTGCCGGCCGAGGGCCAGGGACACGGCCGTGAGCGCGCTGTTGAACGAGACCTCGGACAGCACGCCGGGGGCGGCGACCTGATCGCCCGCCAGATAGACGCCGTCGCCGCGGTCGACGGCAGGGCGGTCGCGCCAGCTGGTGCCGGGCAGGTCGACGGCGCCGGTACGGCCGTTCGCGACGGCTTCGTTCCGCCAGGTGACGCGCTCGCGCCAGCCGGGGAAGCCGAGGTCGAGCAGCTGCTCGGCACGGGCGATGCCGTCGGCTCTGGACTGGTGCGGGGCGATCGGGATCTGTCCCTGGATCAGCTGCTCACCGGCCGGGGCCAGGGACCGGTCCTGTGCCGTGAACCGCTCCAGCCACCCCGTCTCGTCGAGATCGGATACGACGAAGGCGTCCCCGCGCCGTGTGCGCACGGCGAGGTCGATGAGGGCCGTACGACCGCTCGTCCAGGTCAGGGCGGCGTCCTTGAGCAGACGGCGGGCGGCGTCGAGGGAGGTGGCGACGACGACGGGCGCGTCGGTCGTCAGGCCGTCGAGGCTGTCGACACGCGAGAGGGTCTCCATCCGTACCCCGAGATTCCACGCCCGCGCCGCCATCCGGTCGATGAGGTTCGCCCAGCCGCCGACCGGATAGTGCGCCTCGGGCGGCAGCTTGGTGGCCCGGCGCAGCCGCTCCCGCACGAACGCGGCGGACAGGGCGCCGGGGTCGTGGTGGAACAGGGCGACGGCGGAGTAGTGCGCGGCGGCACGGGCGCCCTCCTCGCCGGCGATGCCGGTGGCCCAGGTCATGAAGTCGACGTCGACGGGCGCCTGGGGCAGGGCGGGCCGCAGCAGCTTGAGCATGGCGAAGGGCGGGGTGCGGCGCAGGACGCCGCGGTGCCGCAGCCGGAGCCGGGCGGCCTCCAGGGGCGGGATCGGCGCGAGCGGCCCGATGAGGTCCCGCTGCTTGAGCCAGACCCAGTGCGGGCCGCCGCTGTACAGGGCGTGCGGCCCCTCGTTGGTCCGGTACGGCCCCTCGGTGGTCCGCGCCCGTCCGCCGAGGGTGTGATGGGCTTCGTACACGGTGACCTTGGCGCCCGCCTCGGCGGCGGTGATGGCCGCGGTGAGTCCGGCGAAGCCGCCGCCGATGACGGTGATGCGGTGCATGGCTGGGGTCTCCCTCTTGCTCGGGGTCGCCTTTGTCGGGCTCTTCGGTGTCGCGTTTCTCTGTGAGTACGACGGCGTGGGGGACCCGGAATGTGACATGGGCGGTGTTTTCGCAGGTCAGGTTCGTTGTCAGTGGTGGGGTGCACGATGGGGGCATGGCGAGGAGAGCGATGGGTGAGGGCGGAGTGAAGGGGGCGCGGCGGCCGGAGTTGCGGTTGCCGGCGCTGGAGCCTTACCGGGACGGGCAGTTGGAGCCGGACGGGGACTACGACAGCCTGGAGTTCCGTGAGGAGGACCTCACCGGTCAGAACGGCCGGGGTGCCCGCTTCATGGACTGTGCGCTGAAGGGCTGCGTCCTGGACGAGACGGGGCTTCATCACGCCCGGATCCTCGACTCCGTCCTCACCGCACCACGGGGTGTCGGCACCGACCTGGCGGAGTCGACCCTGCGGGACGTGGAGCTGACCGACGCCCGCCTGGGCGGGGTGCAGCTGCACGGGGCCGTTCTGGAGCGGGTCGTGATCCGGGGCGGCAAGATCGACTACCTGAACATGCGCAAGGCCCGGCTGAGAGACGTCGTCTTCGAGGGCTGCGTCCTGGTCGAGCCGGACTTCGGGGGTGCCCGGCTGGAGCGGGTGGAGTTCACGGACTGCGCGCTGAAGGGCGTCGACCTCACCGGGGCGACTCTGGCGGACGTCGATCTGAGGGGGGCGGCGGAGCTGGAGATCGCGAGGGGGGTGGACCGGCTGGCCGGAGCGGTGATCAGTACGGCTCAACTGCTGGATCTGGCGCCGGTGTTGGCTGCGCAGATGGGGGTGCGGGTGGAGGGGTGAGGGGTGTTTTTTTGGTGGGGCGGGCTTCGGGGTCGGTCTTTCGGTGGGCGGCGCTTCGGCGAGCGGGCTCGCGGTGGGCGGTGTCTCGGTGGGTGGCCTCGGGGTGGGCGGTGTCTTGGTGAGCGGCCGTTCGGTGGCCGACCTCCCGGTGACCGGCCTCGCGGTGACCGCCCCAGGCTCACGCCCCTCGGCTCACGCCCCCAGCTCACGCCACCCGGGGATAGCGGGCCTGGAGGGTCCAGATCGCCGGGTTCTCGCCCAGGTCGTCGTGCAGGTCGATCAGGTCGGCGAGGAGGTCGTGCAGGAAGTCGCGGGCCTCGCGGCGCAGTTCGCTGTGGGAGAAGGACAGCGGGGGTTCCTCCGCCGGCATCCAGTCCGCCTCGATGTCCACCCAGCCGAAGCGGCGCTCGAAGAGCATGCGGTCCGTGGACTCGGTGAAGTCCAGTTCCGCTCGCTGGGGCCGGGCGGCGCGGGAGCCCGCCGGATCCCGGTCCAGCCGCTCGGCGATGTCGCACAGGGCCCACGCGAAGTCGAGCACCGGCACCCATCCCCAGGCTGTGGACAACTCCCGGTCCGCCTTGGTGTCGGCGAGATAGACGTCCCCGCAGAACAGGTCGTGGCGCAGGGCGCGGACGTCCGCGCGGCGGTAGTCCGTCTGTGGAGGGTCCGGAAAGCGGGTGGAGAGGGCGTAGCCGATGTCGAGCACGGGGGTGATGGTGTCACGGGCCGCCACTCATAGGATCACTGGCGTGTCCCGTTCCGCGTCTCTTGTCCCGACCGTCCGTTCCCTCCCGGCCGTCGGCAGCGCCCTGCTCGTCCTCGCCCTCACCGCGTGCGGCGGCGGCGTGCAGGGCACGCCTGGCGGTTCCGGTGTACGCGACCCGTACTTTCCCAAGGCGGGCAACGGCGGCTACGACGTCACGCACTACGCCCTGGACCTCGCCTACGACCCGGATGCCCGCCGCCTCGCCGGCACGGCGGAGATCACCGCACGCGCCGGCAAGGACCTCTCCGCCTTCGACCTCGATCTGAAGGGGATGGACGTCGAGCGGGTCTCGGTGGAGGGCGCGCGGGCCCGCTGGAGCCGTAACGGCCAGGAGTTGGTGGTCCGCCCGCGCGACGAGCTCGACGAGGGCGAGACCTTCCGGATCACCGTCCGCTACTCCGGGACCCCGCAGACCCTCACCGACCCCGACGGCTCGGAGGAGGGCTGGATCGCCACCGCCGACGGCTCGCTCGCCCTCGGGGAGCCGATGGGGTCCATGGCGTGGTTCCCGGGCAACCACCACCCGTCGGACAAGGCGTCGTACGACCTCTCGGTCACCGTGCCGCAAGGGCTCGAGGTGGTGTCCAACGGGGAGTTGACCGACCGGAGCACGAGCACCGACAAGCGCCGTATGACATTCCACTGGCGTACGGCAGCACCCATGGCCACCTACGTCGCGACGCTCGCGATCGGCGACTACGACATCAGGCGCTCCTCGGTCCCCGGCGCCGCTGGGCGCCCGCTCCCCGTCTACACCGCGGTCAGCCCCTCCCAGGCCGGTCCGGCCCGCAAGGTGCTCGCCCGGATCCCCGAGATCATGGAGTGGGCGGAGTACAACTTCGGCCCCTACCCCTTCTCCTCCACCGGCGCGATCGTCGCCGCCCAGGAAGCCTCCGACTACGCCCTGGAGACCCAGAACCGGCCCGTCTTCCCCGGCGCCCCCAGCACCGAGCTGCTCGTCCACGAGCTCGCGCACCAGTGGTTCGGCAACTCCGTGACGCCGAAGAGCTGGCGGGACATGTGGCTGAACGAGGGCTTCGCGACCTACGCGGAGTGGCTGTGGGAGGAGGACAACGGCGGCGACAGCGTCCAGGAGACCTTCGACGCCCTGTACGACCACGGCGAGGACGACCACGAGGATCTGTGGTCCTTCCCGCCCGCCGAGCCCGCGAGTGCCGCGAACATCTCCGACTCACCGGTGTACGAGCGCGGCGCGATGGTCCTGCACAAGATCCGCCAGGCCGTGGGCGACGACACCTTCTACGACATCGTCCAGGGCTGGGCGGCGGCCCACCGCCACGGGAACGCGGACACGGACGACTTCACGGCGTACGTGGAGAAGAAGGCGCCGGACGAGGACTTCACCGCCATCTGGGAGGACTGGCTGTACGGCGACGGAAAGCCCGACCGCCCCTGACGCCCTCGCCCCTCACCCCGCCGCTCCAGATCCCGCCGCATCGCCGCGCGCGCGGCCCAGACCGCCTCGGCGTGCTTGAGCCGCCGCTCCTGCAACTCCGGCGAGTCGAGCGGCGGATCACCGGCGGCGAACGCGCCCTGAAGCTCCCGCAGGGTCGCGTACACCTCCTCTAGCACGTCTGACATCTCCTGCGGGGCGCCTATCAGGGCGCTCTCCCGGGCCTCGTCGCACCCCGACGCCCGGAACGCCTCCCGCACGGCCGACTCCCGTGCCCGGTCCTCCTGGTCGCGACCCGTCACGGCGGCCGTGTGCATGGCCTCATAGGCCAGCCGGTACTTCGTCAGGACGGTCACATAGATCTGTTTGCGCTCCTGCCGGGTCCGGTCGGCCAGATCGCGGCGCCAGCGGACGCGGTCCGCGAGCAGTGTCGAACCGACACCGACGAGAGCACCGAGGGCGGTGGCGGCCAGGGTCGTCCAGTCCATGCCCGTTCAGGCCCCGTCGGCACCGGGCGAGGAGGGCGTCAGCTCCTTGCGCAGGACCGTGCAGGCGCGGTCCAGTTGGCGGTCCCTGCCGTAGCCGAGGGGCTCGTACCCGAGGGTGGTCCAGAAGTCGAGCGCCTCGGGGTTGTTGTCGAGGACGGCCAGACGTACCGCGGCGCGGCCCGCCGCGCGGAAGCGGTCCTCCACGAGGGCGGCCAGCTGCCTGCCGTATCCCCGGCGATGGGCCGTGCCGTCGACCATCAGCAGGCCGATCCACGGGTCCGGGTCCACGGGGTCCGGGTGCTGCGCCAGGGTCACCACGATGCCCACCAGCCGCCCCTCGCTGCGTGCGAGCAGCACCTCCGCCCCGGGTTCCGCCAGTTCGTCCGCCAGGGCGGCGGCCACCTGCTCCGGGCGGATGTCGTCCGGGTCCGGGAAGTCGCCGCTGAGCGCGTGGAAGTCGCGGTTGGAGGCGTAGAGGGCGGTGAGCTCGGTGAGGACCGGGCCCGGGATGTCGTGATCAGGGGTGAGGGGGAGGGCGTCGAGGATCATTCGGGCAACCTATCGAAGGGCCCGAACGCCGAAACCCCCGGCCGAAGCCGGGGGTTCCGCCACAGCGTGGTGTCCGTCAGACGCTCACACCGAAGTCCTGCGCGATCCCGACGAGGCCCGAGGCGTAGCCCTGGCCGACGGCGCGGAACTTCCACTCGGCGCCGTTGCGGTACAGCTCGCCGAAGACCATGGCCGTCTCGGTGGCCGCGTCCTCGGAGAGGTCGTAGCGGGCGATCTCGGTGCCGCCTGCCTGGTTGACGATGCGGATGTAGGCGTTGCGGACCTGGCCGAAGTTCTGCGAGCGGTTCTCCGCGTCGTAGATCGAGACCGGGAAGACGATCTTGTCGACGTCGGCCGGGAGGCCGGCCAGGTTGACGTTGATCGCCTCGTCGTCGCCCGCGCCCTCGCCGGTGCGGTTGTCACCGGTGTGGACGATGGTCTGGTCCGGCGTCTGCTTGTTGTTGAAGAAGACGAAGTGACCGTCCGAGTAGACCTTGCCCTGGGGGTTGACCGCGATCGCGGAGGCGTCGAGGTCGAAGTCCGTGCCGGTGGTGGTGCGGACGTCCCAGCCGAGGCCCACGGTGACGGCGGTCAGGCCCGGAGCCTCCTTGGTGAGCGAGACGTTGCCACCCTTGGACAGGCTTACAGCCATTGTTGGGAGTCCCTTCCCTCGTTGCGGTACGGCTAGAAGCTACAGCTACCCCTATGAACGCGGAGAGGGGTACCGCAGGTTCCAGGTGTCTTTACTTTCTTTGCCAAAGAGCACTCTTAGGGCCCCAGGGGATATTCGCGTGACGTGGACCGGACAGACGCGGGAACATGGACGGCATGTCTGGTCCTTACGTCATCCGTGGCTCCGTCTCCCTGCCCGAGGCCGAGCTCATGTGGCGTTTCTCCAGGTCGAGCGGCCCGGGCGGCCAGCACGTCAACACCAGTGACTCAAGGGTGGAGCTGAGCCTGGACCTGGCGAAGACCGAGGCGCTGCCCGAGGTGTGGAAGCACCGGGCCCTCGAACGCCTGGCCGACAAGCTCGTCGACGGCATCCTCACCGTCCGCGCTTCCGAGCACCGCTCCCAGTGGCGCAACCGCGAGACCGCCGCCGTACGCCTCGCGGCGCTCCTCGCCGAGGCGACGGCCCCGCCGCCGAAGCCGCGCAGGCCGACCCGCATCCCCCGAGGGATCAACGAGCGCCGGCTGAGGGAGAAGAAGCAGCGCTCGGACACCAAGCGGGGCCGTTCGGGGCGGGGCTGGACGTAGGGGGTGTTTTGAAAGTCCCGCACAGCACCCGCGGCGCACTGGACTTTCAAAACACCCCCTTAGGTCCGTACCCGCGCACCACGACGTCTGTCACATCCGCGCCTCCCGATCCGTCAGCCCAGTGACGACGGACCGCGACGAGAGGCTGACGACAGATGAGCGCCGACGACACCGACTTCCTCGCCCAGCGCTTCGAGGCGCATCGCGGACATCTGCGCGCCGTCGCCCACCGCATGCTCGGTTCCACCGCCGAGGCCGAGGACGCGGTGCAGGAGGCATGGTTCCGGGTCAGCAGGTCCGACATCAGCCGTGTCGACAACCTCGGCGGCTGGATGACGACCGTCGTCGGCCGCGTCTGCCTGGACCTGCTCCGCTCCCGCAGGTCCCGCGCGGAGGAACCCCTGGACACCGCGGCACCACCCCCTCCCGCCGCCTCGCCCGCCGTCGACCCCGAGCAGGACGCTCTCCTCGCCGACTCGGTGGGCGTCGCCCTGCTCGTCGTACTGGACACCCTGACGCCCGCCGAGCGGCTGGCATTCGTGCTGCACGACCTGTTCGCCGTGCCGTACGAGGAGGTCGCGGCCGTGGTGGACCGTACGCCGGCCGCCGCACGGCAGCTCGCCAGCCGTGCCCGGCGCCGGGTGCGGGGCGCCGACGTGCCGGGGCACGAGGGCGCACGGCAGCGCAGGCAGTGGGAGGTCGTCGACGCCTTCCTCGCCGCAGCGCGGGACGGTGACTTCGGGGGACTGCTCGATGTCCTCGACCCGGACGTCGTCGCGCGCACCGAGGCCGGGGTGACGACCGGCGCGGCGGCGGTGGCGCGCGGTGCGTCGACGTTCGGTCCCGTCGCGCTCGCCGCCCGGCCCTCCCTGGTCGCCGGGCGCGCATGGGTCGACGGGGCGGCCGGGTGTGTGGTGCTGGTCGACGGGCGGGTGGACCGGGCGCTGAGGTTTGCGTTCGTACGGGATCGGATCGCCGTGATCGACATCGTGACGGCCCCCGAACTCCTGGCCCGCCTCGACATCAACCCGAGCCAGATGCCGCTGGGCCCAGAGGCTCAGGTGTCCCGGGGCGTAGCGCCGTCCCCCGACGGCACCGCGTCAAGATCCAGCACCCCCACCGTCTCGCCCTCGGAGGTCTCCCCGGTCGTCCGGAACCCCAGCCCCAGATAGAAGCCCTCCGGACCGTCGGGCCCCGGATGCCAGGTCACGTAGAGCTCCCGCCCACCTCGTCGCCGTATCTCCCCGGCCACGGACTCGACCGCGAACCGCCCGTACCCCCGCCCCTGCTCCTGCGCGGTGATGTTCAGCCGCCACAGCCCGGAGCGGAACAGGGTGCCGTCGCCGTGCCAGTCGATGTCGAGGAAGGCCATCAGGAACCCGACCGGGCGGTCGCCGTCGACGATCAGCCGGGGCCAGGCGACGCCTTCGGGATGGACGTATGCCTCGGCGAGGGACTGCATCACGGGGGAGACCGCGTGTTCCTGGTCGGCGCGGACCCGGATGCCGGTGGCGGCCTCGAAATTCGCAGGTGTGACCTTTTCGAGGTGCATCGCTGAAGTGATCGACGTCATGCGCGCACGATAAGCCGGATGATCATTCGCGGGCCACGGAATTCCCTCCCGGCCCCGGCCGCTGGATTCGCCCCGCCCAGGACCGCCGATTCCGCTGCGACCCCGCCCGCACGGAAATCAGCCCAACTGCCGGTAACGGCCCCGGAAATAGGTCAGCGGCCCCCCGTTCGCACTCGGCAGCGAGGCCGACAGGACGCGGCCGATCACCAGGGTGTGGTCGCCGGCCGTCACCCGCTGCTCGGTACTGCACTCCAGCGTGGCCAGTGCGCCGCCCACCAGTGGGGCGCCGGACTCCTTGCCGCGGACGTACGGGATGTCGGCGAACAGCAGGCGGTCGCTGACGCGGCCCTTCATGGCGAAGCGGCCGGCGATGTGGCGCTGGCTCTCGGCGAGGACCGAGACCGCCCACAGCGGCTGCTCGGCGAGCAGGTCGTCCATGCGGGACCCCTCACGCAGGCTGACCAGCACCAACGGCGGGTCCAGGGACACCGACATGAATGCCGTGGCGGTCATGCCGACGTCCTCGCCGACCGGGGCGTGCGGATCGTCGGGGTCCAGCGGCGGCTCCAGCGCGGTCACCAGGACCACACCCGCGGCCAACCGCGACATCGCGGCACGGAACTCGTCGTTGCTCACTCCCTCAGCATGCCCAAAGGGGCTGCGGGAGGCGGGGAGGACGGCGGTCACGGGCTGCGCGGGGAGAGAAGTGTTCGGCACGCCGGAAACGCTAATGTCCATCCCGCGCACCCCACATCGGGCCTGCGCCCGAGAACGGTCCTAGGACTCCGGACGGACGTGCGCGGAACTGTTCAGGCGGTTTCGTGCGATCTCCACGAGCGCGCCAACTTTGCGTTCAGTAAACACACAGGAAAAACGCAGAAACACCGCTCAATTGTTCACGTTTAGCTGTGACTTGAGTCACAAGAGCCATTAATTGTTGACCCTGTGTACCGAGTGAGCAGCGCGCTGTGATTCAGTGGCGGGGACTAGCAAGGGACGTTACGCCGAAGTAGAACCCTTGATTCACTGCGAGGTCTCGGGGGGAGGGCGAGCATGGAGACCGAGTCGGAGCCCTACGTCCGTCTTGCGACCCTGCGACAACTGCACCAGGTCATGGCTGACATGAACACGGCCCGGAGCCTGGCGGACACGTTGCAGACCGTCGCCGACGGCGTCGTGACCGGCCTCGGCTTCGAGCTCGCGTGCGTCAACCTCGTACGGCCCGACGGCGATCTCGTCGTGGCCGCCTTCGCCGGGAATCCCGCGGCCGAGGCCCTGATCACCGGCCGCGTCGGCTCCCGTGAGTCGTGGGAGCGCCGGCTGAACATGGGCGAGCACTGGGGCGACCTGGTGTTCATCCCGCACACCGAGGGCTGGGTCCTCGACGACGACGACGTCCCGCAGTGGTACACCGACGGTCCCGCGCCCCGCTTCGAGGACGAGTGGCACCCCTCGGACCGCCTCTTCGCGCCGATGTACACGCCGGGTGTGCAGGGCGGCGCGTGCGGCGAGCTGATCGGCGTCCTGTCCGTGGACCGGCCGCGCAACGGCCGGCTGCCGGGCGCGTGGGGGCGCGAAGCGCTCCAGATGTACGCGTTCCAGGCGGCGATCGCCATCAGCAACGCACGTCTACGCGCGAATATGCAGCGGGCACTGGTCAGGCTCGAACGCGACCAGCAGGCCCTGCGCGCCAGCGAGGAAAGCTTCAGGCAGGCCTTCGAGTACGCCCCGTCCGGCATGGCCATCGCCGAGATGGGCGGCGACCAGCACGGCCGGATCCTGCGGACCAACGACGCGCTGTGCCGGCTGCTCGGCCGCCCCGCCTCCGCGATGCGCCGCTACTCCTTCTCCGACCTCGTCCACCCCGAGGACATCGGCACCCTGCTGCGGACCTCGGCGGAGGGCGGACGGGCGGAGCTCAGGCTCGGGCGCCGCGACGGGACGTACGTCTGGGTCTCGCTCCGCAACTCCGTGGTCGCGGACGCCGCCGACGGGCCCCGCTTCCTGCTCACCCACGTCGAGGACATAGAGGACCGCAAGCGCCGCGAGCTGCAGCTCGCCCACCGGGCCTCGCACGACTCGCTCACCGGCCTGCCGAACTCCGCCGAGCTGCGCTCGCGGCTGTCCTCCCGGCTGTGCAGGCGCGCCGCCCACGCCGGCGCCCTGGAGTCCATGGACGCGGCCTACGGCCACCCGGCCGTCGCGGTCTTCGACGCCAACGGCCATGGCTTCGACTTCCCGGGCGCGGCGGCGCTCGAGGGCTACGACCACCATGTGCACACCGTCTCCCCGGACGAGACCGAGCGCGACGACGGCTCCAAGGGGCTCGCGGTGCTCTTCTGCGACCTCGACGGCTTCAAGTCGATCAACGACCGGTTCGGGCACAACGCGGGTGACGCGGTTCTCATCGAGGTCGCGAGGCGACTGACCCGCCAGGTCCGTGACGGTGACACCGTCGCCCGGCTCGGCGGCGACGAGTTCGTGATCCTCGCCGACGGGCTCGGCCGGGCCGACGCCCAGGACCTCGCCGTACGTCTGCGCAACGAGATCATCCAGCCGATCCGGGCGGAGGGGCGTGCCGTACGGGTCGGCGCGAGCTTCGGCATCGGGTGGGCGCACTGCGGGATGACCGCGGACGAAGTGTTGAAGTCCGCCGACGAGCGGATGTACGTAGAGAAACGATCTCGTCCCAAACAACACAGACGCGCCGGATGAATCCCAGGTCAGCGAGCTGATGCGGTCTGAGTCACCCGTTTGGGCCAGCAGGAGCGGGTAGGCTCGCCATTCTGACCGTTCCATCGCAACGCCCGCACCTGGTGAGGAGTACCAAGGGATGACGTCCGGCAACAACGGCGCCAGTACGCCCGAGGACGACGACCCGTTCGGCTACCTCTACGCCGACGGGCAGGCCAACGGCGCCCAGCCGCCGTCCGGTGGCGGGGGCTACGGCTACCCGGGCTCGGTCAACCGCGTGCGCGCGGTCGGGCAGCGCCAGTACGGCCAGCCGGCACCGACGGCCGCCTACGGCCAGGTACCGCAACAGCAGGGCACGTACGGCCAGCCGAACGCCCACTACGCGGCCCCGGAGACGCACCCCGGCGGCGCGACCACGGCCCAGCAGCAGCCGGCCTACAGCGGCGGCAACGGCTCGGGCGGCCGCGGCGGCCCCAACACCAAGGGCCTGCTGATCGGCGCCATCGCGGTCGTCGCGGCGGTCGTCATCGGCATCAGCGTGGCGATGCTGGGCGGCGACGGCGAGAAGGACGATGCGGGGGGCGACACGGGGTCGACTCCGACGCAGTCCCAGCAGAGCAGCGAGCCGAGCCCGTCCAACAGCAACAGCGCGGCGGCCGAGGACGACCTGCCGACGATCGACGCCAAGGCGCTGGCCCTCGCCGGCGGCGCCACCACCGCGTCCGACATCAAGGGCGCCAAGGCCGACGGCGGCGTCTACGTCAACGGCTTCAACGCGGTCGGCTCCTCGGTCACCTGGAGCGTGGACGGGATCCCGAAGAGCGGTAAGTACACCGTGTACGTCGGCTTCAGCGTTCCCGGCAAGGACGGCAACGCCACTCTGACGGTCAACGGCACGCCGTCCACCGCGCCGGTCAGCTTCAAGAACTACGCGAAGGGCCCCGAGGGCGACTACGAGAAGGGCTGGACGAAGACCTACAACTGGATCCAGCTCAACAAGGGCACGAACACGATCAAGGTGTCCTGTGAGCAGGGCAACCAGTGCGACGCCCTCATCGACCAGATGTGGCTGGTCAAGGGCTGGGTCGAGTAGGAGCCGTCAGGCCGCGGTGACCTCCCCGGTCACCGCCACCCGCCCCAGCAACTCCTCGTACGTCCCCCGGTCGAACTCCCCCGCCACCGGCGACACCACGCTCGCCGCGCTCAGTGCTGTCGCGCGGGCCAGGCGGTCCGGCCACGGGAGCTTCTCCACAAGGCCCGACAGCAGGCCCGCGACCGCCGCGTCGCCCGCGCCCGTCGGGTTGCCGTGGAGGTGGGTGGGTGGGGTGGCCTGCCAGCGGCCCTCGGGGGTCAGGGCGAGCAGGCCGGACTTGCCCAGGGAGGCGACGACGGCGCGGGCGCCGCGCCTTCGGGCGTCCTGGGTGGCGCGCAACGGCTCGTGGGAGCCGGTCAGTTCCGCCAGTTCATCGGCATTGGGCTTGATGATGTCCGGGCGGGCGGCGACGCCCCGGCGCAGTGCCTCGCCGCTGGTGTCCAGCAGTACGGGCACGTCGGCCGTCCTGGCCGCCCGTACGAGACCTGCGTACGCCCCGACCGGGACCCCCGGCGGCAGGCTTCCGCACAGGGCCACCGCCGAGGCGGCGGCGAGGAGATCCTCGTACGCCTCCTGGAAGGCGGACCACTCGCGGGGCGTGATCGTCGGGCCGGGCTCGTTCAGCTGGGTCGTGTCGCCGGTGCGTTCGTCGACCACCGCGATCGTGCGCCGGGTCGGACCCGACACCGGGACCAGCGCGTCCACCACGCCGGGCGTGGCGGTGAGCAACTCCTGGACCACCCGGCCCGTGGCGCCGCCCGTGAAGCCCGTGACCGTCACCTCATGGCCGAGGGCCGCCAGCACCCGGGCCACGTTCAGGCCCTTGCCGCCGGGGCGTTCGGTGACCTCGGAGACCCGGTGGGACGTGTGGGGCCGTAGCCCTCTTACCCGATAGGTGATGTCGAGGGCGGTGTTCAGCGTGACCGTGAGGATCACCTGTACTCGACCTCCCCCGAAGAGTTCAGCATGCGTGTGCCGTCCGTCTGCCGGTTGTTCCCTCCGGCAGATGCCGATCATGCCAAACGGGCGGCAGCCGTCCCAGTCTCCCAGGACAACCGCCGCCCCCAACAGGCGGACACATCACCCCAGTTGGGGATCGATCACCCATTCTCCCCGGCGCATGACGCCCTTCACGTCGAAGTCGGAGTCCAGTACCACGAGGTCGGCGTCCTTGCCGGGCTCCAGCGAGCCGATGCGGTCGTAGCGGCCGAGCAGCTTGGCGGGGTTGGCGGACAGGGCCGCCACCGCGTCCTCGACCGGCAGCCGGTCGACGGTCACCGCCCGCTTGAAGGCGCGGTCCAGGGTGAGGGTGGAGCCCGCGATCGAGCCGCCCTCGACCAGCCGGGCCACCCCGTCGGCGACCTCGACCTCCAGCGGGCCGAGCATGTAGCGGCCGTCGCCGAAGCCGGCCGCGTCCATCGCGTCCGTGATGAACGCGACCCGCTCCGCCCCCGCGTGATGGAACGCCAGCTGCAGGGACGCCGGGTGCAGATGCGTGCCGTCGTTGATCAGCTCGACGGTCACCCGCTCGTCCTCCAGCAGGGCCGCGATCGGGCCCGGCTCGCGGTGGCCGAGCGGCGGCATCGCGTTGAAGAGGTGCGTGGCGACCGTCGCGCCTGCCTCGATCGCCTCCACCGTCTGCTCGTACGTCGCGTCCGTGTGCCCGATCGCCGCGATGACGCCGTGCTCGGCGAGCAGGCGTACGGAGTCGATGCCGCCCGGCAGTTCGGTGGCGAGGGTGACCATCGTCGCGTGGCCGCGTGCCGCGTCGATCAGCTTGCGGACGTCCGCCGGGGCCGGGTCGCGCAGCAGCTCCTCGGAGTGGGCGCCCTTGCGGCACGGGGAGATGAACGGGCCCTCGAAGTGGATCCCCGCGATGTCGCCCTGTTCGGCCAGCTCGGACAGCAGGCCCGCGCGCCGGGTGAGGAAGTCCATGTCGCCGGTGACGGTGGAGGCGACGAGGGTGGTGGTGCCGTGCAGGCGGTGGGTGTGGATGCCCTTCAGTACGTCTTCGGGGGTGCCCGAGGTGAAGGAGGCTCCGCCGCCGCCGTGGTTGTGGATGTCGACGAAGCCCGGCAGTAGCCAGTGGCTGGTGAGGTCGATGCGGTGGGCGTTCTCCGAGGCTGTGCCGCAGATGCGGGTGCCGTCGATGATGACTTGGGCGTCTTTGAGGGTTCCCGTCGGCATGACGACGTTGGCGCCGAACAGGACGAGGGGCGCCTTGTCGGTTGCGGGGTGCGGGTCGTGTGTGGATGCTCGCGCAGTTCCCCGCGCCCCCAGGTCGGCTGCCATCAGGGAGTTACCTCCGTACGGTCGGTGTTGTCGAGGAGATCCCAGGCCAGCAGGCCGGCACCCAGGCATCCGGCGTTGTCGCCCAGGGCCGCCGGGACGATCTCCGGCAGCTTCTGGAAAGTGACCCGCTGCCGGACGGCGTCCCGCAGTGGTGTGAACAAGGTTTCCCCCGCCTCGGCCAGGCCGCCACCGATGATCAGGGTGCGGGGGTCCAGCAGGGTGAGCGCGGTGACCAGGCCGTCGGCGAGGGCCTCGACGGCGTGTTGCCAGACCCGTACGGCGTTCGGGTCGCCGGACGCGACGGCCTTGGCGCAGTCCGCGGCGTCCGCCTCCGGGTCCCCGCAGGCGGCGGCCCATGCCTCGCTCACCGCCGCCGCGGAGGCGAACCGCTCCAGGCAGCCGCGCTGTCCGCACGGGCAGGGGTCACCGCCGGGCCGTACGACGATGTGGCCGATCTCGCCCGCGAAGCCGTGGGCACCCGCCTCCACCCGGCCGTCGATGCCGATGGCGCCGGCGATCCCGGTGCCGAGCGGCACGAAGAGGAAGCGGTCGGCGCCCTTGCCCGCGCCGATCCGGCCCTCGGCGAGCCCGCCGGTGCGCACGTCGTGGCCGAGCGCGACGGGAACGCCGCCGAGCCGGTCCGCCATCAGCCGCCGCAGGGGTACGTCCCGCCAGCCCAGGTTGGCCGCGTAGGCGGCGACGCCGTGCTCCTCGTCGACGATGCCGGGGACGGCGACGCCGGCGGCGACCGCGGGCTCGCCGAAGCGCTCCTCGCCGTACGCGCGCAGCTCGGCGGCGAAGTCGAGGATGCCCTCGACGACCGCGTCCGGCCCGCGCTCGCGCCCGGTCGGGCGGCGGGCCTGATGGAGCAGCTCACCGCTCGCCCCGGCCAGGGCGGCCTTCATCCCGGTGCCGCCCACATCGAGGGCGATGACATGTCTCACGGGGGACAGTGTGGCTTGCGCACCCACGAGAGGTCTAGTCCACTTACGTGGTGTAGACCTTAGGGGGCAATATGTATGACGTTTCGAAAATTTCGAACATGGGCGTGGGGCGGGTTTGCGTGCAGCGGCGTAGTCGTAGTCGTAGGCGTACGGGAGCGATCGCGGCGGTGTCCGCACTGGGCCTGACGGCGGCCCTGGGCGGCTGCGGGCTGACCGGTGACTCGGACGAGGTGACGCTGAAGCTGGTCGCCGCGGACTACGGAGACAGCGAGTCCAACGGCTCCCAGAAGTACTGGGACAAGCTCGTCACGGCGTACGAGGCCGAGCACCCGGGTGTGACGGTCGACGTCACGGTGTACTCCTGGAACGACGTCGACGCCGAGGTCAAGAAGATGGTCGACGCCGGTGAGGCGCCGGACATGGCGCAGATCGGCGCGTACGCCGACTACGCCGCGAAGGGTCTGCTCTACCAGGCCGACGAACTGCTCTCCATCCCCGTCCAGGCCGACTTCGTCGGGCAGTTCGCGGACGCGGGTCAGGTGAACGGGGTGCAGTACGGCATACCGTTCGCCTCCTCGACGCGCCTGCTCTTCTACAACAAGACGCTCTTCGAGAAGGCCGGTGTCACCGCGCCGACGACCTGGAAGGAACTGGCCGCCGACGCCGAGGCGCTGAAGGCGGACGGCGTGAAATACCCGTACGCGCTGCCGCTCGGGCCCGAAGAGGCGCAGGCCGAGACGATGCAGTGGCTGCTGAGCGGCGGGGGCGGATACACCGACACCGACCTCGGCACGTACAGCATCGACTCCTCGGAGAACGTCACCACCTTCAACTGGCTCAAGAACGACCTGGTCGGCAAGGGGCTGACGGGCCCGGTGGCGCCGGGCGAGCTCAACCGGGCCGAGGCGTTCTCCGCGTTCGCGGCGGGGGACGTGGGCATGCTCAACGGCCATCCGTCCCTGATGCAGATGGCCGGGAAGAAGGGCGTGAAGTACGGCATGGTGCCGATGCCCGGGGTGGACGGCCCGAGCAAGGTCTCCATGGGCGTGGCGGACTGGATGATGGCGTTCAAGGAGAACGGCCATGCGGACCAGGTGGGCGATTTCCTCGACTTCGTCTACGACAAGGAGAACGTCCTGGACTTCTCCCGGGAGTACGACCTGCTTCCCGTCACGAACTCCGCGTCCAGGGTGATGACCGGGGCCGGGCAGGATGCCGACCTCAAGCCGTTCCTGGAGGAGCTTCCGCTCTCCGAGCTGTACCCGGTCGGGCGGACGTCCTGGGCCGCGGTGAGTGCGGACGTCAAGCAGCGGATCGGTAAGGCCGTGTCCTCCGGGGGCAGCCCGGCGGCGATTCTGGGGCAGCTGCAGTCGACGGCCACGCGGGCGGAGAGCGCGGAGTAGCCGGTCGCCGGTGGTCCGGTTGTCGGTGGTGGGGGTTACGGTGCGAGCCATGACCCAGGACCCGCCCGACCCCACCGCCGCGCTCGCCGACCGCGAGCGGGCCATCCTCGCTCTGGAGCGCCGGGGCTTTGCGGGCCCCGGCGCCAAGGAGCGGGCGATACGCGAGGAGCTCGGCCTGGCCCCCGTCCGCTACTACCAGCTGCTGAACGCCCTGCTGGACGACCCGAGGGCACTGGCCGACGACCCCGTGACGGTGAATCGGCTGCGACGGGTGCGGGAGACCCGGCGGGGGGAGCGCTGACGGAGGGCTGGAACCCTCCGTGCCGCGCGGTTCATTCGGGCCCCGCTGGATAGGGTCGACGTATGGCCAGTCACAAGGATCTGACCGACCCCGCGGACGCTCTGCCCACCCCTTCGACCGGACCCGGCCGCGACGGACTCGCCGCCATCCTCGCGCGCCCCGCCCGTGCCCTGATCGCGCTGGACTTCGACGGGACGCTCGCCCCGATCGTGCCGGACCCGGAGAAGGCACGGGCGCACCCCGACGCCCTGCCCGCGCTCGCGGCACTCGCCCCGAAGGTCGCCGCCGTCGCGGTGGTCACCGGCCGCCCGGCCGACGTCGCCGTGCGGTACGGCGGATTCGCCGGGGTCCCGGGCCTGGAGCACCTCGTCGTGCTCGGGCACTACGGCGCCGAGCGCTGGGACGCCGTCAGCGGTGAGGTCACCGCACCCGACCCCCACCCCGGCGTGGCCGCCGTCCGGGCCGCACTGCCCGGGCTGCTCGACGGGCACGGCACCTGGACCGAGGACAAGGGCCACGCCATCGCCGTGCACACACGACGCGGGAAAGACCCGCAAGGCACCTTCGACGCCCTCCGCGAACCCCTCACCGACCTCGCCGCCCGCAACGGCCTGATCGTCGAACCCGGCCGTATGGTCCTCGAACTCCGCCCGCCGGGCATGGACAAGGGCGTGGCGCTCCGCGAATACGTCCGGGAACTCGGCGCCGAGTCCGTCCTCTACGCCGGCGACGACCTCGGCGACCTCCCCGCCTACGCCGCCGTCGACCGACTCCGCTCCGACGGCACCCCGGGTCTGCTGGTGTGCAGCGGCAGCGAGGAGGTCACCGAGCTGTCGAAGCAGGCGGACATCGTGGTCGACGGCCCGGAGGGTGTCGTACGGCTGCTGCGAGGGCTCGCGGCTCAGGCCGCCGGGCCGGGCTGACCCGGCGTCCCCTCCTCCAGGGCACGCAACTGGTCCAGGAACCACTGCGCCGGCGGCAGCGCGGTCGCTGCCGCCGCCAGCCGCTTCGACCGCTCCGCCCGCTCCTCCGGCCGCATGGTCAACGCCTCGTGCAGCGCCCGAGCGGTGTCGATCACGTCGTAAGGATTGACGGCGTACGCGTCCTCGCCGAGTTCCTCGAAGGCCCCCGCCTCCCGGGACAGCACCAGCGCGCAGCCCTCGTCGGAGACGACCGGCACCTCCTTCGCGACCAGGTTCATGCCGTCCCGGATGGGGTTGACCAGCGCCACGTCCGCCAGCCGGTACGCGGCCAGCGAGCGGGCGAAGTCGTCCTTGACGTGGAGCACGATCGGGGTCCAACCCGGCGTCCCGTACCGGGAGTTGATCTCCTCCGCCAGCCGCTGGACCTCGGCCGTGTAGGCGCGGTACACCGCCAGGTCCTGCCGCGAGGGGTAGGCGAAGGCCACGTGCACCACCCGCTCGCGCCACTCGGGGTGGTCGTCGAGCAGCTGCCGGTACGCCAGCAGGCCGCGCACGATGTTCTTGGACAGCTCGGTCCGGTCGACCCGCACGATCGTCCTGCGGGCCGCCCCGTCCGCGGTCGTGCCGATCTCGCGGCGCAGCACGGCCATCCGCTCGGCGACATCCGTCTCGTGCGAACGCGCCCGCAGGAAGTCCGCGTCCGCCCCCAGCCCGTGCACCCCGACCCGGGTGCCCCCGAGCCCGCCGGCGATGTCCGCGCAGCACGCCTCGAACGCGTCCGCCCAGCGCCGGGTGAGGAACCCCAGCCGATCCGCGCCGAGCATCCCGCGCAGCACCTGGCCCGCGATGTCGCCGGGCAGCATCCGGAAGTACTCGGGCGGCGCCCACGGCGTGTGCGAGAAGTGACCGATCCGCAGGTCAGGGCGCAGCTCGCGCAGCATCCCCGGCACCAGCGTCAGGTGATAGTCCTGCACCAACACCGCCGCCCCCGGCCCCGCCCGCCCGGCCAGCGCCTCGGCGAAGGCGCGGTTGTAGGTCTCGTACGAGGCCCACTGGCGCCGGAACTCCGCGTCGAAGACCGGCTCCAGCGGTGTCTGGTACAGCATGTGGTGGACGAACCACAGGACCGAGTTCGCGATGCCGTTGTACGCGTCGGCGTGCACGCCGGCCGGGATGTCCAGCATCAGCACGCCGTCCTCGCCGACCCCGCGCCGCACCGCCTCCCGGTCCCCGTCGGACAGCGCCGAGCACACCCACAGGGCGCCCGCCTCCGGCCCGATCGCCGACAGCCCGGAGACGACTCCGCCGCCGCCCCTCTTGGAGTGCAGCGAGCCGTCGTCGCGCACCTCGTACGAGACCGGGCCGCGGTTCGACGCGACGAGCACCTTGGCAGCACCCTGAGTGGAAGCCATACGCCTCAACCTAGCCCGGCCCGGAAACGCTCAAACGTACGGTTCCGCTCAGTGGGCGGCACTTGTACCCCCTGTATACGGCCGGTTTCCGGCGTTTACGCGACCTTCCGCGTCGCATACTCGGCGATCTCCACCATCGGCGGCCGTTCCTCCGTGTCCACGGAGTACGTACGTGGCTCGAACCCGTCCTCGCCGCGCTCGAACTGGGTCAGCGAAGGCCGGACCAGATGCCCGCGGGCCAGCCTCAGCTGGGCCGTGCGGTAGATCGCGGCGGACATCCGGCCCAGGGCCTGTCCGTCCTGGTGGCGGTGCTTGCGCACCCCCACGTCCACCTGGGCCAGCGCGTCCAGGCCCACCAGATGCAGGGCGTCGACCAGCATGCCCAGCTCGACGCCGTATCCGACGGGGAACGGCAGCTGCTCCAGCAGCGACCTGCGTGCCGCGTACTCGCCGCCCAGCGGCTGCACGAAACCGGCGAGCTGCGGCCAGTGCATGTTCAGCAGCGGGCGCGCCATGAGCTCGGTCACCCGGCCGCCCTGTCCGGCCGCCGAGCCGAGCGGGCGGTCGTACATCGCCTTGACCAGATCCACGCCGGGGTCGGTGAGCAGCGGGCCGACGATGCCCGAGACGAAGTCGGAGGAGAACTCCCTGAGGTCGGCGTCGATGAAGCAGACGATGTCCCCGCTCGTCACGAGCAGGGAGCGCCAGAGCACCTCGCCCTTGCCGGGGACGGCCGGGAGGTGCGGGAGGATCTCGTCCCGGTGCACCACCCGAGCGCCCGCCGCGGCGGCCACCTCGGAGGTGCGGTCGGTGGATCCCGAGTCGACGACGACGATCTCGTCGACCAGCGGAACCTGCCGGACCAGGTCATGGGCGATGATCGCGACGATGTCGCCGACCGTCTCCTCCTCGTTGAGTGCGGGCAGCACCACGGAGACCGACTGACCCGTACGCTGCTTGGCGGCCAGGATCTGGTGCAGCGGGCGATCGGCAACGGACCAGGAGCGGCTGTTCAGCCAGCGGTCGACTTCTTCCAGCACGGTCGGCGGCTCCTCACTGTCGGGATGCGTGCCCGTCGCGTCAGCGGCAGAATCATCGCAGTCATCTCGCGGTTCGGACGGCTCTCTCAACTGTCCTGGCGTTCGGTTACAGTCTTGAACAACGCGGATGACCATCGCATGTCCGAGGTCGACCGTCGTCCACAACCGAATACCGCTCATCCAGAGGGGCAGAGGGATACGGCCCGATGAAGCCCCGGCAACCCTCCAGTCGGTTCTCGTAGATCAGCGTCGATCGTCACCGTTGATCGTCTCCGCGAGGCTCCCGGCTAGGGAAGGTGCCAAATCCGTCTCACGACGAGATGCGTCGTGAGGAAGATGAGGAGAAAGGGCCTCGCCTCACATGGCTGTGCAGACTGTTGCAAGCACCACCGACTCCACCGTAGACCTCGGTCCCGCCGCGGCGCTGTCCTGCCGCGAGTGCGGTCACCGGGTCCCTCTCGGCCCGGTCTTCGCGTGCGAGGAGTGTTTCGGCCCGCTGGAGATCGCGTACGACTTCTCGGCCTATGACGCCGAGGAGCTCCGCAAGCGGATCGAAGCGGGCCCCGCGAACATCTGGCGCTATGCGCCCCTGCTGCCCGTCCCGGCCGACGTGGCGACCAAGCCGAACATCAACCCCGGGTGGACCAAGCTCGTCCAGGCCGACAACCTCGGAGCCGAGCTCGGCGTCGACGCCGGCAAGCTGTTCGTCAAGGACGACTCCGGCAACCCGACGCACTCCTTCAAGGACCGCGTGGTCGCTCAGGCCATCGAGGCCGCGCGCGCCTTCAACTTCACCACCCTCTCCTGCTCATCCACCGGCAACCTCGCCGGTGCGGTGGGCGCCGCCGCGGCCCGCGCCGGCTTCCGGTCCTGTGTGTTCATCCCGCACGACCTCGAGCAGGGCAAGGTCGTCATGGCCGCGGTCTACGGCGGCGAGCTCGTCGGCATCGAGGGCAACTACGACGACGTGAACCGTTTCTGCTCCGAGCTGATCGGCGACCCGGCCGGCGAGGGCTGGGGCTTCGTCAACGTCAACCTGCGGCCGTACTACGCCGAGGGCTCCAAGACCCTGGCGTACGAGATCTGCGAGCAGCTCGGCTGGCAGCTCCCCGACCAGCTGGTCGTGCCGATCGCCTCGGGCTCGCAGCTCACGAAGATCGACAAGGGGCTCCAGGAGCTGATCAAGCTCGGGCTCGTCGAGGACAAGCCGTACAAGATCTTCGGTGCGCAGGCCGAGGGCTGCTCGCCGGTGTCGACGGCGTTCAAGGCCGGCCACGACGTGGTCCGCCCCCAGAAGCCGAACACCATCGCCAAGTCGCTGGCGATCGGCAACCCGGCCGACGGTCCGTACGTCCTGGACATCGCCCGCCGCACGGGTGGTTTCGTGGAGGACGTGACGGACGAGCAGGTCGTCGACGCGATTCGGCTGCTCGCCCGGACCGAGGGGATCTTCGCGGAGACCGCCGGTGGAGTGACCGTGGGTGTGACGCAGAAGCTGATCGAGAACGGTGTGCTGGACCCGAGTCTCACGACCGTCGTGCTCAACACCGGCGATGGGCTGAAGACGTTGGACGCGGTGGCCGGTACGGGGCTGACTGCGACGATTCGTCCCAACCTGGACTCGTTCCGCGAGGCCGGTCTCGTCTGAGACGCCTGTCCCACCGAACCTGCACACTGACCGGAGGTCACACCGTATGAGCGTCAACGTCCGCATCCCCACCATCCTGCGCACCTACACGGGTGGCCAGGCCGAGGTCGCCGCCGAAGGCGCCACCCTCGGCGAGGTCATCGCCGACCTGGAGAAGAACCACACCGGGATCGCCGCCCGGGTTCTCGACGACCAGGGCAAGCTGCGTCGGTTCGTCAATGTGTACGTCAATGACGACGACGTGCGTTTCGAGCAGGGGCTGGAGACGGCCACTCCCGACGGTGCGGGCGTTTCCATCATCCCGGCCGTCGCCGGCGGCTGACCGAGGCTGACCGAATGACCGATCATTACCTTCGGTAACTCAGGTTACTGAGAGTTCATCGAATTGCCCCCTCCGTGAGAGAAGCGGAGGGGGCAATTCTGTGTGGTTGAGCGAGGTACAGTTGGGGAACGTGCCGCCGATCTCCGAGTCGGTTGCCCTTGATTTCTGCCGTAAGCCCGACAAGAAGTAGCCAAAGTGTGCGGGTTTTTTGCGGCTTTTGTTCCGTATGCCGGGTCCGACTTGACCTGAAGTCAGCGGAATTGTCCCCACATTCCCGACCGGTCGTGCCCGGATTTCTCGTCCGATTGACCTGTTGCAGACGGCAGTTGGGCAGATACATTCAGCCGCGGTCGACGCGTTCCGGCGCACGCCCCCGACCGATGGGGGGTGAGGTCTGACCCGGATCCGCGAAGTGTGGATCTGTGCAAGGGCCAGTAATAGGGGAGTTAGGCATGGCTCAGGGCACCGTCAAGTGGTTCAACGCGGAGAAGGGGTACGGCTTCATCGCGGTCGACGGTGGTGCGGATGTTTTCGTCCACTACAGCGCGATCCAGATGGACGGGTACCGCACCCTGGAAGAGGGCCAGCGAGTCGATTTCGAGATCTCGCAGGGTCAGAAGGGGCCGCAGGCGGACATGGTCCGACTGGCGACCGGCTGAAGCACGCGTCGACTTAAAGCAGCGACGTTCTTCTTCGAAGGGCCCGCACCTCCAGGGGTGCGGGCCCTTCGCCGTGCTCGGGACCTGTCCACGTCCGGGCGCAGTGCCCGGCTCGATCCCTGAGAGCCGCTTGCTCCCACCCGCCACCCGACCACCACCCCTCAACGAGCGCCCGCTTCGCGAGCGCGCCTTGCACTCTCATGGGTCGAGTGCTAATCATTGCGTTAGCACTCTGAAGGTGAGAGTGACAACGAAGGACCGGGTCGGTGAGGCCCGCAGGCCGGGTGGGGCAAGGAACCACAAGGCATGCGAGCCGTCCGTCGCGGGCGCGGGCGCGGTCCGAAGGAATCACCCCCAGTCCTGGAGGGACCACTTCACATGGCCAAGATCATCGCGTTCGACGAGGAGGCGCGGCGCGGCCTCGAGCGCGGCATGAACCAGCTCGCGGACGCCGTGAAGGTGACGCTCGGCCCCAAGGGCCGCAACGTCGTCCTCGAGAAGAAGTGGGGCGCCCCCACGATCACCAACGATGGTGTCTCCATCGCCAAGGAGATCGAGCTCGAGGACCCGTACGAGAAGATCGGCGCCGAGCTGGTCAAGGAAGTCGCCAAGAAGACGGACGACGTCGCCGGTGACGGTACGACCACGGCGACCGTTCTCGCCCAGGCCCTCGTGAAGGAAGGCCTGCGCAACGTAGCCGCCGGCGCCAACCCGATGGCCCTCAAGCGCGGTATCGAGCGCGCCGTCGAGGCCGTCTCCGCCGCCCTGCTCGAGCAGGCGAAGGACGTCGAGACCAAGGAGCAGATCGCCTCCACGGCCTCCATCTCCGCCGCCGACACCCAGATCGGCGAGCTCATCGCCGAGGCGATGGACAAGGTCGGCAAGGAAGGCGTCATCACCGTCGAGGAGTCCCAGACCTTCGGTCTGGAGCTGGAGCTCACCGAGGGTATGCGCTTCGACAAGGGCTACATCTCGGCGTACTTCGCCACCGACATGGAGCGGATGGAGGCGTCGCTCGACGACCCGTACATCCTGATCGCCAACTCCAAGATCGGCTCCGTCAAGGACCTGCTCCCGCTCCTGGAGAAGGTCATGCAGTCGGGCAAGCCGCTGCTGATCATCGCCGAGGACGTCGAGGGCGAGGCCCTGTCGACCCTGGTCGTCAACAAGATCCGCGGCACCTTCAAGTCCGTCGCCGTCAAGGCCCCGGGCTTCGGTGACCGCCGCAAGGCGATGCTGAACGACATCGCCATCCTCACCGGTGGCGAGGTCATCTCCGAGGAGGTCGGTCTCAAGCTCGAGAACACCTCCCTGGACCTCCTGGGCAAGGCCCGCAAGGTCGTCATCACCAAGGACGAGACCACCATCGTCGACGGTGCCGGCTCCTCGGAGCAGGTCGCGGGCCGGGTCAACCAGATCCGCGCCGAGATCGAGAACAGCGACTCGGACTACGACCGCGAGAAGCTGCAGGAGCGCCTGGCGAAGCTCGCCGGCGGTGTCGCGGTCATCAAGGCCGGTGCCGCCACCGAGGTGGAGCTCAAGGAGCGCAAGCACCGCATCGAGGACGCCGTGCGCAACGCCAAGGCGGCCGTCGAGGAGGGCATCGTCGCCGGTGGTGGCGTGGCCCTGCTGCAGGCCTCCGGTGTCTTCGAGAAGCTGGACCTCGAGGGTGACGAGGCGACCGGCGCCAACGCCGTGAAGCTCGCCCTGGAGGCCCCGCTCAAGCAGATCGCCGTCAACGGTGGTCTCGAGGGTGGCGTCGTCGTGGAGAAGGTCCGCAACCTTCAGGTCGGTCACGGCCTGAACGCCGCGACCGGTGAGTACGTCGACATGATCGCCGAGGGCATCATCGACCCGGCGAAGGTGACGCGTTCCGCGCTGCAGAACGCCGCGTCGATCGCCGCGCTGTTCCTCACCACCGAGGCCGTCATCGCCGACAAGCCGGAGAAGGCCGCCGCGCCTGCCGGTGGCGGCATGCCGGGCGGTGACATGGACTTCTGATCGACGTCGGGGGCTTCGGCCTCCGGTTGATCAACGTCCTTGCCGAGGGCGGCACTCCCTGTTGCGACAGGGGGTGCCGCCCTCGGTGTTTTGGCGGGTGGGAGGTGGTTCGTGGTTGCCCGCACAGCTCCCCGCGCCCTGGAGGGACGTCCGCTGCACGCCCCTCACGAAACAGAACCCCCTCCTCGGGAATGCGTGACCTCGCGTGACCGGTTGCTTAAGGTGGTGCAACAATGCGCGTGCACATACTGACCGGTTCAACCGACCCCACTTTCGAGGAGCCCTCCACGTGACCGTCACCGAGCCCGCCGCCTCCCGCGCGGCCCAGATCCTGTCCCGGCCGACCGTGATCAACGGCCTCACCGTCCCGAACCGCATCGTGATGGCGCCGATGACCCGGATGTTCTCGCCGGGCGGCGTCCCCGGTGAGGACGTGCTGTCGTACTACTCGCGTCGGGCCGCCGCCGGAGTGGGGCTGATCGTCACCGAGGGGACGTACGTCGGCCATGAGTCGGCCGGGCAGAGCGATCGGGTGCCGCGGTTCCACGGAGAGGACCAGCTGGCCGGGTGGGCGAAGGTCGCCGAGGGTGTGCACGCGGCGGGCGGCACCATCGTGCCGCAGCTGTGGCACATCGGCATGGTGCGCAAGCAGGGCCAGCCGCCCTTCGCCGACGCCCCCGCCGTCGGCCCCTCGGGTCTGCGCATCGGCGCGGATGAGGCCACCGGCAGGGCGATGACCCGGCAGGACCTCGACGACGTGATCGGCGCCTTCGCCGAGGCCGCCGCGGACGCCGAGCGCATCGGCTTCGACGGCGTGGAGATCCACGGCGCCCACGGCTACCTGGTCGACCAGTTCCTGTGGTCGGGCACCAACCGCCGTACGGACGCCTACGGCGGTGACCCGGTCGCCCGTACGCAGTTCGGGGCGGAGATCGTGGCCGCCGTACGCGAGAAGGTCTCGCCCGACTTCCCGGTCATCTTCCGCTACTCGCAGTGGAAGCAGGAGGCCTACGACGCCCGCCTCGCCGAGACCCCGGAGGAGCTGGAGGCCATCCTGGCCCCGCTCGCCGCGGCCGGCGTCGACGCCTTCCACGCCTCCACCCGCCGCTACTGGATCCCGGAGTTCGAAGGCTCCGACCTCAACCTGGCGGGCTGGACGAAGAAGCTGACCGGCAGGCCCACCATCACCGTCGGCTCGGTCGGCCTGGACGGCGAGTTCCTCGGCGCGTTCGCCGGTCAGGGCTCCGCGCTCAAGGGGATCGACGACCTCCTGGACCGTCTGGAGGCCGAGGAGTTCGACTTCGTGGCGGTCGGCCGGGCGCTGCTCCAGGACCCGGAGTGGGCGGCAAAGGTGCTGGACGGGCGGTTCGGCGAGCTGGCCGCGTATGACGCGGCGTCGCTGAAGAGCCTGAGCTGAGGCCCGACTCGCCGCTACCGTCGGAGAGATGAGGATCCTTCATCTCTCCGACACGCATCTTGAGAAGACCGACGCCCCGAACAAATACGGCGTCAACGCCACCGACTCGCTCCGGCTGATGCTCGCCGAGCTGAGCCGGCTGCGGGACGTCGACGCGATCGTCGTCACGGGGGACATCGCGGACGACGGCGCCGTGGAGGCGTACGCGGCCGTACGGGAGCTGGTGGGCGAGTTCGCGCGGACGCTCGCCGCGCCGGTCTTCTACACGACCGGCAATCACGACGAGCGCGTGGCCTTCGGCAAAGTGCTGGGCAGCGGGCATGCGGAGCCGGAGCTGGTCCTGGACTCCGAGGCCGGCGAGCGGGCTGCCGTGAGCACGGTCGGGGGCCTGCGGTTCGTGACGCTGGACTCGCTGGTGCCGGGGAAGGTGCACGGCCGCTTGAGCAGGGCTCAACTGGACTGGTTGAAGGGCGTGTTGAGCACCCCGGCCGAACAGGGCACCGTCCTCGCCCTCCACCACCCGCCGATCGCCCTCGGCATCTCGGCGACCCAGCCGGTCTTCGGCCTGCGCGACCCGGGCGACCTCGCGGCGGCGATCCGGGGAAGCGATGTGCGCCTCGTCCTGGCCGGGCACTACCACCTCCAGCTCTTCGGCTTCCTGGCCGCTGTGCCGGTCTGGGTCACCCCCGGCGTCGTCAGCCGCGTCGACCTGACGACGGCACCCGGCACGGAACGCGTGGTGCGTGGGGCGTCGGCCTCCCTGGTGGAGCTTGGTGGCGCGGACGGGCCGCTTTTCCACACCTTCCACGCACGCGACCCCCGGGCGCACGAGACGGTGTACGAGCTGGACGAGGGTCAGGTGCGGGCGATGGTGGACCGGGAGGGCTGAGCCGAGTCACGCCCCTGGCCGGCCTCAGGAGCGCGTAAGAGTCAAAGGATCGCCTTGACGGCATCCCCGGTTCGCGGGCCGAAGCACCCTCAAGCGCGACAGCTCCCGGATCGTCGACATCTGGACCACCGCACGGGGCGACGGCAACGACTCCAAGAAGGTGCGGGTGGGCCGGCGGTGTGAGCGGGGCGTGGCCTGCGTCGCTTGAGTAAGTCAATCAACTGACTTAAGGTTGCCTAGGTCAATTACGTACCTCTTCCTGCTCGCACGCCGACGGAGGCCCCGCCATGTCCGAAAGCCCTGCCCCTCCCACCGAGGCCGGGGGTGGCGCCCCGCCGAGGTCGAACGCCGTGGTGGCGGTGCTGGCCTTCGCCGGGATCGTCGTCTCGCTGATGCAGACGCTGGTCATCCCGATCGTCCCGGAGCTGCCGAAGCTGCTGGACGCCCCCGCCTCGGACACCGCCTGGGCCGTCACGGCGACGCTGCTCGCCGCCGCCGTCGCGACTCCCGTGATGGGGCGGCTCGGCGACATGTACGGCAAGCGGCGGATGCTGCTGGTCAGCGTCGTCCTGCTGGTGGCGGGCTCCGTCGTCTGCGCCCTGAGCGATGCGCTGGTCCCGATGATCGTCGGTCGCGTGCTGCAGGGTCTTGCCTCCGGTGTGATCCCGCTCGGCATCAGCATCATGCGGGACGAACTGCCCGCCGAGCGCCTCGGGTCCGCCACCGCCCTGATGAGTGCCTCGCTCGGGATCGGCGGTGCGCTCGGTCTGCCCGCCGCCGCGCTCATCGCGGACAACTTCGACTGGCACGTCCTGTTCTGGACGTCGGCCGGCATGGGTGTCGTGGCGATGGTGTGCGTGCTGCTGTTCGTGCCCGAGTCGAAGGTGCGCACCGGGGGCCGCTTCGACCTGGTCGGAGGCATAGGCATGGCGGCCGGGCTCATGTGTCTGCTGCTGGGTATCTCCAAGGGCGCAGACTGGGGCTGGACCGGCGGTACGACGCTCGGTCTGTTCGTGGCGGCCGTGGTGATCCTGCTCGCCTGGGGCTGGTGGGAGCTGCGCACCGACCAGCCGCTGGTCGACCTCCGTACGACCGCCCGCCGTCAGGTGCTGGTCACCAACCTGGCCTCGATCGCGGTCGGCTTCGCGATGTTCGCGATGAGCCTGGTCATCCCCCAGCTCCTCCAGCTGCCCGCGCAGACGGGCTACGGTCTCGGCAAGTCGATGCTGGTCGCGGGCCTGTGCATGGCCCCGTCGGGCCTGGTCATGATGGCGACGGCCCCGGTGTCGGCGGCGATCTCGCGGGCCAAGGGACCGAAGGTCACGCTGATGATCGGCGTCCTGATCGTGGCCGCCGGCTACGGCCTCAACATCGTCCTGATGTCCGAGGTCTGGCACTTCATCCTGGTCGCCTGCATCATCGGCGCCGGCGTCGGCTTCGGCTACGGCTCGATGCCCGCCCTCATCATGAGCGCCGTGCCCGCGTCGGAGACGGCCGCCGCGAACAGCCTCAACACGCTGATGCGTTCCCTCGGTACGTCCACGGCGAGTGCCGTCGCGGGCGTCATCCTCGCCCAGATGACGACCGACCTCGGCGGTTATGCCCTCCCGTCCGAGAACGCCTTCAAGGTCGTCCTCGCGGTGGGCGCCGGAGCGGCGCTGCTGGCGTTCGTGGTGGCGTCGTTCATTCCGCGGCAGGGGCTGGCCGCAGCCGGGGAGCCCGTGGCGCGGACGGCGGCGGAGCCGGCGCGAGCGACGGCCAAGTAGCCGCTACAGATTGCCCATCGGCTCGATGTCGACCTTCACCGGAGTGCCCCAGACGCGCAGCACCTCGTAGTCGGTGAACTCGTGCACCAGCCGGTAGGCCATGGCGGGACGCGGCCCGTGACGCTGGGCCGCGAGATACAGCTCGGCCTCCCGGCGGTCGCGGCGCGGGGTGCCGCAGAGCTGCCACTCCTGTCCGTTCCACAGCTCGGGCAGCCAGCGCTGCTGGGGCTGCGGGCGGTCGCCGCGGACGCCGTAGCGGGACGGCACGGGGTGCTCGGGGGAGCGGGGGACCGCCGGGCCGGTGCCGTTGTACTCGGAACGGCGGGCCGCCCGGCGCCGGGTCTCGCAGAGCAGGCACAGATCGGGCGCCGCGGGGTCCACCGGCCCGCCCGGATGTTCCGGACACCGGGTCGTCCGGGCGGCGGTGGTGACACTCTCGTCGAGCAGGTCGAGGGCGCGGCGCAGATCCGCCTTGACCTCGTGCAGCCTGGCGTCCGGCGTGTCGGTGGTCAGGGCCTCGCCGTGCTCGCCGAGGAGGCGGAGGGCTCGGCCCAGTGCCGTCAGTTGGGCGTGGTTCATGGACCCAGTGTGCAGTCCCACGCCCTTCACGCCATCTCTCAGCCCATGCTCTTCGCCCCGTCCAGGGACTCGCGGATGATGTCGGCGTGGCCGGAGTGCTGCGCCGTCTCCGCGATGATGTGCAGCAGCACCCTGCGGGCCGACCAGCGGGCACCGGGCTCGAACCACGGGGCCTCCGGCAGCGGGTGGGAGGCGTTCAGGTCGGGCAGGTCCGCGACCAGCTTGTCGGTCAGCCCGGCCACTTCCTCGTACGCCGCCAGGACGCCCTCCAGCGTCTCGCCGGGCAGCATCCGGAAGTCGTCCGCCCGCTTCGCGAAGTCGGCCTCGGTCATGTTCTTGAAGTCGCCCATGGCCGACGGGCCCCGCTGGATGAATTCCGCCCAGCGCCCTTCCGTCGACGTGACGTGCTTGATCAGGCCGCCGAGACACAGCTCACTGGCCGTGGTCCGCTGCCCCGCCTGCTCGTCGGTGAGGTCCCGGGTGGTGAACCGCAGGAAGTGCCGGTGCTTGGCCAGCGTCTCCAGGAGGTCGGTGCGCTCGTCGCTGACGGCTACGTTCGTGGTGTCGGTCATGAGGCTTACGGTAGGCGCCGTTTAGGTCAGATCCTGTCCGCATTCCGCAGCGGCGACCGGGCTATTTCGTCAGCCGCTCGTACTGGTCCTCGGTGAGCTGCACGGCGCCGGCCGCCACGTTCTCCTCCAGGTGCGCGACGCTCGACGTCCCCGGGATCGGGAGGACCGCCGGCGAGTGGGCGAGGAGCCAGGCGAGGGCGACCTGGGTCGGCGTGGCGTCGACTTCCTGCGCGATCGCGGCGATCTGCGACGACCGCGCTCCCGATGTGCCGGCCGCCGCAGGCCGCCACGGCAGGAAGGCGATGCCCGCCTCCTCGCACGCCTTGAGGACGGGCTCGTGCTCACGGTCGAGGAGGTTGTACCGGTTCTGAACGCTGGCGATGTCCACGACGGCGCGTGCTTCGGCGAGTTCGGCGACGGTGACCTCGGAGAGGCCGATCCGGCCGATCTTGCCTTCGTCGCGCAGGTCGCGGAGGGCGCCGAGCTGGTCGGCGATGGGGACGCCCGGGTCGAGGCGGTGGAGCTGGAGCAGTTCGATCCGGTCGAGGCGGAGGCGGAGCAGGGCCTCGTCGACCTGGTCGCGCAGATCGGCGGGTTCGCCCGCGTGCCGCCAGCCCTCGCCCGAGGTGGTGTGGCGGATGCCGACCTTCGTGGCGATCACGAGGTCGGCCGGGTACGGGTGCAGCGCCTCGGCGAGGAGATCCTCGTTCGCTCCCCAGCCGTACAGGTGTGCCGTGTCGATCAGCGTGACACCGAGCTCGACGGCCCGCCGGGCGACCGCGATGCAGGTGGCGCGGTCCTCGGCGGTCTCCGGGCGTAGATGCATCGCGCCGAATCCGAGCCGTCGTACTTCCAGATCGCCGCCGACGCGGAAGGTCTTCGGTGCCGTCATGTGGTCACGCTAACAGGGGAGTTGCTCAGCCCCCGCCGTTTTCAGCGCCGCCCGCAGGTGACCGTCGGCGTCGGCCAGGAACCCGGTCGCCGTAGGCCCGTCCACGTCCGCCAGCAGGACGAGGATCGCCGTCTTGACCTCCCCGCCCGCCTCGGTCAGGGCGCGTTCGATGTCGGCGTCGGCCGCGCCTGTGGCGAGGGCGACGATGCGGCGGGAGCGGGCCCGGAGCTTGTCGTTGGAGGCTCGGACGTCGACCATCAGGTTTCCGTAGGTCTTGCCCAGGCGGATCATCGTGATCGTCGAGAGCATGTTGAGGACCAGCTTCTGGGCCGTGCCCGCCTTCAGGCGCGTCGAGCCGGTGAGGAGTTCCGGGCCCGCGACGATCTCGATGCCGTGCTCGGCGGCCGCCGCCAGGGCGCTGTCCGGGTTGCAGGACAGGCCGATCGTCAACGCACCCTGCGTGCGGGCGTGTTCGACCGCGCCGATGGCGTACGGGGTGCGGCCGGAGGCGGAGATGCCGACCACCGTGTCGGTGGGGGTGAGCACGAGGGCGTCGAGGTCGGTGCGGGCCAGGTCCTTGGAGTCCTCGGCGCCCTCGATCGAGGTGACCATCGCCTCGGGGCCGCCCGCGATGAGCCCGACGACCTGGGTGGGGTCGGTGTTGAAGGTGGGCGGGCACTCGGAGGCGTCGAGGACACCGAGGCGGCCGGCGGTGCCTGCGCCGGCGTAGACGAGGCGGCCGCCCTGGGCCATCCGTTCCGCGATGGCGTCGATGGCGGCGGCGATCTGGGGGAGGCGCTGTGCCACGGCGGTGGGTACGGCCGCGTCCTCGCCGTTCATGAGCCGGGCGATGTCGAGGGTGGGGAGCTGGTCGATCTCGGCCAGTTCGGGGCGGAACGCCTCGGTGGTCAGGGTGTCCAACTCGGCGCGGAGATCACGGGGGTTGGATGTCGAGGTCATGAGAGACGGCTCTTTCCGATGTGCGGTGTCCTCGGGCTCAAGGTCTAACGACGATGCCGGTGCGCCAGCGCCTCGTAGGACGCGGCCAGCGCCGGTGCCGCCGTGTCGTACGTCCGCTGAGCGACCCCCACGAACAGACAGTCCACGACCAGCAGCTGACTGGTCCGCGACGACATCGCAGCAGGTCGCAGCTCGCTCTCCCGGGCCGTCGACGTCGTGAGGATGTGATCGGCGTACTGGGTCACGGGCCCGTCCGGACGCCCGGTGATGGCGACGGTCGTAGCCCCGTGCTCGAACGCGACCCGCAACGGCTCGATGACGTCACCGGTGGACCCGGAGTGGGTGATGGCGATGGCCACGTCACCGGTGCGCAGTTGCACCGCGTTCGTCACGGCGAGATGCGGGTCGCTGTGGGCATGGGCTATCAGCCCTATGCGCAACAGCTTCTGGGCGAGGTCCTGGGCGACCAGACCCGAAGCCCCGACGCCGTACACATCGATCCGGCGGGCCCCGGCGGCGGCCGCGACGGCCGCGCCCAGCTGGACCGTGTCCAGCCCGGCGGCCGTGTCGGCGAGGGTCTGCTGCTCGTCGTAGGCGAGCTTGGCGACGACGTCGGCGATCGGGTCGTCCACCGCGATGTCGGTCGTTATGGCGGGGGCGCGGCCCGACTGCTGCTGGGCGGCGAGGCCGGCCAGGGCGAGGCGCAGATCGCGGTAGCCGGGGTAGCCGAGGAGGCGGGCGGTGCGCACCACCGTGGCCTCGCTGGTGCCGGTGAGTTCGGCGAGGCCGGTGACCGTGAGGGCCGCGCAGCCCGCCGGGTCGTTCGCGACCGCTTCCGCGACGCGCTGCATGGAGCGGGTCATCGACGGGGCGAGCGTGCGCACCTTGGCCGCGAGGGCGGCGGGCGCCGGGGCCGCGCTCGCGCGACCGAAAGTTTCCTTCACTTCATTGGTCACACCTGAAAGGTATTTTCAGGACCGTGTCCTGGTCAAGAGTGCGCACAATAGGTGCATGGAACCCGTCACTCCGCTGGAACAGGCGCTGCACACCGCCCGCGCCCTCGTGCTCGCCGACCTGGTCGCGGGCGAGGTCGCCGAGGCGGACGTGGTGTCGCTGGTCGAGGAGTCGGTCGTACAGCGGCGCTGGTGGGTGGAGCAGTGGCCGGACGGCGCGGAGTATGTGGCCGGGCTGGTCGCCCAGGACGTACAGGACGCGCTGCTGGACCGGTACGGACGCTGGCCGCTGTGCCCGGTGTGCGGCGCCGGCGATCCGCACGCGCTGGACGTCGAGCCGGAACTGGGGCCCGATCCGCACTGGGTGTGCCACAAGGCGGGCGTGAAGGTCGCGGCGGTGGGGTCGCTGGGACCGGCCGCCGCGGGTGAGGCGCCGTCCTCGTGAGGCGCTTCGTGGCGCCGGTGACGTCGTGACGATCTACATCGACCCGCCCACCTGGCCGGGCCACGGCCGGATGTGGTCCCACCTCGTGAGCGATGTGTCGTACGACGAACTGCACGCCTTCGCCGAGGGGTTGGACGTGCCGCGGCGGGCCTTCGAGCGGGACCACTACGACATCCCCTCGCACCGGTACGCCGACGCGGTGCGCGCCGGCGCGGTGGAGGTCAGCAGCCGTGAGGTGGTGCGGTTGCTGCAGGAGGCGGGGCTGCGCAGGGCGAAGGGGCGAGGGTGGGGCTGACGCCCCCTCGGCCTCGCGCCCCCTCGGCCTCGCGCCGGGCCTCTTCCGGTTACGCGAACTGTCCGGGCCGGTAGGAGCCGGCCGGCTGCTGGACCAGCACGTTCATCCGGTTGAAGGCGTTGATCAGGGCGATCAGGGACACCAGCGCGCCGAGCTGCTCCTCGTCGTAGTGCTTGGCGGCGCTCTCCCAGACCTCGTCCGGTACGCCGCCGGCCGCGTCGGCGATACGGGTGCCCTCCTCCGTCAGTGCCAGCGCGGCGCGCTCGGCCTCGGTGAAGACGGTGGCCTCGCGCCAGGCGGCGACGAGATTGAGGCGGACGGTGTCCTCACCTGCGGCGACGGCGTCCTTGAAGTGCATGTCGGTGCAGAAACCGCAGCCGTTGATCTGGCTGGCGCGCAGCGTGACCATGTTCTGCGTAGAGACGGGCAGCGACGAGTCATGGAGCACCTTGCCCGCCGAGGCGATGTACTTCATGAACTTGCCGACGGTCGGGATCTCAAGGGCGTTCAGGCGAGCGCTCATGGCGAACTCCTCGGTCATGGGGCCGTGGTCGGTGGTTACACAGCTATGACGGAGCGGATCGACACGATGTGACGGCCGTGAATGTGACCTGGGTCACTCCCGTACGGGGTCACTCCCCGTGCGGGGTCCCTCCCCTGCGGACGTAGAGCCTGAGCTCCCGGTCCATGTCCCGTTCCTCGTGGGCGGAGCGCTCCTCCCCGAGACTGGCCCGGACATAGCCCGCGCGGCGGGCGACGCCCTGCGAGGGGGCGTTGTCCTCGTGGATGGCGGCGATGAGGGCGTGTACGTCGTCCCTGGCCAGCGAGTGGTCCGTCAGGGCGCGCAGGGCCTCGCTCGCGTAGCCGCGACCGCGGACGCCCTCCACGAGGTCGTAGCCGACCTCCGCCAGGCCCTCCTCGTCGGGGACGCCGTGGAAGCCGATGCCGCCGACCGCGAGGCCGTCCTCCTTGCGGACGAGGACGAACAGGCCGAACTCGGGGCGGTGCACGCCCCCTTCGTACGCCTTCAGCATCATCCCGGCGGCCTCCCTCGTCCCTTCGAAGGGACCGCCCACGACCCAGGTGAACCCGCCGTCGCCGCCCTTGCTCAGGTCGGCGGCGGCCGCGGGGGTGACGCCCTGGAGGGTGAGGCGGTCGGTGGGGATGACGAGGTTGTTGTTCCAGCGCCATTCGGTGACCGGCGCGCGGGCGGGCAGGTCGCCGCGGGCGGTGGCCCACAGGAGGGTGTGCCAGGCGTCGGGGCCGGGGCGGATGTGCGGAAAGATCGTGGTGAGCACGAACTCGGGCAGTTCGGCGGCCGGTTCGTACGCCACCCCCAGCCCTTCGGCGATGTCGTGCGTGTGCAGCAGCACCTCCGCGATGCCCATCGCGGCGAAGCCCTCGCGGTTCGCGCTGCGGAAGGGGAACGGATGGAAGGCGCGCACCTCGGGGGGCGTGGTGCGCAGGGCGGCGGTGAGGAGGGCGCCGGTCGTCTCGATGACGTGGAGCAGCCCTTCGTTGTCGGTGCCCTCGTCGAGGGTGATCTCGAAGGGGACGTAGGCGTGCTGGGCTCGGCCCGCCAACTGGCCGGCGTAGGCGATGAGATCGCTCGCGATGTGCTCGGCCGTGTGCCGGCAACTCCACTCCAGGCGCCCCGCCTTCACCCCTTCCCAGTCCTGGTCCACCACCGTGCGCAGCAGCGCCACACAGCTCGCCACGGCCTCGGTCACGCGTTCCCCGCCCATGTGTCGCATGTGCGGCAGGCTACGGCCCCGGGTTGGTCAGGGCGACAGCATTTCCAGCTCGCCGGCGAGGTTGTAACGGGCGGTGGCCTCCCACTCCTTCCGGCCGAGCGGGGTGCGGAACAGGCTTGGCAGGGCGAGGAGTTGGCGCAGGATCGCGGCGCGGCCCGCGCGGAAGGCGTCGCTCGGCACGAAGTGGTACTCCTCACGGACGGCGGCCGTGTAGGCGGCGTACGCGGAGGGCGGGGCGGCGAGGATCGCGAGGTCGGCGTCGCACAGGACCTGGCCGTCGCGGTCGTCCGGCGCCGGGTCGTGGGTGGTGGTGAGGCGGACCAGGCGGGCCACCTCTGCCGTCCTCGCCTCGGACACGCCCGCCTCCAGGAGCGCGCGTTCGGCGAGCCGGGCGGAGCGCTCCTCGTTCTCCGAGCGGTCGGGGAGGTAGACCGCGTCGTGGAACCAGGCGGCGAGGCGTACGACGTCCGGGTCCTCGGCGTGGCCCGCCAGCTCGTCGATGTGGTCCAGGACCGCGGTGAGGTGGGTGAGGGTGTGGTAGCGGCGCTGCGGTTCCTGCCACCGGGTGAGGAGGCTGTCGGCGTAGGGGGCCGGGTCGGGGGAGGTCGCGGGGGAGCGGGCCGCGTTCAGGGCTGAGGTGAACCGGCTGCGCAGGGCGTCGAGGGTACGGGGATCGGCCATGGCGTCATTGTGGCGTGTGCGCCGGCGTTCTCCCCGGCGTTCTCCCGGGCGCCTAGCGTGGACGTCATGACTACTGCTGACGTGCACGACGTACGGGATCCCGAACTGCCGGGGCGGCTGCTGGTCGTCGAGCGGGACGCGTTGGTTCCGCTGTTGCGGGACCGGCCGGACGCCGACTTCGCGCTGCCCACCGCCGCGTGTCCGGGGTGGTCGGTGCGGGATGTGCTGGCGCACTGTTCGGCCGCGTTGGCGCGGGTGGTGGAGGGCCGGTTCGAGGAGGGCGTGTTCTCGCCCGCGTCCAACGACCGGGACATCGCCGAGCGCGCCGACTGGACCAACGCGCAGGTCGTCGACGAGCTGGAGCGCGGGCTGACCGAGGCGGGCCCGGTGATCGCCAAGGCGGGCGGGGTGCTGGACGGCATCGCTCTCGGGGAGTGGGTGCACGCCGGGGACGTGCGGGAGGCGCTCGGGGAGCCGGGGGCGTATGCCGGGGCCGGGCTGCCGGAGGCGCTGCGGCTGCTGGGGTGGCTCACGCGGGAGCGGCGGCACGTCCCGCTGCACGCCGACCTGGACGATGTCGACGACCCCCTGCGCCTGGGGGAGACGGCGGCGCCGCGGCCACCGGCGCGGTACATCGGGGACGCCGCGACGCTGGTGCGGCTGTATGCGGGGCGGCCGGTGGAGGAAGCGTCCTACGAGCTGGTGGGGGTGGAGGCGGCGGAGCTCAACCTCTTCGGGTGACGGCTTGGGATCACGGCCTCGGGTGACGGCTTCGGGTGACCGCGGCTCGCGTGGCGGGTTTCGAGCGGCGACGGCCCCGGCTTGCGGCGTCATGGGTTGAACGGATCTTCGGTGGGGCAGGCGTACCCTGGATTGGACTAGACCTGTAGTCGCCCGCGAAGCCGTCGAATGCCGAGGAATGGGGTCCCATGAGCAAGCGTGCAGTCCTGGAGGTGATCGCCCTCGGCGTCGAGGACGCGGTCGCCGCCCAGGCCGGAGGTGCGGACCGGCTCGAACTCGTCACCGACATGGCGGCGGACGGACTGACGCCGCCGGTCGAGACCTTCGCCGGGATCCGGGCCGCCGTCGACATCGACCTGCGCGTGATGCTTCGGCTGGCGGACGGATTCGCGGCGGGCGACGTCGGCGATGTGGTGCGGGTGGTCCGTGCGATGCGCGAGGCCGGGGCCGAGGAGTTCGTGCTCGGGTTCCTGGACGCCGACGGGGGCCTGGACCTCGAGGCCGTCGAGCGGGTGGTGGGGGAGCTGGACGGATGCCGGTGGACCTTCCACCGGGCGATCGACCGGGCCGCCGACCGGGATGCGCTGCGCAAGCAGCTGGACGGGATGCCGGGGCTGGACACCTATCTGACGGCCGGCTCGGCGATCGGCGTGGACGAAGGGCTCCCGACGCTGCTCGCCGAGGTGGCGAGGAGCGGGGAGCCCGGCTATGAGCAGCGGATTCTGGTCGGGGGCGGGCTGCGGCTCGATCATGTGCCGCGGCTGCTGACGGCCGGGATCGACGCCTTCCACATCGGCGGAGCGGCGCGACCCGGGGGCTGGGACGGGCCGGTGTCCGTCGAGGCCGTGGCGCGGTGGCGGGCCGTGCTGGACGGGGTTTCGTAGCCGACAACGGTCGGTCGACAGCGGTGGTCGACGTCGGCAGTCGACAGCGCCCCACCGGAAGGTGACGATGTGGGGGCATCGATCCATTCGTCCAGAGAGCGAAGCCTCCCGACGCAATGCCCGCGCGAGTGCCGGTCGAAGGCGACGGAGGCCGCCGCGAGGAGGAGAGAGCCATGACCGCACGGGCGGGCAGGGTGATCTGCGACATCACGGTCTCGGCCGACGGCTACTCGGCCGGGCTCGACCAGAGCGAGGAACGCCCCTTCGGCGACGACGGCGGCGACGGCTCGGGCGACAAGCTGCACGCCTGGATGTTCGACACCCCCGACGAGAACCGCGCCGAGATCGACCGGCTGGGCGCCGCCGGAGCATTCATCATGGGGCGCAACATGTTCGGCCCCGTACGGGGTGAGTGGGACCGGAAGTGGAACGGCTGGTGGGGCGACGATCCGCCGTTCCACGCACCGGTGTTCGTGCTCACCCACCACGCGCGCGAGCCGCAGCCGATGGACGGCGGCACCACGTACCACTTCGTCACCGACGGAATCGAGTCGGCACTGGCACAGGCACGCGCGGCGGCCGGCGACGGCGATGTCGCGGTCCACGGCGGCGCGACCACCGTCAACCAGTACCTCGCCGCCGGCCTGATCGAAGAGCTGCGGCTGCACATCGTGCCACTCACGCTCGGCGCCGGCACCCGGCTGTTCGAGGGTGTCCCGCCGCTGAAGCTGGAGCAGGTGAACGCGCGCTCGGCGAGCCTGGTCACGCACGTGACCTACCGCGTGCTGCCCTGAGCCGCAGGGCGCCGGCCGTGGCGCCCCTCACCCCAGCTGCTCGGGCAACGGCCCTGAATGCGCCACGATCAGCCCCGACACCGCTCGCGTCAGGGCGACATACAGCCGCCGCAGCCCCGTCCGCTCGTCCGGTTCGCCGTCCACCACCGCCTGGGGCTCGTCCAGGACGACATAGTCGTACTCCAGGCCCTTCGCGAGCGACGCGGGGACCAGCGTGAGGCGGGTCTGTTCCGTCGTCTCCTCGCCGGGGGCCAAGTAGGCGATGCCCTCCGCCGCGAGCGCCTCCGACAGCGCCGGAACGCGCGCATCCGCGGCGATCAGGCCGACCGACCCCTCGTTGCGCAACAACTCCGCGCACGCGGCGACGACTTCGGCCGTGACCGGCACCTCGCGGACCTCGAAGAACCCCGGGTTCTCACGGATCGAGGCCACCGGGGTCAGGCCCGGCGCGATGTGGGGGAGGAGGCGGGAGGCGTAGGTGATGACGTCCGTCGGGACGCGGAAGCCGGCCGTCAGCTCCTCGATGACCCCCTCCGACTTGCCGAGGTGGGCCAGCGCCTCGTCCCAGCTGCGCGTCGCCCACGGCGTCGTGCCCTGCGCCAGATCGCCGAGGACCGTCGCCGAACCGGTCGTGCAGCGGCGACCCACCGCCCGGTACTGCATCGGGGAGAGGTCCTGCGCCTCGTCGATGACGACATGGCCGAGGGAGGGCGTCCGGGAGACGAGGTCGGCCGCCTCGTCGACCAGCACCGCGTCCGCCGCCGACCACTTGGCCGACTTCACCGAACGTACCGGCTTCGCCCACAGGACCGTCTTCTGCTCGTCCTCGTCCAGGATTCCGCGCGCGTGTTCGGCCAGGAAGTCCGCGTCCGTCAGCAGCCGCAGCACGAGCCTGGCCGGGTCGACCGGCGGCCAGACCGCCTTGACGGCGGCCTTCACCGCGCTGTTGCGGGCCACCGCGCACTGCACCCGGTCGTCCGGCGCCTCGCCCGACCGCTCCATCTGCACCAGCACGGCATGCGCGATGCGCTGCGGAAGGGCCTCGCGGGCGGCGCCGTAGCGGATGTCGCGGGCAAGCAACTCTCGTACGGTCTCCTCGAGTTCGTACGCCGCGACGCGCCAGCGGCGTGATCCCCGGACGACGACCACCGGCTCGGTCGGCATCGTCACATGCGAGTAGATCGCGCGCCGCAGCACCTCCGCCATCCTGGCGTCGCCCTTGATCACCGCGGCCGTCGCGTCGTCGGTGCCGCGCACCTCGACATGGGCGACCAGGTCGTCCACCGTGGCCTGGCGGACCGTCAGCTCGCCGAGCGCCGGGAGGACTTGCTCGATGTAGTGCAGGAACGACCTGTTCGGGCCGATCACCAGGGTGCCGGTGCGGGCGAGCCGCTCGCGGTGGGCGTACAGCAGATAGGCCACCCGGTGCAGGCCCACCGCCGTCTTCCCGGTGCCCGGGCCTCCCTGCACACACACGGTTCCGCCGAGCCCGGACCGGACGATCTCGTCCTGCTCGGGCTGGATCGTGGCCACGATGTCCCGCATCGGACCGACGCGCGGGCGCTCGATCTCCTGCTGGAGCAGCTTGCTGGTGCGGGCCGCCTCCGCCGGGTCGGACAGGTGCTCGTCCTCGTAGGCGGTGAGGTCGCCGCCGGTGTAACCGAAGCGTCGGCGCAGCGCGATGTCCAGCGGGTCGTTCTTGGACGCCCGGTAGAACGGCTGGGACACCGGCGCCCGCCAGTCGATGACCATCGGGTCGCCGCCGGCATCGTGCACATGCCGGCGCCCGATGTAGAAGCGCTCGCCCTCCGCGCCCTCCGCCTTCTCGACGCCGGGAGCGTGCAGGTAGTCGAGCCGGCCGAAGAACAGCGGGGTGTCGCTGAGGTCGGCCAGGGCCTTGATGCGCTCGTCGATCTGGCGGGCGAGGACTTCGGCGTTGACCCAGTTCGCGGTGACGTCGCTGATGTCGAGGGCCTCGACGTCCTCCCGCATGGCACGCAGGGCGGCACGGGAGGAGGCGAGGTGGGAGCGCTCTCGCAGGAGCGGGTCCAGGGGGTCGTCGACGGGCGTGGACAAGGGGGTGCCTCCGGAGGACCTACGGGTGGCTGGTCGTCAGAGCCGACCGGTTTCCGTCCGGACGGCGGCACTCCGTGAACGGAGGCGGGCAAGAGCGGAGATCTTAGGTGAGCGCCTACGTCGTACGCCAACGAATATTCCGGCCCTGTCCTCCGACCCCTAGGGGACGAGGCCCTCCTTCCTGGGGGCAGGGGGTCCGTCCGGAGGTGTACGCGGGCCGTGCAGGGCCTGGCACCGCAGGCCGATGCGGTCTTTATGCCTGCGAACCCATCATGGAGATATGAGCGCAGCAACCATCCACCCAGCCCCTACGGGCCCCCGAGGAGCGACAGCGCTCCAGGGGAGCCACCGTCATCGCTTCGGCGAAGCCCTGCGTGCCGTGAGGGTGTTCGTCGGTGCGGCCTTCGATGTGGTCGTCCTCGGTGAGTACGGCGAGGAGGCGGGCGTCCGCCGTAAGTGACGCCCGGACTCGCTCGGTGACCCGCTGATCACACTCCGCAACTCCCCCTTGCCTTCCGGTCCGCGTTGTCTTCAAGTTCGCGAACCCGACCCCGCGCCTCCCGGTGCTCTGCGCCTCCGGGATCAAGCCCGGGCCGGCCTGCTCAGCCCTCCGCGAGGATCTCGTCGGCGTCCACGATCCGGTACGCGTATCCCTGTTCCGCCAGGAAGCGCTGGCGGTGCGCGGCGAAGTCCTGGTCGATGGTGTCGCGGGCGACGACCGAGTAGAAGTGGGCCTGGTGGCCGTCGGCCTTCGGCCGCAGCACCCGCCCCAGCCGCTGTGCCTCCTCCTGGCGCGAGCCGAAGGTGCCCGAGACCTGGATGGCGACCGTGGCCTCCGGCAGGTCGATGGAGAAGTTGGCGACCTTGGAGACGACGAGGACGCTGATCTCGCCCTCCCGGAAGGCGCCGAAGAGCTTCTCGCGCTGGGCGTTGGATGTCTCGCCCTTGATGACCGGGGCGTTCAGATGCTCGCCCAGTTCGTCGAGCTGGTCGATGTACTGGCCGATGACCAGGGTCTGCTGCCCGGCGAACTTGCGGACGAGGGCCTCGGTGACCTTCCGCTTGGTGTCGGTCGTCGCGCAGAAGCGGTACTTCTCCTCCTGCTCGGCGGTGGCGTACGCGAGCCGCTCGGCGTCGGTGAGATTGACCCGGACCTCGACGCAGTCGGCGGGCGCGATGTAGCCCTGCGCCTCGATCTCCTTCCAGGGAGCGTCGAAACGCTTCGGACCGATCAGCGAGAACACGTCCGACTCGCGCCCGTCCTCGCGGACCAGGGTCGCGGTCAGACCGAGCCGGCGCCGGGCCTGGAGATCGGCGGTGAACTTGAAGACCGGCGCGGGCAGCAGGTGCACCTCGTCGTAGAGGATGAGCCCCCAGTCGCGGGAGTCGAACAGCTCCAGGTGCGGGTAGACGCCCTTTCGCTTGGTCGTCAGCACCTGGTACGTGGCGATGGTGACGGGCCGGATCTCCTTCCGGGTCCCGCTGTACTCGCCGATCTCCTCCTCGGTGAGCGAGGTCCGCTTCACCAGCTCGTGCTTCCACTGCCGGGCCGAGACGGTGTTGGTGACGAGGATGAGGGTGGTCGACTTCGCCTCCGCCATGGCCCCGGCGCCGACGAGGGTCTTCCCGGCACCACAGGGCAGCACCACGACGCCGCTGCCGCCGTGCCAGAAGTTCTCCACGGCCTGCTTCTGGTACGGCCTGAGCGCCCAGCCGTTCTCGGCCAGCTCGATCGGGTGCGCCTCGCCGTCGACGTAACCGGCGAGGTCCTCGGCGGGCCAGCCCAGCTTCAGCAGCGTCTGCTTGATCTGCCCGCGCTCGGAGGGGTGCACGGCCACGGTGTCCGGGTCGATGCGGGTGCCCACGAGCGGCGCGATCCGCTTAGAACGCAGCACCTCCTCCAGGACCGGGCGGTCGGTGGTGGTGAGGACGAGGCCGTGCGTGGGGTGCTTGGAGAGGGTCAGACGGCCGTACCGGTCCATCGTGTCGGCGATGTCGACCAGCAGGGCGTGCGGCACGGGGTAGCGGCTGTACGTCACCAGCGCGTCCACGACCTGCTCGGCGTCGTGCCCGGCCGCGCGCGCGTTCCACAGGCCCAGCGGGGTCACCCGGTAGGTGTGGATGTGCTCGGGCGCCCGCTCCAGCTCGGCGAACGCCGCGATCGCCCGACGGCACGCGCCGGCCTGCTCGTGATCGACCTCCAGGAGCAGGGTCTTGTCCGACTGGACGATCAGTGGTCCGTTCACGTGCGTGGGTCCTTCCGCTCGACCACCCGGCCAAACGTCCAGTGTGCCTGATCGTTCCCGGAGTCCTACAGGATGAATATTCATTCCTGTGAGTGGCGCGGTTTCACCTATCCGGCGGCGGCTGCGAAGAATGCCGAGCGTGCAGGCCATCGATCGTGATCCGTCACCGCCGACCACCACTCTCGGGTACGCGCTGTTCGCCACCCGGTGGTTGCAGGCGCCGCTCTACTTCGGCCTCGTGGCCGCCCAGGGGGTGTACGTCTACAAGTTCTTCAACGAGCTCTGGGCCTTAATTCTCCGCTGTGTGACCGGGCAGGCGACCGAGACCTACGTCATGCTCGCCGTGCTCAAGCTCGTCGACGTCGTGATGATCGCCAATCTGCTGATCATGGTGATCGTCGGCGGCTACGAGACCTTCGTCTCCCGCATCGGCCTCCAGGGCCACCGCGACCAGCCCGAGTGGCTCTCGCACGTCAACTCCAACGTGCTGAAGGTCAAGCTCGCCACCGCCATCGTGGGCATCTCCTCCGTCCATCTGCTGCAGATGTTCGTGGACGTCCACCGCACCTCGCACCACTCCCTGCTGTGGGGCACGGTGATCCACATGGCGTTCATCGCCTCGGCGGCGATCCTGGCGTACATGTCGGGGCCGATGGCCGCGCAGGCCGAACGGGCCCATCAGCCGGCGCACCACGAGCCCGCCCCCGAGAGCCCCGCGCCGAAGGTCTTCGTCCCGGCGCAGGCCGCCTCGCGCGAGGACCTGCCCAGCGCCGAGGAACGGGTGCGCGCGGCCGGGTTCCCCACCCGGAAGCTGCTGGAGGACTTCGACTCCGAGCACCCCCGCTCCTTCGACCGGGAGACCGTGGCCCGGCTCGGCAAGCTGGACTTCGTCGCCGCCGGGCGCAACGTGGTCTTCGTCGGCCCGCCCGGCACCGGCAAGACGCATCTGGCCGTGGGCCTGGGCGTGCGGGCCTGTCAGGCCGGGCACTCGGTGCTGTTCGCGAGCGCCGCCCGGTGGGCCGCCCGGCTGGCCGGCGCACGGGAGGCCGGGCGGCTCGCCGAGGAGCTGGCCGCGCTCGACGAACACCCGCTGCTGATCGTCGACGAGGTCGGCTACACGCCCTTCGACGCGGAGAGCGCCGCGCTCTTCTTCCAGCTGGTCGCGCACCGCTACGAACGGGCCTCGCTGATCGTGACCAGCGACCGCCCGCTCGGCCGCTGGGACGAGATCTTCGTCGGCCCCGCCGCCCCGGCGATGGTGGACCGGCTGGCCCACCACGCCGAGCTCGTGCGGATCGAGGGCGAGAGCTACCGGATGCGCCGCGCTACTTCAGCATGGGCAGACTGAGGTTGTTGACCAGCGGTCCTTCGATGGTGAGTCCCTCGGTGACCAGGGACTCCGCGGCAGGGGCCGGGAGCGGAAGGGGCAGGGCGGAGGCGGCCGCGGCGGCGTCGGGGGCGAGGGCGGTGACCATCGCGGTCGCCGCCAGAAGGGCGGTGAGGGCGGCGGAACGGGCGCGGACGGGACGCTTGGAACGCATGCGGACTTCAGGGCCTTTCAGGGAGGGCGGGCCGGTCCTGCTCGCCGGACCGGCCCGACGGGTGCACTGCGGTCGCGTCAGACCTGCGGCGTCTCGATGACCAGTCCGGCGACGTCGATGCCGATCGCCGCGGCCTGGGTGGTGAAGGCACCGATCATCATGGCCGCGGCGGCCAGGACGGTGGCAAGACGACGAGCTGTGCGCATGGGACAACTACCTCTCTGTTGCGCTCACTTGAGCGTGATCAGGACATCGAGTGGCTGCCCTGCACCCCGGGGCGGAATGCGGAAAGATCCGGAAGGTCCCTCAAGAGTTGGAAAAGCCCGGCGTGGCGTGCATGAAGCACCATGTACGCCCGGACGAGTGACCGGTGGGTGCCGCCGTCGTCAGACCTGGTCGTCCGCGAGCTCGGCGACCCCGGTGATCCGGTGCAGCGGATACGTCCGCACCTCGTCCGCGGTGTGGTCGTAGGCCGTCACGAATCCGCCCTCGACCCGCACCGGCGCGATCACCCGCTGACTGGCGGCGCCCTCGGCGTTGACGTACCCGATCCACAGCGTCTCGCCGGTCAGGACGGCGGCCTGCATGGTGGCGAGGGTCTCGGCGGAGGTGGTCCGGGGCAGCTCACCGCCGGTCATCTCGGGAGCCGCCGCGCTCGGCTTGCGCGGGGTCGTGGAGGCCAGGTCGCCCGCCCGGATGGCACGGATCGCGGCGGTCAGCAGCGTGGCGTCCGGCGTCGGCGGACCGTCCGGGACCGGTTCGGGGGCCGTGCGCGGCGGCGTGCGGTGGGCGTCGGCACGGGTGATCAGGACGTCGCCCTCCGCCGACTCGGCGGCCGGCGCGAAGCCCATCGCGCGCAGCCCCTCCAGCAGTGCGGCCGGGTCCGCCTGGGCGGCGAGCACCGTGGGCGCGAGGCGCCGCAGACGCAGGCCGGCGGCGCGCTTGTCGGCGAGGATCTCGTTCAGCGCCGCGTCGTCGTCGCAGCGGACGTACGCCGACGCCGCGCCCACCCGCAGATGGCCGTGCTTACGGGCCACGTCGTCGATGAGATACGCCAGCGGCTGCGGCACCGGGGTACGCGCGTGCTCGGCGAGGAAGGCGTGCAGATCGGAGGCGCTGCGTCCGGCGTCCAGCGCGCGCCGCACCGACGCGGGCGTGAACCGGTACACCGTCGCCCCGCCCTTGGACTCGACGTCCGCGAGCACGTCCAGCATGGCGGCGAGCGGCCGCCGCAGCGGGCCGGGCGCCACCGCCGTGAGGTCGGCCTGGAGCAGGACGTGGTCGAGCGGCTCGGGGAGGAGGGGCGCGAGGATGCGGGCGGCGGCGGCGGAGGCGACGGACTGTTCGGCGGGGGAGAGGGGCTCGGGCGCCGGGGTGCGACGGTGATGCACGGGGAGCTTGTCGCCGGGGCCGACCGGCTCCTCGGGAGCGTGCCCCGGCAGTGGCGCCCCCAGCAGCGCGCGCCCGTGCCCCGACAGCGCCCCCCGCCCCGTCACTCCCAGCAGCTCGGCCTCGTTCAGCGTCCACTGGGCGAGGCGGCTGCGCAGGTCGTCCTCGCGCTGCGGGCCCCGCAGCGGACGCTCCCAGCGCAGCCGGGCCAGCACCGACTCGGCCGACGGGGACGCGCCCTGAGGCAGCCCGGCCAGCAGGGTCAGCACCCGGTGCCGTACCTCCGGGGCGGCGGAGCGGTCCAGTCCCGGGCCCAGGGCCGACAACGTACGGTCCTTCGCGTCCCGTCCGCCGATCAACCCCGCCGTGCGCGTCGCCGTCAGCCATGTCTGCGCCAGCAGTGTCCAGCGCTCGGCGACCGGCTGCTCCAGCCACTCGTCATGGGCGGGCGTCGCCGCGTACCGCTCGTCGGCCTCGCCGTCGGAGGCCAGCAGTCCCGCCGCGTAGGCCAGCTCGACCCAGAAGGCGGCGATCGGCTCGGACACGTCGAGGGCGACGGCGGTGCGCTTGAGGTCGCGCACGCTGAGCCCGCCGGCCCGCAGTACGGCGGGACCGCCCTCGTCCCAGTCCTTCAGCAGCTCCTCGACGGTGGCCAGCGCCGTGTAGGCCTGCCCGGCCGCCGTCGCGTCCACAATCTGTGGACGGTGCGTGGCAGCCGGTTCGACGGGCGGCGGCAGCGGCTCGGTGGCGCGGTGCGCGTGGCCGGCGCGCAGGTGCAGGGCCACCTCGCGGGGGAGTACGACGGTGCCGGGCGTCGTCGGGAGCAGCAGGCCGCGGTCCAGCAGCCAGCGCAGCCGGGGCGCCGGGTCGGCGGTGACCTGGCCGTACGGTGGCCCCCACACCAGCCGGGACAGGACCTCCCGGGACTCCTCCGGAGCGTCGGCCAGCAGAGCCGTCATGCGCGGCCGGTCGCCGAACAGCGCGGAGAGCGACGACACGGCGGACACGGCGTCGTGGGTCGAGGGCAGCCCGGCCGTCCGCACGATCTCCTGGATACGGCCCGGCGACATGCCCGAGGTGGCTTCCTGCGCGGTCGGGCCCAGTCCGGTGGGGGACGGGTGCTGCGGCGAGGGGGCGAGCAGCTCGCGGGCCGTGCGGACGAGGCGCAGCCGGTCGTCGGCGCCCCACACCAGGGCCTGCTCGCGCAGCGTCCCGAGCGCGTGCGGCAGCGCGCCCGTGACCGCCGGGTCGCCCTCGTCGCCGGCCATCAGGGCGAGGAGTTCGTCGTACGTCGCCGGATCCGCCGCCACGGCCAGCGCCTCCGCCGTCTGCAGCGCGAAACGGTCCAGCCGCTCCAGGGCGCGCACCACGGAGGCCCGGGTGCCGGCGCGGGTCGCCAGCTGGGTGAGGTCGGTGGGGACGGGGGTGATGAGGTCGGGCCGGCTGCGCAGGAGTACGGCCAGCGAGGTGTCGTCCCGCGCGCGGAGAGCTTCCGCGAGGGAACGGGGCGGTGTAGCCGGGTCGCTCATCCGACCAAATCTAGCGGGTGGGACCTCGCGGCAGGGGGTGTGCCGTGGGCCCGGATGGCGGTCCGGCGGGCGAACAGAACGTTGCACAGATGGCTCCCGGATGAACATCGTCCGGAGGAATGCGGCACCTCTGGCAACACCGCGCCCCCACTCGTCACCCTGGGCACCCTGTCAACTACTACACGGCTCAAGGGAATTGGGGGTCCCAGCGGTGAGTGAGCAGGTCGAGCAGTGGATCGCGATCACCAGTCTGGCGATCCCCCTCTTCGCGTTCCTGTGGGAGTTCGCGGTCGTCGGCCGTAAGCGGCTCGGCTATCGGGTGCAGATGGACACGGTCGCCGCGAACCAGACCCAGTCCGCGCACGCCGAGATCCTCGAACAGCTGGAGCGGGACGGACACCAGCTCAAGGACCCCTCGTTCGTGCTGCTGCGCATCGAGAACGCGGGATCGTCGCCCATCGAACCCGGCGACTACCTGACGGACGAGAGCGACCCCAGCGGCATCTGGGTCACCTTCCGCCGTCGTCAGGTCGCCGGCATCGTCGTCACCGAGCTGAGCCAGCGCGAGCTGCGCCGCTTCTTCCGGCACGGGGCCGCGGGCTACGGCTTCAGGAACAACGAGGCCCGCAGCGAGGGCGTCATCGAGCTGCCGAAGGTCAAACTGCCCCGCGGAGCCGAGTACAAGATCCTGGTGATCCTGGAGCGCTGGCCGGACGACACGAGCGACGGGGACTTCCCCAAGCCGGACATCGTCGGCGCCGTCGGCACCGACCGGCGCTGGTTCGACCCGCTGGTGAAGTACTTCCGGTTCAAGCTGACCCGGACCGAGAGCCATCTGTTCGCCTCCCGGCCGGCCTGGTTCGCCATCACGTTCCTGGCGTTGGCGGTCGCCGTCCAGTCGGTCTTCACGCTGTTCCTGCGCGACGACCGCCGGCCCCCGCTGGACTGTGTCAGCGGCACCCTGCACCTGCACGGCTCCACCGCCTTCGCACCCGCCGTGCGGGCCGCCGCCGAGGACTACCTCGACCGGTGCAAGGGGGCGGATGTCGCCATTCCGCTCGACGACAACCCGTTCAAGGGCAGCACCGACGGTGTCACCGCCTTGGACCAGGCCGGCAAGGACGCCGAGGTCACGGTCAGCGAAGGGCTCCCCGACCACATCGCCTTCACCGACGGACTCGCCTCCGACGGCCACCCCCGGCTGATCCCCAAGCCGGTCGCCTTCTCCGTGTTCACCCTCGTCGTCAACAAGGACGCGGGCGTGGAGAACCTGACGCTGGACCAGATCCGCCGCGTCTTCGCGGGCCGGGTCCGCAACTGGTCCGAGGTCGGCGGCAACGAGGTACCCGTCCACCTGATCAACCGCGACCCCGGCTCGGGCACCCGCAGCACCCTCGTCGACAAGGTCCTGCGGGGCAGGCAACCGCCCCAGTTCACCGAGCGGGACTGCGCCGCCCTGGAGGACGGGCAGTACGGCAGCTGCGAGGTCACCAGCACGGACACGATGCTGAACAGGACCGCCTCGACGCCCGGTGCCATCGGCTACAGCGAGGCCGCCGGAGTCGACGACCACAAGGCCGCCGAGAAGCTCGTCAAGCTGCGGCTCGACGGCCGGGAACCCACGGCGGAAGGCGTCGAGGACACCGACTACCCGTACTGGCAGACCGAGTACGCCTACACCTACGGCCCGGCCCCGGCCGGCTCCGTCGCGTCGGCCTTCCTGAACTTCCTCACCCAGCAGAGCGGCCGCGACATCCTGCACGAGCACGGCCACGGCCTGTGCTCCGAAGCGGAGAACTCCGGCGAGTGCCGGCCGATCTGACCGAACCGACCCACCCTGTCCTGCGCTAACGTCGTCCCCCGGGGTATCCAACGCAACGCACCCACCCCGGAGGGGACTTCGTGGGGATCGAGAGCGACCAGGTCGTCTACGAGTATCTGAGCCGCGTCGGCGACGTGGCGCAGCAGCGGCAGCTGCCGTCGGGCACCCGCATGCGCCTGGTGAACGAGCTGCGCGGCGAGATCGACCGGCGCCGCGCGAAGGCGCCCGTCGACAACCCCGCAGCCGTCCGCCGCATCATCGCCCGCCTGGGCACCCCGGACGAGGTCGTCTCGGCCGCCGGGGGAGGCGCCGCTCCCGCACCGCGGCCACCGGCCGCCTCCGTGCCCGTACAGCAGGACGACCGCGCCGACGAGGCCGCCGAGCGCCGTCCCAGGGGCCTGCGCCGGATGGTGCCGCGGCCGCGCCGAGCAGAACCGCAGACGGCACGTGACGACGCGCCCCCGCCGCCCCATCTCGCGAGCACGTCGGAGCTCGGGGGCAGCGCGACCCAGCCCGACTGGTGGCGGGTGGACAGCACCCCCTTCGGCCCCGGCGAGGACGTCCCGGGATTCGTCGGCGGCATCGAGATCCCGGAGATGCTCAGGCGCCCGCCCGCGAAGGGGGAAACCTCGCTCCGGAAGAAGGAGCCGGCCGAGGAGGCGGACCCGGCGGCCGTGGAGCAGGCCGACGACGCGGAAGAGGACGAGGCACCCCGTCGCCGACGCCTCATCCGGCGCCCGACCCTTCCCTCCGGCCGCTGGAGCAACCCCCTCCTGCTGCTCGCCGCCGCCCTCCTGGTCGCCGGCGCCTTCCTCGGCAACCTCCTCGCCCTGCTCCTCGGCTGGCTCATCGCGTGGGGCTCCCGCCGCCTGAGCGACGCCGAGACCAAGTGGGCGGTCGTGGTCCTGCCCGGCCTCGCCCTCACCGCGGGCGTCGTCTGGCTCTGGGGCCGCACCAACGGCCGCTGGGGCGATCCGATCGCCGAGGGCCAGACGAACGCCGCGATCTCGGACACCTGGCCGTGGGTGGTGCGGGGCGCGGCCCTGGCGTCGGCGCTCTTCATCGTCTGGCGCTCGCAGCGAGAGCGCTGACGCACGACCCACGTCCCCGCAGTCGCCACACCACGCACAGCCCTGCGTCATGAGGCGCGGGCACAATGGCCCATATGGCACTCACCGTCGGCTTCGACCTCGACATGACCCTCATCGACTCCCGCCCCGGCATCCACGCCTGCTACACGGCCCTCGCCGAGCGGACGGGCACATACATCGACGCCGACCTGGCGATCACCCGGCTCGGGCCCCCGCTGGAGGAGGAGCTGATCAACTGGTTCCCGGCGGAGCGGCTCGCGGTCATCGCCGACCTGTACCGCGAGATGTACCCGACGATCGCCATCGCGGCGACGCCCGCTCTGCCCGGCGCCCGCGAGGCCATCGCCGGCGTACGGGACGCGGGCGGCCGTGCGATCGTCGTCACCGCCAAGTACGAGCCGAACGCCAAGCTGCACCTGGAGCACCTCGGCATCCAGCCGGACGCGGTCATCGGCAACCTCTGGGCCGAGCAGAAGGCCGAGGCGCTGCGCGAGTACACGGCGAGCGTCTACGTCGGCGACCACCAGGGAGACATACGCGCCGCCCGCGCGGCCGACGCCCTGTCGGTCACCGTGGCGACCGGGCCGTACGGCGAGGATCAGCTGGCCGCGCTCGGCGCGGACGTGGTCCTCACCGACCTGACGAAGTTCCCGGACTGGCTGGCCGGCTACCTGGACGCGGCGCGCGCCTGACGCCGCCCCGCCGCGGCCGAGCGGAGCACTCCCGCGCCGGCGACGAGGAATCCGACGCCCATGAGCATGCTCAGTCCGAACATGTATGTCGGAAAGGGCGTCGTGCCGAGCAGGAACGGGGCCACAGTGACCAGAGTGGCCACGGCACCGATGAAGAACAGGACCGCGCCGGCACGGATCAGTCGGTCACCGGGAGCGGCGGAATTCGTTTGGGTTTTGTCACGCACCGGACCAGGGTAGTTCCCTGCGCGAGGGAACTACCGGGCGACGTCTTGTCACCCGCCCGGGGACCATTAGCCTTGGTACCGGCGGGTCATGGTCGACCCGCTGTAGTGCTATCAAGAGCCGTTTTCAGAAGCAGTTTTCCGACGAGTACGAGGACGAGGACAGACGTGCCTACCGGCAAGGTCAAGTGGTTCAACAGTGAGAAGGGCTTCGGCTTTCTCTCCCGCGACGACGGCGGTGACGTCTTCGTTCATTCCTCGGTCCTCCCCGCCGGAGTCGACGTACTCAAGCCGGGACAGCGAGTGGAGTTCGGTGTCGTCGCCGGTCAGCGCGGTGACCAGGCGCTTTCGGTCGTCATTCTCGACCCGACCCCGTCCGTGGCGGCCGCCCAGCGCAAGAAGCCGGACGAACTGGCCTCCATCGTGCAGGATCTGACGACCCTCCTCGAAAACATCACGCCGATGCTCGAAAAGGGCCGCTACCCCGACAAGGCCTCCGGCAAGAAGATCGCCGGCCTCCTCCGCGCCGTCGCCGACCAACTCGACGTATAGCCACGTCCAGGCGCTTCCCGGCTTACGGGAAATTCAACGCATCCGGGCCGAGGGGCGGCAACAGCCCCTCGGCCGCCGCACGTGTGAGCAGTCCCCGTACCGCCGCATAGCCGTCCTCGCCGAGGCCGGCCGTGAACTCGTTGACGTACAGGCCGATGTGCTGGTCGGCGACGGACGGGTCCATCTCCTGGGCGTGTTCCATGACGTACGGGCGGGAGGCCTCGGGGTCGTCCCAGGCGGCGCGGACGGACGTACGGATCGAGTCGGCCAGCAGCGTCAGTGTGTCCGCGCCCAGTGACCGCCTGGCGATGATCGCGCCCAGCGGGATGGGCAGCCCGGTGGTGTTCTCCCAGTGCTCGCCCATGTCGGCGAGCTTGTGCAGCCCGTAGTTCTGGTACGTGAAGCGGGCCTCGTGGATCACGAGCCCCGCGTCGACCTTCCCGTCCCGCACGGCCGGCATGATCTCGTGGAACGGCATCACCACGATCTCGCCGACCCCGGAGGGGATCGTGTCGGCCGCCCAGAGACGGAACAGCAGATACGCCGTCGACTTCTCGCTCGGCACCGCGACCGTACGGCCCGTCAGGTCGACGTCGGCCTCGCGGGTCAGCACCAGCGGACCGCAACCCCGGCCCAGCGCACCCCCGCACGGCAGCAGTGCGTACTCGTCGAGGACGTACGGCAGCACGGCGTACGACACCTTCAGCACATCGAACTCGCCGCGCTCGGCCATGCCGTTGGTGATGTCGATGTCGGCGAAGGTGACGTCGAGTGCGGGGGCGCCGGGGACGCGGCCGTGGGCGAGGGCGTCGAAGACGAAGGTGTCGTTCGGACAGGGCGAGTACGCGATCTGCAACGGCTCAACTGTCATATGGGTTCCAACTCCGAAGTACGGGCGCGAGCTTCCCGAAGCCGTCCGTCAGCGCGGCCAGCGCGTCGCCGATGCGCCAGGCGGCGCGGTCGCGGGGGCCGACGGGATTGGAGATCGCGCGCAGCTCCAGTACGGGCTTGCCGTGCGCGGCGGCGGCTTCTGCGACGCCGAAGCCCTCCATGGCCTCGGCGAGGGCGGTGGGGTGGCGTTCGCGCAGCCGGGCGGCGCGGACGGCGGTGCCGGTCACGGTGGAGACGGTGAGCACGGCGCCGGGGCGCGCGCCGGTGGCGGCCGCGACCTCTCGTACGAGTGTTTCCGGCGGACGGTGGGTGACGGTGCCGAAGCCCAGCTCGGTCACCGGCAGAAAGCCGTCGGGGGTCTCCGCACCGAGGTCGGCCGCCGTGATCTCGTCGGCGACGACGAGGGAGCCGACGGGGGCGTGGGGTGCGAAGCCGCCCGCGATGCCGGCGGAGACCACCAGGCCGTAGGGGGTTCCCGTGTGGGCCGCCGTGGTGAGGGCGGTGGCGGTGGCCGCGGCGGCGAGCGCGGGGCCGACGCCGGCGGCGATCACATCGACGCCGGGCAGCCCGTCGAGCGCCCGGACCACCGCGTCCCGCTCTGCGGGGACCGCGGTGGCCACCAGGACCCGTACAGCGGACGTGGTCAGCTGTCCTTCTTGAGCTTGAAGGACCACAGGCCGGTGATGTCCTGCTCGCCCTCCTTGATCGACACCAGCGTGGAGTCGCCGCTGGCGCCGTACTGGGCGTTGAAGAACACGCTGCCCGGGACGGTGCGGTACGTCTTCGTGCTGGAGTCGGTGAGCGGCTGGCCGTTCATGAGGATGGTCCAGCCCTCGTCGGCGATCTCCGGGTCGACACCGAAGCGCACGGTGTCGTCCGGGTCCACCTTGATGGACTCGATGCCCTTGTCCTTCAGGCACTTCGCGAGATCCGTGGTCTTCAGGGCGTCGCCCTCACCACCGCAGGTGGCCTGCGAGTGCACGGACGAGGTGCCGACGGTGATCGTGGCCAGCGGCGTCGGCTTGTCGCAGGCCGACAGGACGAGCAGTCCGGCGGAAACGGCACCGGCGGCGGCGACGGCGCGGCGGCGTCGCTGGGCGGATTGCAGCGTGGTCATGGCCGAAGGCTATCGGGCGGGTGTGACGCTCTCTCTACGCGGGGGCGGCGTGCCGTATGTCACGAGAGGGCCCGAGGCGTCTCACTCCACCCGTGGGCGGGCGTGCCCGCCGTGCCGGGCCGAGCCGATCAGGCCCTTGACGGTGGTCAGCCAGCCGACGGCGACGATCGCCGCGCCGACCAGCAGCCCGAAGGAGCCCTTCAGCGGCAGCACGATGCCCACCGCGCCGCCGAGCACCCAGGCCATCTGCAGCAGCGTCTCGGAGCGCGCGAACGCCGACGTACGGACCAGCTCCGGCACGTCCCGCTGGATCAGCGCGTCCAGCGACAGCTTGGCCAGCGCCTGCGCGAACCCGGCGGCGGCGGCCAGAAAGGCCACCAGGACGGCGCCGTAGAAGATCGCGGCCGTGATCGCCACGGCCAGCACGAAGCCCACGACGGTCACGATGATGATCTCCGGCGCCCGGGACCTCAGCCATGCCCCGACCGCCGTACCGATCGCGTTGCCCGTGCCGGCCGCGACGGCGACTATGCCGAGCGACACGGCGGCGCTCTGGCCGGCCATGGGGTGCTCGCGCAACAGGAACGCGAGGAAGAAGATCAGGAAGCCGGACAGGCAGCGCAGGGCGGCGTTGGCGCCCAGGGCGTGGGTGACGGCGATACCGACCGTGCGCAGCCCGGGGCGCTTGACGGGTTTGCGGTGCGGCCCGTGCAGGTGCTGCTCGTCGGCCGCCAGCAGCGCGCGGTCCTCGCCCTTGGCCGAGTCGACCTTCGGCGGCAGGGTGAAGGACAGGAACGTACCCGCGATGAAGATCACGAAGGCGCCGTAGAGCGGCCAGCGAGGTCCGACCGCCTGGAGCCCGGCGCCGATGGGCGCCGCGATGCCGGTGGCGAGGAGTCCCCCGAGGGTGACCCGTGAGTTCGCCTTCACCAGGGAGAAGCGGGGTGGCAGCAGACGGGGCACGACGGCGCTTCTGACCACGCCGTACGCCTTGGAGGCGACCAGCACCCCGAGCGCGGCCGGATACAGCTGGAGATCGCCGCTGATGACCGCGCTGGACAGGACCAGGGCGAGCAGCGCCCGCGCCAGCATCGCGCCGGCCATCGCCGCGCGGCGGCCGTGCGGGAGGCGGTCCAGGAGGGGGCCGATCACCGGGGCGAGGAGCGTGAAGGGCGCCATGGTGATGCCGAGGTAGAGCGCGACGCGCCCACGGGCCTCGTCGGTGGGGACGGAGAAGAAGACGGTGGAGGCGAGGGCGACGGTGATCATCATGTCCCCGGCGCCGTTCACACCGTGGAGCTCGATCAGCTTGCCGAGGCCGGACTCACCGGCCCCCTGGGCGTGGGTGGCCTTGCGGATGCCGCGGGCGGGGCCGGTGAGCGGGAAGTGCAGGGCACGGCCGACCGCGCGGAGGGGGCCGCCCATCCGGCCCGTTCCGCCACCTCGATTGCGACCGCCCTTGGCCCCACCGATGCCGGTGGCTCCTTGGGGCGTCCTCGCGGTTGCCACGACGCAATAGTGCCCCGAGATGGGGGTGGCTAGTGCGGTTACGGCGCGTATGGGGGGCACTTCATGGGCAAGGTCTCAGGTTGGCCGAAGGCAACTCTCAGGTCGGTGGCACGGGTTCCACCGGCCGCCGCGCACGGTGAAAGGGCCGTCGGTGTAGGCCCAGCGCTCTCGAACAGGTAGCGTGCGTATCTCAGCCATCCCGCACAATGGATGACGTAGGTGCGCCCGAGCGCGATTCGGACGCGGACGTCGACGCGGCCCACAGGTCCGCTCCGTTCGCTCCGCCGCCTTCAGGCAGCCGCACCCGAGAGACGGCGTAGGAGAGAAGCGATACCTGTGAGCGCAGCGACAACGCGAAGCCGCACCCCCGACCGTCTGTGCGCCGAGGCGGTCGACCTCGCCCGCAGTGCCGCCGAGGAGGCCGCCGCGCCCGGCGTGGTCGGCGAGCACGCGGGTCTGGCTTCCGAGGGCGACCGTGTTGTCACGCACTTCTTCGAGTGCAAGGAGCTCGGCTACCGGGGCTGGCGCTGGGCGGTGACGGTGGCCCGCGCGTCCCGCGCGAAGGTCGTCACGCTCGACGAGGTGGTCCTGCTCCCCGGCTCGGACGCGCTGCTCGCGCCCGAGTGGGTGCCGTGGAGCGAGCGGCTGCGCCCCGGCGACATGGGCCCCGGCGACCTGCTGCCGACCGATGCCGAGGATCTGCGCCTGGAGCCCGGCTTCTCGGGCGAGGACGAGCCCGTGTCGAGCTCGGCCGTGTCGCACGAGATGGCCGAGCTGGTGGAGGCCGAGGACGCCGAGGTCACGGCGGGCGCCCCGGCGAACCTGCCGGTGGCCCCCTCCCGGGGCTCGATCGCCTCGGTCGCGGAGGAACTGGGCATGCGCCGTGCCCGGGTCCTGTCCCGCTACGGCCTGCACGTCGCCGCGGACCGCTGGGAGGAGTCCTTCGGCGCGAAGACCCCCATGGCCCAGGCGGCCCCCGCCTCCTGCGTCTCCTGCGGCTTCCTCGCCCCGATCGGCGGCTCCCTGGGCCAGGCCTTCGGTGTCTGCGCCAACGAGTTCTCCCCGGCGGACGGCCGGGTCGTGTCCCTGACCTACGGCTGCGGCGGCCACTCCGAGGCCGCGGTGATGCCCAAGCCGCCCCGCCCGGCGCCTCCGGTGATCGACGAGACCCGGGTGGACCCGTTCCCGCTGCGCCCGGCACCGGACTCGGGGTCGGTTTCGGTGGGGGCGGACGGGGACTCGGCGGAGCTGGGTCACTCGTAGGGGTCAGGACGCCGACGGTTCGTCGGCGTCGCCCGTGCCCACGGTCTTGTAGCGAGGCAGGTTCTCGGTGGAGATCGTCCACTCCGCGATGGTGACGTCCTCTCCGTACACGAAGTCCTTGCGGGTGGCGTAGCGGGGGCCTTCGGGAGTGGCGTGGATGTCGGTGAGTACGGCGCCTGTGCCGGTGCGGGGGTCGAAGATCGCGTATACGGGGATGCCGATCAGGGGGTAGTCCCGCATCTTGGTGACCCAGTCGTTGTCGGGGTTGGAGCGGGAGACGATCTCGATGGCGGCGATGAGCGTCAGCGGGTCGAAGGCGCCGTCTCCCTCCATGTCCGCCAGCGCGATCACCATCACGTCGGGGCGGCGCATGATGCCCTCTGGTTCCATCTCGACGTCGGGTTCGCCGGTGTGGGCCACGATCTCCTCAGGCATGACCTTCTCCAGGCGCTTCCGGAGATGGAGCGCGGTGAGTTCATGCGGCCGGACCGGCGACACCATGTCGAGGACGATCCCTTCCTTGGTGATCTCGAACTTGCCGGGAAGGGTGCCGTCCGTGGACTCCACGAAGTCGCGCATCGCTCGGTACAGGTGGGAAGCACCCTGTCGTGCGTTGTCCGGGGCGATGGTCATGGCGCTCGCTCCTCGTGCTCTGTGCCCAGGGGCAAGGATCGTCGCATTCATGCTAGGCGGCCTCCAGGAGGTTGGTTCGGCAGTCGCGGCAGCGACCGGGGGTCGGGGAGCGGAAGGCGCGCTCGCAGCCGTCGCAGGTCTGGAGCGGATGGCGGGTGGCCGGCGGTGGGGCGAACGGGGGTGGCGGGGGCAGCCGGGTGGCAAGGCGGTGGGCCAGGAGGGCTGCCGGGCGGCACAAGGGCTCGGGTGGCAGGTCGGTGGTCAGGGCGTGGCGTACGGCGGTGGGGTGACGTCGCGTTCCAGCCAGGCCGCGACGCCGGGGGCCAGATGGGCCGTTTCGCAGACGGAGAGCAGTAGGCGGGGGTCGTGGCGGCGGAGGTCCGAGAGGAGGTCGGTGGCCGTCTGGAGGAGGGTGGGGGCCGGGTAGGCCGGTTGCGGTACGGCGGGGAGGGGCTTGCGGGGTCCCGGAGCTCGCTTCTTCCTGGGCGGGGCCGCCGGGGGGTCCTGGGCGGGGCGGCGGCTGCCGGGCTGGTTGCACGAGATCGTGCGGGTGACGATGTGCCCGCCCGGGACGCGTTCGCGCTCGCGGCGCAGGTAGCCGTGGGTCTCCAGTTCGCGCAGGGCGGCGGCGATACGGGTCGTGCCCTCGGGGAAGCGGGCGGCGAGGGTCTTGATGCAGACGTGGGCGCCCTTGGGCAGCGACTGGATGTGGACGCCCAGGCCGATCGCGAGGAGTGACAGCTCCGTGTGCTGGGCCAGGTGATTGCCGATCACCGTGAAGCGGGTGGTGTGGCGGGTGTTGTCGTGGACCAGGCCGCCGCCCCCGGTTCGGGTGTTCTTGGCGGCAAGGCGGGACTGGGCGCGCGGGGGCGCGCTAGGGTTTTGCGTATCCATCGGGAAGAGTGCTGCTTCCTTGGTGGTCAGGCCCTCGCACTGGGATTGCCGTCCCGGCGAGGGCCGTTGTATGGCTGCTGTATGTCTGCGGTCGTGTTGCGCTGAGCGTAAGTCCGACAACCGGCCCGAAATCCAGCTGAGTTGGTGATATTCACCCTCCCGAGTGAGCGCGCGCCGCTGGAGGGAGGGGTGGGTTTGGGTGAGGTGCTTTCCCCCTCGGATTCCTTTGTGGTTGATCGTCCGCGCCACCGGAGCACGGGGTTCTGGGCTTCGGTGAGAGGTCCACTTCCGCCCACACCGTCTTGCGGGGTGGCGGCCCCGGGGTGACGCCCCACCGGTCGGCCAGGGCGTCGATGATGGCGAGGCCGCGGCCCGACTCCGCTTCGGGGGCGACACGTTCGACGTGCGGGAGTCGGTCGGCGCGGGTGTCGGTGACCTCGATCCGGACCGTGTCGCCTGCGACGCGGACGAGCAGCCGGAAGTCCCGCCCTGGAACCCGCCCGTGCGTGACCGCGTTGGCCGCCAGCTCCGCCACGAGGTGCGCCGCAGGCTCCAGCGGCAGGCCCCAGCTGCGGAGTTGCTCCGTGGCGAGGAGGCGGGCGAGGCGGGCGCCGCGCGGTGTGGGGGACAGCTGCACGCTGAAGTTGCGGATACGGGTGACGAGTTCGGCGGAATCTTGATTCACGTCACTCAGCGTGGCCGCGCGTGCCTAGCGTGAACAGTGACTCAGCGGGTGCGTACGGTGACTGTCCGGAGCTTGTCCGGCCGTGTCCGGGCTGTCGGGGCGTTGCGTATGGGTAGGGCGCTGCTGCACTGCGGCGGTACGACGGAGGGGTACGGGATGTCGGTCGAGGCGGACACGGGACGGCTCAAGACGGAGGCGGACGAGCCGGGGTGGGAGGTGGACCCGGACGACGAGTGGGGTGTGGCGGTGATCGCCACCGTGGGGCGACAGCTGAAGCTGCGGCGGGAGGCGGTGGGGATGCGGGCCGCGGAGTTCGGGAGCGCGGTCGGGTACGGCGAGGATCTGGTTTACAAGATCGAGGGTGGGAAGCGGATTCCTCGGCAGGAGTATCTGGACCGGGCGGACGAGGTGTTGGGGGCCGGGGGGCTTATTGCGGCGACGTGGGAGGACGTGCAGAAGGTTCGGTATCCGAAGAAGGTTCGGGCGCTGCGGGACATGGAGGCCAAGGCGGTCGAGTTGCAGCTCTACGATCCGCTCAACATCCACGGCCTGTTGCAGACGGCGGAGTATGCGCGAGGGCTTCTTCTGATGCGGCGCCCTGCGTACGCCGCGGATGAGGTGGAGCGGTACACCGCGGCGCGCGTGGCCCGCAAGACCGTATTCGAGCGGGATCCGGCACCTGAGCTCAGCTTTGTCCTGGAGGAGTGGACGCTGCGACGTCCGCTCGGAGGTAGGGCGGTGTTGCGCTGCCAGCTCGAACATCTGCTGGAGCTGGGACAGTTGCGGAACGTCGAGCTCCAGGTGATGCCGATGGATCGGGAGGAGCACGCGGGAGTGGATGGCGGAATCGAGGTGCTGAAGTTCGCCGACGGCTCGGCCGTGGGGCGTTCGCCAGTAGTTGCCAATGGCCGACCGGTGTCCGAGCCCAGGCAGCTCCGTATCCTGGAACTGCGGTATGGCATCATCCGGGCGCAGGCTCTCACGCCGCGTGAGTCGACTGCCTTCATCGAGCAACTGCTGGGGGAAACATGATCCGCAACGCCTCGGCCGGGAACGCCTCCGAGCTGGTGTGGTTCAAGAGCAGCTACAGCAGTGGCAGCGAGGGCGACTCCTGCGTCGAGATCGCGATAGCGCCCCGCGCCATCCAAGTCCGCGACTCTAAGCACCTCGACGCCGGCCCCCGACTCGCCCTCGCGCCGCGCGCCTGGGCTGCCTTCGTCACTTACGCGTCCGAGGCCTGATCCTCTGGCGGATCAGCTCCAGCCATTGGCGGAGTGACATCCCCTTCGGCGGCAGAAGGTCGAGCCCCAACGCCGTGGTTGCCGTGTCGAGTTCCTCGTCCGAGGGCACCATCGTCAGGATTTCGGTGATCTCCTGCGCTGCCTGTGCACGCTCTTCCGGCTTGGATTGGCTGACATATTCATCGAGAGCCTCATCGCGAGAATCGTAGATGTATGAGAAATCTCGATGAAAGTACGCGCCGAGCAACTGGCTCAACTCGGGAAATCGCTCGATCCATTCCCAAGTGTTCTGCGGATTCATCTGAGGAACTCGTGACGGGTCTTCCAGGAATCTGTTGAGATGGTCCCTCGCGATGCGCAGGCAGTCCTCCACGCTGGTGCCCATCGGAGGGACGATGTGCGGAATATTCTCCACATCATCTGCGATCTCCTCGGAGAAGAGTCCGAAGGAAAGCAGCTCATCGATTTGCCGGACGGCTGTAACGGCACGGGCCGGGTCACGAGCGGCGATTCTGAGGTACGAGGCCAGGCCAGGTCCTGCAATATCGGCAGTGTCCTGGAACATGAAGTCGGCGCTTGCGTAGGCCGCCAGTAGTCCGCCGAGTTCATAGAATCGCGGCTCTGATGGAAGTCCCTGACTCATATGACATGACCTCAGCGTTCGCGTCTGATCAGTGAGGCATACGCGCCGAAAGCTGGAATCGGCTCCCAGTTGGAGGAGACGTCGACTCCGTGGCGGATTTCCTTCGATTCGCCGCCCTCCTCCTCGACCGCGCGCTGGACAACGCCATCAATGGTGAACTCGTACGTCTCTGTGCGGTCCGCGTCTGCGTACCAGCCTCGCGCCTGAGAAGTGCCGTAACCGTACGCGGCTGCTGTTTCCAGGAAGAAGGATCCGGTGATGAGCGTGAAAGTGTAGTCCAGGGTGTCGCGACCGAATTCGTCGATGAAGATAGCCGAGGCGTAGCCCGTCTCCAGTCGCATTTCCACCCGCAGGGTCGGTGCGGACTGCTCGCCGGGGGAGGCGACTGCGGTGTACAACTCGCCGGAGGTGTGCCGGGCCTGAGCCTGTTCGGGCGTCGTGGGGTTCATGGGTGTCTCTGTGAGGTTGTTCCACTGCTCGCAGTAGGTCCAGATCATGGGTCATTCAGCCCGCCGCAGTGATCTTTTGGCGCATCAGCTCCAGCCATTGCTGGAGTGACACCCCGTCCGGCGGCAGAAGGTCGAGCCCCAATGCCGTGGTTGCCGTGTGGAGTTCCTGATCCGAGGACACCATCGTCAGGAGTTCGGTGATCTCCTGCGCTGCCTGTGTGCGGACTTGCGGATCGTGCTCGACGACGTATTCATCGATCGCGTCCTCGGGAGAGGCATAGAACTCTGAGTAATTCTGATGCAAGTAGGCGCCGAGGAACTGACTCAGCTGGGGGAATCGCTCGTTCCATTCCCAATGGTTCTGTGGGTTCATCTGTGGGACGCGTGACGGGTCTTCCAGGAATCTGTTGAGGTGCTCCCTGGCGATGCGCAGGCAGTCCTCCACGCTGGTGCCCAGCGGGGGGCGGATGTGTGGCAGGTCCTCCACATCGTCGGCGATCTCCTCGGAGAAGAGGCCGATGGAGAGCAGTTCGTCGATCTGCCGGACCGCCGTCACGGCGCGGGCGGGATCCCGCGCGGCGATTCGGAGGTACGAGGCCAGGCCAGGGCCCGGAGTCTCGGCAGTGTCCGTGAACATGAAGCCAGCGTCCGCGTAGGCTTCTAGCAGTTCGCCGAGTTCATAGAATCGTGGTTCCAGTGGAGGTGCCTGACTCATGAGTCGCTCCAAGCGTGCGTGTTAGGGCTGGGGGAACGAGGTGAGGACGCGGTATCCGGAAGGCGCCGTCGGGTCAGCCTTGAGGATGACGCGAACACGGTTCACCCATCTCGTCGCCTGTCCATGGGTGAAGTCGTAGCGAGTGAGGTGAAGCCCTGTGTTTTCCCCGAATTTGTGCTGCAGTCGCAGCGTTCCTTGCGCCCCCTTGTCCAGCCAGGCAGCTATTTTCTGCTGGTTCTTCTTGGTGGTAAGAGTGCCGTCGGTGAAGCGTTGTGCCGAATCGACGTCAACGTAGCGTGAGTCCGCTTCGAGCTTAGGGTTCTCGCGCAGACGCCTACGCATGCCCGCAATGGTCTTGTCGACATGCCTGTCGATCGTATGAGCCTTGCTCTTGCCGCCAAGGCTCTTGCCCTCGTCGCCACGGACATCCGCACGGTGCTCGGGCTTTTGGCGTCCCTTGCGTTTGTTCCTGGGCCAAGCGTTGTAGTCCCCGCCGGATCCATTCGAGGCACCCAACCCCATGAGCACGAGCCCGGCCGTGCCCAGGATGCCGGCGCTGAGCGCGGCGTCGGCCGTCAGTGCACCTGCCGCTCCGCCCCCCGCCAGCGCGAGCCCCCCGGGAGGGAAGAGAGCCAGTAGGGAGAGAAGGAGGAGGGCGAAGCCGAGGTAGACCAGGAAGGTGTTCAGGGCGTCGAGGAGGTGGAGCGTGTGGATGGTTCGGCCGGCGGGGCCCGCGTCGCCCAAGGCGTGCCAGAGGAGGAATATGCCGGTCGTCGCCGATCCCAGCGCGGTTCCGAGGCGGAAGCGGTGGGCCGCCAGGACCTCCCCCAGAGGCTGAGTGGACGCCGCTCGCCAGGTGCGCAGCAGGACGGTGAGCTGGTAGGCGATCCAGGCCAGGGCCGCTATGCCGAAGCCCACGAGGATCTTCGGTCCCGCGCCGGTGCTGAAGAACTCCTGGAGGCCGGCGGTGGAGGTGAACGAGCCGACGCCCAGGAACAGCAGTGAGGGGAGCATCAGGACGAAGGGGATCAGCAGCAGCCATCGACCGCGGGAGCGTCCGGCCGCTCGCGTCGCCTTCAGCCACGCGCGGATGTTCAGCGCCCGCCAGGCAATCGCGTTGTCGGACGCGTCCATCCGGGCCGTGATCCCCGCGACCACCCGACGCAGCTCACCGGTGGCCTCGGGCGGCGCCGACGCGGCGGCGTACAGCAAGGAGCGCCGCAGCCTGACGTAGCGCAGGGCGATCAGCAGACTCCATGGGAGACGCCAGGCCGCGTAGCGCAGCAGTGCGCCCAGGCTGTCGCCTTCGGCGCGTTCGGACGCGAGCAGTACGCCGGGCACGGCGCCCTTGCCGCGGTGGAGTTGGCGTGTGTCCACGGCCATGGCGATGGCCAGGCACACGAGGGGCGCGGCCCACGCCATCCCGTCCAGGGACTCCAGCCACTCCCTGGTCCCGGCGCCGTGCTCCCGTACCGCGTAGTTGTTCACCGTGTGATGCACGACGGCGGCCGCGATCGGGAGGACGGACAACAGGCGCACCCAGCCGCGTGTGCGCCACAGCAGCCCCACGCCGAAGCCGGCCATGGCCGTGAACACCAGGTGCGTGAACGTTTCCGTGACCGGAGTGCCGCCCACGTCCAGTTGGCTGAACGGCGCCGGCAGCCAGGACGTCATCACCTGCCCCAGGCCCGGCACATAGGGCGGGGACAGGCTGTCGGGGACGATCCAGCCCTCGCCGCGGGGGATCGCCCGGTCCGCGTCCAGGCCGAACCGGAGAACCGCCTCCAGCAGCCCGAACCCCGCTCCCAGAGCCGCACCCACCACGACGAAGTCGGTCAGGCCCCATTGCCGGCGAACCCGCAGACTCAGCCCGGCCAGCAGCAACGGGGAGACCTTGAGTAATTCCTCCACCCAAGGAGCCACCGTGTAGCTGGTGGTGTTCACCACCGTCACCAGCGACTGGCCCGACTGCTCCGCGTAGATCCGGGTGTAGGCGAGCTGCACCAAAGCCGTCGCCACGCCACACCCGTACACACCCACGGCCATCGCCAGCAGCACGGTCGACAGGCGCACCGAACGGGTCGGCCAGGAGAGCGCGAACAGTTGCAGTACACCCCAGACGGCCGCAGCCGCCATCACCAACGTCACGCCAGGCCCCCATGCACCGGAACAACATTCGATTCGCGATGGTGAACGCGATGCTAGGCAGTCAACCGGCGGTGCTGCAAGGGAGTTGTGAGACGGTTGCTTCGTCTGTCACGGGGAGTTCCACGGTGATGCGGAGCCCGCCGGCAGGGCGCGGGGTGAGGGTGAGTGTTCCGTCGTGTGCGTGCGTAATGGTCTTGACGATGGCCAGGCCGAGGCCCACGCCCGCGTGGTCGGTGTGGGTGCGTTCCGTGCCGCGCTGGAACGGCTCGGTGAGGGTCGAGAGCAGTTGTGGGGTGAGCTCCTCGCCCGTGTTCTCGACGGTGAGCACCACGGTCTTGGGGCGGACGGCGGTATTGACCCACACGGTGCCCTGTTCCGGCAGGTTGTGGACGATCGCGTTGTGCACGAGGTTCATGGTCAGCTGGAGCAGGAGCGCTTGCGAGCCGGTCGTCGTGGCGATGTCGCCGCTGGTCTCGATCGTGACGCCGTGCTTTTCCGCGAGGGGGAGGAGCGTTTCGGTGGCTTCCTCCGCCATGAGGGACAGGTCGACACGCTCCCGGGTGAAGGAACGCTGCTCGGCGCGGCTGACCAGGAGCAGTGCCTCGGTCAGGGCGATCGCTCGGGTGTTGACGGCCTGGAGGCGGTCGATGAGTTCGCCGGTGTCGTGGTTCGGATCGGTGCGGGCCACGTCGAGAAGCGCCTTCGAGATCGCCAGCGGCGTGCGCAGCTCGTGAGAGGCGTTGGCCGCGAATCTCCGCTGTTCGGCGACGTGTGCTTCGAGCCGGGCGAGCATCGTGTCGAAAGTGTCGGCGAGTTCGCGGAACTCGTCCTTGCGGCCCGGCAGCCGGATCCGGTGGGAGAGCGATCCGTTCGCGGCCAAGCGGGTGGCGTCCGTGAGACGGGTCAGCGGGGCGAGCATCCGGCCGGCGAGGATCCACCCTCCCGCCAGGCCGAACACCAGCAGGAACGCCAATACGGCGGCTGCCCTCGGAGCGAAAACGTCCAGGAGTACGGACCGGACGGGAAAGACACCGTTCGTCGGCTTGTCATCGGGATTGATGAGCATCGCGCGCTCGGGGACGTAACGCAGCAGGAAAAGCCACACCGCCGCGAGCAGCAGGCCACCGGCAAGCATGAGGAACCCGGCGTAGCTGAGGGTGAGTTTGAGGCGAACGCTCAGGCCAGGTGCCCTATCCACGGTCTGCTCCCGAGTCCGCGGCCTCCGGCTGGGTGTCGATGCGGTAGCCGACGCCCGGCACGGTGGCGATGATCCAGGGTTCCCCGAGGCGCTTGCGCAGGGCCGAGACGGTGATGCGTACGGCGTTGGTGAACGGGTCGGCGTTCTCGTCCCACGCGCGTTCCAGGAGTTCCTCGGCGCTGATGACACCGCCTTCGGCGGCGACGAGGACTTCGAGCACGGCGAACTGCTTCCTGGTCAGCGCGACATAACGGCCGTCCCGGTATACCTCGCGGCGGAACGGGTCCAGACGCAAGTCTGCGATCTCTCGTACGGGAGGCCTGTTGTGGGCACGTCTGCGGTCGAGTGCTCTGAGCCTGAGCGCGAGTTCCTGGAGTTCGAAGGGTTTGGTGAGGTAGTCGTCGGCGCCGAGTTCGAACCCGGAGACCTTGTCGTCGAGACGGTCGGCCGCGGTGAGCATGAGGATCGGCATGCCGCTGCCGGAGGCGACGATGCGTTTGGCGATCTCGTCGCCGGACGGTCCGGGGATGTCGCGGTCGAGGACGGCGATGTCGTAGGTGTTGACGCTCAGCAGTTCCAGGGCGGTGTCGCCGTCACCTGCGATGTCGGCCGCGATCGCTTCCAGGCGCAGGCCGTCACGAATGGCCTCTGCCAGATAGGGCTCGTCCTCGACGATCAGCACACGCATGTCATCGAGGCTACGAGCCGACACATATCGTCGGCATATCGAAATCCGCATACGTGCCGACAACGCCTCGCTGCCTTGACTGGCGGAATGAAACCACTGCTGCGGACGACGGAGCCGCCTTCTGCGAACCCCGGCCCTGCGAACGGCACCCCGAAGCGATCGATCACGCTTGTCCGCCGGGCGATCCGCACCGGCTTCCGGCCGGAACCCTGGAAGCGCGGCCCGGTGCTCGCGGCGCTGGCGCTGCTGCTCGGTCTGGTCATGCTGCTGCACTCGATGCTCCCGAGCCGCTACGGGAACCTCGGCGGCCTGGTGGAGACCTTCCTGCCGTGGTTGGGCCTGTTCGTCCCGGTGCTGCTGGCCGGGGCCCTCTGGCGCCGCTCCGCCTCCGCGGTCGCCGCGCTGCTGCTGCCGGTCGTGGTGTGGCTGGGCCTCTTCGGCGGGCTGCTCATCGACAAGTCCCACTCGGACGGCGACCTCACCGTGGCCACCCACAACGTCAACGCCGACAACCCCGACCCGGCCGGCACCGCCCGCGACCTCGCCGCCTCCGGCACGGACGTGCTGGCACTGGTGGAGCTGACCCCGCAGGCCAGGGGCACGTACGAGAAGGAGCTGGAGAAGACGTATCCGTACCACGCGGTGCTGGGCACGGTCGGGCTGTGGAGCAGGCTGCCGCTGTCGGACACACAGCCGGTCGACATCGAGACGGACGCCGGGCCGCTGGGGGAGGCCAAGCCGGCCGAGGTCAAGATGGCCTACGCCCGGGCGCTGCGCACCACGGTGGCCACGGACCGGGGTCCGCTCGCGGTGTATGTGGCCCACCTGGGATCCGTACGCGTGTTTCCCAGGAACGGCTTCTGGACGGACAGCCGGGACAGAAACGCGCAGGCGCTCGCCGAGGCCGTCGCAGCCGAGCAAAGCGAGCGGGTGGTGCTGCTCGGCGATCTGAACGGCACCATGGACGACCGCGCGTTCGCCGGCCTCGCCGCGCAGCTGCGCTCGGCCCAGGAGGCGGCCGGGGACGGCTTCGGCTTCAGCTGGCCGGCGAGGTTCCCGGTGGCCCGGATCGACCAGATCCTGGTCAGGGGAGTGGAGCCGAGGAGCTCGTGGGTACTGCCGGCCACCGGCAGCGACCACCTGCCGGTGGCGGCCGGCATCAGCTGGTGAACACCGCGCGAGCCGCCCGATCCGGCCCGGGCTCCCCGTCCCCCGCGGCGGGCGCCAGGGCTGATCGCACGCACCTCCCATCGGCGGTACCTTCATCATCACGCCGATGAGGAGAGTCAACGTGAGCAAGTTCGTGCGGCCCGCGGCCGAGGGCGCCGACCCGTTCGGTACGGCCCGTCTGCGTCGCGGAGTGCTGGATGCCTGGGCGACCAGCCCCGCTCGGTTCCGGGAGGACGCCAACGCCGAGGAGGACCTCGTCCTCGGCGGGTACCGGGACCGGCTCGTCGTCGAGCTCGCTCAGAACGCCGCCGACGCCGCCGCCCGGGCCGGCGTGGCCGGACGCCTCCGGCTCACCCTCCGCGAGGGTGTTCTCGTCGCCGCCAACACCGGCGCGCCGCTGGACGCGGCCGGTGTCGAGTCGCTGTCCACGCTGCGGGCCTCCGCCAAGCGGGACACGGCCTCCGTGGGGCGATTCGGCGTCGGCTTCGCGGCCGTCCTCGCCGTCACCGACGAGCCCGCCGTCGTCGGGCGGCATGGCGGTGTGCGGTGGGCCCTCGCCGAGGCCCGCGAGCTGGCCCAGGAGACCGCGCGGCACAGCCCGGGGCTGGGCGACGAGATCCGGCGACGGGACGGGCATGTACCGCTGCTGCGGCTGCCGTTCGCCGCCGAGGGCACCGCCCCGGATCCGTACGACACCGTAGTCATCCTTCCGCTGCGCGACACCGCGGCAGCCGACCTCGCCGAGCGGCTGCTGAACGCCGTCGACGACGCGTTGCTCCTCGCCCTTCCCGGTATGGAGGAGGTCGTGATCGAGGTCGGCGACGCCGAGCCGCGCACGCTGCGCCGCCGGGTCGACGGCCCCTTCACGGTCGTGGAGGATTCCCGGTCCGGCGTCACCCACTGGCGTACGTCCGCCGCCCACGGCCCGCTCACGCCCGAGCTCCTCGCCGACCGCCCGGTCGAGGAGCGGCTGCGCCCGCACTGGTCGCTCACCTGGGCGGTGCCCGTCGACGCCGCCGACAGCACGCCCGACCGCCCCCGCACCGCCCCGGTCGTCCACGCGCCCACGCCCAGCGACGAAGCCCTCGGTGTCCCCGCCCTCCTCATCGCCTCCTTCCCCCTCGACACCACCCGCCGGCACGCCGCGCCCGGCCCGCTGACCGACTTCCTGGTGCAGCGCGCGGCCGACGCGTACGCCGAGCTGCTCGCCGATTGGCGTCCGGTGGGCGAGGGCATCATCGGCCTCGTGCCCGGCCCGCTCGGCAAGGGCGAACTGGACGGGGCCCTGCGCCAGGCGATCCTGGAGCGCCTGCCCAGGACCGAGTTCCTCCCGCCCGCCCTCCCGCCCGCGGTCGCGCCGCACGAGGCCGACTCCGAGCTGCCCGAGTCGCTCCGGCCCCGGGACGCCGAGGTCGTCGAGGGCGCCGGCGCCGACACCGTGCGCGTGCTGGCCGAGGTGCTGCCCACGCTGCTGCCCGCCGGACTCGAACGGCGGGTGGAGCTGCGGACCCTGGGCGTCGCCCGGGTCCCGCTCACCGACGCGATCGACCGCCTCGCCGGTCTGGAGAAGGAGCCCGGCTGGTGGCGGCGGCTCTACGACAGCCTCGCCGGCGTCGACCCGGACCGTCTGTCCGGCCTGCCCGTGCCGCTGGCCAACGGCCGCACCACCATCGGCCCCCGGCAGATCCTGCTCCCCACCCCCGACGCCGACGGTATCGAGCCGGAGATCCTGGCCCGCCTCGGTCTCAAGGTCGCCCACCCGGAGGCCGCGCACCCGCTCCTGGAGAAGCTCGGCGCCCTTCCCGCGACGCCCCGCGCGGTCCTCACCACGCCCCAGGTACGCGCCGCCGTCGCCGCCTCCCTCGACGAGGACGGCGGGGTGAACTGGGAGGAGGACGCTCCGGACGCCGAGGAACTGGCCGACACCGTGCTCGCGCTGGTGCGGGACGCGGGCCTGGAACCCGGTGACGAGCCGTGGCTGGGCGCGCTCGCGCTCCCCGACGAGGACGGCGAGCTCGCCCCCGCCGGTGAGCTGGTCCTCCCCGGCAGCGCCTTCGCCCAGGTGATGCGGGAGGACGAACTCGCTTATCTCGACGCCGATTTGACGCACAAGTGGGGGGAGCAGCCGCTGGCCGCCTGTGGCGTGCTCGCCAACTTCGCCCTGGTCCGCGCCACGGACGTCGTGCTCGACCCGGACGAACTGGAACCTCGTGAGGGCGACTTCGCCGAACCTGACGACGCGGGTCTGCTGGACGCCGTGGACGTCTGGTGCGAGGACATCCTGGACCGCTTCCCGGACACGCCCGTACCGCCGGTCGCCACCGAGCTGATCGCCGTACGCGATCTGGACCTGGTGGACGACGACAAATGGCCCCAGGCCCTCGCCCTGCTCGCCCGGCCGCCGCTGCGGGACGCGCTGACCCAGCAGGTGCGGATCCTGCTGCCCGACGGCACCCACGAGGTCGTACGGCCCTACACGGCCTGGTGGCTGCGGGGCAACCCGGTTCTGGACGGCCGCCGCCCGGCGGGGCTCCTCGCCTCCGGCGGCGACCCGCTGCTGCGCGGCCTGTACGACGAGGCCGACGCGACCGGGTTCGACGACGAGCAGGTGCTGCGGGCGCTCGGGGTGCGCACCTCCGTCGCCGCGCTGCTCGACGAGCCGGGCGGCGCCGCAGAGCTGCTCGACCGCCTCGCCGACCCGGACCGCCCCGTCACCTCCGCCCAGTTGCACGCCCTGTACGGCGCCCTCGCCGACCTGGACCCCGAGCAGGTGACCCTGCCGGACGAGCTGCGGGCCGTGGTCGACGGCCGGGTCGAGGTCGTGGACGCCGCCGACGCGGTGGTCGTCGACTCGCCCGACCTGCTGCCCTTCACCGAGGGCGTCCCGCTGCTGCCGGTACGGCCGGCGCGGGCCGCCGAGCTGGCCGAGCTGTTCCAGGTGCGGCGGCTGAGCGAGTCCGTCACCGGGGACGTGGACTCCGAGGGCACCGAGCACGACGTACCGGAGTCGGTGCGGGTGCTGCTCGGGGCGCGGACGCCCGAGTCGTATGTCGAGCACGAGGAGCTCGTCGTGGACGGCGTGGAGATCGACTGGCGGCTCACGAACGACGGTGCCCTGCACGCCTCCACCCTGGAGGGCGTCGCCGCCGGGCTCGCCTGGGCGGCGCGGCAGTGGCCGCGGCGGTTCGAGGTGGCGGCGCTGATGGAGGATCCGTCGCGGACGGGGGAGCTGGCGCGCGACCGGTGGTTCGACTGAGGCGGAGGGGGACGGGCCCTCTTCGCAGGGCCCGTACATATTTCCTTCACCCTTCGTACAACCATTCGTTGCCGTCGCTGATCTGATCACCCGAGCCAACTGGCTCGACGATCACTTGGGCCCGGCCGGCGACGACCCGTACGGTGCGACCACGACCGGGCCCCCTTCTCCTCCTGGGGAACGCATGCGCATGAGAGCCACCGTGGCCGCCGTCTCCGGCGCCCTGGCCCTGTCCGCCCTCGCCGTCCCGGCCGCGCAGGCCGGCAATGACAGCGACGCGAGCGTGAACAAGCCGAGCGCCGCCGAGCGTTTCGACGGCTCCCTGAACCGGTCGGCGTTCAGCACGGCCGCCGCCGCCGAGGCCGAGCCCGTCGTGTCCAAGGTGACGGTCAACTCCGGCAAGGCCGTGGCCGTCGGCACCACGTACGCCAAGACCTTCACGGTGTCGGTGACCGCCAGCCACGCCACGGGCATCCAGGACGCCTACGTCGACCTCTGGCACGGCACCGACCTCGAGAACATCGACGGCCTGCTGATGCCGAACGAGGAGGCCGCCACCTGCACCGCCTCCAGCGCCACCACCTCGACCTGCAAGCTCACCCTCACGGCGACGCCGGGCAGCGACCTGTACATGAACGCCCTGGCCGGCACCTGGCACGTGACCGCCGGTGCGCTCGCGGGCGACGGCAGCATCTACTGGAACGACTTCCAGACGACCCACCGGGTCCAGCGCTACTCGAAGCTGACGGTCAACGCCTCGCCGGAGCCGGTGAAGAAGGGCAGGACCATCACCGCCACCGGCAAGCTCTCCCGGGCGAACTGGGAGGACTTCAAGTACCACGGCTACACCAACCAGTCGGTGAAGCTGCAGTTCCGCAAGAAGGACAGCAGCACCTACACCACGGTGAAGACCATCAAGTCGAACTCGACGGGCGAGCTGAAGACGACCGTCACCGCTTCCACCGACGGCTACTTCCGCTACAGCTTCGCGGGCACCACGACCACCCCGGCGATCAACGCCACGGGTGACTTCGTCGACGTGCAGTAGGACGTACATCGGGCCGTGTGTCACGAACTCCCGGGCACTGTCCGGGGGTTCGTGACGCAGGTCACGAAAATTCCCCGCCGGCGAGACAACCGCCACCTCCGGGCGCGTATCTGATCACATGGGTCAACAGGCCCCCCGATCACCGGGCCCCGACGTGACCAGCGGGGCCCCTTTCCGTACCAGGGGAAAGCATGCGCATCAGAGCCACCGTGGCCGCCGTCTCCGGCGCCCTGGCCCTCTCCGCCCTCGCCGTCCCGGCCGCGCAGGCCGGCGACTCCGCCGCCTCCTACCAGGCCGACGTCGCGAAGGTCCGCAAGGCCGCGCAGGCCGCGTCGAGCCGTGCCGCGGGCAAGCCGTACGCCCTGAACGTCAGTTTCTCCAACCTCAAGATCGCCAAGACGGTCAAGGTCGGTACGACCGGCCACGTCGCCACGACGGTGACGTACACGCTGACCCACGGCGCGGACGTCGACATCACCGCCGCCGACTTCCTCACCGACCCCGTCCTCTACCGGGGCTCCGCCACCACGCCGGACAACATGCTCTACGGCGACAAGCCGGCCAAGTGCACCGCGACCTCCGCGACCGCCGCCAACTGCAAGGGCACGATCGACTTCTACCCGGGTGCCCACGAGCTCCGGAACACGGACGCCGGCACCTGGCGGGCCGCGGCGGAGGCCACCGCATTCAACGGCCAGGACCCGAACGGCGAGACCTTCGACATCACCAAGGTCGGCTACAAGCGCCAGTCCGGTATCGGCACCACGCTGATGCAGCGCGCCTCGAAGCTGACGGTCGACGCTTCGCCGGAGCCGGTGAAGAAGGGCAAGCCGATCACGGTCACCGGCAAGCTGTCCCGCGCCAACTGGGACCGCGGCACGTACAACGGCTATGTCGAGCAGCCGGTGAACCTGCAGTTCCGCAAGAAGGACAGCAACACCTACACCACGGTGAAGACCGTCAGGACGAACGCGACGGGCAACCTGAAGACCACCGTCACGGCCACCCAGGACGGCTACTTCCGCTTCACCTTCGCGGGCACGACGACGACTCCGGCGGTCAACGCGAAGGGCGACTTCGTAGACGTCCGGTAGAACATCGCCCCTTCAGGGGCGCGGGGAACTGCGCGACCGGCCACAGCGGACCCGCAGCAGTCAACGGCGCTTCACCGGCCGAAGCCCAGCGCAGCGGGCCGGCGGTCGACCCACTTCCAAGCGACCTCCAGGGCGACCGCCGCCCCCGCCGAGATCCCCACCGCGATCCACGGCATCGTCATCCCGACCAGCCGCAGCGCGAAGAACTCCTGCAGCCACGGCACCACCAGCACCACCAGGAACCCGAGGCCCATCGTGGCCACCAGCACGACCCGCCACCAGGTGTACGGCCGGGCGATGATGGCCAGGACCCACATCGAGATCAGGAAGAGCGTCAGCGTGGCGACGCTGGTCTCGGCGTCCAGCGCCCCCTCGCCCGTGTAGTAGTGCCGGGCGATCAGATACGTCCCGAAGGTCGCGACCCCCGCCACCACGCCGCCCGGGATCGAGTACCGCATGACCCGCCGTACGAAGTGGGGTTTCGCGCGTTCCTTGTTGGGTGCGAGGGCCAGGAAGAACGCCGGGACGCCGATGGTGAGGGTGGACAGCAGGGTCAGATGGCGCGGCAGGAACGGGTACTCCACCTGCCAGAACACCACCATCAGCGCCAGCAGCACCGAGTAGACCGTCTTGACGAGGAAGAGGGTCGCCACGCGCGTGATGTTGCCGATGACCCGGCGCCCCTCGGCCACCACCGACGGCAGCGTCGCGAAGCTGTTGTTCAGCAGCACGATCTGCGCGACGGCCCGGGTCGCCTCCGACCCCGAGCCCATCGCCACGCCGATGTCGGCGTCCTTCAGCGCGAGGACGTCGTTCACACCGTCGCCGGTCATGGCGACGGTGTGCCCGTGGGACTGGAGCGCCCCCACCATGTCCCGCTTCTGCTGCGGGGTCACCCGCCCGAACACCGTGCCGTTGTCGAGGGCGGTCGCCATCGCGTCCTGCTCGTGCGGGAGCGTGCGGGCGTCGACGGTCGTGCCGGTCAGGCCCAGCTTGTCCGCCACCGCGCCCACGGACACCGCGTTGTCCCCGGAGATCACCTTGGCCCGGACGTTCTGCTGCGCGAAGTAGCGAAGGGTGTCGGCGGCGTCGGGCCGCAGCCGCTGTTCCAGTACGACGAGGGCGGCGGGCTTGGCGCCCTCGGCCACCTCGGGATCGTCGAGGTCGCGGCCGGCGCGGGCGAGCAGCAGCACCCGCAGCCCCTGCTCGTTGAGGCGATCGGTTTCGGCCAGGGCCGGGTCGTCGGCGGGCAGCAGCACATCGGGGGCGCCCAGCAGCCAGGTACTGGCTTCGCCGTCGCCCTCGCTGAAGGTGGCGCCGCTGTACTTGCGGGCGGAGGAGAAGGGCAGGGACTCGGTGCAGCGCCAGTCCTCGGCGTCGGGGTAGACGTCGATGATGGCCTGCAGGGAGGCGTTCGGGCGGGGGTCGGACTCGCCGAGGGCGCCGAGCACCTTGCGTACGTACTCCTCGTCGGTGCCGTCCAGGGCCCGCAGTTCGGTGACGTCCATGCCGCCCTCGGTGAGGGTGCCGGTCTTGTCCAGGCAGACGGTGTCGACACGGGCGAGGCCCTCGATGGCGGGCAGTTCCTGGACGAGGCACTGCTGGCGGCCGAGCCGGATCACGCCGATCGCGAAGGCGACGGAGGTGAGCAGGACCAGCCCCTCCGGGACCATGGGCACGATGCCGCCGACGGTCCGGGCGATCGAGTCGTCGACGTCCCGGTTCTTCACGAAGAGCTGGGTGACGATCAGGCCGATCGCGGCCGGGACCATCATCCAGGTCACGTACTTGAGGATGGTGGAGATGCCGGAGCGCAGCTCGGACTGGACGAGGGTGAAGCGGGAGGCCTCCTCGGCGAGCTGGGCGGCGTAGGCCTCGCGGCCGACCTTGGTGGCCTGGAAGGCGCCGCCGCCCGCGACGACGAAGCTGCCGGACAGCACCTGGTCGCCCGGCTGTTTGACGACCGGGTCGGCCTCGCCGGTGAGCAGCGACTCGTCGATCTCCAGCCCGTCGGCCTCGACGCACACCCCGTCCACGACGGCCTTGTCGCCCGGCCCGATCTCTATCAGGTCGTCCAGCACGATCTCCGAGGTGCTGACCCCGGCTGCGACCCCGTCCCGCCGCACCAGGGGCCGTGCCTCACCGATCACCGCGAGCGAGTCGAGGGTCTTCTTCGCCCGCCACTCCTGGACGATTCCGATGCCGGTGTTGGCGAGGATCACAAAGCCGAACAGGCTGTCCTGGATCGGCGCGACGAACAGCATGATCAGCCACAGCACGCCGATGATCGCGTTGAACCGGGTGAAGACGTTGGCGCGGACGATCTCGGCCAGCGACCGGCTGCTGCGCACCGGAATGTCGTTGACCTGCCCGCGCGCGACGCGTTCGGCCACTTCGGCGGCGGTGAGCCCGCCCTTCGCCACCTGCACCGAGACGGGGTGCGCAGGGGTGTGCACTTCGGCGCTCGCGTCGGCATGCGTCATGCATTCGACGGTACGTGCGGATTTACGGCTTCACCCGCTGAGTGAGCGGAAGTTCCGACTTGGGGAGGACGGGGTGTCGTGCCCTGGTTGTAGGGCGCGCCGCCTCAGGACGACTGGGGTTCGCCGGTGGTTTCCCGGGCCGTCTCGACGGCGGCCGCCCGCTTGATGGCCGCGTCGCGCTTGCGGACGTACCAGATGCCGATGAGGCCGAGACCCGCGCCGGCCAGGCAGGTCCACACCCACCAGGTGTGCCCGTGGTCCTCGAACCAGCCGTAGAAGGGGAGCTGGACGACGAACAGGACGAACCAGATGATCGTGCCGCCGACGATGGTGGGGACCACGGGCCCCTCCAGGGGCTCCGGTGCCTCGTGCTTGATCGGTCCCGTGAAAAATCCGGCCATGGGGGACAGCTTACGAGGTGATCAGATCTACGCGCGGAGATGGCCGTTCGAGGCTTTATATGTTCATACTGAAACGGTTTGTGTCTGACCACTTCTCTTCGTAGGAAACACCAAAAGCATGCCCACCTCGGCTCCTGCCAAGGCCCCCACCCCTGAACAGCCGGGAGCCGGGCCCTCTTACGGCGCACTCGACCGCTTCTTCAAGATCTCCGAGCGCGGCAGCACGCTGCCCCGCGAGATCCGCGGCGGTCTCGCCACCTTCTTCGCGATGGCGTACATCATCGTGCTGAATCCGATCATCCTCGGCAGCGCGAAGGACATGTACGGCCATCAGCTGGACAACGGTCAGCTGGTCACCGCGACCGCGCTGACGGCGGCGCTCACCACGCTGCTGATGGGCGTCATCGGCAATGTGCCGATCGCGCTCGCCGCCGGTCTCGGTGTGAACTCGGTCGTCGCGCTCCAGCTCGCGCCCCGGATGTCCTGGCCGGACGCGATGGGCATGGTGGTCCTGGCCGGCTTCGTGGTCATGCTGCTCGTCGCCACCGGGCTGCGCGAGCGCGTCATGAACGCCGTGCCCTACAGCCTGCGCAAGGCCATCTCCATCGGTATCGGCCTGTTCATCATGCTGATCGGCCTCGTCGACTCCGGCTTCGTCTCCCGCATCCCCGACGTCGCCCAGACCACGGTCCCGCTCCAGCTCGGCGGCGACGGTCACCTCAACGGCTGGCCGGTGCTGGTCTTCGTCCTCGGCGCGCTGCTCACCCTCGCGCTGATCGTCCGCAAGGTCCCCGGCGCGATCCTCATCTCGATCGTCACGATGACCGTGCTCGCCGTCGTCATCGAGGCGGTCGTGAACGTACCGTCCTGGGGTCTGACGACCCCGAAGTGGCCCGGCAACCCCGTCGCCAGCCCGGACTTCGGTCTGATCGGCGAGGTCAGCCTGTTCGGCGGCTTCGACAAGGTCGGCGCGCTGACCGGCGTCCTCTTCGTCTTCACCGTCCTGCTGTCCTGCTTCTTCGACGCCATGGGCACGATCATGGGCGTCAGCGACGAGGCGAAGCTGACGGACGCCCAGGGGCAGATGCCGGGCATCAACAAGGTCCTGTTCGTCGACGGCCTCGCGGTCGCGGCGGGCGGCGCCAGCTCCTCCTCGGCCACCACCGCCTTCGTGGAGTCCACGGCCGGTGTCGGCGAGGGCGCCCGGACCGGCTTCGCGAACGTCGTCACCGGCGCGCTGTTCGGCGTGGCGCTGTTCCTGACGCCGGTCGCCACGATGGTCCCGTCGCAGGCGGCCACCCCGGCGCTGCTCGCGGTCGGCTTCCTGATCCTCGCGAACTCCGTCAAGGAGATCGACTGGGCCGACTACACGGTCTCGATCCCGGCCTTCGTGACGATGGTGATGATGCCGTTCACCTACTCGATCACCAACGGCATCGGCATGGGCTTCATCACCTTCGCGGTGCTGCGCCTGGCCGCCGGGCGGGGCCGGGAGGTGCCGGTGGCGATGTACGTCGTGTCGGCGGTCTTCACCTTCTACTACCTGATGCCGGCGCTGGGGCTCACGTAAGCCGTCTCACGTAAGCCGTCTCACGTAAGCCCGTAGAACTTCTCGGTCTCATCGACGGCCGACTGGAACCGCTCGTCGAAGTCATCACGGATGAGCGTCCGGACGACATAGTCCTGGACGCTCATTCCTCTTTTCGCCGCATGCTCTCGGAGTCGTTCGAGCAGCTCGTGGTCTATCCGCAGGCTGAGCACGCTGGTCCCCATGGGCACGAGGGTCGCGGCATCCATCGGTCCGGCGCGTCACGTTCCGCCACGAGATCACCCAGATGAGTGACATCGTACCCAGTGGTCTTTAGTCAGGGTAATGAGTTACTCTAAAGAGATGTCGGACCTTACCCATGGCGACGACGCTGCCGCCGTGAACTCCCTGCGCTCCGCCGTGATGCGACTGTCGCGCCGGCTCAAGCACCAGCGGGTCGACGAGTCGCTGAGCCCCACCGAGATGTCGGTCCTGGGCACCCTCTCCCTCTGCGGTAAGGCCACCCCCGGTGAGCTCGCCCGCAAGGAGCACGTCCAGCCGCCGTCGATGACCCGCATCGTCGCGCTGCTCGAGTCCAAGCGACTGGTCCGCCTGGAGCCGCACCCCGAGGACCGGCGCCAGAAGGTCGTCACGAAGACGGAGCAGGCCGAGGCGATGCTCGAGGAGAGCCGCCGCAAGCGCAACGCCTTCCTGGCCACCCTGGTCGAGGGTCTCGACGAGGACGAGTGGGCGAAACTGCGCGCCGCCGCCCCCGTGCTGGAGAAGCTCGCACACCTGTAAGCCGCGTTCACGAGGAGGCGAACCTGTTGAGTACGGGACCCGGAGCAGCTTCCGCACCCGCACCGATCACCACTTCTGGCCCTGTCCCCCGCAAGTCCTCGATGTTCAGCTCGCTGAAGGTCAGGAACTACCGCCTGTTCTTCCTCGGGCAGGTCGTCTCCAACACCGGCACCTGGATGCAGCGCATCGCCCAGGACTGGCTGGTGCTCAGCCTCACCGGCTCCGCCACCGCCGTCGGTATCACCACGGCCCTCCAGTTCCTGCCGATGCTGCTCTTCGGCCTCTACGGCGGTGTCCTCGTCGACCGGCTGCCCAAGCGGGGCACGCTGCTCGTCACCCAGACGGCGATGGCGTTCACCGGCATCGCGCTGGCCGTCCTCACCCTCACCGGCCACGTCCAGGTCTGGCACGTCTATCTGGCCGCCTTCGCCGTGGGCCTCGCGACCGTGATCGACAACCCGGCCCGGCAGTCGTTCGTCTCCGAGATGGTCGGCCCCGACCAGCTCCAGAACGCGGTCAGCCTGAACTCCGCCAACTTCCAGTCGGCCCGTCTGGTCGGCCCCGCCGTGGCCGGCCTGATGATCACCGGTGTCGGCACGGGCTGGGCGTTCCTCGCCAACGGCCTGTCGTTCGTCGCGCCGATCGCGGGACTGCTGCTGATGCGGGCGCGTGAGCTGTACCCGGTCCAGCGCGCCCCGCGCGGCAAGGGCCAGCTGCGGGAGGGACTGCGGTACGTCGCCGGACGCCCGGAGCTGATCTGGACGATCGTCCTCGCGGGGTTCGTCAGCACCTTCGGCTTCAACTTCCCCGTCTACCTGTCGGCCTTCGCCGACGACGTCTTCCACGCGGGCGCGGGTTCCTACAGCCTCTTCAACACGCTGATGGCGGTCGGCTCCCTGGCGGGCGCGCTGCTCGCGGCCCGGCGCGGTACGGCCCGGATGCGGGTGCTGATAGCGGGCGCGGTGGCCTTCGGCACGATGGAGATCGTGGCCGCGTTCGCCCCCTCCCTGTGGCTGTTCGCCCTGCTCATGGCCCCCATCGGCATGTTCGGCATGACGGTGAACGTCACCGCCAACAGCAGCATCCAGATGTCCACCGACCCGAGCATGCGGGGCCGGGTGATGGCCCTCTACATGATGGTGTTCATGGGCGGAGCGCCGCTGGGCGCGCCGATCGCCGGCTGGATCACGGACGCGTACGGCGTCCGGGCGGGCCTGGCGGTGGGCGGCGCGATCACGGCGGCGGCCGCCGTGACGATCGCCCTGGTGCTGGCCCGGGTGGGCGGACTGCGGCTGTCGGTGGGCTGGAACCGCGGGCATCCGCAGGTGCGGTTCGTGCCGCGGGAGCGGGAGCAGTTGGCTACAGCGGTGTAGGGGGCGCCCAGAAGTCAGTCGACGGGGAACTCGTCGGTCTTGAGAACAAGGCCGACGGGGGTGCTCGTCAGGTCGATGTCCTCCCCGAAGGGAAAGCTGACGTCGCTGTGGTACTTGCCGTCCTTCGGCAGGGTGTGGAGATGCCACTCGCCCGTGTACGGGTCCACGATCAGGTACGCCGGCACCTCGGCCGCGGCGTAGGCGTCCTTTTTCGGGCCGTGGTCGTTGGCCGCCGTGTCCTTGGAGATGACCTCGGCCACGAATTCGACGTCCTGATAGCGCCAGCGGCCCCTGCTGTCCTTCACCGACCGTTCGGCCATGGCCGCCAGGTCGCAGGCGAAGCCGTTCAGATGCCCGGGGAAGTCGATCCGCACATCCGATGCCAGGCGCTTGCGGGGGTACTTGGCGCGCAACTGCTCCGCGATGCCGAAGACGATCTCCCAGTGGTTCTGCCGCTGCGGTGACATGAAGATGTTTCCCCCGACGATCTCGACCTTCGTACCCTCGGGGATGGGCATCTTCTCGAGGCACTCGAACAAGACGTCCAGAGTCAGCTCGCCGCGCTCCTCGGCCATCTCGATCCTGTCGTCAAGGACGGTCATCGTGGCGCTCCTCCCCGGCTGCTCCTCGGGACGAGTGCAGCCGCGCAGTACAACGATACGCACGGTGACCGGGACACGTGTGGCCATGGTCACTCTCATGCCCGAAGCGGCTAGACCCGCCGCGCCAGCACCTGCCCCGGCCAGTCGTCCTTGCCCGTGTACGTCTCGGTGCGGATGAAGCCGTGTCTCTCGTAGTAGCGCACCAGCTTGCCGTCGTCGCCCGCGTAGCAGTCCACCCGGAGCAGGGAGACGCCTGCCCGGCGGGTCACCTCGACGGTGTGCGCGAGCAGGGCGCTGCCCACGCCGACGCCCTTGAAGCGGCGGTCGGAGGCGAGCCAGTGGATGTAGCGCTCGGGTTCGCCGGGCGGCGGGAGGTGGGAGAGGGGGGCGCCGGGAGCGTCGGTGAGGGTGAGAGTGGCGGCGGGCACGCCGTCGACCTCGGCGATGAAGGCGGTGCCCTCGTCCATGTCCCGGGTCACCGACTCCGCGACCCTGGGGTTCTCGGACAACGGCTTCGTCCCCCACTGCCCGGGCCGCCCCTGCCCGACCAGCCACTCCACACAGCTGTCGAGCATGCCGAGTATCGCAGGGAGGTCGTCGGGTCCGCCTTCCCTGATGGTGATCGTCATCGCCTCATGATGCCAGGCTGGGCTTATGAGACTCTTCGCCGCCGTGCTGCCGCCCGAGGACGTCACCCGTGAACTGGCCGCCGAAGTGGCCGAGTTGAGGAAGCTGCCGGGCGCGGACGGGCTGCGCTGGACCGGCCGCCCCGGCTGGCACTTCACCCTCGCCTTCTACGGCGAGGTCGACGACGACCTCGTTCCCGACCTGTCGGCCCGCCTGGAGCGCGCCGCGCACCGTACGCCGCCCTTCCGGCTGGCGCTGAGCCGCGGCGGGCAGTTCGGGCACGGGCGGGCGCTGTGGGCCGGCGCGGAGGGGGACCTCGCGACCCTGCGGCTGCTGGCGGACCGGAGCGAGGCGGCGGCGCGCAAGGCCGGGGTGCCGATGGGGGACCACCGGCGCTACAAGCCCCACCTGACGGTCGCGAGGAGCCGTTCGGCGGTGGACGCGGGGCCGTATGTCGCCGCCCTGGACGCGTTCACGAGCCGTACCTGGACGGTGGACGAGCTGGTGCTGATGCGCAGCGATCTGCCGAAGTCCGGGATCGCGGGGGAACAGCCCCGGTACGAGGTGGTCGCCCGCAGGCCGCTCACAGGGGCCGGTTAGGCTCGATGACGTGGACCCGAAAACCCGGAACCGGATCATGGCCGGTGCGCTCGTGCTGATGTTCGTGCTGGTGGCGCTGGCGGCGGCCCTCGGTAAGTGACCGAGGGCCACTGCCGCGCCCGCACGATCGCCTACCAGGCGAAGGCCTCCGGGGACGGACCGGGACCCGGGAAGATCTCATCAAGCCCGGACAGCAGCTCCTCGCCCAGCTCCAGCTCGGCCGCCCGCAGCGCGGAGGCCAGCTGACCGGCGGTGCGCGGGCCGACGATCGGGCCGGTCACACCGGGGCGGGTGAGCAGCCAGGCCAGGGCGGCCTCGCCGGGCTCCAGACCGTGCTTGTCGAGCAGGTCCTCGTACGCCTGGATCTTCCCGCGCGTGGCGGGGTCGGCGAGGGTGTCGGCGGCCCGCCCGGAGCTGCGCCGGCCGCCCTCGACCTCCTTCTTGATGACGCCGCCGAGCAGTCCGCCGTGCAGCGGCGACCACGGGATCACACCGAGGCCGTACTCCTGCGCGGCCGGGATGACCTCCATCTCGGCGCGGCGCTCGAAGAGGTTGTACAGGCACTGCTCGCTGACCAGGCCGATGGTGCCGCCGCGCCGGGCGGCGGTCTCGTTGGCCTGGGCGATCTTGTAGCCGGGGAAGTTGCTGGACCCGGCGTACAGGATCTTGCCCTGCTGCACGAGGACGTCGATGGCCTGCCAGATCTCCTCGAAGCCGGTGGCGCGGTCGATGTGGTGGAACTGGTAGACGTCGATGTGGTCGGTCCGCAGCCGCTTGAGCGAGGCGTCCACGGCCCGGCGGATGTTCACCGCCGACAGCTTGTCGTGGTTGGGCCAGGCCTCGCCGTCGGCGGCCATGTTGCCGTACACCTTGGTGGCGAGGACGACCTTGTCGCGGTTGGCCGCGTTCTTGGCGAACCAGTTGCCGATGATCTCCTCGGTACGGCCCTTGTTCTCGCCCCAGCCGTACACGTTGGCGGTGTCGAAGAAGTTGATGCCCGCGTCCAGCGCCGCGTCCATGATCGCGTGACTGTCGGCTTCGTCGGTCTGCGGGCCGAAGTTCATGGTGCCGAGGACCAGTCGGCTGACCTTGAGTCCCGTGCGTCCGAGCTGCGTGTACTTCATGGAGTGCACGCTAGCGACGTGGAGTGCGCTCTAGGCAAGAGCTCCCGAGGGGCCGCCGCGGCCGCGGAACCTCGCCCGGTACTCGCTGGGGGTCGTGGCCCGGCGGCGGTGGAAGGCCCGGATGAGGGTGTCGACGGTGCCGAAGCCGCAGACGGAGGCGATCCGGTCCAGGGTGTCGTCGGTGGTCTCCAGCAGGTTGCCCGCCATCTCGACCCGGGCCGACTCGATGTAGGCGTGCGGTGTCGTCTCCAGCTCGGACTTGAAGATGCGGGTGAGCTGCCGGTCGCTGACATGGGCGTACGCGGCGAGGTCCGCGACGGTGAGCCGCTCGTCGATGTGGTTGCGGATGTAGAGTCGGAGGTCCTCGATGCGCCGGGTCGTGGACACCCGCTCCAGCGGCACGCTGAACTGGGACTGCCCGCCGGGGCGCTTCAGGTACATCACCAGCTGGCGGGCGACGCGCAGCGCGACCTGCTCGCCGAAGTCCTCGGCGACCAGGGCGAGGGACAGGTCGAGGCAGGCGCTGATCCCCGCGCCGGTCCACACCTCGCCGGCCTCGCGGATGAAGATCGGATCGGGGTCGACCCGCACGGCCGGATGGTCGTCGGCGAGTCGCCGCGCGGTCGACCAGTGCGTGGTGGCCCGCTTGCCGTCCAGGAGCCCCGCGGCGGCGAGGATGTGCGCGCCGACGCACACCGAGGCCACCCGCCTGGTCCGGGTGGCCAGCATCTTCACCCGGGCCACCGTGCCGGGTTCGACGATGGGGTGGATGCGGCGCTCGTCGTCCACCTCGACGGAGCCCGGTACCAGCAGGGTGTCGATCGCCCGCTCGGCGACCTCCTGGAACGTGGCGTCGGGCAGGATCCGCACGCCGGCCGCCGTCCGTACCGGCTCCGTCGTCTCGGCGGCCAGGACGACTTCGTAGCCCACCCGCTCCGCTCTCTCGCGCGGGACGAGGGAGAACACCTCCGGTGGGCCGGTGACGTCGAGCAGGTCGACGCCCTCGAACAGCACGATCACGATCAACCGGTTCACGGTCCCCACCGGTAACCCCCTGTTTCGCTCCCCGACATGGGTGTCGGTTTCTGCCCATGGCGCGTCATTGCCGACGCACCGGTTCCGGCCATAGCGTCGCATGTGTGTTCAACAGGTTGTTGAACATCTCCGTTGAACACCCCTGTTGAGCCTCTCCGTTGAACCGCTCAACTCCCGGAACCTGGAGGAGATCTGTGACCAGCAAGACGCTGCGCGAACTCGGCGGTGCCGACACCACTCCCGCGGCCCTCGCGTCCTCGACGCTCGTCCTCGTCGACTACCAGAACACCTACACCCGCGGTGCGATGGAACTCGACGGCTGGCAGCCCGCCCTGGAAGCGGCGGCGGACCTGCTGTCCCGTGCCCGCGCCGCCGGGGCCGCGGTCATCCACGTCCAGCACGACGGCGGCGAGGGCTCGCCCTACGACATCCGCACCGAGATCGGCGAGATCCACCCCTCCGTGGCGCCGGCCGACGGCGAGCCCGTGGTCGTCAAGCAGGCACCGGACGCCTTCCACGGGACCGATCTCGGCACGCTCGTCGACGAGGCCGGGAACGAGACGGTGATCGTCGCCGGGTTCATGACCCACATGTGCATCGCCTACACGACGGCGTCCGCGGCCCTGCGCGGCAACAAGCCCACCGTCCCGGCGGACACGTGTGCCGCCCGGTCGATCGTGAACGTGTCCGCCGACGAACTGCACCGCAGCGCGCTCGCGGCCATCGCCGACGCGTACGGCGTCGTAGTCGCCTCCGGGAAGGAGCTGGCCTGACGTGGCGGAGCAGGGGAGCGGCAACTCCCGACGCGGGTTCCTCAAGGCGGGCGGCGCGGCCGTCGTCGGCGGCGCCGCCGTGTTCGGCGTGACCCGCCTGGGCGACACCCCCGCGCAGGCGGCGGAGGCGGACACCTCGGGCACGACGACGCTGCGGAAACTCAACGGCCTTGCCGACAAGCCGGCTTCACTCGGCTCGGCCACGCTGATCATGGTCGACTACCAGAACACCTACACCCGGGGGGTGATGGAACTCGACGGCTGGCAGTCCGCCCTGGACGCCGCCGCCGAACTGCTGGACGCGGCCCGCGAGGCGGGCGGGAAGGTCATCCACATCGTCAACGACGGTGGGGCGGGCACCCCGTACGACATCCGCAGGCCGATCGGCCGGATCCACGACCGGGTCGGGCCCGCCGAGGGTGAGCCGACCGTGGTGAAGAAGGCCCCCAACGCCTTCGTGAACACCGAGCTCGGCACCCTCGTCGACCGGGCGGGGCACGAGAACCTGGTCATCGCCGGGTTCATGACGCACATGTGCGTGACGTTCACCGCCGAGGGCGCGTTCCTGCGCGGGAACAAGCCCACCGTGGTCGCCGACGCCTGTGCCACCCGGCCGCTGCCGTCCGTCGGCGGCGGGCTGTCCGCCGACCAGATCCACCAGAGCGCGCTGGCGACGATCGCCGACCTGTACGGCGTCGTCGTCCCCTCCCACACCGCGCTGCGGTAGGTCGTGTCCGCAAAGTCCCGTCGTCCGCCCGGAGGGCGGGCCCCGTCGCGGGGCAGGCGGGACTTTGCGGACACGGCCTAGCGCTCGCAGCCTCCCTCTCCGGCCTCCCTCCAGCCCCACGCCGGAGAGGGAACACCCCCTCGCATTGCTCCCCGCGTCCCGGCCCTTCGTGGCTCCCGGCGGGTCAGTTCCCCCCACGCCACCGCTTCCCCCACGGCGGGAACACCTGACGACCGATTCGTTACGGAGAGCAAGTCATGGCAACACGCCGGACCTTCATCGGCGGGGCGGGCGGCATCGGCGCCGCGACGTTCCTCGGACACACCGCCGCACAGCCGGACACGGCAGCCGCGGCCGTCCTCGACGCGGCGCCCGCGGCGGAGGCGGTGAGCACCCAGACCGCCGCCCGGGACTCCATCCGCGCGGTGAACGCCGCCATGCGCACCAACTACGCGGCGCTGAAAGCCGACCTGGTCAAGAACCTCGGGCCGGTCATCGTGGTGCAGAACGACGCCAAGGGCGGCACCTTCACCCTCGTCCACGAGGGCAAGCGGTACGTCGAGCACCCGGTGGCCGAGGAGTTCGAGCTGGCGAAGTCCATCGCCCATGTGCCGCTGGGGATCTACTCCACCCTCGCGGAGTACCTCTCCGACAAGGTCCCCAACGTCGGCAACGCCGACCGGATCGACGCCCACGACCTCGACATGGTGGCGATGAAGGGCCCCGGCACCGACGCCTGGACGACGCCGCTGGAGGCCTTCGCCGACACGCTGACCACCGCGAAGAACAACCTCCCCGCGGCGAGGCTGCCGCAGAAGCTGCAGAACTCCTGCGCGAAGATCCTCGACGAGGCCCTGACCTTCATCGCCGACTCCATCCGCGCCCGCGCCTTCGACATCGCCTCGTTCCAGAGCTTCGCGGCGCGCGTCTACCCGGCGATCCGGGTGAACATGACGTACGCCGCCGAGGCGCAGATCTCCGGCGTGCAGGGGCTGTGCCGGAAGTGGCGGACGCAGATCGGCGAGGCCGCCTGGGCCGACCTGTACACGGTGGTGCTGTCGATCTGGACGACGTCGGTGCTGAACCAGGCCGAGATCATCATCAAGCCGATGATGAACCAGAAGAAGGTCGACACCCATCTGATCGACATCCCCACGGCACAGCTGCCGTCGGACCCGATCGGAGTGGCCCTGGACAACCTGGCGCGGATCGTTCAGGACAACATCGCCGCGGAGCTGGTCTTCGTCTCCGACGTCAAGGTCGCCGACGCCCTGAAGGGCAAGGAGGACCTGCTGTCCGACGAGATCCTCAAGCAACTCGGCACGCCCGCCTCCGCCGGGGCCACCGGCGTCGCGTTCCGCGCCGCGGGCCGGGCCAAGTGCCCGGTCAACCACAGCCTGAGCATCTGACCGCACCACACCCCGAAGGCCCGGCGGCCCTCTCCTGGACGGAGGAGGGGGCCGTCGGCACGGCCACGGGGAACAACGGGGGAACACACGTGACCACCAGGCTGTGGCTCGTCGTCGGCCTGATTCTGCTCGCCATCAATCTCCGCGCGGCCATCACCGGGATGCCGCCGCTCATCGGGAACGTACAAACCGCGCTCGCCCTGTCCGGCGCCCAGGTCAGTGTGCTGGCGACGTTACCCGTGCTGTGCCTGGGCGCCTTCGCCTGGCTCGCACCCCGCCTGGCCCGCCGGATCGGAACCCCGGCCGCCGTGCTCGCCGCCGTCGCTTCCGTGGCGCTCGGTGCCGTGGTGCGCGCGATGCCGTGGCCGGCGGCGCTCTTCGCCGGAACGGTGCTCGCCGGGGCCGGTATCGCCGTCGGGAACGTGTTGCTGCCCGCGGTCGTCAAGGACCACTTCGGCCCGCGGATCGGCCTGTTCACCGGCCTCACCATGACCCTCATGGCCGTCTCCGGCGCACTCTCCGCGGCGGTCGCGGTGCCGCTGAGCACCGTGACCGGATGGCAGTTCGCCCTCGCGGTGTGGGCGGTGCCCGCCGTGCTGGCCGCGGCGGTGTGGGGACTGCTGGCCGCACCGGGAGCGGACGGCCGGCACCGCGGGACGCCGCCCGCGGCGCCGGGGCCGGCGGGCGGATCGCTGCTGCGCTGCGCGCTGGCCTGGTGGGTGTCGGCGTTCCTCGGACTGGTCTCGCTGATGTTCTACGTGCTGGTGGCATGGCTGCCGCGGATCATGCACGCGAACGGCTACACCGAGGGCCAGGCCGGGCTGATGATGTCGGTGATGCTGACCATCGGCATCCCGCTGGCCTTCGTCGTCCCGCTGGCCGCCGCCCGCATGCGCGGCCAGCGTCTGCTGGTGCTGGCCGTGATCGCGGCCAAGGCGCTCTCCCTCGCGGGGCTGCTGCTCGCTCCCGCTCTGGGCTGGGTGTGGGTGTGCCTGCTCGGCGCGGCGACCGGGAGCGCCTTCCCTCTGGCCATCACGCTGCTCGGGCTGCGCACGGACGGCCCGCGGGCCGCCGCCGACCTGTCGGGGATGGCGCAGACGACGGGCTACCTGCTGGCCGGCCTCGGCCCGCTGGCGATGGGAGTGCTGCACGACGCCACCGACGGCTGGCAGGTGCCGCTCGCCGTCCTGATCGCCCTGCTGGTGCCGGAGGCGATCGCGGGTCTCCTCGCCGCCCGCCCCGGCCACGTACGCGCCCGCGAGCGAGCCGCCCTCAGACGTCGTCGTACGGCTCGCCCAGCCCCCACGCCTGATACATCGCCGTCGCGAACGCCGCCGCGATCTTGTGCTCCCCGCTCGCGTTCGGGTGCGTGCCGTCGTACGTGTCGAGGTGGATGTCGTACGACGGCGGCGGCGACGCCGGCAGCAGCGGTGAGCGCGGCTCGTCCAGGTCCGCCACCGTCTTCGCCAGCAGCTCGTTGAAGCGGGCAACCTCGGCGGCGAAGGGCGGATCGGCCTCGGCGCGCACGTTCGGGATGACGGGGAGTACGACCATCCGCACGCGCGGGTTCGCCGACCGCGCCTCGGCCACGAACTCCCGTGCGTTCTGCGCCGTCTGCTCCGCGTCCGTGTAGAAGCCCAGGTCGATCAGGCCCAGCGACACCAGCAGCACATCCGCCCGGCACGTCCGCACCGCCTCGCCGATCAGCGGCGCCATGTGCTGCCAGCCCTCGCCCCAGCCGGCCAGGTGCGCACGGGGGAAGTCGGGGTCCGCGTACTCGTACGACGTGGGAGCGTCCGTGGCCTTGTCGTACAGCGTCTCGCGCGGACCGACGACGGCGAAGGGGCCGCCGTACGTCTCGCGCAGGTGCTGCCACATGCGGTAGCGCCATGTGTGTTCGCCGGCGCTGCCGATGGTCATGGAGTCGCCGACGGGCATGAACCTGAGCATCCGCTCATGATGGACGATCGCTACCGATAGGTAGGGCCCGGCGGGGTGTGAAGCCTGCCACGCCGCCCGAACGGCCGGAGCGGATGGCAGGCTTGGGGCATGCGCCGACCGCTAGCCATCCTCGCCGGGGTTCTCCTCACCGGTGCGTTCACCCTGCCCGCCTCCGCCGCCGACGGCGACGAGGACTTCACGATCAAGGACCCGCGGATCACGGAGTCCAGCGGTCTCGCCGCCTCACGTCAGCACCCGGGCATCTACTGGACGCACAACGACCAGGACAAGGGCGCCTATCTCTACGCCGTGGACAGCAGCACCGGCGAGACGGTCGCGACGATCACCATGACGGGCGTGGGCACCCCGCGCGACGTGGAGGCGATCTCCATCGGGCCGGGGAACGAGATCTGGGTCGGCGACATCGGCGACAACGACGGCGTGACGTGGCCGTACGTCTGGCTCTACCGCCTCCCCGAGCCCAAGACGCTCAAGGACCAGACGATCCGCGCCACCCAGTACGTGGTGAAGTACTCCGACGGCACCCGCGACGCCGAGTCGATGGTCGTGCACCCCAAGACCGGCCGGGTCTACATCATCGACAAGCACGAGGACGGCGGGCACCTGTACGAGGGACCGGCCGAGCTCTCCCCGTCGGGCACGAACGTGTTCAAGCCCACCACCCCGGTGGACCTGTGGGCCACCGACGCCGCCTTCTCCCCGGACGGCGAGACACTCGCCGTGCGCGGATACCTCGGCGGCATCGCGTACGACTGGAACGGCGGCAAGCTCAAGCGGCTGGAGCGCATCAGCGTGCCGCTGGGCCAGGGCGAGTCCGCCAGCTACTCGCCCGACGGCAAGAAGCTCATGCTCGGCATGGAGGGCGCGGGCAGCACCGTCGTGGCCGAGGACGCCCCCGGGGGTGTCGGCTCCTCCGACTCGTCCTCGGGCAGCGGGAGTTCGGCCTCCTCGGACGACGACGGCGACGGCGGCCCGACCGGCGACATCAAGGTCGGCGCGGTGGCGGTGGTCGTCGCGTGCGTCGTCCTGCTCGGACTGCGCAGGCTGTTGCGCCGCAGGTGACGGGCCGGGCGGGGAGTGTGTCCCGCCTCCCGTGCCTTCCCTCCCGTGTCATCCCTCCCCGCGGCGTTCCTCCGCGCGCCGGGCGACGAAGACCTCAAGGCCGTCCAGGATCCGCTGCAGCCCGAACTCGAAGTGGTCGAAGTCGGGTCCCCAGGTGTTCTCGTCGAGGGATGCCATGAGGGGGTAGCGGCCGGACGCCAGCACCTTCTCCAGCATCGGGGTCTGGGCCTCCCAGAACTCCGTGTCCGTCAGCCCCGTCCGGCGCTCCGCCTCCAGCTGGTACAGCTGGGTGCGCGCGGCCCCGACGACATAGCCGTCGATCATGATGATCGCGGAGACCAGCTCGGGGTCGGGCAGGCCCATCGGGCGGATACGTGACAGCACCTTCTCCATGCCGTCCAGGGCGCTCGGGCCGAGGATCGGGCGGGACTGGTTGACCTGGAGCAGCCAGGGGTGCCGGCGGTAGAGGTCGAGGGTCGCGCGGCCCAGCGCCTGAAGCGCCGAGCGCCAGCTGTCGTCGCCCAGGTCGGCCGGGTTCTCGGAGGGGCGCTGGACGCGGTCCAGCATCAGGTCGAGCAGCTCGGCCTTGCCGGGGAGATAGCGGTACAGCGACATCGTGCCGGTGCCCAGCTCGGCGGCGACCCGGCGCATCGACACGGACTCCAGGCCCTCGGCGTCCGCGACCCGGACGGCCGCTTCCACGATCTGGTCCAGGGTCAGGGCCGGCTTGGGCCCGCGACTCGGGCGCCGGCCCGTGTCCCACAGCAGCTCCAGCGTGCGGACGATGTCGCCGCTGCCGCTGGTCTCCGTACCGCTGGTGCCGCCCTTGCCGCTCGTCATGCGGTTCAGCTTAAGTCCTGCCGAAAAAACTGGGTACGGCGTACGCGTAATCGGGTACGGTGTACTCAATTACCGAGAGGGGGACCCATGGGGGACGACGGATACGCGGTACGGGCCGAGGGGCTGGAGAAGCGCTACGGCGAGAAGCGCGCACTCGACGGCTTCGATCTGGCCGTCCGTGAGGGGACGGTGCACGGGCTGCTGGGCCCGAACGGCGCCGGCAAGACCACGGCCGTGCGCATCCTGTCCACACTGATCAGGCTGGACGGCGGCCGGGCGACGGTGGCCGGTCTGGACGTGGCCCGGCACTCGCGCCAGGTGCGGGCGCGGATCGGCCTCACCGGGCAGTACGCGGCCGTGGACGAGGTGCTCACCGGCCGGCAGAACCTGGAGATGTTCGGCCGGCTCTTCCATCTGGGCGGCAGGCGCGCGAAGTTGCGCGCCACCGAACTGCTGGAGCAGTTCGACCTGACCGACGCCGCCGACAAGGGCGTCGGCAAGTACAGCGGCGGCATGCGGCGCCGCCTCGACCTCGCCGCCTCCATGATCCTCGCCCCGGCCGTGCTCTTCCTCGACGAGCCGACGACGGGGCTCGACCCCCGCAGCCGGGGCGAAGTCTGGGAATCGGTGCGGGCGTTGGTGGCGGGCGGCACGACCGTGCTGCTGACCACGCAGTACCTGGAGGAGGCCGACAAGCTGGCCTCGCACATCACCGTCATCGACCAGGGGCGGGCCATCGCGGACGACACCCCCGACGGGCTGAAGAACCTCGTCGGCGGCGACCGTATCGAGGTCGTGGTCGCCGAGCGGTCCGACATCCCGCGCGTGGTGAAGGTGGTCGCCCGGGTCTCGGACGGCGAACCCGAGGCGGACGAGGAGGAGTCGCGGGTGCACGCCCCGGTCACCGACCGGGTGTCCGCCCTGACGGAGGTCGCGCGGACGCTGCAGGACGAGGGCGTCCAGGTCGAGGACATCGGGCTGCGCAGACCCAGCCTCGACGACGTGTTCCTGCGCCTGACCGGACACCGCACCGAGAAGACCGACAAGGAGGCCGTCGCATGACCGCCGTAGACCTGACCGTCCCGGCCACGCGCAGCCGCCTGTACTGGACCCTCGCCGACGTCTGGAACATCGTCCGGCGCGGCCTGACCCACTACCAGCGCCAACCGGTCAACATCGCCTGGCAGCTGGGCTTCCCGATCCTGTCCGTCCTGCTCTACGGCTATGTCTTCGGCAGCGCCATGAAGGTGCCCGGCGGCGGGGACTACAAGGACTTCCTGATGCCGGGCATGTTCGTGATGACCATGGCGTTCGGCTTCATCAACACCGCGACGCTCGTCGTCTACGACTCGACGAAGGGGGTCATCGACCGTTTCCGCTCGATGCCGATGGCCTCGTCGGCGGTGGTCGCCGGGCGCGGGATCACCGATCTGCTGGCCGCCTGCGCGGAGTTGGCGATCATGATGCTGACGGCCTTCGCGATGGGCTGGCGCCCGGACGGCGGGCTCGGCTTCCTCGGCGCTTTCGGGCTGCTGCTGTGGCTGCGGTTCGCGCTGATCTGGATCGGCGTGTGGCTGGGTCTGCTGGTCCCCAACCCGGAGGCCGCCGGTGGCCTGTTCGCCGTCGCCTTCCCGCTCACGATGATCTCCAGCATCTTCGTCGCGCCGCAGCTGATGCCCGACTGGCTGGGCTGGGTGGCGGCGTGGAACCCGATCTCCTCCACGGCCGCGGCCAGCCGCGAGCTGTTCGGCACGCCGGGCGGGGGCGGGGACTCCTGGGTCGAGCAGCATGCGCTGCTCATGGCCGGGGTGTGGCCGGTGATCCTTACGGCGATCTTCCTGCCGCTGGCGGTGCGGAGGTTCCAGAAGCTCAGCCGATGACGTGGTGGCCGGTGGGCTTCGCGGTCGGGGGGCGGGCACGAGAAAGGGCGCCCGGTGTTCGCCGGGCGCCCTTCATCGTCGTAGCGAAGTGATCAGAGCTTCTCGATCACGTAGTCGACGCACTTCGTCAGGGCCTCGACGTCCGCCGGGTCGATCGCCGGGAACATCGCGACGCGGAGCTGGTTGCGGCCGAGCTTGCGGTAGGGCTCGGTGTCGACGATGCCGTTGGCGCGCAGGACCTTGGCGACGGCGGCGGCGTCGATCTCGTCCGTGAAGTCGATCGTGCCGATGACCGCCGAGCGCTTGGCCGGGTCGGTGACGAACGGGTTGGCGTACTTGATGTCCTCGGCCCAGCCGTACAGGGTGCGGGCGGAGGTGGCCGTGCGGCGGACCGCCCAGTCCAGGCCGCCCTGGCCGTTGATCCACTCCAGCTGCTGGTTGAGCAGGAAGAGGGTGGACAGGGCCGGGGTGTTGTACGTCTGGTTCTTGCGGGAGTTGTCGATCGCCGTGGGCAGCGAGAAGAACTCCGGGACGTGACGGCCGGACGCGTGGATGCGCTCGGCGCGCTCGATCGCGGCCGGGGAGAAGACGCCGATCCACAGGCCGCCGTCGGAGGCGAAGGACTTCTGCGGGGCGAAGTAGTAGACGTCCGTCTCCGACACGTCCACCGGGAGGCCGCCGGCGCCCGAGGTGGCGTCCACCAGGACCAGCGCGCCCTCGTCGGCGTCGGCCACGCGCTTGATCGGCATGGCGACGCCGGTGGACGTCTCGTTGTGGGTGAAGGCGTAGACGTCGACGCCGGACTGGGCGACCGGCTCGGGGTGGGTGCCGGGGTCGGACGTGATGACGTCCGGCTCGGCCAGCCAGGGAGCGAGCTTCGCGGCCTTGGCGAACTTGGAGCTGAACTCACCGAAGGTGAGGTGCTGCGACTTGTTCTCGATCAGGCCGTGGGTCGCGATGTCCCAGAAGGCCGTCGAGCCGCCGTTGCCGAGGACGACCTCGTAGCCGTCGGGGAGCTGGAACAGCTCGCTGATGCCCTCGCGCACCTGGCCGACCAGGTTCTTGACCGGGGCCTGGCGGTGGGAGGTGCCGAGCAGGGAGGTTCCGGTGGCGGCCAGCGCGTCCAGCGCTTCCGTCCGCACCTTGGAGGGGCCCGCGCCGAATCGTCCGTCGGCGGGCTTGATGTCAGCGGGAATCTGGATCTCAGCCACGGTGGGAGCGTAGCTGTTTCGGGAAACTTGGGTGAAACCTCGTCCGTCGGGTGAGACGGGGTTGTCGCGGCCGTGAGCTGGGGGCCGGCGCTCCCAGACCCCCGCTTCGGCCCCGAACGGGCCTTGTCCTCAATCGCCGGACGGGCTGATTGAGTGGACGCATGTCGGAACTTGAGGCGGAGCTGCGCAGGGTCGTCCGGGGCGAGGTCGGGTTCGATGTCACCTCCCGGGCGTTGACGACCATGGACGCGTCCAACTACCGACGCGTCCCGTTGGGTGTGGTGGCGCCATATGACGCCGACGACGTCGCAGCCGTGCTGGAGGTGTGCCGGGACCATATGGTGCCGGTCGTGGCGCGGGGTGGAGGCACATCCATCGCGGGCCAGGCCACCGGCACCGGCGTCGTGCTGGACTTCACCCGCCACATGAACCGTCTCCTTTCCCTGGACCCCGAGACCCGCACCGCCGTCGTCCAGCCCGGCCTGGTCCTCGACCGCCTCCAGGAGGCCGCCGCCCCGCACGGGCTCCGCTTCGGACCCGACCCCTCCACCCACAGCCGCTGCACTCTCGGCGGAATGATCGGCAACAACTCCTGTGGCTCGCACTCGGTGGCCTGGGGCACGACCGCGGACAGCGTGCGGGAGCTGGACGTGATCGGCGGACGCGGGCAGCGGCTGCGGCTCGGACAGGGGTGGGCCGGTGCGCCGCAGGGGCTGCGGGAGGTGGTGGACGGGGAGTTGGCCCGGCTGCGGACCGGCTACCCCGAACTGCCCCGCCGCATCTCCGGATACGCGCTCGACGCGCTGCTCCCCGAGAACGGCGCCGACGTCGCCCGTTCCTTCTGCGGGAGCGAGGGCACCCTCGGCATCCTCACCGAGGCGGTCGTGGGCCTCGTGGAGGCGCCACGCGCGCGTGCGCTCGCCGTGCTGGCGTACGCCGACGAGGGCGCGGCCGCGGAGGCGGCGGCCGGACTGCTGCCGTACGGGCCGCTGACGGTGGAAGGCATGGCGGCCGACCTCGTGCCCTCGCCCCATGCGCTGCCGCGGGGCGGGGCCTGGCTGTTCGTGGAGACGGGCGGGGAGTCGGAGCGGGAGGCACGCGCGCGTGCGGAGGCGATCGTGCGGGCCGCCGATGTCGTCGACTCGCTCGTCGTCACCGATCCGGCCGGGCAGCGGGCCCTGTGGCGCATCCGGGAGGACGCGAGCGGTACGGCGACGAGGATGGCCGACGGCAGCGAGGCATGGCCCGGCTGGGAGGACTGCGCGGTGCCGCCGCAGCGGCTCGGGGCGTATCTGCGCGACTTCCGGGCGCTGATGACCGCGCACGGGCTGCGCGGGACGCCGTACGGGCACTTCGGGGACGGCTGCATCCACGTCCGGATCGACTTCGACCTGCTGACGGAGGCAGGCATCGCCCGCTTCCGGCGCTTCTCGGAGGAACTCGCCGAGGTCGTCGTGGCGCACGGGGGCTCGCTGTCCGGGGAGCACGGGGACGGGCAGGCGCGCGCCGAGCTGCTGCCGAAGATGTACGGCGAGGAGATGGTCCGGCTCTTCGAGCGGGCCAAGGGCGTGTGGGACCCGGACGATCTGCTCAACCCCGGGATGCTGGTGCGACCGGCCCCGCTCGACGCCGACCTGCGTTTCTCCGTCCTGCCCCGCGAGCCGGTGGACGTGGCCTTCGGCTACCCGGCCGACGGCGGTGACTTCTCCGCCGCCGTACGGCGGTGCGTGGGCGTCGCCAAGTGCCGTACGACATCGGCCACCGGCCCCGCCGTCATGTGCCCGTCCTTCCGCGCGACCGGCGAGGAGGAGCACTCCACGCGCGGGCGTGCCCGGCTGCTGCACGAGATGCTCGCCGGGGAACTGGTGACCGACGGGTGGCGGTCGACCGAGGTGCGCGACGCGCTGGATCTGTGCCTGGCCTGCAAGGGCTGCCGGTCCGACTGTCCGGTCGAGGTCGACATGGCCACGTACAAGGCGGAGTTCCTGCACCACCACTACGAGGGACGGCGGCGCCCGGCCGCGCACCACAGCATGGGCCGGCTGCCGCAGTGGCTGCGCGTCGTGGCACGCACGCGTACCGCGTTCCTGGCCAACGCCCTGGCCCGGGTGCGGCCGTTGGCGTGGGCCGCGAAGCGGGTCGGCGGGATCGCGCCCGAGCGGGAGCTTCCGCGGCTGGCGACGCGGACGTTCAGCCGGTGGTGGGAGGGCAGGGCGAAGGCCCCCGTCGGCGGTGCCGGCGAGCTGGTCATCCTGTGGCCGGACACCTTCACCGAGCACCTCTCGCCGTCCGTGGGGCAGGCGGCCGTACATGTGCTGGAGGCGGCCGGGCTGCGGGTGGCGCTGCCGCCGACACTGCGTCTGAGGACGCCGTCGGGCGGGGCGGGGGTGACCGTGGCGATGGATCCGGTGTCCCTGCTACGGGGCCGCGAGCGCGTCTGCTGCGGGCTGACGTACGTCTCCACGGGCCAGCTCGACCGTGCCCGCGCGGTGCTGCGCCGCACGCTCGACCTCATGGAACCGGTGCTGGAGACGGCCGCCCCGGTCGTCGTCCTGGAGCCGAGCTGTGCGGCGGCGCTGCGCGCGGACCTGCCGGAGCTGCTGCACGACGATCCCCGGGCCCGCCGGCTGGCCGACCGTGTCCTGACCTTCGCGGAGGCGCTGGAGCGGCTCGCCCCCGAGTGGACGCCGCCCCGCGTGGACCGGGCGGCGGTCGGGCAGACCCACTGCCATCAGCACGCGGTACTGGGCGACGCGCCCGACCGGCGGCTGCGCGAGGCCGCGGGGCTGTCCGGGGAACTCAGCGGCGGCTGCTGCGGTCTCGCGGGCAACTTCGGCTTCGAGAAGGGGCACTTCGGGGTGTCGGTGGCGTGTGCGGAGGAGCGGTTGCTGCCGGCCGTCCGGGAGGCGGGGGAGAGCGACGTGGTGCTGGCGGACGGGTTCTCCTGCCGGACGCAGCTGGAGCAGCTGGCGGGGGTGCGGGGGCGGCATCTGGCGGAGGTGCTGGCGGACGGGTTGGAGAGGGCCGAGGAGGCGGACGGGGTCGCGCGGCCGGGGAGTGCGTGAGTTTCCCCGACGTACGCCGTCGTCCGGGCCGGCCTCACGGCCACCGGGGTGAGCCTTCACGACCAGTGCATCCTGGTCCGCTTCGGGCGCGGGGCCGCTTCGTAGGCTGACCCCACCCGGCAACGCACAAGGAGTCCAGCCCGTGACCCAGCCGCCCCTGCGTCTTCAGCCCCTCACCCGCGACGAGCACCTCGCCTTCGTCGCGTCCCGCCCCTCCGCCAGCCACACCCAGCTCCCCTCCTGGGGCGATGTGAAGCCGGACTGGACGGCGGAGAGCCTGGGCTGGTTCGACGCGGAGGGGCGACTCGTGGGGGCGGGACTCGTGCTCTACCGCCCGCTGCCGAAGCTGAAGAGGTACCTGGCGTATCTGCCCGAGGGGCCGCTTCTCGACTGGCACGCCCCCGACCTCGTCGAGCGGTGGCTGGCGCCGATGCTCGCGTATCTCAAGGGCAAGGGCGCCTTCTCCGTGAAGATGGGCCCGCCCGTGGTCGCGCGGCGCTGGAGCCCCGACGCGGTGAAGGCGGCCATCGCCGACCCGGCCGCCCGGCGACTGGGGGACGCGGAGCCGACGTCGTACGAACCGGGAGCGCAGGACATCGCCGAACGGCTGCGGCGGTCCGGCTGGCGGCAGACCGAGCCGGGCGGCGAGGACGGCTTCGCCGCCGGACAGCCGCGGTACGTCTGCCAGGTGCCGTTCGCCGGGCGGTCGCTGGACGACATCCAGCACGGCCTCAACCAGCAGTGGCGGCGCAACATCAAGAAGGCCGAGAAGGCGGGCGTGAAGGTCGTGCGGGGCGGCTACGACGACCTGCCCGTCTTCTACGACCTCTACGCCGAGACCGCCGAGCGGGACCGTTTCATCCCCCGCCCGCTGCCCTACTTCCAGCGCATGTGGAACGCCCTCACCGCCGAGCACCCCGACCGCATGCGGCTCTACCTCGCCCATCACGACGGCGACACCCTCGCCGCCGCCACGATGCTGACCGTCGGCACCCACGTCTGGTACTCCTACGGCGCCTCCACCGGCCGCAGGCGCGAGGTCCAGCCCAACAACGCCATGCAGTGGCGCATGATGACCGACGCCCACGAACTCGGCGCCGCCGTCTACGACTTCCGCGGCATCACCGACACCCTGGAGGAGTCCAACCACCTGCTGGGCCTGCTGCGGTTCAAGGTGGGCGCGGGCGGTGAGGCCGTCGAGTACCTGGGGGAGTGGGACTTCCCGCTCAACCGCATGCTGCACAAGGCGCTGGATCTGTACATGGCCCGGCGGTAGCCCCACCCGGACCCGCTCCGTCCATACTCTGGGACAGTGGCATAACAGGTTCACACACCTGACGAAGTCCACTACCCTGGACTTGGAAGTACAGCATGATGCACGCATCCGAGCCAAGCCCTTGGAACGCCCGTGAGCACCCCTGACACCGCCACCACACCCTCACCGACCCGCGCCGCACCGGCCGTCGCCGAGCCGACCGCCGGTGGCCCGCGGCGCTGGGGCGCGCTCGGCCCCGTGGGCCTGGTGCTCGCCGGAGGCGTCTCGGTGCAGTTCGGCGGCGCCCTGGCGGTGAGCCTGATGCCGCGGGCCGGTGCGCTCGGCGTGGTGGCGCTGCGGCTGCTGGTGGCGGCGGTCGTCCTGCTGGTGGTCTGCCGTCCCCGGCTGCGCGGTCACTCCCGTACCGACTGGGGCACGGTGATCGTCTTCGGCATCACCATGGCCGCGATGAACGGCCTCTTCTACCAGTCGGTCGCCCGCATCCCGCTGGGCGCCGCGGTCACCCTGGAAGTCCTCGGCCCGCTCGCCCTCTCCGTGCTGTCGTCCCGTCGCGCGATCAACGCGGTCTGGGCCGGGCTCGCGCTCGGCGGCGTCTTCCTTCTCGGCGGCGGAGGCTTCGACAGCCTTGACCCCGTAGGTGTCGCCTTTGCCCTGGGTGCCGGCGCCATGTGGGCGGCCTACATAGTCTTCAGCGCCCGTACGGGCCGACGGTTCCCCCAAGCCGACGGGCTCGCGCTCGCGATGGCGGTGGGGGCCGTACTGTTCCTGCCCCTGGGCCTCGTCGAGTCGGGTACGAAGCTCACCGACCCGGTGACAATCGGCCTGGGCGCGGCCGTGGCGATCCTCTCCTCGGTGCTGCCCTACACCCTCGAACTCCTCGCCCTGCGCCGCATGCCCGCGGCGTCCTTCGCGATCCTGATGAGCCTGGAGCCGGCCGTCGCCGCCACAGCCGGCTTCCTCGTCCTCGACCAGGCCCTCTCCGCCGTCCAGGCCCTGGCCATCGCCCTGGTCATCGCGGCGAGCATGGGGGCGGTGCGTACTCAGGTGGGGCGGGGGAAGGCCAAGCTCGTGGAGGCCGAGCACATGGCGGCCGCCGGATCCGGGGTCCCCATGAACGCCGTCGAGCCCGAGAAAGGCTAGGCGCGTTCCCGGGCTGTCACCCCGGAGCCGGCGGCGACTTCCGGATCACGCCGAGGGTGCGGGCCCCGGCGTCTGTTCGCGCATCAGCAGATCCCGGACGACCAGGCCGTGCCGGGAGCGCAGTCGGCTCAGTTCCACCAGTCCCACCACGGTCACCGAGACCGGGGCGCCCAGCATCAACAGGATCCGGACCGGGGTCGGCACACCCGCGTAGGCACCCGTGAACAGGTCGACCAGGGCCAGCTCCCACACCAGCGTCATGGCCAGCAGCGGCGGCATCGTCTCGTGGATGTCGGCGGTGCGGAAGACGTGGACGAGGGCCAGTCCGACGCCCCAGACGATGAAGGGCACCACCCATACGAAGATGACCAGGCAGACGATGACCGTCACGGCCGTCATCAACGGGTTGGTCGCGAAACGTCCCTCGACGAAGCCGGTGAGTACGACCACCGGGAACACGAACACCGCGCCGATCAGCGCCACGATCGCGCCGAAGGGCTTGGCGGCCCGGCGCAGCAGCTCCCGCCGGGCCGTGTCCGGCACCAGGGCGAGCAGGATGCCCACGGCGACCGGGAACGTCACGGACAGCATCAGGACACTGATCCAGGACTGGTCGGCGCGCTTGTCGACGGCGTCCCCGATGGAGTCCGCGATCTTGTAGGTGACCGACATCCACACCATGGCGGCCAGACCCACAACCGTGCGGACCTTCTGCATCTGGACCACCACGGGGTCCTCGACGATGCCCGGCCGGGACGGCTTGAACACCCGGCGCGCGGTGTGGATGGGGCCGAACCTCTGCCACAGCCGAGCCAGCGGGCCGGGCGCCGGTTGCGGGAGCGGGTACGGCGGCTGGGGGTGGGGTGGGTAGGGCTGAGGTGTGTAGGGGTGCGGGACCTGGGGCGGATACGGGCCGGGTGTCGGCGGATACGGCTGCCCGCTGTTCGGGTCGTAGGGCGGCTGCCCGCCCGGATTCCAGTTGCTCATCCGTGTGTCTCCCCCGATATGACCGATGCGCGCGACCGGTGTGTGTGATCGACGCGTTGCTGATGCAACAGACGCGACGGCCGAGTGTATTGAGCGCACGCCACACCGCACGCCACACCGACACCCTGCCCAGGGTGAACACTTCTCAATTAATGCAAGCATGCTTGCTTGTTTTCGTGCGCGCTGCCATGCTCCTCACCACGCCGCACCGCACCGCACACCGCCGTGCCCCGAGGGGAGCGCACCGTGTCCGATCCGACGCCCGTGTTCGACGATCTGCGCGAGGAGAGCGAGGAACTCGACCGGCTCGTCGCCGGGTTGAGCCCGCAGCAGTGGGCGCTCGCCACTCCGGCGCCAGGCTGGAGCGTCGCCCACCAGATCGCGCACCTCGGGTGGACGGACCACTCGGCGCTGCTGGCGGTGACCGACGTGGAGGCGTTCCACACGCTGGTGGAGAAGGCCCTGACGACGCCGGGGTCCTTCGTCGACGAGGGAGCGGAGGAGGGGGCCCGGCGACCGCCCGCCGAGCTGCTGGCGGGATGGCGCGAGGGGAGGGCCGCGCTCGACACGGCACTGCGTGAGGCGCCGCGCGGCGCGAAGTTCCCCTGGTACGGCCCACCCATGTCCGCCGCCTCCATGGCCACGGCCCGGCTCATGGAGACCTGGGCCCACGGTCTGGATGTCGCCGAAGCACTCGGTGTGGTGCGCACACCCACCGATCGGATCAGGCATGTGGTGTGGATCGGGGTGCGGACCAGGGACTTCGCCTTCGGGGTGCACGGACTCCCGGCACCCCTCGACGCCTTCCGCGTCGAGCTCGTCTCCCCCTCGGGCGAGTTGTGGACCTACGGCCCCGAGGACGCCCCGCAGCGCGTGACCGGCCCCGCCCTCGACTTCTGCCTCCTGGTCACCCAGCGCGCCCACCGCTCCGACCTCGCCCTGCGCGCCGAAGGCGCCGACGCCGACCGCTGGTTCGACATCGCCCAGGTCTTCGCCGGTCCGCCGGGCGAGGGCCGCGCGGCGAAGGGGGCTGCGCAGTGACGTCCGCTCCCCGACCGCTGCGGATCGGCAACGCCTCCGGCTTCTACGGCGACCGCTTCGACGCCATGCGCGAGATGCTCACCGGCGGCGACCTCGATGTCCTCACCGGCGACTATCTCGCCGAGCTGACGATGCTCATTCTCGGCCGCGACCGGCTGAAGGACCCGGGCGCCGGATACGCCCGCACCTTCCTGCGGCAGTTGGAGGAATGCCTCGGCCTCGCCCACGAGCGGGGCGTCAGGATCGTCGCCAACGCGGGCGGCCTCAACCCGGCCGGACTGGCGGACTCCGTACGGCAGTTGGCCGACCGGCTGGGCGTTCCCGTCCGTGTCGCCCACGTCGAGGGCGACGACCTCACCGCCGCCCACCCCGGCAGCCTCGCCGCGCACGCCTACCTCGGCGGCTTCGGCATCACCGCCTGTCTGCGGGAGGGCGCGGACATCGTCGTCACCGGGCGGGTGACGGACGCGGCCCTGGTCACCGGGCCCGCCGCCGCCCACTTCGGGTGGGCGCCCGGCGACCACGACCGGCTCGCGGGTGCTGTGGTCGCCGGACATGTGCTGGAGTGCGGGGCACAGGCGACCGGCGGCAACTACGCCTTCTTCCACGAGTTCCACAAGACCGGTGGCGACCTGCGCCGCCCCGGCTTCCCGCTCGCCGAGCTCCATGAGGACGGCACCTGCGTCATCACCAAGCACCCCGGCACCGGCGGCTTCGTCGACGTCGGCACGGTCACGGCCCAGCTGCTGTACGAGACGGCGGGTGCCCGGTACGCGGGACCGGACGTCACCGCGCGCCTGGACACCGTACGGCTCACCCAGGACGGCCCCGATCGCGTCCGCGTCGAGGGCGTACGCGGTGAGGCCCCGCCTCCGACCCTCAAGGTCGGCGTCAACCGTCTCGGCGGCTTCCGGGGCGAGGTCGCCTTCGTGCTCACCGGCCTCGACATCGAGGCCAAGGCCGCTCTCGTGCGCGAGCAGATGACGGACGCGCTCGCCAAGTCACCGCCCGCCGACATCCGTTGGGACCTCGTCCGCACCGACCGGCCCGACGCACCGACCGAGGAGACGGCGAGCGCGCTGCTGCGGCTCGTCGTGCGCGACCGGGATCAGGAGACCGTCGGGCGAGCGCTGGGCGGGGCGGCCGTGGAACTGGCGCTGGCCAGCTACCCCGGCTTCCATGTGCTGGCGCCACCCGGAAAGGGCTCACCCTATGGGGTCTTCGAGGATGTGTACGTCCCCCATGGTGCCGTCGACCATATGGCCGTCCTCCACGACGGACGCCGGGTCCCTGTGCCGCCGGCCCACGACACCGCCGTACTCAACGACGTGCCCGAACCACCCCTGCCGGAGCCGCTGCCGACCGGGCCCACCCGAAGCGCACCCCTCGGTCTCGTCGCGGGAGCCCGCAGCGGCGACAAGGGCGGCAACGCCAACGTCGGTGTCTGGGTGCGCACGGACGACGCCTGGCGGTGGCTCGCGCACGAGCTCACGGCCGACCGGTTCCGGGAGCTCATCCCCGAGAGCGGTCGGCTGAAGGTCACCCGGCACCCGCTGCCGCACCTCCGCGCCCTCAACTTCGTCGTCGAGGGCATCCTCGGCGAGGGCGTGGCCGCCCAGCACCGCTTCGACCCGCAGGCCAAGGCCCTCGGCGAATGGCTGCGCAGCCGCCACCTCGACATACCGGAGATCCTCCTGTGACCGTCCTCGCCTCTTCCCTGGACCCGAAGAGCCCCGAACACACGGCCAACCGCGAGGCCATGCTCGCCAAGCTCGCCGGACTCGACGCCGAGCACGCCAAGGCCCTCGCGGGCGGCGGGGAGAAGTACGTCGAACGGCACCGAAAGCGCGGCAAGCTGCTGGCCCGCGAGCGCATCGAGCTGCTCCTCGACCCCGACACACCGTTTCTGGAGCTGTCCCCGCTGGCCGCGTGGGGCAGCGACTACGCGGTCGGGGCGTCCCTCGTGACCGGTATCGGGGTCGTCGCGGGCGTGGAGTGCCTGATCACGGCCAACGACCCGACCGTGCGCGGCGGAGCGAGCAATCCCTGGTCGCTGAAGAAGGCCCTGCGCGCGAACGACATCGCCCTGGCCAATCGGCTGCCCGTCGTCAACCTCGTCGAGTCGGGCGGCGCCGACCTGCCGTCCCAGAAGGAGATCTTCATCCCCGGAGGCGCCATCTTCCGGGACCTGACGCGGCTGTCGGCGGCCGGGATCCCCACCGTCGCGGTCGTCTTCGGCAACTCGACGGCCGGCGGCGCGTACGTCCCCGGCATGTCCGACCACGTGATCATGGTCAAGGAGCGCGCCAAGGTGTTCCTCGGCGGCCCGCCCCTGGTGAAGATGGCGACCGGCGAGGAGAGCGACGACGAGTCGCTGGGCGGCGCGGAGATGCACGCGCGCGTGTCGGGTCTCGCCGACTACTTCGCCGTCGACGAACCGGACGCGCTGCGCCAGGCACGGCGTGTGGTCGCCCGCCTCAACCACCGCAAGGCGTACGGCGATCCGGGCCCGGCCGAGCCGCCCAAGTACGACGCCGACGAGCTGCTCGGCATCGTGCCCGGCGACCTGCGTACCCCCTTCGACCCGCGCGAGGTCATCGCCCGGATCGTCGACGCCTCCGACTTCGACGAGTTCAAACCGATGTACGGCACGAGCCTGACCACCGGCTGGGCGGCCCTGCACGGCTATCCGATCGGCGTGCTGGCGAACGCCCAGGGGGTCCTGTTCAGCGAGGAGTCGCAGAAGGCCGCCCAGTTCATCCAGCTCGCCAACCAGCGTGACATCCCGCTGCTGTTCCTGCACAACACCACCGGCTACATGGTGGGCAGCCAGTACGAGCAGGGCGGCATCATCAAGCACGGCGCGATGATGATCAACGCGGTCAGCAACAGCCGCGTGCCCCATCTCTCGGTCCTCTTGGGCGCGTCCTACGGCGCCGGCCACTACGGCATGTGCGGCCGCGCCTACGACCCCCGCTTCCTCTTCGCCTGGCCCAGCGCCAAGTCGGCCGTCATGGGGCCCCAGCAGCTCGCCGGCGTGCTCTCGATCGTCGCCCGCCAGTCGGCGGCCGCGAAGGGACTGCCGTACGACGAGGAGGGCGACGCGGCGCTGCGGGCGATGGTGGAGCAGCAGATCGAGTCCGAGTCGCTGCCGATGTTCCTGTCCGGGCGGCTGTACGACGACGGGGTCATCGACCCGCGCGACACCCGCACGGTCCTCGGTATGTGTCTGTCCGCCATCCACACCGCTTCGTACGAGGGCGCGCGCGGTGGCTTCGGCGTCTTCCGGATGTGAGGGATCACCAGTGATCACTTCTGTGCTCGTGGCCAACCGGGGCGAGATCGCCTGCCGGGTCTTCCGCACCTGCCGTGAGTGGGGAATCCGGACGGTCGCCGTGCATTCGGACGCCGACGCGAACGCCCTCCACACGCGCGTGGCCGACACGGCGGTACGGCTGCCGGGATCGGCGCCCTCCGAGACGTATCTGCGCGGTGACCTGATCGTGAAGGCGGCACTCGCGGCCGGCGCGGACGCGGTGCACCCCGGCTACGGATTCCTCTCCGAGAACGCCGACTTCGCGCGCGCGGTCCTCGACGCCGGACTCACCTGGATCGGTCCCGCCCCGGAGGCGATCGAGGCGATGGCGTCCAAGACGCGCGCCAAGGAGCTGATGGGCGTCGAGCCGCTGGGCGAGGTCACCGAGGCGGACCTGCCGGTCCTGGTGAAGGCGGCCGCGGGCGGCGGCGGGCGTGGCATGCGGGTCGTACGGCGGCTCGCGGACCTGGACGCCGAACTCGAGGCCGCGCGCGCCGAGGCCCACAGCGCCTTCGGCGACGACGAGGTCTTCGTCGAGCCCTACCTGGAGGACGGCCGGCACGTGGAGGTGCAGATCGTCGCCGACACCCACGGCACGGTCTGGGCGCTCGGCATCCGCGACTGCTCCCTCCAGCGGCGCCACCAGAAGGTGATCGAGGAGGCCCCGGCGCCGGGCCTGCCCCCCGAACTCACCGACTCCCTGTACGAGATGGCCGTACGCGCCGCACGGGCCGTCGGCTACGTCGGCGCCGGAACCGTCGAGTTCCTCGTCGCCGGGGACACCGCGCACTTCCTGGAGATGAACACCCGCCTCCAGGTGGAACACCCCGTCACCGAGGCCGTGTACGGCGTCGACCTGGTCGCCCTCCAGCTCCGCGTCGCCGAGGGACACGCCCTCGACGAGGAGCCGCCCCGCGCGCGTGGCCACGCCGTCGAGGCCCGCCTGTACGCCGAGGACCCGGCCCGCGACTGGGCCCCGCAGACCGGCACCCTGCACCGCCTCGCCGTCCCCGACGGCATCCGCCTGGACACCGGCTTCACCGACGGCGACGAGATCGGCGTCCACTACGACCCGATGCTCGCCAAGGCCGTCGCACACGCCCCCACGCGCGCGGAGGCGATCCGTGCCCTGGCCGGCGCCCTGGCCCGCGCCGCCGTCCACGGCCCGCCCACCAACCGCGACCTCCTCGTCCGCTCCCTGCGGCACAAGGAGTTCACGACCGCCCGCATGGACACCGGCTTCTACGACCGCCACCTCACCGAGCTCACCGAGCCGGCCCCCGACCCGCACGCCCCGCTCGCCGCGGCCCTCGCCGACGCCCACGCCCGCTCCCGCTTCGGCGGCTTCCGCAACGTCCCCTCCCAGCCCCAGACCAAGCGCTACGAGGCGGCCGGCGAGGAGATCGAGGTCCACTACCGCCACACCCGCGCGGGCCTGGAGGCGGACGGAGTGCGCGTCCTGCACGCCGACGCCGCCCTCGTCGTACTCGAAGTGGACGGCGTACGCAGGAACTTCGAGGTCGCGAGGTACGGCGACGAGATCCACGTGAACACCACCCGCCTCACCGCACTGCCCCGCTTCCCCGACCCCACGGCCCAGCACGCACCGGGCTCCCTCCTGGCCCCCATGCCGGGCACGGTCGTCCGCGTAGCCGACGGCCTGACCGAGGGCACGGCAGTGGAGGCCGGCCAGCCCCTGCTCTGGCTGGAGGCGATGAAGATGGAACACAAGATCACGGCGCCGGGCGCAGGAACGCTGACGGCCCTGCACGCCATGCCCGGACAACAGGTGACGGTCGGCGCCCTACTGGCAGTAGTGCAGCCGACCCCTTAGGGGCGCGGGGCTGTATCAATTTGCGGCTACCGCCGCGTGAGCGCGAGCAACCACACACAACCCGCAGCCGGAAGGAGCCCCCATGCCCCTCTCTCTCGAATCCGATGAACACAAGGCCCTGCGATCCGCCGTAGCCGCCCTCGGCAAGCGCCACGGCCGCACCTACGACCGCGAGACCCTCTGGTCGGAGGCAGCCAAACTCGGCTACCTCGGCGTCAACCTCCCCGAGGAGTACGGAGGCGGTGGCGACGGCATAGCCGAACTCTCCATCGTCCTCGAAGAACTCGGCGCCGCGGGCTGCCCCCTGCTGATGATGGTCGTGTCCCCGGCGATCTGCGGCACGGTCATCGCCCGCTTCGGCACCGAGGAACAGAAACGACAGTGGCTCCCGGGCCTCGCCGATGGCACCCGCACCATGGCCTTCGGCATCACGGAGCCGGACGCCGGTTCAAACAGCCACCGCATCACCACCACGGCCCGCCGCGACCCGGACAGCGGAGACTGGCTCCTGACCGGCCGCAAGGTCTTCATCTCCGGCGTCGACATCGCGGACGCGACCCTCATCGTCGGCCGCACGGAAGACGCCCGCACCGGCAATCTCAAACCCTGCCTGTTCATGGTCCCGCGCGACGCCGAAGGCTTCACGCGCCGCCAGATCGACATGGAACTGAACGCCGCCGAGAAGCAGTTCGAGCTCACCCTCGACGACGTACGGCTCCCGGCCGACGCCCTCGTCGGCGACGAGGACGCGGGCCTGCTCCAGCTCTTCGCCGGCCTCAACCCCGAACGCATCATGACGGCCGCCTTCGCGATCGGCATGGGCCGCTACGCCCTCGCCCGCGCCCTCGAGTACGCCCGCGACCGCACCGTCTGGAAGGCCCCCATCGGCGCCCACCAGGCCATCGCGCACCCCCTCGCGCAGGCGCACATCGACCTGGAACTGGCCCGCCTGATGATGCAGAAAGCGGCCTACCTGTACGACGCAGGGGACGACGTCGGCGCCGGTGAGGCCGCCAACATGGCCAAGTACGCGGCCGGGGAGGCCTGTGTGAAGGCGGTCGACCAGGCCGTGCACACCCTCGGCGGCAACGGCCTCACCCGCGAATTCGGGCTCGCCTCGTTGATAACGGCGGCGCGCGTGGCTCGTATTGCTCCGGTGAGCCGGGAGATGATTCTCAACTACGTCTCCCACCAGACCCTGGGCCTGCCCAAGTCGTACTGACCGGCGCCGTCCGGCGCCGTGTCGCGAGGAGGAACCGTGTTCCGCAGCGAGTACGCAGACGTCCCGGCCGTAGAACTCCCCATCCACGAGGCCGTGCTGGGCCGGGCCGCCGAGTTCGGGGACACGCCCGCGCTCGTGGACGGCACGGACGGCACCACCCTCACCTACGAGCAGCTCGACCGCTTCCACCGGCGCGTCGCCGCCGGTCTAGCCGAGGCGGGCGTGCGCAAGGGCGACGTGCTCGCCCTGCACAGCCCGAACACGGTCGCCTTCCCGACGGCGTTCTACGCCGCCACGCGCGCGGGTGCCTCCGTCACGACCGTGCACCCGCTCGCCACGCCCGAGGAGTTCGCCAAGCAGCTGAAGGACTCGGCGGCCCGCTGGATCGTCACCGTGTCGCCGCTGCTGGAGGCGGCACGCCGGGCCGCCGAACTCGCCGGCGGCGTCCAGGAGATCTTCGTGTGCGACAGCGCACCGGGACACCGCTCGCTCATCGACATGCTGGCGTCCGCCGCCCCGGAGCCGGTGGTCGACATCGACCCCGTGACGGACGTCGCGGCCCTGCCGTACTCCTCCGGCACCACGGGCATCCCCAAGGGCGTGATGCTCACCCACCGCCAGATCGCCACCAACCTCGCCCAGCTGGAACCCGCGATCTCGGCAGGCCCGGGCGACCGCATCCTCGCCGTACTGCCCTTCTTCCACATCTATGGCCTCACAGCACTGATGAACGCCCCTTTGAGGGTGGGCGCCACCGTCGTCGTGCTGCCCCGCTTCGACCTGGAGACCTTCCTCGCGGCCCTCCAGAACCACCGCATCACCGGCCTGTACGTCGCCCCGCCGATCGTCCTGGCCCTCGCCAAGCACCCGCTGGTCGCGCAGTACGACCTGTCGTCGCTGAGGTACATCATCAGCGCCGCCGCGCCCCTGGACGCGGCCCTCGCCGCCGCCTGTTCCGAGCGCCTCGGACTGCCGCCGGTCGGCCAGGCGTACGGCATGACGGAACTGTCCCCCGGGACCCACGTCGTCCCGCTCGCCGACATGCACGACGCGCCCGCGGGCACCGTCGGCAGGCTCATCGCCGGCACCGAGATGCGCATCGTCTCCCTCGACGACCCCGACAAGGACCTCGGCGTCGGCGAGTCCGGCGAGATCCTCATCCGCGGTCCGCAGGTCATGAAGGGCTACCTCGGCCGCCCCGACGCCACCGCGGCGATGATCGACACCGACGGCTGGCTGCACACCGGGGACGTGGGCCATGCGGACGCCGACGGCTGGCTGTTCGTCGTGGACCGCGTCAAGGAGCTCATCAAGTACAAGGGCTTCCAGGTGGCGCCCGCCGAACTGGAGGCACTCCTGCTCACCCACCCCGGCATCGCGGACGCGGCTGTGGTCGGCGCCTACAACGACGACGGAAACGAGGTGCCGCACGCCTATGTGGTCCGCCAGCCGTCCGCGACCGACCTCTCCGAGGGCGAGGTCATGATGTACGTCGCCGAACGCGTCTCCCCGTACAAGCGCGTCCGCCAGGTCACCTTCATCGACGGCGTCCCGCGCGCGGCCTCGGGCAAGATCCTGCGCCGCGAACTGCGGGCGCCCAAGGAGAGCACATGACGCTGATCGACCGGGCACGCGCGCGTGCCGTGGAAACCCTCACCCTGAACTCCCCGCACAACCGCAACGCGCTCTCGGCGGCCCTCGTGGGCGAGCTGACCGACGCGCTGACGGACTGCGCCAAGGACACCGACGTACGAGCGATCGTCCTCACCCACGCCGGCAACACCTTCAGCGCGGGCGCCGACCTGCGGGACCCGCCGCCCCCGGACGGGCTGGTGGCCCTGCTGAGGCAGATCGTCGAACTGCGCAAACCGGTCGTCGCCCGCGTCACCGGCCACGTACGCGCGGGCGGCCTCGGCCTGCTCGCGGCCTGCGACCTGGCGGCGGCGTCCCGCGAGGCCACCTTCGCCTTCACGGAGGTCCGCATCGGAGTGGCCCCCGCGGTGATCTCGTTGCCCCTCCTGCCCCGCACGGACCCCCGTGCCCTGGCCCGCTACTACCTCACCGGCGAACGCTTCAGCGCGCCGGAGGCGGCCCGCATCGGCCTGCTCACGGCCGAGGGCGAGGACGTCGACGAGACCCTCGCCCCCCTCCTCGACGGCCTGCGCCGCTCCTCCCCGCAGGCCCTGGCCGAGACGAAGGCGCTGCTCACGGCTAAGGTGCTGGAAACCTTCGACCGGGACGCGGCCGGCCTGACCGCGCTCTCGGCCCGGCTGTTCTCCTCCGCCGAGGCCCGCGAGGGGATGACGGCCTTCCTCGAACGACGGGATCCGGAATGGGTGGTGTGAGCACAGTCGGCGACCGTGCGGACCGAGTGGACCGCGTGCCCAAGCAGGACCGCAGCCGCGCCACCCGGCAGCGGCTCCTGGAAGCCGCCGTGGCCTGTCTCGCCGAACACGGCTGGGCCGGCTCCACGGTCTCCGTCGTCGCCGAACGCGCCGGCGTCTCCCGAGGCGCCGCGCAGCACCACTTCCCGACCCGCGAGGACCTCTTCACGGCGGCCGTCGAATACGTCGCCGAGGAACGCTCGACGGCCCTGCGCGCCCTGTTCCCGCAGGGTGCCGCCGGCGACCGCCGCGCGGTCGTCTCCGCCCTCGTCGACCTCTACACCGGCCCGCTGTTCCGCGCGGCCCTGCATCTGTGGGTGGCGGCCTCGAACGAGGACCAGCTCCGCCCCCGGGTCACCGAACTGGAGGCCCGCGTCGGCCGCGAGACCCACCGGATCGCGGTGGACCTGCTGGGCGCGGACGAGTCAGAACCCGGAGTCCGGGAGACGGTCCAGGGCCTCCTGGACATGGCCCGCGGCCTGGGCCTGGCCAACCTCCTCACGGACGACACGTCCCGCCGCGACCGGGTGGTGGCGCAGTGGGCGGGGTTGCTGGGGGAGGCGCTGGGCTGAGGGGGTCGACCGCGCGAGGGCCGGGACTGTCAGTGCCGGGCTGCTGGGCGGACACCGCACGGCCCATCTCTCGGGCAAGATCAGAGCCCGAGGGCGGGTCGGGTCACGGGCTGAGCCGCTCCACCCGCCATCCGCCGTCCTGCTCCGCCACGTACCGCAGCCGGTCGTGCAGCCGGTTCTCCCGGCCCTGCCAGAACTCCACGGTCTGCGGGGCCACCCGGAAGCCGCCCCAGTTCGGCGGCACCGGCACCTGCTCGCCCTCGGGATAGCGGGCGGTCAGCTCGGCGTAGGAGGCGTCGAGGTCGGTGCGGGTGGCGATGACCGAGGACTGGGCGCTGGCCCAGGCGCCGAGCTGGGAGCCGTGCGGGCGGGTGCGGAAGTAGGCGGCCGTCTCGTCGCGCCCGGTGCGTCGCGCCACGCCCGTGACGATGACCTGGCGGGCCATCGGATGCCAGGGGAAGAGCAGACAGACGTACGGGTTGTCGGCGAGGTCGCGGGCCTTGCGGGAGTCGTAGTTGGTGAAGAAGACGAAGCCCTGTTCGTCGAACTGCTTCAGCAGCACCGTGCGCGAGCTGGGCCGCCCCTCGGCGTCCGCGGTGGAGACGATCATCGCGTTCGGCTCGAAGAGATGGGCCTCGGCCGCGGCCTGCTTGAACCAGCGCGCGAACTGGGCCACCGGAGTGGCTGCCAGATCGGTCTCGGCGAGGCCCTGCGCCCGGTAGTGCTTGCGCATCGCGGCGGGGTCGGGGACGGGCTGGGCGGGATCGAAGGCGACGGCGTCTCGGTCGGTCACGCGGTCATCTTGCCGTATCCGAACGGACGCCGTCCGGCACGGTGTCCTGCGTCACGCGTGGCACTCAGTGCCGCAAAGGCTCCCCAAGGGTGGCACTCAGGGTTATCGTTCTGATGTCGTTCGGGTTGGATGACCGTCGGCCGCACGGGGCATCACAGGGGTACGCCCCGGACCGCGAGTCCGCCGAGGCCCGGATTTCGCACACCCGGAATCCGAGTCCGTGACCGTGGATCCACCGGCATACGCCCATCTGCCGATTGACATGTTCTCGTTCCACCCACAACCCCATCCGTCCCACACATCACGAGGAGCCGCCTGATGTCCGATTTCGTACCCGGGCTCGAAGGAGTCGTCGCGTTCGAGACGGAGATCGCCGAACCGGACAAGGAGGGCGGCGCTCTCCGGTACCGAGGCGTCGACATCGAGGATCTGGTCGGCCACGTCTCGTTCGGCAATGTCTGGGGGCTGCTCGTCGACGGTGCCTTCCGGCCCGGACTGCCGCCCGCCGAGCCCTTCCCGATTCCCGTGCACTCCGGCGACATCCGCGTCGACGTCCAGTCCGCGCTCGCCATGCTGGCCCCCGTGTGGGGCCTCAAACCCCTGCTGGACATCGACGAGGAGCAGGCGCGGGCGGACCTGGCGCGAGCCGCCGTCATGGCTCTGTCCTACGTCGCCCAGTCCGCGCGCGGGCAGGGCCTGCCGATGGTCCCGCAGCGCGAGATCGACAAGGCCCAGTCCGTGGTCGAGCGCTTCATGATTCGCTGGCGCGGCGAGCCCGACCCCAAGCACGTGGCCGCCGTGGACGCCTACTGGACGTCCGCCGCCGAACACGGCATGAACGCCTCCACCTTCACGGCCCGCGTCATCGCCTCCACCGGCGCCGATGTGGCCGCGGCCCTCTCCGGCGCCGTAGGAGCCATGTCCGGCCCGCTGCACGGCGGCGCGCCCTCCCGTGTGCTGCACATGATCGAGGAGATCGAGCGCACCGGCGACGCCGAGGCCTATGTGAAGCAGACCCTCGACAACGGCGAACGCCTCATGGGCTTCGGCCACCGCGTCTACCGCGCCGAGGACCCCCGCGCCCGCGTCCTGCGCCGCACCGCCCGCGAGCTCGGCGCGCCCCGCTTCGAGGTCGCCGAGGCCCTGGAGAAGGCGGCCCTGGAGGAGCTGCACAACCGCCGTCCGGACCGGGTCCTGGCCACGAACGTGGAGTTCTGGGCCGCCATCATGCTGGACTTCGCCGAGGTCCCGGCACACATGTTCACCTCGATGTTCACCTGTGCCCGTACGGCGGGCTGGGCGGCGCACATCCTGGAACAGAAGCGCACCGGCCGCCTCGTGCGCCCCTCCGCGCGCTACGTGGGCCCGGGCCCGCGCAACCCCCGCGAGGTCGAGGGCTACGCGGACATCGCGCACTGAGACCCACGCGCGCGTAGTCGCTCGCCGAGTTCGTTGAGTTCGCCGAGTTCGTCGAGCGGCTCACGCGGGCCGGTCCGGCCCGCGTGACGCCGCCAGGCGACGTGCCGGCGAAGAGTGCGTACGGAACGTGACTGATCCGCTCCGCCAGTATGCTGGGGCGGCTGCGGCATCCCACCATCACCCGTCCCTACGTGGTGAGTTACGGCCTGCGGCGATCGAGACGTCTTAGGGCATGGGGGATGGGGACTTGGTGCTGATAGCGGGCCGCTACCGGCTGGGCGAGTCGATCGGGCGCGGCGGGATGGGGGAGGTCTGGCGGGCCTACGACGAGACGCTCGCCCGGCATGTCGCCGTCAAGCTCCTGCTGCCCCAGGACTCCGACCCCACCGCCACGTCCAGGTTCCGGCTGGAGGCGCAGACCGCCGCCCGCATCGACCATCCGAACGTGGTCGGCGTACGGGACTTCGGCGAGCACGACAACCGGCTCTACCTGGTGATGGAGCTCGTCGAGGGCGACAGCCTCGCGCGGCTGCTGACGCTGTCCGGCGCGCAGTCCGCCGAGCGCGTGGCCCTGGTCGCCGCCCAGGCCGCCGCGGGGCTGGCCGCCGCGCACCGGCAGGGCATCGTCCACCGCGACATCAAGCCGGGCAACCTGCTGCTGGACGCCGACGGCACCCTCAAGATCGGTGACTTCGGGATCGCGCGCTTCATGGACGACCCCGGCGCCGCGCTGACCGCCACCGGGCAGATCGTCGGCACGAGCCTCTACCTCGCCCCCGAGCGGGCCCTCGGTAAGCCGGCGAGCCCGGCCTCCGACGTCTACGCGCTGGGCTGTGTGCTCTACCAACTGCTCACCGGACGCCCGCCGTTCCACGCCGACACCGCCGTCGCCATCCTGCACCAGCACCTCGACGCCGCCCCCGTGCCGCCCCGCGAACTGGGCGTGGCCGACCTGCCGCCCGCGTTCGAGAGCTACCTCCTCGGCCTGCTCGCCAAGGAACCCGAACACCGCCCTGCCGCCCAGCAGGCGGCCGACTGGTTCGCCGAGGGCGCCTGGCAGGGCCGCCCCGAGCCGCTGCCGGCCGCGGCCCCGCCGTCCCGGCGGCCGACGGCCGTCGCGGCGTCCACGGCCGGGTCTCAGCAGGTGGGGGAGATCAGCAACCCGACCACGTACATGCTGCCGTCCGCGCAGGGCCGCCCGACCCAGCGCGCCGCCTCCGGAGCCCGATCCCGGTCCCGTGCCAGGGCGCGGGCGCGCTCCGGGGACGGGACGCGGCGGGTGGCGGTCACGATCGCCGCGGCGGCGCTCTTCGTGGCCGCGATGCTTCTCGGCATGCTGTGGTTCTCGCCGGACAACACCGCGGCGGACGGCACGAAGCCCGATGGCGCGCCCGGCCCCAGCGTCTCCGCCTCCGTGTCCCCCTTGGATTCGAGCCCGTCACCGGTCACCTCGGCGAGCCCGGCGTCGGAGACATCCGCCCACCGCAAGGGGCAGGACGAGGACAGGAAGGCAGAGGAGGAGGCCCGCGAGCAGGAGAGGCGGGAACAGCGGCGCGAGCAGGAGCGGGAAGAACAGCAGCGACGCCAGGCGCAGCAGGACGACGACGGTGACGAGAGCGACGATGACGACTGAACTCGTCCGGCTTGCGGCCTTCGACGGCCACCGGTCCCGGGATACGCAGACGACCCGCGAGCTCGGGTTCCTCCGCCCGTGGCGGAGGAGCCGGCCGGACGTACCGGCGAGCTCGCGGGTCGGGTGACTGCTGGGATTGGGCCGGCTGCACGCTTCTCTCACGTGCTGGTCCGGCACCGCACTGGGTGTGGTGACGGGCCGCTAGCCCGCAGTCACCTCACGCGTCCGGTATTCATACATCTGCCGAACCACCTCCCTTCTCGTGTGCACCACACACTAGGAAGCGGGCCGCCGCGGATCAACCACTTTTTTCTTGGAACTGTTGGCGCTGGTCACCTAGCGTTCCGTGCATGACAAAGCAGCAACCCGACCGAGTAGTCGCATCAACGGCTCGTACAACGATTCCTTCAATCTTGGGGAACTCGGTGTGTGCTGGGTCACGTTCCAGTTAGATGATTGCGAGTGAGCGAACCGACGCGTCGTACGTGCGGACGCAGCTTGGCAGGGGGTCCATGTGAGTGCTTCCCGGCGTAGTGGGACCACCGACGAGCTGGGGCCGGACGAGCCCGAGCGGGACGGTCCGGCCGGTTCGTCGGCTGGTTCGGAGGGTTCGGCAGGCGGCTCGGATCTGTTGGCCGCGCTGCTGGACGGGATGGACGCGGCCCTGTGCGCCTTCGACGGGGACGGGGTCGTCACGCACTGGAACCGTGAGGCCGAGCGGATCCTGGGATGGACCGCGGCCGAGGCCGTCGGGCGGCACGGGTTCGCCGGGTGGGCGGTGCGCGAGGCCGACGCCGAGGAGGTCGAGGGGCGGCTGATGTCCGCCATGGACGCTCCCGGACGGCAGGTGAATGAGTTCGCGCTGCTGACCAAGGACGGCGGGCGGGTGCTCGTCCGTACGCAGTCGGCGGCCGTACGGGGCCCCGACGGGAAGCCCGCCGGGGTGTACTGCGCCTTCAGCGAGGTGCACGCGCAGATCGATCTGGAGCGGTCGATCGCGTTGAGCGAGGCGTTGTTCGAGGACGCGTCGTGGGGTGTGGTGCTCGTCGACGCGGATCTGCGGCCGGCCGTTGTGAACGCTCACGCGGCCCGGGCCCTGGGGATCGGGCGTACGTCCGTGCTGGGGCGGCCGCTGGGTGAGCTGCTGGCCCAGGGGGTCGAGGAGCTGGAGAGCGCGCTGACGCATGTGCTGGCGGAGGGCGCGCCGCCCGCGCCGGCCGAGATCTGGGTGAGCGTGCGGACACCGGACGGTGAGCGGCGTCGTTGCTGGCGGTGCGGCTTCGTACGGCTGGCCTCGCCGCTCGCGGAGGAGCCCGTGCCGTTGGGGGTGGGCTGGCTCTTCCAGGACGCGACCGAGGCCAAGCACGCGGAGCAGGAGGCTGCGCTGCTGCGGTTCCGGACCAACCAGCTGCACCGCGCCGCGCGGGCCGCGGCGGAGTGCGAGGACCCCGCGGAGGCGGCGACCGTGCATCTGGACTTCGCGCTGGCCGGGTTCGCCGATCACGCGCTGATCGACCGGGTCGCGGGCGGGTCCGTGGCCGACGAGGCGACGACGGGTGGGGTGGCCGCCGATCCGGTACGGCTCGTTCGGGTCGCCATGACGCCCTCCGGGGCGCCGGGGCCGAGCCGGCTGGGCGGGGAGGCCGGGTTGCCCGTGCGGTACGCGGAGGGGCATCCGGCGTTGCAGTGCGTGGCGCGGTCCGGGTCGGTGCGGGCCGATGCGGGGGATGTGCCGGCGGAGCGGGCGCGGGAGTGGGCGATAGGCCGGCAGTGGCCGGCCGATGCCGTGCACGCGCTGTGTGCGGTGTTGCGGAGCCGGGGGCGGACGCTGGGCGTCGTGACGTTTCTGCGGGGAGCCGGGCGCAGTGCGTTCGGGCGTAAGGACGCCGTGTACGCGGAGGATGTGGCGGTGCGGATCGCCTCGGCTCTGGATCTGGCGGGTGCGCTGGGCCCGGAGTAGGACCGGGCTCCAGTGGTCCCGGGTTCGGGGTGCCGGCTCAGCGCCGGTAGAAGATCCGGTCGCCATACTGCTCGAACACCTTGCCGTTCCAGTCGTGGCCGCCGTCGACGTTGCCCGAGCGCAGGAGCGGGGGCTCGATGCCGCGTGCGGCCAGGGAGGCCGCTGCCGTGGCCATCACGGCCTGGAGCAGGGCCGTCGTCACGACCGTGGACGCGGGGGCGAAGGGGGCCGGGATCGTGTCGAGGGTGAGTTCCGCGTCGCCGATCGCGATCCTCGAGTCGAGGACGATGTCGCAGTGGTCCTTGAGGTAGGTGCCGGAGACATGGCGGGACTTCGTCTCCGAGGCGTACGCCACCGACGTCACGCCGATGACCCTGACGCCGAGGGCGCGGGCGGTCATGGCCATTTCGACGGGGAGGGCGTTGCGGCCCGAGAGGGAGATGATGACGAGGGTGTCGCCGGCGCGCAGCGGGGAGCTGTCCAGGACCACGCTCGCGAGGCCGTCGACGCGTTCGAGGGCGGAGCCGAGGGTGGCGGGCATGACGTCCACGCCCACGACGCCGGGGACCGCGAGCAGGTTCATCAGAGCGAGGCCGCCGGCGCGGTAGACGATGTCCTGGGCGGCGAGGGAGGAGTGGCCGGCGCCGAAGGCGAAGAGCCGGCCGCCGTCGGCGACCGTGTCGGCGAGCAGGGTGCCGGCCGCCTCGATGTTCTCGGCCTCCTCGGCACGGACCCGCTGGAGCAGGCCGATGGCGGCGTCGAAGAACTGGTCGGCCGGCTTGCTGTCGCTCATGCGAGGCCCCTCCGGGGTGGCGGCTGTGGCTGGGGGTGTGTCGCGGATCACCGTGCGGTCTGGACCAGTGCGGTGTCAATACGGCGTCAGGTGCCCGCGGCGGCCTGCGCGGGGCGTCGGGGTGCGGGTGCCGCCCGGGGCGTGAAACCCGTTCGTTTCAACGGCTCGGCACGGTTGTCAGTGGTATCCGGCAGAATTGAGTGCAGGGCCAGCGCACGCGCCGCGGAGCTGTCTCGCTTCCGGCTGAGCTAATCGCAGAGCTAATCGAGGGGCACGTATGTCCGGACTGATCGACACCACGGAGATGTATCTCCGCACCATCCTCGAGCTGGAGGAGGAAGGTGTGGTCCCCATGCGCGCCCGGATCGCCGAGCGGCTGGACCAGAGTGGGCCGACCGTGAGCCAGACGGTGGCGCGGATGGAGCGTGACGGACTGGTGTCCGTCGCGACCGACCGGCACCTGGAGCTCACTGACGAGGGACGGCGGCTGGCCACCCGCGTCATGCGCAAGCACCGCCTCGCCGAGTGTCTGCTCGTCGACGTGATCGGGCTGGAGTGGGAGCAGGTGCACGCCGAGGCCTGTCGCTGGGAGCACGTGATGAGCGAGGCCGTGGAGCGGCGGGTGCTGGAGCTCCTGCGGCACCCGACCGAGTCGCCGTACGGCAACCCCATCCCGGGCCTCGAGGAGCTCGGCGAGAAGGACGGTGCCGACCCGTTCCTCGACGAGGGCATGGTCTCGCTGGCCGACCTGGACCCCGGGGTCGAGGGCAAGACGGTCGTGGTGCGCCGGATCGGCGAGCCGATCCAGACCGACGCGCAGCTGATGTACACGCTGCGTCGGGCCGGTGTGCAGCCCGGCTCGGTGGTGAGCGTGACCGAGTCCGCGGGCGGTGTGCTGGTGGGCAGTGGTGGCGAGGCGGCCGAGCTGGTGGCGGACGTGGCCTCGCATGTGTTCGTCGCCAAGCGCTGAGCACGCTGTCCATCTTTAGTTCTCTCCCGTGCAATTCCTGATAAAGGAGCGGGAGTTGTGGTGATCCGTCGATCTTTTGCATTCCAAGATTCAGTGCGCGGAATCACAGCGCCCGGCGGATTCGCGTGCCAGGCTGTCGCGTGAGGCATATGGCCTGAGGGCTCTCGGCCGTGACCGACAGTGATGCGTCCGGCCGGGGAGGGGGCGCGAGGATGTGCCGTGAACATGGAGAGGGCCCCGGCGCTGTGTGGCGCCGGGGCCTGTCCTCCCCTGTGCTGACCTGGAGCCCCGAGCTCTCAAGGTCATCCCCTTCGGACCGTTTTCCCCGAGCGGTCCGCCTCCCGCTGAAGGTCTCCCCTCGGCGATGGCGATCAATCCTTGGAGGGGGTCACTCGAATGAGGGGTGTTGTCCGCAGAGCCGGTTCTTTCGAATAGGGGTTCGATAGTCTGCGGGTGACGGGTCGGGCGGAACGTGCGCTTCAGGTATGTGCGCATAAGATCACGTCAGAGACACAGGACATGCACATCGCGTGCGAGGGCATCGGCGACGCGTGCGGCGCAGGTGGCGCACGGTGCTCGCGCGAGCGACGGCAGAAACGCCAGATACGGCAGGCAGGGCAAGCAGGACGCGGATGACAGGACCGGCCGGCACGAGCGGTCCGAGCGGAGCTAGGGGGGCCAGACCAATGGCGCGGCGCATCGACGTGACCGGGACCGGCGGCGTACGTCTCGCGGCCTGGGAGTTCGGCGACCCTCCCAAGACCGACCCCAGTACAGAGCACGACGGCACCCTCGGCGTCCTGTTACTGCACGGCCTGATGGGCCGCGCCTCGCACTGGGCCTCCACCGCCCGCCGGCTCTCCGAGCGGCACCGCGCCGTCGCGCTGGACCAGCGTGGCCACGGTCGCAGCGAGAAGCCCACGGATGCCGCCTTCACGCGCGAGGCCTACGTCGACGACGCCGAGGCCGCCCTGGAGCAGCTCGGCCTCGCCCCGGCCGTCCTCATCGGCCACGCCATGGGCGCGCTGACCGCCTGGCAGCTCGCCGCCAGGCGGCCCGACCTGGTGCGCGGCGTGATCATCTGCGACATGCGGGCGTCGGCGCTCGGCGCGGCCTCGCAGCGGGAGTGGTCGGACTGGTTCAGGGCCTGGCCCGTTCCCTTCGCCACCCTCGCCGATGTGCGGAAATGGTTCGGCGAGGACGACCCGTGGGTCGAGCGGCCGAACCCCGCACGGGGCGAGTTCTACGCCGAGGTGATGCACGAGTGCGAGGACGGGTGGCGGCCGGTCTTCGTCCCGGACCAGATGCTGCGGTCCCGCGAGACATGGGTGTACGACGCGCACTGGGAGGAGCTGGCGCAGGTGCAGTGCCCCGCGCTCGTCGTCCGCGGCCTCGACGGGGAGCTCGGGCGGGCCGAGGCCCAGGAGATGGTGCGGGTGCTGCCTCGCGGGGAGTACGCGGAGGTGGCCGATGCCGGGCACCTGGTGCACTACGACCAGCCTGACGGCTGGCGCGCCGCCATCGAACCCTTCCTCGAGGCGGTGCGGTCCGCGGGTGACGCCGGGCGCCTATGAGCTCGGTACGTCGGTGAGAACCGTCAGCCTTTGCTGACCGCCGTCAGGATCTCCGGCAGCCGGGCCGCCGTCCGCGGCGCCGCCAGCCTCAGCCCCAGCAGCGTGATCGCCGCCCCATACGCCGCCCCGCCCGGCAGCAGCAGCCAGGTCCAGGCGTCCCCGTCCTCGCTGACGTTCAGCCAGATCGCCACCGCGATGACGGGGGCGCACAGCAGGGCGGCCCCGATCATGCCGCCGAAGATCGAGATCCAGGCCAGGCCGGCCTGGCCGGGGGCGACGTTCTTGTAGCCCTCCTGCGGGATGGAGTACGGGAATCGGGCCGACGTCCAGGCGCCGGTCGCCAGCATCGCGCCGAGCAGCGCGAAGGACAGGCCCAGCACCTCGGGAAGCTTGGGCCAGTCGCCGAGGAGGGCGGTCGTCAGGACGGTGACGAGGGCGGCGTAGGGCAGCGTGATCAGCAGCAGCGCCAGTGCCCGGCCGCGCAGCTCGACGTAGGCGTCCCGGGGGGACGAGATCGTCATCGCGACCATCCAGAACGCGGACGTGTCCTGCCCGAACTGGTTGTACATCTGGATACCGAGCATCCCGGCGGCGAAACAGGCGAAGTAGATCGAGCCGGTGCCCTGAAGCGCGTTGAACAGCGGCACGATCAGACCGATCGCGAGCGAGGTCACCCAGGCCGCCTTGGTCTTCGGGTCGCGCCAGACGTAGCGCAGGCTGCGCTCCATGACGGTGCCGGTGCGGCCGGCCGGCAGGAGACGGGCCAGGCCGCTCTGGGCGCGTTCCCGTACGGCGGACTCGGTGACCGCCTGGAGTGTGGAGCCGTCGGGGGACGTCATCAGCCGGGTCAGATGACGGGACCATACGGCGATCAGGCCCAGCAACGCGCCCATACTCAACGCGAGTTGAAGCGCCGCGGCCCCGTACGACCCCTCGCTCGCCGACCGCACCGCGCCGATCGCGGACGCGGGCGGCACCCAGCGCAGCACGTCCGCCGCCGGATCGAGCTGGGCCAGGCCGGAGGAACCGAGCCGCTGCGCCCCGAAGTTGACCACCTGTGCGCCGACCGCGATGACCAGTCCGCTCAGCACCGCGAGATCGCGGCCCCTACGGCTGGTCAGCAGCCGGATGTTGGCGGCTGCGACGGCCCGCGCGAGCGCCACGCACACCAACAGGGCCAGGACGATGGCGATGACGCCGACGACGTAGGCCGCGCCGGTGTGTGCGAGGGCGATCACCGAACCGGTGAACAGGCAGAGCGTGAACAGGGGGCCGATGCCGACCAGGGAGGCCACGAGCAGTGCCCGGACCAGGGGGCGGGGGCGCAGCGGCAGCATCACCAGCCGCGTCGGGTCGAGGGTCTCGTCCCCGCCGGGGAAGAACAGCGGCATCACGGCCCAGCCGAGCGCGAGGACGGCGACCAGGATGACGACCACGGACTCGGCGTGCACGGTGTCGCGCAGCATGATCAGCCCGAGGAGCTGCAGCGCGGCGAAGAGGAGAACCACGACCGCCGACGCGACGTAGGCGGCCCGTCGGCCTGCGGACTGCCGCAGTCCGTTCCTGAGCAGCGAAAGCTTCAGCCGTACGACGACTGCGGTCACGTCGGTGCTCATCGCGACCCGCCGCCCAGCCAGTCGAGGTCCAGGGTGGTGTCGCGGCCGTTCGCGCCGACGAGTTCGAGGAACGCCTGCTGCAACGAGGCGGCCTCGCCGCGCACCTCGGTGAGCGGGCCGTGGGCCCGGATGCGTCCGGCTGCCATGACGGCGACCCAGTCGCACAGCGACTCGACGAGCTCCATGACATGGGAGGAGAAGACGACGGTCGCGCCGGAGGCGGTGTAGCGCTCCAGGACGCCCCGGATCGTCTGGGCGGAGACGGGATCGACGCCCTCGAACGGCTCGTCCAGGAAGAGCACTTCCGGGTTGTGCAGAAGCGCCGCAGCGAGCCCGATCTTCTTGCGCATCCCGGTCGAGTAGTCGACGACCAGCTTGTGCTGGGCCCCGGCCAGGTCGAGCACGTCGAGCAGCTGAGTGGCCCGCTTGTCGACCTCGGCCCCGGGGAGCCCGCGCAACCGCCCGGTGTACCCGAGGAGTTCACGCCCGGACAGCCGCTCGAAGAGCCGAAGCCCTTCCGGCAGCACCCCGATCCGGGCCTTCACCTCGACGGGGTCCCGCCACACATCGCGCCCGACCACCTCGACGGACCCCTGATCGGGCCGCAGCAGCCCGGTCACCATGGAGAGAGTGGTGGTCTTCCCGGCGCCATTGGGCCCCACGAGCCCGATGAACTTCCCCGCGGGCAACTCCAGATCGATCCCGGCGACAGCGACCTGCTGCCCGAACCGCTTCCAGAGCCCGTGAACGCGTACGGCGGCTGACGTCATGCACGAACCCTACGGTCAGGTGGCCCACCCAGGGGCGCGGGGAACCGCGTGAGCAACCACGTACGACCGGTAGCCGCCGAACTACCTGTCCCGCCCACACGCATAGGCGAGCGGCGAGATCAACTCCTCCGCATCCGGCAGCCACCGGTTCGCCGGCGTCGGCCGGCAGGCCCACTGCACAGCCCCCCGGGACCCGAACCGGGTGGGCGGCCCGGCGACATACGCCCCCTCCCCGAGCGCCACCAGGTCCAGCGACCCGACCGACCACCCCAGCTTGCGCACCAGATCGGGAATCTTCACCGACGCACCCGGCAGGACGAAGAAGTTCATCCGGCGGTCCGGCGTCAACGTCACCGGCCCCAGCGACAACTCCATCCGCTCCATCCGGGCCAGCGCCAGAAACCCGGCCGTCTCCGGGACGGAGATCGCGTCGAAGGTCCGCCCCGTCGGCAGCAGGATCGACGCGGTGGGCTGCTTCTGCCACATCCGGCGCGCGACGGTCGCGCTTCCCGTCGCCTGCGTCGCCCAGTCGGGGCGCGCGGGGTGCGCCCCGGGCGCGGGGCAGGCGGCATCGCCACAGGAGCAGTACTGCACGCCGTCGACGGCCTCCAGCCAGGTCCCGGGGAACACGTCCCAGTGGCGTTCCTCGGCGTAGCGAACGGCGGTCTCCAGCAGCGTTTCGCCGCGCTGCTTCGGAATCTGTGCGGCTTCGGTGGCCGGGATCGTCTCTTCCACGCTGAACACAACTCCCGCACCCACCTCCGGTTACGGGCGTCGCGTGCGCGGGGGAGGAGCATTGTTTTCTCATTTGGGGCGCATGGGTGCACGTGTGGGGGCGCGTGGGAGGATCCGCGGCTCGGGCTGGGTAGCCACCTGTGGGGTCGGCTTGTGCCTTTACCCCGGCAATCCTCGCAAGCCTCGCATTTTCGGTATACCGACGGGGCATTGATCTTCACGGCCGGAATTTCGCGGTGCACAGCCAGTGCCCCGAGCCGGATTCGGCGGTGGAAGAACGTCAACTCGGTGCGTGGGCAGGCACCGCAGCCACAGGGGGTAAGCCATGGCCGCAAGGCCTCTCGTCGCACGCCAGCCGAACGAACGGCTACAGGCGCTCATTCAGGAAGCGGGTTGCTCGAACGCCGGGCTGGCCCGCCGGGTCAACATGTGCGGTGCCGAGCACGGACTCGATCTGCGCTACGACAAGACGTCCGTGGCCCGTTGGCTGCGCGGACAGCAGCCGCGGGGACGGGCGCCCGCGATCATCGCCGAGGCGCTCGGCCGCAAGCTGGGCCGTACGGTCACGATCGACGAGATCGGCATGGCCAACGGCAAGAACCTCGCGTCCGGCGTCGGTCTCCAGTTCTCGCCGACGGTACTGGGGGCCATCGAGCAGGTCTGCGAGCTGTGGCGCAGCGACGTCGGGCGGCGGGACTTCCTGTCCGGCTCGTCCGTCGCCGCGTCCGCGCTGGTCGAGCCGAGCCGCGACTGGCTGATCTCGTCCCCGGACTCGCAGGTGGCCCGCGCGGCGGGCCCGCGGGTGGGGCCGTCCGACGTGGCGGCCGTGCGGGCGATGACGCAGGCGCTCGTAGACCTTGATCACCAGTACGGCAGCGGGCATGTGCGCCCGGTCGTCGTGCACTACCTCAACAGCGTCGTCTCCGGGCTGCTGGCCGGCTCGTACCGGGAGGCGATCGGACGGGAACTCTTCGCCGCCGTCGCGCGGTTGACCGAGCTCGCCGGGTACATGGCCATCGACACCGGGCAGCCGGGGCTGGCGCAGCGGTACTACATCCAGGCGCTGCGGCTCGCGCAGGCCGCCGGGGACCGCGGGTACGGCGGGTATGTGCTGGCCGCCTCCATGAGCCACCTCGCCGCACAGCTCGGAAACCCGCGTGAGATCGCGCAGTTGGCGCGGGCGGCGCAGGAGGGGGCGCGGGGGCGCGTGACGCCGCGCGCAGAGGCCATGTTCCACGCGGCCGAGGCTCGCGGGCACGCGTTGATGGGCGACGTTCGGGCCGCCCAGGTGGCGTCCGGGCGCGCGGTGAGCGCGCTGGAGTCGGCGGACGCGGAGTCCGGGGACGACCCGGCGTGGATCAAGCACTTCGACGAGGCCTATCTCGCCGACGAGTTGGCGCACTGCCACCGCGATCTCGGTCAGGCCGAGGGAGCGGCGCGGCGGGCGGAGGAGTCGTTGGCCGGGCTTCCGGAGACGAAGGCGCGGCGTCGAGCCATCGGATATGTGTTGCTCGCCACAGCACAGGTGCAGCAGCGCGAGATCGAACAGGCCTGCCACACCGGACTGAAGGCCGTCGAGCTTCTGGAGACCCTGCGCTCCAACCGGGGCGCCGAATACCTGGAGGACTTCCAGCAGCGGCTGGAGCCGTTCCGGGACGAGCCGGTGGTCAGGGAGTTCGGGGCCCGACTGGATCTTCAGACCGCGGCGTGAAACCGCGGGGTACCGGGGCGTGAACGGCAGGGAAATGAAGGCGCCGATGCGGAACGGAGGGCGTATATAGCGGGTGGGGGACCGGAGTGTTAGCGCGGTCATAGGGACGCAGGTCACCTCCTGGGCTGCGTAGCACCCGGATCGGCGGAGCCGGTAGCGTGACCCGACGATTCACAAGGTCCCCCATTAGTAGGAGTCCCGGTGACGCAGAGTGGACAGGGCGAGGAGCCCTCGGCGCGCCCCGCGCGCGAAGGCATCGTGCTGCCCTCCGACGGCGGTGAGCCGCTGCTGCCGGGGATGACGGGCGGGCAGGTCGGCCGGCCGACGCCGGTGCCGGCCGCGCCGACCGCACCCCCGCCCTCGGCGCCGCCGGGCGGCCAGGCATGGGGCACCCCTTGGGGACCTGAGCAGAACCCGCCCGCACAGCCCGCGGCACCGGGCCAGGCCTGGGGCGCGCAGCCCGGACAGGCCTGGGGCGGGCCGGAGCAGCAGTACCAGGCGCCCCAGCAGGAGCAGTCGTACCAGCCGCCGGCCCCCTGGGGCACGGCGCCGGACGCCGCCGGGGGCATACCGTCCCAGCCGACGCCGCAGGACGGCGCGATGTACGGCGGGCAGGGTCCGGCGGCCGGTGCGCCGTCGTACGGCCATGGCGCCGCGGCCGGTGGCTCACCGATGCCCGCGCCGCAGCCGACGTACGGGCAGGGCGGCGCGCTGCCGCCCGCCGGGGCGCAGGCGTACGGCGCTCCCGGCCAGGGCGGTGCTCTGCCGCCCGCCGGTGCCGGTGGTTTCGGGGCCCCGCTGCCGCCCGCCGACGAAGGCGCCACTCAGTTCATACCGCCGGTCGTCGGCGCCCCCGCGGGCGTGGACGACCAGGCCACCCGTTACATACCGCCCGTCGCGGCGCCCGCCGTCGACGAAGGGGCGACGCAGTACATACCGCCGGTCGGCCCGGGGGCGCTGCCGCCCGAGGTGCCCAACGAGAGCACCCAGGTGCTGGGACGGGCCCGGCAGACGGGCGGCGCCGGACCGATGCCGCCGGCCTCGGGGACCGACGCGGACGCCACGCAGTTCATCCCGCCCGTGACCGGACAGCCGGGCGCGGCGCCGCACGGCGGGCAGCGGCAGCCGCTCTCCGACTTCGACAGCCTCTTCCGCAGCGAGCCGGCCGGCGGCGAGCACCCGGCCGGGGCGACCCAGCAGCTGCCGCACTTCCAGCAGCCCCAGCCCCAGCCGCAACGCTCGCACGAGCAGGGGTACTTCCCGCCCGGCTCGCACGGCGGACACGGCCCCGGCGGTGACGACGGCGGCCGGGGCGGCCGCGGTGGCCGTACGGGCTCCAGGCTGCCGCTCATCGCCGCCGTCGGCGTCGGTATCGCCGTGCTCGGCATCGGCGCGGGCGCGCTCCTCTCTGCCGGGGGCGACGACGACCAGAAGAGCGACGACAACAAGCCCGTCTCCGCGACCGCCCCGGCGACCGAGGGCTCCTCCTCGCCGTCCGCCGACCCGGCCGAGCAGCAGGCGATCGCCCTGGACAAGCTGCTGGCCGACAGCGGCGACAGCCGTACCGCGGTGATCAACGCGGTGGCAGACGTGAAGTCCTGCGACAACCTCCCCCAGGCCGCCCAGGACCTGCGCGGCGCGGCGCAGCAGCGCAACCAGCTGGTCACCGACCTGTCCAAGCTCAGCGTCGACCAGCTCCCGAACCACGCCGCGCTGACCACCGCGCTGACCAAGGCCTGGCAGGCGTCGGCGTCCGCCGACAACCACTACGCGGGGTGGGCCGACCAGGTCAACGGGAACAAGAAGCTGTGCAAGAAGGGCCAGGCCCGCTCCACCGGTCAGACCCAGGCCGGCAACCGCGACAGCGGCACCGCCAGCCAGCAGAAGAAGACGGCCGCGCAGCTGTGGAACACCATCGCCAAGAAGTACGGCCTGACGGAGCGCCAGCCGACCCAGCTGTAGTGCGGAGCCGTGGTGCGGACCGCCCGCGCGGGTCGGGCGGTCAGTTCAGGTCGGCGTTCTCGAGCGTCTTCGTCACGTCGATGAAGCTCTTGCGGGCCGCCACCAGCCGACCGTCCCGTACGACCTGGAGGGTCACCGCGCGGTTGACCAGCCGGGGGTAGCCGACGGCGGCCAGGACGTCCTGGAACTTCCACTGGAGGGTCGGCGTGAGGTTGCCCGTGGAGACCTTCAGGCCGCCGTTCAGTGCCTCTCGCACCGAGTCGGCGTTCACCTCGCCGTCGCCCAGCGACTCGACGACCCTCTTGAACACCGTGTAGGCGATCCACGTGGTCTGCACCCCGGCGTCCGCGGGGTCGATGCGGTTGTCGCCGAAGGCCTGCTCGCTGATGACCTTCTTCATCGGGTCCCAGCGCGGGTCACTCGCGACGGGGTACCAGCCGGTGATGTACGACCCGTCGTACGTCGACGCACCGCCAGTCGCGTTGATCACGGTCTGGTCGACGCTGCCGAGGACGGTGGCGGTGCGCACCTCGGGGTACTCCTCGCGGGAGCGCCGGAAGGAGTCCATGAAGGTGCTGGTGCGGTCGCCGAGGGCGGGCACCACACAGCCGGCCTCCGACGCGTCGGTGGTGGAGTACTCCAGCGCCCGCACCGCCTGGCCGCCGTACTCGGTGGCGTCCTCGTCGGCCAGCTGGTCGGCGGACGACGTGTGCCTGCCCGCTCGCAGGCCGGAGTTGAGCAGCGGCGGCAGCTCGTCGCCCGCGATGCTGTCGGGCCGTACCAGTGCGACGGGGCCGCAGGTGCGGGCCAGCTCCTTGCCGAGGCCCGCCAGCAGGGTGGGCTGGCCGCCGTTGACGGGGTAGGAGAGGGGGCTGGTGAACTCGGCGTTGGTGACGCCGTAGCCGCCTATGTACGGGATGCCGGCGCCCTCCAGGGAGGGCAGGAAGGTGTCGCCGTACTGGCTGTAGGAGCCGATGACCGCGACGACGTTCTCCTCGACCGCGCGGTCGGCGCACTTCGCCGCGGCCACGCTGTCGTTGTGGTCGTTGCAGGTGAGGACCTTCAGCTTGCGGCCGCCGAGGCCGCCGTGGGAGTTGATCCAGCGCGCGTACGCCTGCGCGAAGGCCGGCATGCCGGGCTTGTTGGTCGCCTTGGTGTTCTCCGGCGCCCAGGTCATGACGGTGATGGTGTCGTCCCCGGAACCCCCCGTGGTACCGGGGATGACACCACATCCGACGGCCAGCGACGCACATGCCACCAGCGCCGCCGCCGCCCGAGCGGCTGCTCTGACGGGCCGGTCGGTGATCATGGGGAGGTGAGTGCTGCGCATACGTGGCCTGCCGGTCATGGACACGCACGATTCCGCCACACAACAAACCTGCGCGTGACCCTCGGTTACCTGAAGGTGACGGGAAGGTGAATTACGGGGGCCAGTGATGCGCGTGTGAAGAGGAACGTACGATCGATGACCGTGCAAGGTTCGGATAGCTCTTCCCGTCGCGGCCGTCGCTCATCCACCATGGGCGGCATGCCACTCAACGACATGCCGTGGTGGCGCTGGCGCAGCAATGTGCGCTCCGCGCTGCACATGCTCTCCGACCAGGTGTTCCAGCGCGACGTCTGGCTGGCCGGCGTCGACGGGTACGGCGACGTCACCGACGCCGTCTACCGCCTGGTCGAGGACACCTGGCTGGACAACTGGTCCGCCGAGAAATACGTCGGCACGATATTCCGGGACTCGCAGGAGGCGGCGCTCGTCGACACCGCCGTGCTGCGGGTGCTGCGGATCATGCACCAGGTGGGTCCGGACGCTCAGGTCTCCGCGTACGTCGACCACCAGGCGTGGCCGGAGGCGGTGCGGGCGGCCAGGGACGCTCATGTGCGCATGGCCATGGCCGACGGCGACGACCCGGACGCCCCGCCGCGCACGCTCGAGGTGCTGCGGATCATGACGCGGTCCGCGTAGGGATCCCGGCGGGTCGGGCGAGCGGGCCGGGCGGCGGTCCGGGTGACGGGACGGCTGTCCGCCGCGGGGCCCGGATATGGGACCCTGTGCTGCATGAATGAGCAGTCCACCCGAGCCGCGGTCCCCGCCGACCAGTACGTCCTGATCCTGTCGTGCCCCGACAAGCAGGGCATCGTGCACGCCGTGTCGAGCTACCTCTTCATGACGGGCTGCAACATCGAGGACAGCCAGCAGTTCGGTGACCACGACACGGGACTGTTCTTCATGCGCGTCCACTTCTCGGCGGAGTCGCCGGTGACGGTGGACAAGCTGCGGGCGAGCTTCGCGGCGATCGGGGACTCCTTCCAGATGGACTGGCAGATCCATCGGGCCGAGGAGAAGATGCGGGTCCTGCTGATGGTCAGCAAGTTCGGGCACTGCCTGAACGACCTGTTGTTCCGCGCCAGCATCGGAGCGCTTCCGGTGGAGATCGCCGCCGTGGTCTCCAACCACACCGACTTCACCGAGCTCGTGGGGTCGTACGACATCCCCTTCCACCACATCCCGGTGACGAAGGACAACAAGTCCGAGGCCGAGGCGCAGCTGCTGGAGATCGCGCGCGAGGAGGGCGTGGAGCTGGTCGTGCTGGCCCGCTACATGCAGGTCCTCTCGGACGACCTCTGCAAGCAGCTGAGTGGCCGGATCATCAACATCCACCACTCGTTCCTGCCGAGCTTCAAGGGTGCGAAGCCGTATCACCAGGCGCATGCGCGGGGTGTGAAGCTGATCGGGGCGACGGCGCACTATGTGACCGCCGACCTCGACGAAGGGCCGATCATCGAGCAGGAGGTCGAGCGGGTCGGGCATGACGTCACGCCGGATCAGCTGGTGGCGATCGGGCGGGATGTGGAGTGCCAGGCGCTGGCGCGGGCCGTGAAGTGGCATGCGGAGCGTCGGATTCTGCTGAACGGGCGGCGGACGGTCGTCTTCGCCTAGTAGCTCGGTTCATCTGTGCGAGGGCGGCCGCGGTCGTCTGTGGCCGTTCGCGCAGTTCCCCGCGCCCCTTGAGGGGACGTGCAGGGGACGTACCTGTAGGGGCGCGGGGAACTGCGCGACCAGCCCCCAACCACCCGCAGCCGCCCGCGAAACCGCAACCGCCCCCTACATCCGGCTCAAACTCGCCGCCGCGAACAGCACGTCCCTGATCGCCTCCCGGTCACCGACCTGCCCCGCCGCGGCCTCCGACGGAGACACATGTCCCGCCGCCAGCCGGCAGAACTCCGCGCCGTCCAGGGCCACATGCGCCACCTCGTGCTCCGCGGAGCCCACCGCCGCCGGGGAATCCAGCGGGATCAGCCACTCACCGCCACCCGAGCCCTCGATCTCCAGGCGCAGGCTACGGCCGGGCTCTCCCGCGGGGACGAGGTGCCGGCGCGGCGGCGGGGCCGCCAGCCCCGAGCGGCGGCGAGCCGACAGGACCGTGGGGAGCAGGCGGGCCGCCAGGTCGACCATGTGGTGCAGATCGCTGCCGGACGGCGCCTCGTACGGGTAGTCCACCGCCTCCGCGATGTCCTCCGCGTGCACCCAGCACTCGAAGGCGCGGTCCAGCATCGCGTCGCGCAGCGGCAGCTCGAATTCGCCGTAGGGGACGGACAGTTTGCCGGTGCCGCCGCCCGTGAAGGACACCGTGCGGACCAGGTCGTGGGTCTGCTCCCGCCAGGGTGCGCGGACGGCGCGCGTCGGCGGGTAGTGCGAGGCGCGCCAGTACGCCTCCGTGCGCCCGGACGGGGTCGGCCGGTCCACGGCCACCTCGCCCATCGGGTCCGTGAGCCCCAGCGCGACCGCCACCAGTCCGTCGACCGTCAGCAGATGAGCGATGACCCCGGCGACCGTCGTACGACGGCTCGTGGGCTCGTCCTTGCGGAACCACCGCAACCGCACGGGCGCGTGCCACTCGGCGTCCCCGAAGTCCTGGAGCAGGGCGTCGAGGCGGGCCGTCTCGGCGTCGTACGGCGCCGCCCAGGCGGGCACCGGGATACGCGGCGGGCGCCGCTCCAGGCAGCCCCGCAGGACGCGGGCGCGCAGGGACGGGTCCAGGTCGAGGCTCTCCGCGGGGTGCAGCAGTCCGACGGCCTCGCGCAGCCGCCGCGCCTCGTCCGCGCAGGAACCGCAGTCGCCGAGGTGTTCCTCCACGGCCGCCGTCTCCTCCGGCGAGCAGGCGGCCAGCGCCCACGCTCCGAGCAGGGACTTCAGGACGCGGTGCTCCAGCGCGAGCGGCGCGGGGCGCGGCGCCGGCGGGTCCGGCAGGGGGCGTCCGGTGTCCTCCACGGAGGCACGCGGCAGGGGTATCCGGGGTGGCTGGTCCGGGCTCGGCTTCGGGGTGGGGTGCCGGTCGTCGCCGTTGCCGCTGTTCATGCCGTCGGTGCCTCGGTTGGGGTCCGAGGGACCATGCTCCCCCTCGTTCTTGTGGTGCTCATCGCCTTGGGAGGAGCCGTCGTGAGGTGTCTGCCCCTCGTGTTCGTCGTACGCCCCGAAACGCCCGGCCTCGGTCACGCCGCACCTCCGTATCCCGGCGGTGCCCCCGGGGAGGCGCCGGCGTCATGGGCCGTGGCCAGCAGCTGCAGACCCAGGCGCAGACGGCGGCGGGCCTCGTCCTCGGTGACGCCGAGGTCGGCTGCGGTCTGGCGGTAGTCGCGGCGCTGGAAGTAGGCCAGCTCCAGGGCGGCGCGCAGCGGTACGGGCATGGCCTGGACGATGTAGTCGGCGCGGGCGGCGACCGAGGCGTGCCGCACCTTGCGCTCCAGCTCGTCCGTGGGGCCCTGGCCGGCCTGGGCGAGGGCGGCGGTCTCGGTGGCGCGCAGCCGCTGCACGGCGAGGCGGTGGGTCAGCGTGGCGACCCAGGAGCGCAGCGGGCCTTCTTTGGGGTCGTAGCTGTCCGGGTGTTCCCAGACGTGTGCGAAGACGTCGCGTGTGATGTGGTCGGCGGCCCGCTCGTCGCCCAGCACGGTGTGGGCGAGGCCGTGCACGAGCGAGGCGAACCTGTCGTAGAGCTCGCCGAGGGCGGCCGCCTCGCCGCGCGCGAGCCGCTGCTGCATCTTGCGGTCCCAGCGGGGCGGTGCGTCCTTCTTCGCCATGAAGCCCCCTCACCGGTGCGTCCCGGTCCAGCGTGCGTCTGCCGTCTCCCCGAATGTAGTCGGCACTCCCGACAGCGCACGCCCCTTTGTCGCAATGTGCGCCCCTTGTAGCGCCATGGCTGGTGACGCGCCTCGCACTCGTGGTAGAGGGCCCGCGGCACTCCCGACAGCGGCCTCGCATTCGCTTGACTACCCGGCCACCCCCGATCAGACACGATCGAACAGGATCGAATCCGATTGAAACAAGCCTTTTCTGATCGGGGACCGTTTTTTGGCGGGTGTTTCAGGGAACAGCCGCTGGGCAGCCGCGCTGCAAGGAAGCGTAGGTGTCGCTTCCGTTTCGGCTAGCGAGGGGCGTGGTGGTGACGGTGAAAGTGACCGGCGGCGAGCGAGGCGACTGGGCCGTGCTCCAGGTGTCGGGCGAGCTGGATCTGGTGACCTCGCCGGTGATGCGTCAGCACATCCATGACGTGGTCGCCGAGGGGCGCCACAGCCTCGTCCTCGACCTTTCCGATGTGATGTTCTGCGACTCCAGCGGCGTCGGCGTCCTCATAGCGGCCCGCCGCCTGATCCGCTCCTGCCAGGGCAGCCTGCGGCTGATACTGCCGGCGCAGGGCGCGGCGGACGGGTCGCACGTCAACCGGGTCCTGGGGGCGCTGGGGGTACGCAGGCTGTTCGACGTCCACCCCGACCTGGCGTCGGCCGTCGAGGACGAGGCCGGCCCGCTGTCGGCGTGAGCGTCGCGCAGGATGCGCCCGGCAGGACCGCTCTGCCACATCGTTGTCCCAAAATTCCCCCGGTCTTGGCACAACCGCCGCTTTCCCGCGCCCGCGCGGCCCCCGGCGTCGTACGCTCCGTGGCAGATGCACCCCACATGACGTAAGGCGGCCCGATAAGACATGGTCAGCAGCGAGTACGAGCGCAGGATCGCCGCCCGGTTCGCCACCTTCGACCAGGACGGCAACGGCTACATCGACCGGGAGGACTTCAGCGCGGCGGCCAAGGCGCTGCTCGCGGAGTTCGGCACCACCGCCCGCTCCGACAAGGGGCAGGCCCTGTACATCGGCGCCGAGGCGTTCTGGCAGGGCATGGCCGGGATCGCGGACCGTGACGGCGACCAGCGCATCACCCGTGACGAGTTCGTGAACGGCGCCCTCAAGCGACTGCGGGACAACCCCGACCGGTTCGCCGAGATCGCCCGCCCCTTCCTGCACGCCGCCCTCGCCGTGGCCGACCCCAACGGTGACGGGGCCGCCACCGTCACCGACACCGCACGGGTGCTGGTCTGCCTCGGTGTCCCGCAGGACCTCGCCCGGGCGGCCGCCGCCACGCTCGACACGGACGGCGACGGCAATGTGGCGGAGAGCGAGATCGTGACGGCGTTCGCCCGCTACTTCACGGTCCCCGAGTGACGTCTAGGCCGCGCCCGCAAAGTCCCGCCCGCCCCGCGACGCCTGGCACGTGCTCTCGCCGCACCGGGCGAAGCCCAAGTACGTCCAGTACGAGGGCTTCCGCCCGGCACGCCGAGAGCACGCTCCCCCACGCTCGAACAACCTCGCGCGGGGGGACCCCCATCGCCGCCGCGGGGCCCGCCCTGCGGGCGGACGACGGGACTTTGCGGACACGACCTAGGCCGTTCCCGAGAAGCGCTCCTTGAGCTTGTACTTGAGCACCTTCCGCAGGGTCTCGTTGCGCGGAAAGGCGTCCACCACCTCCAGCTGCTCCGGCAGCTTGTGCGTCGACAGCCCTTCCCCGCGCAAGTACGACGTCAGCGCCTCCAGCGTCAGCGGCCGAGCGCCGGCCGGCTGTTCCACCACCGCGCAGACCCGCTCCCCGCGCTCCGGATCCGGCAGCCCGATCACCGCCACGTCCCCGACCGCGGGATGCCGGTGCAGCAGGTCCTCGATCTCCTTCGCCGAGATGTTCTCGCCCTTGCGGATGATCACGTCCTTCAGACGGCCGGTCAGCACCAGATGGCCGGTGCCGGTCAGCTGCCCGAGGTCACCGGTGCGCAGAAAGCCCTCCTCGTCGAAGGCCGCCGCCGTCTGTGCCGGATCCAGATAGCCCCGGCACACCGCCTCCCCGCGCAGCCGCACCTCGCCCTCCACGATCCGTATCTCCATCCCCTCCGGCGGCCGCCCCTCCGTCGTCGCCAGGTTCTCCACCGTGTCGTCCGGCGCCCCCATCGTGATCATCGGCACCTCGGTCATGCCGTATCCGTGGGTGAGCTGCACCCCCATCTCGCGCACCACCGCGTGATAGACCTCCGGCGGCTTCGGCGCCCCGCCGCCCGCCAGCAGTCGCAGCGAGGGGACGACCTTCCCGCCGCCCTGATGCCTGCGCTGCTCCGCCAGGAACATCGAGTAGAACGCCGTCGACCCGCCCGCGATCGTCACGCCGTGTCCGCGGTACCCCGCCAGCGCCTCCGGCAGCGCGAACTGCTCGAACAGCACCGCGGGGAAGCCGTACAGCAGCACCATCACCATGTAGTCCGGGCCGCCTATGTGGGCGTAGGGGAAGGCGATCGAGCCGACGTCGGCGGACGTGGGGCGCAGGGCGTGGGCCAGGCAGGAGCCGCCCGCGAGCAGGGAACGGTCGGTGTGCAGGACGCCCTTGGGGTCGGACGTCGTGCCCGAGGTCCAGTAGATCCAGCGCACGGAGGTGCCCTCGGCGGGCGGCGGGGGCAGTACCGAGGGATCGCCGTCGGGCAGGGTGTCGTACGCCTCGAAGATCCCCTTCGCGCCCAGGCGCCGTGCCATCTCGGTGTGGTCGAAGCCCCGCCACTCGCCGGGCACCGCGAAGAACTCCGCCTTCGACTCCCGCAGCGCGAAGCCGACTTCGCGGTCCCGGTAGAAGGGGATGACCGGCGACTGCACGGCGCCGAGGCGGGCGAGCGCGAAGGACAGCACCGCCGTCTCGATACGGGTGGGCAGCTGCCAGGCGACGACCGTGCCGGGGCGTACGCCCAGGTCGTACAGCCCGGCCGCGACGCGCTCGGCACGCGCGCGCAGCTCGCCGAAGGACAGGGAGCGCCGGTCCTGGAGGAGGACCGGTCGGCCGGGGGTGAGGTCGGCGCGGCGGGCGAGCAGGTCCCAGAGGGTGCGGGAGGAACTCAGGGCGTGCGCGGTGTCGTTCACGACATCCCCCTCATGCTGACGGTGTGTCAGATCGTGCGGAGAGCGTAGGACTCGGCGCCTTGCCGGTCCAGGGGTGCGGGGTTAGCCTGCGAAGGAATCTGACGGACCGTCAGGCAGGTGGTGGATGAATCTCACGTACACGCCCGAAGAGGAGGAGTTCCGGGCGCGGCTGCGGGAGTGGCTGGCCAAGGCGCTGCCCGCGCTGCCGCCGAAGCCGTCCCCGGACGACTGGCCGGGCCGTCGCGCCTACGACCTCGGCTGGCAGCGGATGCTCCATGACGCCGGGTACGCCGATGTGCAGTGGGACGCCTCCCCGACCGTACGGCTGATCTTCCTGGAGGAGACGGAGAAGGCGGGCGCCCCCTATGTCGGCGCGAACTTCGTCGGGCTGCTGCACGCGGGGCCTACCATCGCGGCCGAAGGCACCGCCGCACAGCGGGCACGCTGGCTGCCGCCGATCCTGCGCGGCGAGGAGGTCTGGTGCCAGGGCTTCAGCGAACCGGACGCCGGATCCGACCTCGCGGCACTGCGCACCCGCGCGCGCAGGGACGGCGACGACTATGTGGTGAGCGGGTCCAAGATCTGGACCTCCCACGCCGAAGTGGCCGACTGGTGCGAGCTGTTGGTGCGCACCGACCCCGAGGCGCCGAAGCACCGCGGAATCAGCTGGCTCGCCATGCCCATGGACGCGCCGGGCATCACCGTGCGGCCGCTGAGGACGCTCGCCGGGTCGGCCGAGTTCGCCGAGGTTTTCCTCGACGAGGTGCGGGTGCCGGTCGCCAACCGGGTCGGGGACGAGAACGACGGCTGGCGCGTGACGATGGTGACCCTGTCCTTCGAGCGTGGCACGGCTTTCGTGGGCGAGGTGGTCGCCTGCCGCCGAGTGCTGCGCGAACTCGCAGGTGAGGCGCGTGAGAACGGGCGCTGGGACGATCCGGCGCTGCGGCGGAGGCTGGGGCGGCTGAACGCCGAGTTCCGGGCGCTGTGGCGGCTGACGCAGTGGAACGTGAGCGAGGCGGAGGCCACCGGCGGGGTGCCCGGTGTGGGGGGTTCGGTTTTCAAACTGAGGTATTCGCACGCCCGCCAGGAGCTCTACGACGCGGCGGCCGACGTACTCGGTCCCACCTCGCTGGACCTGGACCGTCCGTGGATGCTCGACCGGCTGTCGTCGCTGTCGTACACCATCGCCGCCGGGACCTCGCAGATCCAGCGGAACATCGTCGGGGAGCGGATCCTCGGGCTGCCGAAGGGGCGATGACGGATGCGGTTCCAACTCACGGAGGACCAGCGGGCGTTGCGGGACGGCGTGCGCGGGCTGCTGGGCCGGCGCTTCGGGGCGCAGGCGCTGAGGGCGGCCGTCGACAAGCCCGGCCGGCTGGACCGGGCGCTGTGGCGGGAGCTCGGCACGGCCGGTTTCTTCGCGCTACGGCTGCCCGAGTCGCGGGACGGTGTCGGACTCGGTCTGCCCGAGACGGTGTTGGCCTTCGAGGAGGCGGGGCGGGCGCTGGTGCCCGGGCCGCTGGTGGCCACCCATCTCGCGGCGGGGGCGGTGCCCGGAGCGGCCACGGGGGAGGCGGTCGTGACGACCGTCGGCAACGGGCTCGTGGAGTGGCTCGAGGAGGCGGACGTCGTTCAGGGGGATGCGGCGGGGGCCGTACCGCTGAGATCGGTCGACCCGCTGACGCCCCTGCACCAGGTCTCCACGGCCGGCGCCGTCGATCCCGTGGCCGTTCTGCTCACCGCGTCCGAACAACTGGGCAGCGCCACGCGCGTGTGCGAAATGGCGGCGCAACACGCCCGGACGCGCGAGCAGTTCGGGCGGCCGATCGGGGCCTTCCAGGCGGTGAAGCATCTGTGCGCGGAGATGCTGGTGCGGACGGAGACGGCCCGTGTCGCCCTCTACGCGGCGGCCGTCACGGCCGACCCCGCCGACATCCACACGGCGCGGCTGCTCGCCGACGAGGCCGCCGTGCGCGGTGCGCGCGACTGTCTCCAGGTGCACGGCGGCATGGGATTCACCTGGGAGTTCGAGCTCCATCTGCATATGAAGCGCGCCTGGGTGCGAACGCATCGTGCCGGTGAGGTGACGGAAAGTGAGGAGTGTCTGGCCGCCGAACTTCTCGCACACCCGAACTAAAGCACTCTGGTCTGCGGTCTCTCCGTCGACGCCCGTACGGATGTCGCGGATTGTGGCATACCGGAATTACGGAGCGTTGATATCGGGTTGTGTCCTACGCGTGACTCGTCACGGCCTGGAGTCGGCGGTTCGCTCCGGTACCTTGTGTGAGATGCGAGTGGTTCCGAGCACGAGCCATGCCGGAGTTGCCTTTGGGGCGGCGCCGGATCCGGCGGTGCGCGCCGCTGCTCGCAAGGCGGGAGGGCGGTCTGTCCCCGCCTGTTCGACTCCCCGCGACAAGCGTCGCACAGTATGCCGCACGGGTACTCCTTCACGCTGGAATATGCCCGAAGCGCTTGTTGGGGTGACTGTACGTCAACCATGCTGTCAGCTAAGGGATTCACGTTCTGTGACCCTGGCTTTGGCCATTGATCTGGCCATGAAAAGAATGGCTAGGATCGTGGCCCTCGTGAGGCGCGGGGCTATGTGTCCGCCGGTTCGGATGGTGTGAGCGGTGCAGGTGCTTCAAGTGCAGCTGGAGATCCGGCCCGACCCCGCTGAAGTGGGGCGAGCCCGGCGGTGGGCCCGCTCGCGGCTCGCCGGATCCGGGATAGGTGCCGACGAGCCGCTCGCCGAGACGCTGATCCTGCTCGTCTCCGAACTCGTCACCAACGCCGTGGTCCACACCGGCTGTCCGGCCGTGCTGCGACTGTCCCTGCCCGGAGCGGCTCAGGACTGTGCCACCGTGCGCCTCGAGGTGGCCGACCGCAGTGGCCGCGCCCCCGTGCCCCGTTGTGCCGACGGTGACGCGACGGGCGGCCGCGGACTCGCCCTCGTCGACGGACTCGCGGACCGCTGGGGCTGGTGCACCGAGGGCGGCGGCAAGCGGATCTGGTGCGAACTGGACCGGAGCGCGCAGTCGCAGGGGGCCGCTGCCGCCTACGGGAGCGGGGCGTCCGCCTATGAAGGGCTTGCGTACGAGGCGGTGTGACGGGCGCACGGCGCGGCTGTTGCGCCGGGCTTCGGTGCACGGTTGCAGAAAGCGCTGTCTCCTTCAGCTCGGGTGAGTATCGATGCGCCCGGGCATGCTTCTGTGCGCGGCTCCTATAAATCGGGGCGTAAGTAGCAAATCCACGAGTGGGTGTTGACGCCGCGTGTTGGTCTGATCACGCTTGTGGTCAGCGATTCGCCGTGAGGGGACGGCGAGGACTTCGGTGACGGGAGCCCTTGCCGAGCGTGGGTCGTGATCGGCGTCGGTCTCTCCCCGGGCCAGGAGAGACCGGGGCGGGTACGCCGGAGCCGGATGGCGGCGCGCTGTGTCGTGCTCGGGGCGGATGGGGCTTCGCCTCTTTCGGGCGCGGCCGGGAGCTGGGGAAGCCGCGCCGCCAGCCGGCCTCGACGGGCGCGGGGAGTGCCGCCGTCCGTCGGAGAGCCGGGAGTCAGAGCACGGCCACGGGTGCGACGGGAGTCCCCGTGGCGCCCACGAACGGCTCGGGCATCGCCGACAGCAGAAACGCGTAGCGCTCTTCTTGTCCACAGGCTGTGGACAACTCTTCGAGGTTCCAGTTCTGGCCCTGGAGCATCCCCATCTCCACCAGGTCGAGCGCGTGCACGGGCAGCCACAAGTCCTCTGTCTCGGGCGGAAATATCTCAAACGTGAGGGTGTCGTTCGCCACGGCCGCCACATCGCGCGCGTGGAACCACTCCGGCGTGCGGATCGACAGGCCGGGCGAGGGGTAGCCGTACCCATGCTTGTCACCGGCGAGACAGACCTGGATCTGCCCCGTCCGTACGAGCACGATGTCGCCGGCGCGCACGCGTGTGCCCGCGAGTTCCTCGGCCGCCTCCAGGTCCTCCGGCGTGACCGCGTGACCGCCGTCGAGGCGCGCGACGCCACGCGCGCGTGCCACGTCCAGGAGCACCCCGCGCGAGACGATGTGACGCGCCTTGTCGATGCCGCCGAACTCGGCCCCGCCGTGCGGGGTGATGGTGTCGGCGGGGCGGCCGTTGTAGAGCCGGCCCGAGTGCGAGACATGGGTGAGCGCGTCCCAGTGGGTGGCCGCCTGAAGGCCCATCGTCACGGCGTCGTCGCTGCACGCGACGGTCCCCGGGCCGAACAGCTCCTGGTTGATCTGCACCATGGCGTGCAGGGGGTTGACCCGCCCGGGGATCATCCCGGTCTGCACGCCGTCCTGCTGGAGCGGCAGGGCGAGCGGGATGCGGCGTCCGGTGCGCACGCAGCGGGCCGCCTCGCGGACGACCTCGTCGGTGATCAGGTTCAGGGTGCCCCGCTCGTCGTCGGCGCCCCAACGGCCCCAGTTGTTCACGCGCTTGGCGATCTCGTGGAACGCGGCCGGCAGTGACATCGGTCCTCCCCGGGGGCTTGTCTCCGTGTATCTGACGGGTCGTAGAATCTGAGTCGAATCTAACGGACCGTCAGAAACCGCGGGAAGGGGCCGGGGCGTGGGGAACTTCTTGGCAGGCAAGGTCGTCGCCGTGACGGGCGCCGGGCGGGGCATCGGACGGGCGGTGGCGCTGGCCGCCGCGGCCGAGGGGGCGCGGGTCGTCGTCAACGACTACGGGGTGTCCATGGACGGGTCCTCGCCCACGAGCGAGGTCGCCGAGGCCGTCGTCAAGGAGATCGAGGCGGCGGGCGGCGAAGCGGTCGCGGTGGCCGACGACGTGTCCACGATGGCGGGCGGACAGCGGATCGTCGACACGGCGCTGTCGTCGTACGGGCGGATCGACGGGGTGGTGTGTGTGGCCGGGATCCTGCGGGAGCGGATGCTGTTCAACATGTCCGAGGAGGAGTGGGACCCGGTGGTCGCCACTCATCTGAAGGGGACGTTCACCGTGTTCCGGGCCGCGTCGGCGGTGATGCGCAAGCAGCGGGCGGGGACCTTGATCGGGTTCACCAGCGGCAACCATCAGGGGTCGGTGTCGCAGGCCAACTACAGCGCGGCGAAGGGCGGGATCATCTCGCTCGTGCGGAGTGCCGCGCTCGGTCTGAACAAGTACGGGGTGACCGCGAACGCCGTCGCGCCGGTCGCTCGTACGCGGATGTCGGCCAACGTGCCCATGGAGTTGGCGGAGATCGGGGAGCCGGAGGACGTTGCCGCCCTGGTGGTGTATCTGCTGTCGGACGCGGCCCGGGAGCATGGGGTGACGGGGCAGGTGTACACCGTCGCCGGGCCGAAGATCGCGGTGTGGGCGCAGCCGAGGGAGCTGCGCTCGGCGTATGCCTCCGGCGGGTGGACGCCGGAGTCGATCGCGGCGGCGTTGCCCGGGTCGGTGGGGGTGGATCCGATGCCGATGCTGGCTCGTTTGGAGGCGATGGAGAAGGCCGCGCGGGACGGGGCTCGGCCGAACGCCCAATAGCTCGGGGGGGGCCGGGACGGCGGGTGCGGGTCCGTTGTGGCTGATCGCGCCCACGTGGCGGAGCCGCAGATCGACACAGCCCCGCGCCCCTGAGTTGGAGATCCGACCGTCGCTTGGGAGGTTGCCGTGGACTTTGGATTCACCGCTGAGGACGAGGCGTTTCGTGCGGAAGTCAGGGCGTGGTTCTCCGAGCATCGAGAGGGGGCGCAGGATCGCCGCGCCTGGGAACGCACCCTCGGCAAAGCCGGGTGGATAGGGCTGGGCTGGTCCGAGGGCGGATACGGGAACCGGGTTGCCACGCTCACCCAGCAGGTCGTGTGGGCCGAGGAGTACGCGCGGTCCGGGGCGCCGGCGCGGTCTGGGCACATTGGGGAGAAGCTGCTGGCTCCGACGTTGCTCGCGCACGGGAGCCAGGGGCAGAAGGCGCGGTTTCTTCCGGCGATCGCCGTCGGTGAGGAGCTGTGGTGTCAGGGGTACAGCGAGCCCGGGGCGGGGTCGGATCTGGCGGGGGTGCGTACGAAGGCCGAGCGGGCCTCGGACGGGACGTACCGGATCACCGGACAGAAGATCTGGACCTCCCTCGCCCATGAGGCCGACTGGTGCTTCGTGCTGGTCCGTACCGAGCCGGAGTCCCGGCGCCATCACGGCCTGAGCTTTCTGCTCGTCCCGATGGACCAGCCGGGGCGGATCGAGGTCCGGCCGATCCGGCAGATGACCGGCACCAGCGACTTCAACGAGGTCTTCTTCGACGGCGCGCACGCGCACGCGGAGCATCTCGTCGGGGACGAGGGCGCGGGGTGGAAGGTCGCGATGAGCCTCCTCGGGTTCGAACGGGGAGTCTCCACGCTCGCCCAGCAGGTCGGCTTCGCACAGGAGTTGGAGAGCGTCGTGCGCGCTGCCGTGCGGTCCGGAGCCGTGGCGGATCCCGTCGTACGGGAGCGGTTGGTGCGGCAGTGGGCCGAGTTGCGGGTGATGCGGTGGAACGCCCTGCGGACGCTGGGAAGTTCGGGCGACCCGGGTGCGCCCAGTGCGGCCAAGCTGCTGTGGGGTGGCTGGCATCAGCGGCTGGGGGAGCTGGCGATGCAGGTGCGGGGTGCCGAGGCGAGCGTGGGGCCGCGGGAGTGGGCGCCCTCATCGCCGTACGAACTCGACGCCGCGCAGCAGCTGTTCCTCTTCTCCCGCGCCGACACGATCTACGGGGGCTCGGACCAGGTTCAGCGCACGATCATCGCCGAGCGGGTGCTCGGTCTGCCCAGGGAGCCCAAGGGAGTCGTCTGATGCGCGGTGTGATGTACGACGGCAAGCGGGTCGAGGTCGTTGACGATCTGGAGGTACGGGAACCGGGGCCCGGTGAGGTGCTGGTGGCCATCTCTGCCGCCGGGTTGTGCCACAGCGATCTGTCTGTGGTGGACGGGACCATACCCTTCCCCGTTCCTGTGGTGTTGGGCCATGAGGGGGCGGGGGTGGTGGAGGCGGTCGGTGTGGGCGTCACCCATGTCGAACCCGGGGACCATGTGGCACTGTCCACGCTCGCCAACTGCGGTGTGTGCCCTGAGTGCGACCGGGGGCGACCGACCATGTGCCGGCAGGCCATAGGGCGGCCGGGGCGGCCGTTCCGGCGTGGTGAGCAGGCGGTGTTCCAGTTCGCGTCCAACTCGGCCTTCGCGGAGCGGACCGTGGTGAAGGCGGTGCAGGCGGTCCGGATCCCGAAGGACATTCCCCTGCCGTCCGCCGCGCTGATCGGGTGCGGGGTGCTGACGGGTGTGGGCGCCGTGCTGAACCGGGCGCGGGTCGACCGCGGGGACCGGGTGGTGGTGATCGGCGCCGGCGGGATCGGGCTCAACGTCATCCAGGGGGCCCGGATCGCGGGGGCGCTGCGGATCGTGGCGGTGGACGCCAATCCGGCGAAGGAGGCGGTGGCCCGGCAGTTCGGTGCGACGGACTTCCTGACGTCGGTGGAGGGAGTGCGCGAGCTGCTGCCGACCGGGGCCGACCACGCCTTCGAATGCGTGGGACGCGTCGAGCTGATCCGGGCGGCCGTCGATCTGCTCGACCGCCACGGTCAGGCCGTACTCCTCGGCGTCCCCGCCGCCACGGCGGAGGCGTCCTTCCTCGTCTCCTCGATGTATCTGGACAAGTCGATCCTGGGCTGCCGGTACGGGTCGTCGAGACCGCAGCGGGACATCGCGCTGTATGCCGAGCTGTATCGGACCGGGCGGTTGCTGCTGGACGAGTTGGTGACAGCGACGTATCCGGTGGAGGACTTCGAGAAGGCGCGGGCGGATGCGGAGGCGGGGCGGGTGGCTCGGGGGGTTCTGACCTTCTGACCTTCCGGCCTTCTGAGCGCGACGGGACGAGAGCGCCCGGCCGTGGGGCTCTCGGGTCAGGACACCCGCACGCTCGCCGTGCGGCGAAACGTGCGCCGGTATGCCGTCGGTGTCACGCCCAGGGCCGCCTGGAGGTGCTGGCGCATCGACTGGGCCGTGCCGAAGCCCGCCTGGCCGGCCACCTGGTCGACCGAGAGGTCGGTGGACTCCAGGAGGTGGCGGGCGCGTTCGACACGCTGCTGGGTGAGCCACTGGCCGGGGCTGATGCCGACCTCCTCGCGGAAGCGGCGGGTGAAGGTGCGCACCGACATGGCCTCCTGGTCGGCCATGTCCCGCAGCTGGATCGGCTCGTGGAGGCGGCCCAGGGCCCACGCGCGGGCCGTGGTCGTGGACGACTGCTGCGGGTCGGGGACCGGGCGATGGATGTACTGTGCCTGGCCGCCGTCCCGGTGCGGCGGTACGACGGTGCGGCGGGCCACCTCGTTGGCGATCGCCGTGCCGTGGTCGCGGCGCACCATGTGCAGGCACAGGTCGATCCCGGCCGCGACCCCGGCCGAGGTCAGCACGTCCCCGTCGTCGATGAACAGCACGTCCGCGTCGACCTTGATCTTCGGGAACAGCCGCTGGAAGCGCTGGGCGTCGGCCCAGTGCGTGGTCGCCGGGCGCCCGTCGAGCCGGCCGGCCGCGGCGAGGACGTAGATACCGGTGCAGATGGAGGCCACACGGGTGTGGGGGCGGATGTGGGCGAGCGCGGCGGCCAGCTCGTCGGTGAGCACGCCCTCGTCGTAGACCGGGCCGAGCTCGTAGGACGCCGGGATGATCACGGTGTCGGCGGTGGCCAGGGCCTGCGGGCCGTGCTCCACCTGGATGGCGAAGTCGGCGTCGGTCTGGACGGGGCCCGGCGGCCGGATCGAGCAGGTGACGACCTCGTACAGATGGCGCCCCAGCGCGTCCTTGGGGCGGCCGAAGATCCGGTGCGGGATGCCCAGCTCGAAGGGGAGCAGCCCGTCCAGGGCGAGGACGACCACGCGGTGCGGGCGGAACCCGGTCCCGGGGTCGGACTCGGGCTCTGACTCATGACGCTCGGGTACCTCGCTCATGGCCCGATCCTAACGAATGCTGTCCTACGGGCCAATGGATCCGCGGTCGCGGAGGCCCGAAGCTCGTTGTCGTGACGCAGACAACCGAAGCCGCCGCCGTCGACCAGTCCTCGCCGGGGCCACGCCGTACTCGTATCCACCGTGCCTGGTTCGTCGCCGCCGTCGCCTTCGTGACGATCCTCGGCGCGGCCGCCTTCCGCTCCCTGCCGGGGCTGCTCATCGACCCGCTGCACCAGGAGTTCGGCTGGTCGCGCGGCACGATCGCGGCCGCCGTCTCCATCAACCTCGCGCTGTACGGCCTGACCGCCCCCTTCGCCGCCGCCCTGATGGACCGCTTCGGCATCCGGCGGGTCGTCGCGGTCGCCCTGACCGTGATCGCGCTCGGCTCGGGTCTGACGGTGTGGATGACGGCGGCCTGGCAACTGCTGCTGTGCTGGGGCCTCCTTGTGGGCCTGGGGACGGGGTCCATGGCGCTGGCCTTCGCCGCGACCGTCACCAACCGCTGGTTCACCGAGCGCCGCGGTCTGGTCACCGGCATCCTCACCGCCGCCTCCGCCTCCGGCCAGCTGATCTTCCTGCCCGTGCTGTCCCTGATGGTCGACGCCGGCCAATGGCGCCCGGCCTCCGTCACGGTCGCCCTCGCCGCCCTCGCGGTGGTCCCCTTCGTCTGGCTGCTGCTGCGCGACCACCCGGCCGACGTGGGCCAGAAGCCTTACGGCGCGAAGGAGTTCGTGCACAAGCCGCCCCCCGCCCGGGGTGCCGCCCGCCGGGCGGTGACGGTGCTCTTCTCGGCGGCCCGCACCGGCCCCTTCTGGCTGCTGGCCGGCACCTTCGCGATCTGCGGCGCCTCCACCAACGGCCTCATCCAGACCCACTTCGTGCCCGCCGCCCACGACCACGGCATGGCCGTCCCGGCCGCCGCCTCACTGCTCGCCGTCATCGGCGTGTTCGACGTCGTCGGGACGATCGCCTCCGGCTGGCTCACCGACCGCTTCGAGCCGCGTCGTCTCCTCGCGGTCTACTACGCCCTGCGCGGCATCTCGCTGCTGTTCCTGCCGATGCTGCTCGCCCCTTCGGTCCACCCGCCGATGATCTTCTTCATCGTCTTCTACGGCCTCGACTGGGTCGCCACCGTCCCGCCCACCATCGCCCTGTGCCGTGAGCAGTACGGCGACGACAGCGCGATCGTCTTCGGCTGGGTCCTCGCCTCCCACCAGGTGGGCGCGGCGCTGGTGGCCTTCCTCGGCGGAGTCGCGCGGGACGTCTTCGGCACGTACGACATGGTCTGGTACGCGTCCGGGGCGCTGTGCGCGGCGGCGGCGCTGATGGCGCTGGTGATCCGGCGGCGGACCGTGCCGGTGGCGGCGATGGCGGCCTGACCCTGACGGCCGGGTGGCGGACTGACGGCCCCGTGGCGGGCGGTGGCCTACAGGAACCGCCCCTTGTGGAACAGCAGCGGCGCCGCGTCCCCGTCGGCCGTCCCCAGCGCGTCCACGCGTCCTACGACGATGAGGTGGTCGCCCCCCGTGTGCACCGCGTGGATCGTGCAGTCGATCCACGCGAGCGTGCCGGCGAGGCGCGGGGAGCCCGACACGGGTGCCGCGTCGTATGTCACCCCCGCGAACTTGTCCGCGCCGCTCACCGCGAAGCCGCGGCACAACTCGCCCTGGCCGGCGCTCAGGACGTTCACACAGAAGACGCCCGCGCGGGCGATGCGCGGCCAAGTCGTCGACGTGCGGCCGACCATGAAGGCGATCAGGGGCGGGTCGAGGGAGAGGGAGGAGAAGGACTGGCAGGCGAAGCCGGCGGGGGAGGACGGGGAGGAGGCGGCAGGGTCGTCGGTGGTTGCCGGTGCCGTGACAACGACCACGCCTGTGGCGAAGTTCCCCAGCACCCGCCGGAATTCGGCCTGCGGGATCGGCGCCCGCTCGTCCTCGCCGACACACCGCAGTTCCGGGCGCGGGAGGGCTGCTACGGGCGGCGCGTCGGCCGACCTGAGGTAGCGGACGGCGGCGGCCGCCATCCCTGCGTGTCCCATCACAGAACCCATTGAAACTGACGCATCGTCAGAAGTGAAGCCCCGCGACTCAGAAGTGGGGCCCCGCGACCGTCACCGTCGCCGTGCCCTCCTGCCGCGGCTCCTGAGAAGAAGCACTGCGCAGAAGCCGCCGAGGCCCGCGAGCAGCCACACCAGGTGGCCGGGAGTGCCGCTCTCGCCGGCGGCGGAGTCCGACGACGGCCTCGGATCCCCGGGCGGGCCGGAGCCGTTCTGTTCCTGCGTGCCGCCGGGCCGCGAGGAGTCGGGAGCGGCCCCGCGCGGTGTGTTGTCGGCGCCCATCCAGACACGTGACTCACCCGCACCCGTCACCACCGACTCGGCGGCCATCGAGGTGTCCTGCGGCATACCGGACCAACGGCCGGTGAAGGCCTTCTCGTCGCTCACCCGCTCGAACTGGACGCGGCCGAAGTCGACGCCGCCGAAGATGTACGTCCGGGTCTCGATGTAGTCGCCGTTGCGGGTACGACGGGTGACCTTGAACTCGCCGTCCCGGTAGGAACGTACGTACTGCTTGAAGGTGTCCTCGGGCTTCCAGCGGGTTCCTGTGACCCAGTCGTTCACGTCACCCCGGTCGATGAGGTCGCTGTAGGCGGTCGGCGAGCTCGCGGCCCGTTCGCGGTACCACTCGGCGGCGACCCGGCTGAGATAGACCCGGCGCAGTTCGGCGTACTCGGGCCCCTCGTTCACCGCCTTCTCGATGCCCGGCAGGATCAGGTCGCGGAAGACCTTCTCGTTGCGTGCCTGCGTCGCCTTGCTCTGCTTCCCGCAGGACGCCGCGCCGGCGTCGTCGTTCCCCCTTGCGGCGAGGTACTGGGACTCCATCTTGACCGAGAGCGGAGCGTCGAGGATGTACAGCTCGTCGCCCTTCGTGGAGACCTCGGCCGGACCGGGGACGATCCAGGTGCGGAAGGACATGCACTGCCCGGAGATCCGGTCCCAGAAGCGTTGCCCCGGTGAGGTGTTCGGATGGATCAGCCGGGCCGTCGTCTTCTTCAGGCGTAGGTCGGCCTGGAGCAGGATGCGGCCCGCGTCCGTACGTCCCAGTTCGGCGTCGACGATGCGGTCGGGCTCGTTCGGGTTGAGGTTCACCCAGAACGTGGAGGCGGGCAGCGCCAGCCACACGAAGAACGAGTCGGAGGCCTCCCGCGCCGTCCGTACGCCCGTCGAGGACCGCCGCGCGGCGTCGATCCCGCCGGTGTCGGCGCCGAAGGCGTACCGCAGTCCGTTGCCCGGGTCGGAGAGATAACGCAGTTCAAGGGTGGAGAAGTCGATTCCGCCGGGCGCCGCACCGGGATCGGCGAGCGCGCGCGTCAGGCCGCTCGCGTGCCGCTCCGACTCGTCACAGTCGGGGACGGCCAGCGCCGTCCGCGCGGTGCTGAAGGCCGCCTGGTTCACGGTGCCCGTGGCGGGCGTGGGGCAAGGGGACGACGGTGCCGTGGTCATGATGTCGGACGTCTCATTCCGGTAGGAACGCAGGACCTCCCTTTCCTCCGCGTAGTTCTCGCCCGCCTTCTTCATTGCCTGCTTGAGGCTCGGTCCGGCTGCCTTGCTCCGCAGCTCGCTACGGGTTTTGTACTTGTGATTGATCGATTTCTTCGCTGCGGCCCGCTGGTTGGCCGGGAGCGTCTGAGCCTGCTTCAGCTCCTGTTTCCACTGCGCGATCTCCGCTTCGGTGAGCGCGAAGTCAAAGGCGTGATAGCGCCGCGCGTCCGGATCGACGAGCTCCCGGCACTCCTCGCAGTAGTAGCGCTCGGATCCCCAGGTCAGCTGCTTGAGCGAGGCTTCAGGATGCTCGGACCGCAGAGTCTCCACGGCCTTCAGGGCGAGTTCCTCGGAATGGAGGCCGGTCCTCTCGTCCGTCGCCTCGTACTTCTTGCGCCCCTCACCCGGGAAACTCATGGCGCCGATCATCAGCAGATCCGCGGTGCCGTTCTTGTACAGCCGGTCGTACTCGCCCTCGGGCAGGCAGTTCTTGACGTATTCCAGCGGCACCTTCTGATGGACGACGATCGGCCCGCTGCGGGCCGGTTCCCGCGCCTCCAGCGAATCGAGGTCGTCCTCGCTCAGGCCTTTCGGATCGACCAGGACGAGGGCCGCGTTGGACCACTCGTGCTTGGCCTTCCACTTCTGATGGATGCTCGCGCGCTCCCGGACTCCATAGAGCATCAGCATGAGCCGGTCCGTGGCGTAGTCGGCCTTCCCGCTCCCGGGGGCGCAGTCGCCGCCGAACTGGGAGGCCGCCGGCTGTGCCACGGCGTCGCCGCCGCTCGCGCTCAGGCAGGTGACGGCCAGGACGGCGGCGACCAGACAGGCCACCCAGCGTCGCAGGGGCACATGATCGGTGAGCGAGGCAATGCGATTCATGATGCCCATGGCCTTCCGGAGGAGAACTCACGTCGCACACTCAGCGTGACATGTCGTGTCCCCGACACCCTTGGCCACTCGCGTCCCTTCACCTGAACTCCATGTGCGGAAAGGGGAGTTCAGTGCCCGGTCCGGCTCCGGCGCAGCGTTCAACGGCCGCGGAATCGCGGCTCGCGTCGCTCCACGAAGCTCCGCACGCCGTCCTGTGCGTCCTCCGTCGTCATGTTGATCTCCTGGGCGGCCGCCTCCGCCGCGAAGGCGGTGGCGCGGTCGGTGTCGAGGGAGGCGTTGACGAGCTGCTTGGTGAGGGCCAGCGCGCGGGTCGGTCCGGCGGCGAGGCGTTCGGCCCACTCGCGGGCCGTCTTGTCCAACTCGCTGTCCGGCACGACCCGGTTGACCAGGCCCAGCCGTTCCGCGTCCGCCGCGCTGAGCGCGTCGCCGAGGAACATCAGCTCCTTGGCGCGCTGCGGGCCGATGAGGCGGGGCAGGAGATGGGCGCCGCCACCGTCGGGGACGAGACCGCGTCGCACGAACGCCTCGATGAACCGTGCGGACTCCGCGGCCAGTACGAGGTCGCAGGCGAACGCCAGATGCGCGCCGAGGCCGGCCGCCGTGCCGTTGACGGCGGCGATGACGGGCTTCTCGCAGTCCAGTACGGCCGCGATCAGCCGCTGGGCGCCGAGGCGGATCGTGCGGGCGACGTCGCCGGGGACCCGCTCGCCGGACGTGGAGGTGCCCCGGAGGTCCGCCCCGGCGCAGAAGCCACGGCCCGTGCCCGTGATCACGACGGCCCTTACGTCGGGGTCCGCGGAGGCGTCGGCGAGCAGTTGGATGACGCGTTCGCGCTGGTCAGGTGTGATGGCGTTGAGAGCGTCGGGGCGGTTGAGGGTGATCCGGCGGACCTGATTGTCAGTGGCGTGCAGTACCAATGAATCAACGGAACTGACGGAACCGACGGAATTTCCGTGTGCACGGGGGGAATTGGGCATGTTCATCTCATCATCGGCCTTCTTGTCGGCGTCGTCGGCCTTCATGTCAGCGGCACACCACCAACGCGTCCAGCGCCACCGCGCCCTGCCCCCTGGGCAGCACCATCAGCGGATTGATGTCGAGCTCCGCGAGCTCGTCCCCGAGTTCCAGCACCATGCGCTGCACCCGCAGGACGACCTCCACGAGCGCTTCGAGGTCCGCCGGCGGCCGCCCCCTGACCCCGTCGAGGAGGGCCCGCCCGCGCAGCTCGGCACACATGTCCCGGGCCTGCTCCTCACCGAAGGGCGGCACACGTACGGCGGTGTCGTTCAGCACCTCGACCAGCACCCCGCCCAGCCCGACCGTCACGGTCGGCCCGAAGAGCTCGTCCTGCCCGGCGCCCACGACCATCTCGACGCCCCGCTCGACCATCTGGCAGACCAGGACGCCGTCCAGGGCGACGTCCTCGTAGCGGGCGATGTCGGTCAGTTCGCGGTAGGCGTCCCGTACCTGGCTGGCCGAGGTCAGCTCGATCTTGACCAGGCCGAGCTCGGTCTTGTGCGCGATCCGGGCGCCGGACGCCTTCATCACCACGGGGTAGCCCACCAGCCCGGCCGCCCGTACGGCCGCCGCCGCGCTGGTCACCAGCTGCTCGCGCGGGACACGGATGCCGTACGCCCGCAGCAGCTGCTTCGCCGCGTGCTCGCTCAGCTGCTGTCCCGGGCGCATCAGTGCCTGCGCCTTGCGGTAGGACGGCGAGAGGGTGCGCGGGGCCTCGTCGAAGGGGGAGCGGTAGCCGCTGACGAAGCGGTGGTGGTCGAGGTAGGCACGGACGCCGGTGATGCAGTTCGCCACCGTGCGGAAGGTGGCCACGCGCGAGGAGCCGAGCAGGACCTCGCGGTACGCCGGCTCGGTGCCGACCGGCGACCCCCACACCACACAGACCAGCTTGTCCGTCCGCTCGGCGGCGTCCACCAGGTCCCGCACCAGCCGGTCGCTGAGCGGCGGGAAGGGCCCGGTGATCGGGCAGATCAGCACGCCCACCTCGGGGTCGTCGAGGATGGCGTCGATGATCTTCCGGCCGCGGTGGTCGCCGACCGGGTGACCGCCGTTGTCGACCGGGTTGGCCACGCTCAGGTACTCGGGTATCCACTCGTGCAGCTGGGCCTGCCTGGCGGCGGCCAGGGTCGGCAGCCGGAGCCCCGCCTCGGTCGCCAGATCCGCGAAGTGCGCGCCCGTGCCGCCCGAGATCGAATAGACGACGACGCCCTCGGCGCGGGGCGGTCGAGCGCGGGCCAACAGGGTGGCGGTGTCCTGGAGTTCGTCCAGACCGTCGACCCGGATCACCCCGTACTGCCGCATCGCCGCGTCCACCACCGCGTCCGCTCCGGTCAGCTTGCCGGTGTGTGAGGCGGCCGTGCGGGCGCCGGTCTCGGTGCGGCCGACCTTCACGGCGACGACCGGCACCTTGCGGCGGGCGGCGCGGTCGGCGGCGAGCAGGAAGGCGCGGCCGTCCTTGAGGCCCTCGACGTAGGCGGCGATGGCGCCGACCTCGGGTCGTTCGGCGAAGTAGGAGATGAAGTCGGCGGTCTCCAGGTCGGCCTCGTTTCCGGTGGGCGCCCAGTGGGAGAGACGGATGCCGAGTTCCTGGAGCGCGAAGACGGGGCGGCCCTGGTGGCCGGACTGGGTGATGAGGGCGATGGCGGGCCCGTCCAGGTCCTCCCGGAACCGCTCGAAGGCGTTGAGGTTGGTGTTGGGGCCCAGCAGCCGCATCCCGGACCGCTCGACGGCGGCGGTGAGCCGGTCCTGTGCGGCGGCGCCCTGCTCGCCGGTCTCCGCGAACCCGGAGGCGAAGACGACGGCGAACTTCACCTTGGTCTCGGCCAGTTCCTCGATCACCGGAAGCGGATCGGCGACCAGCAGTACGGCCAGATCGACCTGTTCGGGCAGGTCGGCGACGGAAGGAGCACAGGGGATGCCGAAGACGGACGGGCGGCGCGGGTGCACGGGGTGGAGCCGGGCGCCGACCCGCTCCGACCAGGCGATCAGCTGGCGGGTGACGCCGGTGTTCGGCCGGCCCTCGGCGTCCGAGGCGCCGATCACGGCGACCGACTCCGGCCGGAAGAAGCGGTCCAGATCGGGCACGTCGGAGTAGAGGGGACGGCCGCTGACGTCGAGATCGTCGACCTCGGCGGGCCGGCCGTGAACGGCGGGCCCGGGCTGCTCGCCACAGGCGATGACCCGGGCCCGGCGGGAGTCGGTGGTGAGGGTGCCGTGGGTTGATCCAAGCATCGGTCCGCCCGCTCCTGTGTGACAGCGATTAACTGACGCAGTGTCAGATTAAAGGAACTGACGCCATGTCAGGAACGGCTGTGCACGCAAAGTTGAACAGGATGTGCGCTCGGCTCCCCTCGGTCGGCACCGCTCGGCCGGCCGCTCGGCCGGTGCCGCTCACAGCACCCCCAGTACCTCCTCGGCCACCCGCTCGCCCGACCGCACCGCCCCGTCCATGAAGCCCATCCAGTGCGTGGAGGTCTCCGTCCCGGCCCAGTGGATGCCGCCGACCGGTTCGCGCAGGGCCGGGCCGTACTGGGTGAGGACGCCGGGCGCGGCGATGGAGACCGGGCCGCCGCGGGTGTAGGCCTCGTTGTTCCAGCGTTGCAGGACGAAGGAGGTGGGGGAGGCCGCTTTCGCGCCGAAGTACGTCGTGTAGTCCTTCAGTACGGCGGCCCTGACCTCCGCCTCGCTCGCCCCGTCCAGCTTTCGGGCCTCGTCGGCCTCGATGAAGCCCATCAGGGCGCCGTAGGAGGCGTCGGGCGGGGAGTTGTCGAAGGTGGAGCTGACGACGCCGGTGTCGCTGACGACCTGGCCGTTGAGCCCGTCGGCACGCCAGAAGGGGGTGTCGTAGAGGGCGATCGCCTTGCCGACCGAGGCCATCGGCAGGCGCTGGGTGAGCTGGTCGCGGGCGGCCGGGAGGAGGGGGTCGTAGGTGATGCGGGCGGCGAGGGGCGGGGGTACGGCGACCACGACCTTGCGGGCGTTGACGGTGATGCCGTCCGCCGTCACGACGTACCTGCTGCCGGACTTGGCGATCGTGCGCACCGGGGCACTCAGTACCACCCGGTCGCCGAGCGAGGCGGCGAGCTTGATCGGCACCAGTTGGGAGCCGCCGACGAAGCGCAGTTCCTGGGCGCCGCCCGCGGTCTCGGTGAGGCGTTCCAGGGTGCCGGGGGTGGCGGCGTTGCCGGCGGCGGCGATGTAGAAGAGGACGAAGAGGAACGAGAGTTCGCGGGGCTCGGCCGAGAAGATCGACGTACAGGCCACGTCGAAGAGGAACTTGGCGGAGGGGATGACGGCGTTGGCGCGCAGCCAGCTCTCGAAGGTCTGCCGGTCCCACTCGTCGGCCTTCGCGGCGGTCCAGGGCGCGTCGACCGGGATCGTCCTGGCCAGGTCGTCGAGCTTGGCCTGCACGATCGCGGCGTTGGCGAGCCCGGCGGCGTCGATGGGCGGGACCGAGCCGAGGATGCCGTCGGTGGCGTAGGGGGTCTTCTTGCCGTCCTTGTAGAGGAGGTTGTCCCCGGTGTTGTAAGTGGCGAAGGTCGCCACGCCGAGGGAGTCGGCGAGGGCCTTGATGCGGTCCTGGGTGGGGCCGATGAACTCACCACCGCCCTCGGTGACACCGCCGCCTGGGAGGCCGAGGCCCACCACCCGCCCGCCGACGCGGTCACGGGCCTCCAGGACCACGGCCGTCCTGCCGGCGGCGACCAGGTCACGGGCCGCGGTGAGACCGGCGAGCCCGGCACCGACGATGGCGACGTCTACGTCGCGGGATGCGGCGGCGGAGGCCGGCCCGGCGGCGGTGGCCGTGAGGGTGGCGGCACCCACGGTGGCGGCGGCACCGCCGAGGAGTGAGCGCCGGGTGATGCGGGTGATCCGGGAGTTCTCGGATGGCTGGGGGAGCTGTCTTTCGCGTGCCACGTGCGTCCTCCGTCGTAGTGAGAGGGAGCGGAGCCGAAAAGTTGAACAGGGCTCACATTCTGTCTCCGGACGAGGGCGCGGTACAGCTATCCCGCAACTTCTGACTCACAAGTAACGGGAGCTCTAGGTAAGGGAGTTGATGGGGGCGGAGGTCAGACGGGCAACCGCGAGACCTGCCGCCGGCGGTCACCGGCGATGGCCTTGGCTATCTTCCGTGCGTCGATCGCCATCTCGCGGAGGTTGCCGCTGATGGGGTTGGTGAAGCCGGTGAAGTACACGCCGGGTGCGTCGGCGGGGGTGCGGGCGCCCTGGACGACGGGTCTGCCCCGCTCGTCGAGCACACCGAGGTGGCCGACGAGGTCCTCCAGGGCACGGACGTATCCGGTGGCGGCGATGACGACGTCCGGCGAGACGAGGCTGCCGTCGGCGAGGCGGACCTTCCCTTCCTCGAACGCCTCGAGGGCGGCCACGATCTCGATCCGCCCCTTGCGCACGGCGTCGACGAGCCCGACGTCGAGCACCGGGATCGCCCCGTCCTTGACCCGGCTGTACAGACCGGTGTCGGGGCGCGGCAGTCCCTGGGCGGTGAGATCCGGCACGCTGATCTTGGCCATGGGTCTGGCGAGCCGGTCGACGAGCCCGACCGGCAGGCGCCGTACGAGAATGCTGGTGAACTGGGCGGCCCACCCGGCGGTGGAGCGGCGCACGATGTGCGGGGCGGTGCGGACCGCCAGCCGTACCCGGGAGGCTCCGCCCTCCACGAGGTCCACGGCGATCTCGGCACCGGTGTTGCCGACGCCGACGACGAGGACGTCACGGCCGGTGTGGGGCGCGGGGCCGCGGTACTCGCCGGCGTGCAGGAACTCGCCGGTGTACCCGTCCCGTCCGGGCCAGTCCGGGATACGCGGGGTGTGGTTGTGCCCGGTGGCCACGACGACTGCGGCGCCGGTCAGTTCACGGCCGCCGGTGGCGCGCAGCAGCCAGCCGGAGCCGTCGGGCGAGGGCTCGACGCGGGAGACCTCGACGCCGGTGACGATCTCCAGCTCGTGGACCTCGGCGTACTTCTCCAGGTACCGCACCACGTCGTCCCGCGACACCCAGCGCCCGAAACGGCGTGGCATCGGCAGCCCGGGCAGGGCCGACAGCCGCCGGGTGGTGTGCAGATGAAGCCGGTCGTAGTGCCGTCGCCAAGGGGCCGCTATCCGGTCCGACTTCTCCAGCACCACGGCCCGCAGCCCCTTGGCGCGCAGGGCGTACGCGACGGAGAGTCCGCCGGGGCCGCCGCCTATGACGTAGACGGGGCGGTCCGTGGCGGGGTTGTCCGGGTGCTGGGGGGTGTCGGCCATGGTCGGAGCGTAATCACGCATCCGGTTGATGGGTCTCGGTCAAGCCCGGAATTGGTTGCGGATCGATCACGGCTGTAGGAGGGGTGGGTGGGGTCTGTGGCGTAGGTCTCCTGGTTGTGGGGGTGGGGTGGAGAGGGCGCGAGCCCAGGGATGGCATCGGTCCACGCCCTTCCAGGACCGACCCATACTGCACCGTGGCGCAGTAGCACCGTCTTTCACACTCCCCGCTCAGTCAGCAATGAGTGCGTTATCACCCACAAACCGACATGCTTCAGCACCTCCTTTCCTGGAACTTTTCTGATGCTCGAACCACGTAAGCAGGAGAAATGGATTCCGGTTCCCCTCGGATCGGAAGCCTGTTCGGGCTACTCTCTGGGGAGAGTATGGGTGTTCGATTACGTCACCTCGCGTTTGCGTCCCGGTTCCGTCAAACTCCTTCCAGTTAAGGGGAGTTGGCAGTACAGTCCGTTGATGCCTGACTCTTAAAGGAGTGCGGTGGGGGGTACGGGGTGAGCGAAGATCCAACATCCATGAGCCGGCTTGATGAATGGCTGCATACCCGCCGGGAGGGGGATCCTCCCGAGCATCGATCACTGGACCTGAATCGTCTGCTTCCTCAAGACAGTGGCTTCGAAGCAATCCGTGCGGAGTTGGCGAGATTTATTCATGGCCAAGAGGAGCGGCTTCGTCAGATCAGCGTGCTGCTTTCCATGCACCTTCAATGGGCCAAGAATCCAGATCCGCTCCATCCTCCCCCCAACGCGGTAGTCATCGGGCCCACGGGGTCAGGTAAGACATTCACCATGCAAGTCGCAGCCCGTTTTCTCCGCATCCCCTTCGTGACCGTGGATGCGACGTCCCTTGTGCCGGCCGGAATCGTCGGGCTTCAGGTCGAGGATGTATTGCAGGACCTAGTCAATCTTGCTGATGCAATCCTTGATGAATCGGATGTCCCTCGGACAAAGGAAGACAGCCTGCGGCTGGCGGAGCGGGGGGTCATTCTCTTCGACGAGTTCGACAAGATCAACTACAACTCGCCGGACCAGGGGGACGCCGGTCTCAACCTGGGCGTGCAGCGTAGGCTGCTCAAACTCTGTGAGGGTGCGCCAGTATCTGTGGGCGTCCGTTCGCATTCAGATTTCGTTCCCAAGCAGTCCACGGTGAACACTGCGGGAATTCTGATCCTTGCATCAGGAGCATTCTCGGACATCGGCCGCACCCTTGCCATGCGGCCTGCACAGCTATCTCTCGAGCACGGCCCCGACGAGGTCCTCCCAGAAGATCTGGCGAACTATGGATTTGTGAAGGAGCTAGTCGCGCGATTTCCCGCACTCATTCAGTATTCCGAGCTGTCGGCGGATGATCTCGTCAAGATCCTCCGGAACGAGAACATTTCGCCGCTCACCGTATGGCGAAACTATGTGCGAAGCCTCGGTACTGAGCTCTCTATTTCGAGGGATGCCGAGTCTCATTTTGCACAAAAGGCGTCAGAGCTCGGACTGGGGGCCCGTGGACTTCAGCAGGTACTCTTTCCTCGGATCTCCAAGTTGATCGCAGACCGACTTACCTCCGACGGTGAGGGCGACATTCAGGTAACTGCCGCAGATCTCTAGCCGGGTGGGTGCTCAAGGTGAAGCAGAATGATTCACTTGTACGGAACGTCAATCAATTCGACTTCATCGCCTATATACCACCGGTTATGTCCGGTATGAATTCTGAGGGCATTGTGGATGTGGCTCAGGCGGTCTACGTCCGCACTCTTGAAGTCCTGGACGTTTCTGGATTTCATCATGAGAGCGACCTGGATCTGCTGATGCGGGACAGCGGGTTCGAAGTGAATTTCAGTGATGCCGATCTGGGATTCAGGTTCGGTCTGGTGGGAAATCAAATCTTCTTGAGTCGGCAGGGAAGCAGTCTCAGCAGATTTGAGCAGTGGTATGAGAACCTCATGCCTTCGCTGGGTGTTCTCATCAGTTCGCTCCTCACCAAGCTGAAGGAGTGTTCGGGCTGGTCTGCCGTTCCCGTACTTCGGGCCCAGTACGTTTTCAACATCATCGCCTTCGACTTTCATCGAGTGGACGGTGAGGGGGATGGGCCGATCGAAAACTCCCGTATCATCTCCAAGCTCATTGCCGGCATCCCCGGGGACGATGGATCGATCATTGAGCAAGGAGATCAGACTCGGCATTCAGGTCGTGTCGACTACAAGGTTTCGCGGTGGACAAATTTCGCCCCGAAACTCAAAGTGCGCCAGGTGTACGACGTCTCCGCGCCAGGAAATCTGGGATACACCACGCTCTGGTTCACCTTGAGTGTCGTGGGGGAGACGTTCGAAGAGGTCGAGAGCAACGGGAAACTTGTGCGCCGCGGGTTCGACTTTTCTCGATTCACGTCGGACCGCGGACTCGGCGTGTATCGAGACTTCTTTCTGGATAAGTTCATCAATCATTTCATCGGTACCTTGTGTGAGGGGTATCGATTTGAAACGACGGCGAGCTCTCTTCCATAGCTCTCAGGAAAGGAGACATCGGTGTCGCTGGCGCTGCAGCTCGCAAACGTCGCCATTTTGGCAATCACCTTGCTCCTCACTGTGCGGCTCGCGCGAGCGACTGCGGCGCAGGCGATTGCGACCCAGCGTCAGGTGGAGCTGACAACTGTGGTTCAGTCTCGGCCACTTCTCAGCGTGCAACGCATCAAGCTCGTCTGGGGGCCGTCAAGTCACTTACGGGAGATACAGTTCTCTGTGAGCAACTCGGGCCAGGGGTCGTGCTTCAACCTGGAAACGCGGATTTCGGCGCTTGGCCGCGCCTGGTTCGTCCAGTGGGCCACGGATTCGGATGACGAGGCGTATGGCGCCATACGGCCAGGTGACTCACGTAAGTTTGTTGCGACGGCTGTCGATGGCCTCGGCGCGAGAGAGAACTTTCAGAACGACATGAGCATTGTCATTGAATGCTTTGACGTCATGGCGGTGCAGTACGAGTTCACGCATTCATTCAAGATAAGCGCGAACGTGAGTCATGTTCGAGATGTCGGGATGAATGTGAAGGTGAAATCAAGCTAGCAGTGCATGGGTAATCTTGAATCTGGTACCTACCGTGTGCCACGACGCCGAGCCTCCATAGCCATCGTGGGAGCCCGGCGTCGTGTGGGCGGTGGCCGGTGTCATGACGGGAAACCGGGACCGCGTTCGGGGGCAGAAAGGGCTTCAAGGCCGCAAGGGCCTCAGGAGCCGCATGGGCCTCAAGGGCCTTGACGGCCGGGCTACTTCTTCCCAGGCCCGTGGCCGCTGATTCTCGCGATCCACTCGATGAAGTCGCCGGGGTCGGAGTTGGCCCCGTGGCCCTCGTCCCAGTAGTAGAGGTGGTCGACCTCGTCGCCGAGGCCGTGCGCGGCGGCCGCGAGGTTGGCGGAGACCGTGTGGGAGGTGTCGGAGTCCTTGGTGCCCAGGCGGATCCACCAGTGCTTGGTGCGGTGCGGGTTGGGCTTTTCCGTCAGGAAGGGCATCGGGTTCATCAGGCGCAGCGTCCCGGGGAGGTCGCCGTCGAGGCGGGCACTGCTGCCGGAGGCGTGGCGGAGGCTGTAGAGGGTGAAGTGGCGGGCCTGGGTCGTGCCCTTGCCGAAGAGGTTGTTCTCGCCCGTGGACAGGTCGAAGGCGTCGAAGGCCGGCGTCGACTTCTTGCGGGCGCCGACGTGGGTGAGGAAGTCCGCCCAGGAGAAGGCCGCCTTGCCGCCGGACCAGGTGATGAACGGGTTCGCGGTCAGATACGAGGCGCGGTCCGACTCCGACAGCGCCGCCAGGTACCTCGTCGCCGACGGCTCCATGTACTGCTCGGCCAAGTACGCGTCGTAGTTGCGCGCGGTGAGGGTGCCGAAGCCGCCCAGGCCCTGCAGCCGCAGGGACGCCTGGTACTCGGCGAACTGCGACTGGAGTTCCTTCGACACCGTCTGGTCCACCGAGGAGCCGGAACTCGTCGGGTTCGCGCCCCAGTTCCATTCGTAGGCGCCGTCCGCGTGCTCCAGGTCGGTGATCGGGCACCACGCCCCCGTCGCGAAGATCGCGTCGCTCGCGTCGGCCGCGCCGATCGCCGCGAGGAGCTTGTCGTAGAGCGGGCTGTCGCCGGACGCGCCGAGCAGGGAGGACAGTGCGCCACCGGCGCTGGTGCCCGACGAGACGATGCGGTCCACGTTGCCGGGTATGCGGCCCTTGTTGGACCGCACATAGCGGACCGCCGCCTTCAGGTCGACGATCGCGGCGGGGGCGACGCCGTAGTACGTGCCGCTCGAGTCGACCAGCGTGCGGCCGCGCGCGCCGGGTTCGACGACCACGTACCCCGCCGCCAGCGCCAGCTTCGGAAGGCTGACCATCCCGCCCTGGGCGTTCACCATGCCGTTGCCGCCGGACGCGACCCCACCCGAGGCCGAGGTCGATGCCGAGGCGCTGGGGGAGGCCGACACACCGGGACCGCCGCCGCCCGGCATCCCCGTAGCCCCGCCCCCGCCCACACCCGTCGCGTCCGCAACCGACGACGGCATGTAACCGCCCACCGAGTTCGCGAAGAGGATCGGGGCGCTCGTCGCGTCCACCGCGGTGCCGTCGATCTTCACCGGGACACTGACGTTCAGGCTCTGGTACTTCTCGTCGACCGGCTTGGTGACGTAGGTGATCGCCTGGTAGAAGCGGTACTCCACCTCGTGGTCGGCGCCGTCGGCGTCCGTGATGGTCGTCGTCAGCGTCGAGAAGGCGTCCTTGTCGAAGACCAGGGTGTCCGACGAGGCGGACCCCGAGGTGCCCGTCCCGCTCGACGCCTGGGCCGTCAGTGCGATGCCCCCTGCCGCCGCGGCCCCGGCGGTCGCCCCGATCCCGATGACCACGCTCCTGCGCTTGACTGCCCTGTGCTTCACGACGTGACACTCCTCCGCTGCTGCGACTTCCGGCCTTCCTCGGTCCTTGCGTCAGCGAACGTAATGGGGTGCCGACGAAATTGCCAACAATTCTGTTGGATTCATCGAGGACGCACAGGCGATTGTCAGGTCCGCTTTATCTGACGTACCGTCAGATCCATGGACGCGATCTGGCTCACAGGTGCGGAATGGCTGGCCGTGCTCCGGATAGGCCTCGGGTTGTGGTGGCTGGAGAGCTGGCGCCACAAGGACAAGAAGAGCTGGTTGGAGGGGGCGGGGATCGCCTGGGCGGCCGATGTGGCGGGCAAGCACCGCTGGAACGCCGTTCGTTCCGGCTTCGAGGTCGTCGTCAAGCCCCGGCCACGGACCATGGCCTACGTCGTCCTGTACGCGGAACTGGCACTGGGCCTCGGGCTCGTCCTCGGAGTCCTGACCCCGATCGCCCTCGTCGGCGGGCTGCTGCTCAACGTCCTCTACTTCGCCCTGATGATCCACGACTGGGCCGAGCAGGGGCAGAACTCGATGATGGCGCTGATCTCGGTCGTCGCGTTGTTCGGGATGTCGTGGCAGTCGTGGTCGGTGGACAGCGCGCTGGGCCTGTTCTGATGGGCGGGCAGCGCTACGACGTTCCGGAGGCCGACGCCTTCACCCGCACGTACTGGGACGCGGCCGCGAGCGGGCGGCTGCTCGTCCGGCGGTGCCGCGACTGCGGACGCGCCCACCACTACCCCCGCGAGTTCTGCCCCCACTGCTGGAGCGAGGACGTCGACTGGGAGACCGCCGGCGGCCTCGCCACCCTCTACACCTGGTCCGTCGTCCATCGCAACGACCTGCCGCCCTTCGGGCAGCGGACGCCGTACGTCGCCGCCGTCGTCGATCTCGCCGAAGGGCCCCGCATGATGACCGAGGTCGTGGAGTGCGCGGACGCCGGGCTGCTGCGGGCCGGGACGGAGCTGGAGGTCGTCTTTCGGGACGGGGTGCCGGTGTTCCGGCCGCCCCTGAGGTCAGAGCAGCCCAGAGAAGCCATTCCCCACCCCCGCTAAAGCGGGGCGTCCCCTGGCTAGGTCTTAATGGGCGCATGACCATCGCCGGCGGATCCCATCACTCCTCGTCCCACCCCGACTCCCCCCGCCTTCCCGACCTGCACGGTCACGGTCTGCGTCTGCGGCCCTGGGACGCGGACTCCGAGGCCGACGCCGAGGTCTGGTTCCGGGGGCGTACGGACCCGGAATTCCGGCGCTGGAACACCCCGTTGAGCATCACCACCGACCTCGACAGCGCCCGCGACGCACTGCGCGGCGCGGCCGAGAACACGGCGAACGGCACCTCGGCGGCGTACTGCGTCACCGACGCCGCGACCGGCGCACCCCTCGGACACATCGGCGTCAACGTCATCAACCGGGTCATGAGCTCCGCCCGCGTCGGCTACTGGGTGCTGCCCGAGGCCCGCGGCCGCCGCGTCGCCACCCGCGCGCTCGTCATCGCCGCCCGCTGGGCCCTCGCCGAGCCGGACGGCCTCGGTCTGCACCGCCTCGAACTCGACCACGCCGTCGGTCATGACTCCTCGTGCCATATCGCCGAGCGCTGCGGTTTCCGGTACGAGGGGACCCTGCGGGGCGCGATGTGGGAGGCGGGGCGGCAGGACGCGTACCGGGACATGCACATGCACGCGCGGCTGGCGACCGACCCGGACGTCGAGGCATAGATCACGGAACGGGACGTCAACCCGAAGGCCCGTCTCCCCGTGAACCCGACGCCTTCCAACCCCCGCCTGGGGGTGGGCTCTTGTGGCGGCTTCGTGTCCACGGCGGAAATTCGTGCACATCCCCGGCGCGGGCGCGGGATCATGAGCTATGCGCCCGGACGACTGGTACTGCACCCAGGACCTCACCGCCTTCCTCTCCCACGCCGGCGGCTTCCTGCGCTCACGCCCCGATCTGCACACCGTCATCCTGACGGTGACGGAGACGCTGCGCACGGGCGGGCTGCGGGCGTACGGCGACGAGGCACCCGTCTTCGGTGCGCTGGAGCTGGACGGGCAGGTGAGGGCCGCGTACTTCCGCACCCCGCCCTACCGGCTGAACATCACGCCCCTCACCCCCGAAGAGGCCGAAGCGCTCGCCGCCCACCTGGTCGCCCTCGGCCATCAGGTCCCCGGCGTCATCGCGGCCCGCGAGACCGCCGAGGCCTTCGCCGCCGCCTGGCGCCGGCAGACGGGCGCCCGGGGCACGGTCGGCCAGCGCCAACGCCTGTACCGGCTGGGCAACCTGACCGTGCCGCAGCCCGTCCCGGCGGGCCGTGCCCGGATCGTCGGCAAGGAGGACCGGGAGCAGCTGATGCGCTGGTACGGCGAGTTCGGCGAGGCCGTCGGCGATCATGCCTCCCGTGAGGCCGCCGCCTGGGCCGACTCGCGCATCGCCTACGGAGGCATCACCTTCTGGGAGGGCGAGGACGGCAGCCCCCTGTCCATGGCCGGCGTGACCCCGGTCGTCGCCGGCCAGGTCCGGATCGCCCCCGTCTACACCCCGGCGCACCTGCGTGGACGCGGCTACGCGGGCGCGGTCACCGCGGCCGTCAGCCGGACCGTACTCGCCTCCGGGATCCGTGAGTTGCTGCTCTTCACCGACCTGGCCAACCAGACGAGCAACGGCCTCTACCAGCGCATCGGGTACCGGGCGGTGGCCGACTTCGCCGCGTACGACTTCCGGGGGGCGCGGGGCTTCTAGCCTCGCGTACCTCCAGAGCAAGACGGCGTGGAGCCGGTCGTGGTTGTCCGACTCCGGGACCATCTGCCCCGCCCGGCCGTCCCTCCACGGTGGGACCAATTCCGTCTCGTCGATGGATTCGCCCAACTGTGTTACCCGAAAGGGTTGGTGCGTCTCATACGCACCGACCCAAGGGAACCCCCCACGTGCGAAGCAGTCGAATAGCTTGTTTCCTGGCGGCCAGTACCGTCGCCGCGCTGGTACCCGCGCTCGCGCCGGCCACGGCGTCCGCCGCGGCGAACCCCTTGAGCCAGTACCTCCAGCAGAGGCCCTCCTGGCACCGCTGTGACAGAGCGATGCCGGCGAACTTCCAGTGCGCGACCATCAAGGTGCCGCTCGACTACAGCCGCCCCGGCGGCAAGAAGCTCGACCTCGCGATATCCAAGCTGAAGACGAGCACCCGGACGGAGCGCCGGGGCGTGCTCCTGCTCAATCCGGGCGGCCCCGGCGGCCCGGGTGTCGACATGCCGCAGCAGCTGGCGGGCGAGCTGCCGAAGTCCGTGAAGGCCAAGTACGACCTCGTGGGCTTCGACCCGCGCGGCATCGGCCAGAGCTCCCCCGTCAGCTGCGGCCTGACGCCCGAGGAGGCGAACTGGGAACGGCCGTACAAGGCCGAGAAGTTCGCCAAGGACGTGAAGTGGGCGCGGACCGTCGCCGAGAAGTGCGACGCCAAGCAGGGCGACAAACTGCGTCACATCACCACCCGCAACACCGCCCGGGACATGGACGTGATCCGGGCCGTGCTCGGCGAGAAGAAGATCTCCTACCTGGGGTACTCGTACGGCACCTACCTCGGCGCGGTCTACACGCAGATGTTCCCGGGGCGCTCCGACCGTTTCGTCCTGGACAGCGCCGTCGACCCGGCCAGGGTCTGGCGCGGCATGATCCAGATCTGGGCGGAGGGCACCGAGCCCGCGTTCACCAGGTGGACCGAGTGGACCGCCGAGCGCAACACCACGTACAAGCTGGGGAAGACGCCTGAGGCGGTCCGCAAGACCTTCTACGACCTGGTCGCCCAGGCCGACCGCAAGCCGATCGACCTCGACGGCACGAAGCTGACCGGTGATGACATCCGCGCCTACAACCGCGCCACGTTCTTCAGCGTGCGCGACGCCGCCGAGGCGGTCGTCGAGCTGAAGAAGGCCGCCGAGAGCAGGCCCGCGTCCGGCGCCCGGGAGAACAGGACCCCCACGCCGGCACCGCCGTCGTTCGCCCGCGCCGTGCCCGAGGACAACGGCGACGCCGGCTTCTGGTCCGTCGTCTGCGCCGACACCCGCAACTGGCCGCGCGATCCCGAGCAGTACCGCGCCGACGCGATCCGCGACAAGGCCAAGTGGCCGTTGTACGGCGACTTCGTCTCCAACATCAAGCCGTGCGCCTTCTGGAAGAAGAACGGCGCCGAGCCCGCCACCACCGTCGACAACAAGGTCGGCGCGCTGATCCTGCAGAACGAGTGGGACTCCCAGACCCCGCTGGCCAGCGGACAGGGCCTGCGACGCGTCATGAAGGGCGCCAAGATGGTCACCGTCCTCGGAGGCGTCGGCCACGGCATCTACGGCTCCAAGTCCTGCGCGGACAAGACCGCCACGACCTACCTCACCACCGGAAAGCTGCCGGTGAAGGACACGACCTGCAAGGCCGCCCCGGCAGCCCGCGAGCGCGCCGGCACCAACCCGCTGCCCCTGCCGACGCCTCAGGGCCTTCCGGGGTTGGCCGGCTAGGGCCAGAGCAGTTCCCTGACCCACCCCTCGTCCTGCGTACGGCGATAGAGCAGCCGTACATGCCTGCGCGCGGCGTCCCCCTGGAAGAACTCCACCTCCTCGGGGCGCAGCCGGTAGAGGGTCCAGGACGGGACCGGGGCGTCCGGTTCGTGCTGGGCCCGCTCCCAGGCCGCCTGTGACTCCCGCGCCAACTCCTCCAGGGAGGACAGGACCACGCTCTGGCGGCCGGTCAGGGCCGCCGCCAGCGCGCCGGTCGAGCGTGCGTGCAGGTCGGCCTGGGAGTCGGCGGACGGGGCCGCCGTCACGGGGCCCCGCAGACGCACCTGGCGGCCCTGCGCGGGCCAGTAGAAGCCGAGGGCCGCGTGCGGCCGGGCGGCGAGCTGGCGGCCCTTGCGGCTGCCGGCGTGTGTCGCGAAGGACCAGCCGGACGTGTCGGCGCCGTGCAGCATCACGGTCCGTACGTCCGGCAGGCCCTCGTCGTCCGCGGTGGCGAGGGACATCGTGTGCGGCTCGACCTGCCCGGCCGCGACCGCCTCCGCGAACCAGGCCGTGAAGAGGGCGAGCGGGTCGGCGGGTGCCGCCGCCGGGTCGAAGGAGGGCAGCTCCACGTCCCACACCCGCAATGACCTCAGCAACTCATGAAGATCCGTTCCCATGCCCCGATTGTCACGTGCCGGACCGGCTCACAGCTGCCCGAGGTCCGACGAGACCCACCGCTCGGGCCGCATGTGGACGACCACCTGCTCGCCGTGGTTCTTCCACGCGAAGTCGACATAGCCGTCGACCTTCTCGGCCGGGAGGTAGCGGGCCGAGATCTCCCGGAGCTGTTCGATGGTGGCGGGGGTCGTCCTGATGATCGGCCCCTCGACGGACACGTACCGGATCGTGGGATCCAGTCGGTCGACCATCAGGGAGAAGCGGCCCGCCGGCTGGATCAGCCGGTTCTTGCGGGAATCCAGCCCGGTCATGATCCATACGTCGCCACCGCGCTCGTACTGGTACCAGATCGGCACGGTCAGCGGTGCGCGCCCCGCCTCCGCGTCCACCGCGAGCGCGGCGACATGGGGTTCGGCCAGGAACTCTTCACGCTCTTCGCGGGTCAGGGCCATTGCCTGTGTCCTCTCGAACGGCTCAAAGATCGTCTCATTCCCTCGCCATCACCAACGTCCCCGACGAGCAGAACCATCCCCCGGTCGCCGAAGCCACCCCCAACCGGGGCAGCTCCCCCGGCCCGCCCCGCCCCCACACCTGACGCTCCCCGCCCTCCCCGCGCAACTGCCGTACCGCCTCCACCAGCAGAAACAGCCCCCGCATCCCGGGATGCTGGGCCGCAAGACCGCCCCCGTCCGTGTTCACCGGCAGCTCCCCGCCCCGCACCAGCAGCCGCCCCTTCTCCACGAACGCCCCGCCCTCGCCCTTCCGGCAGAAGCCGAGGTCCTCCAGCGTCACCAGGGTCATGTAGGTGAAGGCGTCGTAGAGCTCCGCGAAGTCGATCTCCTGCGGCCGCACCCCCGCCCGCTCGAAGGCGAGCCGCCCGCTCACCGCCGCCGGGCCCGTGGTGAAGTCGGGCCACTCGGACATCGCGGAGTGCGAGACATGCTCCCCGGTGCCGAGGATCCACACGGGTGCCTTACGGCAGTCCCGTACGAGTTCCCCGTCGGCCAGCAGCACCGCCGCGCCGCCGTCGGAGCGGATGCAGCAGTGCAGCTTGGTGAAGGGGTCCGCGATCATCGGGCCGGACAGGACGTCGTCCACGGTGATCGGGTCACGGAACATCGCCTCCGGATTCAGGGCCGCGTTCGCCCGCGCCTGGACCGCCACCTCGGCGAGCTGCTCGATCGTCGTGCCGTACTCGATCATGTGCCGGCGGGCGGCCATGGCGTACTTGGCGATCAGGGTGTGGCCGTAGGGGACCTCGAACTGCAGCGGGCCGCGTGCGCCGAAGGACAGGTTCCCCGTCCGCCGGCCCGCCTTGATGTCCGCGCGGGCGGTCGAGCCGTAGACCAGCAGCACCGCCCTCGCGTGCCCGGCGGCTATCGCGTCCGCCGCGTGGGCCGCCATGACCTCCCAGGTGGCACCGCCGACGGAGGTGGAGTCGACCCAGGTGGGGCGCAGGCCCAGGTACTCGGCCACCTCCACCGGGGCCAGGGTGCCGAGACCGGCGGAGGCGAAGCCGTCCACCACCTCCCGGCCCAGTCCCGCGTCGGCCAGCGCGCGGCGCGCCGCCTGGGCGTGCAGGGCGTACGGCGTCGCGTCGTCCACCCGGCCGCAGTCGGAGAGGGACACTCCGACGACGGCGACTTTCCGGCTCCCGGGAGTCATGAGAGGCCTCCAACCCCTGTGCGTCCAACCTCTGGGCATCTCGTTGCGCTCCTCCTAATATGACGGTCCGTCAGATACGGAGGGAAGAGCCGGAGGGAAGACCCCATGGACGCCAGCTTCACCCCCGAGCAGGACGAGATCCGCCGCACCCTCCGCGAGCTGCTGCACAGCCGTTGCGGCCCCCGCGAGCTGCGCACGGCCGTCGACGCCCCCACCGGGCACGACCCGGCCCTGTGGACCGCCCTCGCCGAACAGCTCGGCCTGCCCGGACTCGCCCTTCCCGAGACGTACGGCGGTGTCGGCTGCTCGGCGACCGAACTCGCCCTCGCCTGCGAGGAGACGGGACGGGTACTCGCCCCCTTGCCGCTGTTCCCCACCTGCGTCCTGGCCGCCCCGCTGATCGCCGCCCTCGGCACCGGGGCCCAGCGCGCCGAGGTGCTGCCCCGTCTCGCCTCCGGCGCGCTCACCGCCACCCTCGCCGTCCCCGGTACCGCGCTCGCCACCGCACTCGCCCTCACCGGTACGGGCGGCGGCGACTGGGCCGGCGGCGGGCGGGCCGGGGGTGTGCAGGCGCGGCGGGTGGACGGGGGCTGGCGACTGTACGGGCAGGTCGACCAGGTGCTGGACGGGCACAGCGCGGGGCTGCTGGTGATCGCCGCGCATGCCGGGGGGTTCGCGCGGTCGCGGACGCTGCTCTTCCTGGTGGCGGGGGACGCGGCCGGGGTCGTCCGCGTACGGCAGACGGCGCTGGACGCCACCCGGCCGCAGGGGCGGGTCCAACTGCGGGACGTGGCGGCGCAGTTGCTCGGAGAGGAGGACGGTGAGGACGTCCTCGCGGCCCTCGCCGCGGTCGGCGACACCGCCGCCGCCGTCCTCGCCTGTGAGGCCGTGGGGGCCGCCGGCCGGGCGCTGGAGCGGACGGTGGAGTACGTCCGGCAGCGGGAGCAGTTCGGACGGGCGATCGGGTCCTTCCAGGCGGTGAAGCACCGGCTGGCGGACGTGTACGTGGCGGTGCAGGCGGCGCGCTCGGCCGCCTACTACGCCGCCTGGGCCGTCCCGCACGAGACCGGTGGGCCGGTCGGCGGGCTCGCCCTCGCGCAGGCCCTGGAAGCACTGCGCATCGCGTCCGCCGAGGGGATCCAGCTGCACGGCGGCATCGGTTTCACCTGGGAGCACGAGGCGCACCTGTACTTCAAACGGGCCGCCGGCGACGAACTGCTCTTCGGGCCGGTCCACCGGCTCCGGGCGTACGCCGCCGACACCACCCGGCTCTTCGACGCCCAGGAGGTGGCGGTGTGATCGGCGTTCCCGTGGTCGTGCGAGCGGTGCAGAAGGTGTCCTCCACCCGTGGCTTCGCCAAGGTCGCCCCGCATGTCATTCCCGCGCTCGACCGTGCCGTACACCGGCTCACCCGCGGGAAGGTGCTGCTCAGCGCACAGATGCTGCCGGGCGTGATCCTGACCTCCACCGGCGCCCGCAGCGGACTGCCCCGCCGTACGCCGCTCGCCTGTATGCCCGAGGAGGACGGCCGCTCCTGGATCCTGGTCGGCTCCAACTTCGGCCGCGAGGGACACCCGGCCTGGACCCACAACCTCCTTGCCCGGCCCGACGCCGAGGTCAACTGGAAGGGGCAGGACATCGCGGTCACGGCCCGGCTGCTGGAGGGCGAGGAGCGGGCGGCCGTGTGGAAGACGGCGCTGGCGTTCTGGCCGCCGTACGCGACGTATCAGGCGCGGGTGGAGCGGGAGATCCGGCTGTTCCGGATCGTGCGGCGGGGATGAGTCGCGAGTGCGAGCCGCCTGCTACAGCGTCGCCAGGCGCTGTACCAGCAGGAACGCGCCGATCCCCAGCATCGCCGCCCCCGAAGTGCGGGTGACCGCCCGTGCCGCCGCCGGGCGGGCGCCGAGGACCGCGCGGGCGCCGAGGCCCACCGTGAGATAGACGGCGGCGCAGCACGCCATGTGGAGCAGTCCCAGTACGGCGGTCTGGGCGGGGACCGGGATGTGCTCGCCCTTCATCAGCAGGAACTGCGGCAGCACGGACAGGTAGAGCAGCAGACCCTTGGGGTTCAGGCCGCTGATCGTGGCGCCGCGCAGAAAGGCCCGGCCCGGGCTCGTGGCCACCGGTTCCTCGGCCGCGCCCGGGGTGCCCGGCCGGCGCAGTACGCCCCACCCCAGCCAGACCAGATACGCGGCGCCCGCGGCCGTCAGCGCGGTCAGCAGGCCCGGCTCGCCCGCCACCAGCACCGCGAGGCCGGCCATCGCGAGGACCGTGTGCAGCGCGTACCCGGTGACCAGGCCCGCCACCGCCGTCAACGGCGAGCGGTCGCGCAGGCCGGCGGAGATCGCGTACGCCCAGTCGGCGCCCGGTACGCAGACCAGGAGCAGGTCGATGGCGAGGAAGGAGAGGAGCAGTCCGGAGTCCATGGTGGCGACATTAGGCGGGAATGGCCCGAAAGTGTTGTCGAAGTTTGCCCATGATCGCGAGTTATGGGGGAAGATCTGCCTCATGGACGAGGTGGACAGACAGATTCTTGCCGAGCTTCAGCAGGACGGGCGGCTGACCGTGACCGAGCTGGCCGCGCGGGTGCGGCTCAGCGTCTCGCCGTGCCATCGCCGGCTGCGGGAGCTGGAGCGGGCCGGTGCCATCAGCGGGTACCGGGCCGTCGTGGAGCCGGGCGCCGTCGGGCTGAACTTCGAGGCGCTGGTCTTCGTCTCCATGCGGCAGGAGGACCGGGACACGGTCGCCGAGTTCGAGAGCGCGCTGGCCGGCATTCCGCACGTGCTGGAGGCGCAGCGGCTGTTCGGGGAGCCGGACTATCTGCTGCGGGTGGTCGCCGCCGACCTCGCCGCGTACCAGCGGCTGTACGACGAGCGGCTGGCCACCCTGCCGGGCGTGCAGCGGCTGACGTCGACCCTGGTGATGAAGCACGTCGTGCACGACCGGCCGCTCCCAGCCTGACACGGAACGCCGGGACACGCGACAGGCGGTGGCCCACACGAGTGGACCACCGCCTGGCAGACAGGACTTGGGACACCGGCGCCGCTCAGGCCGGCGGTCGCTCGCGCGGCGTCACTTCGTCGGCTTCTTGCCGGTCACGCCCAGGTGTACCAACAGCGCCAGGTTCGGCTTCAGTTCGGCCTGTTTGACGCCCCACGTCTGGAAGCCCTTCTGGTGCGAGGCCACCGCCGCGAGCATCGCGACGATCGAGCCCGCGACCGCGGCCGGGCTGACGTCCTTGTCGACCTTGCCCTTGGCCTGCAACTGAGTGACCGCGTCCGCCAGGGAGTTGTTGACGGTGTTCAGGATCTTCATGCGGATCTTGTAGAACCGCTTGTCGCCCTCGGACGCACCGAGGTCGACGACCCTGAGGATCGCGTCGTTCTTCCGCCAGAACTCCAGGAATCCGTCGACGAGTTCCTGCGCCGTCTGCCAGCCGGCCTTGCCGACCCAGCTGCGGCCCTCGACGAGCTCGGTCAACCCGGCGCCCTCGGCGGCCATTTGCTCGGCGATCTCCAGGACGGCGCCCTCGACGTCCGGGAAGTACTGGTAAAAGGTCGCGGGCGAAGTGCCCGCTTTCCGGGCGACATCGATGACTTTGACGTCCCGGTACGGGGAGGAGCTGAGCATCTCGCTGAGGCAGTCGAGCAGCTTCTGCCGGGTCGCCTGCCCACGCCGACCCGCCACACGGCCGTCGACGGTACGCACTTGTCCTGTCATGCCGTCAGCTTACCGAGGCGTGATCGGGGCGCGATTCGGCCGAGTGCAAATGGGGTGCACGGGGACCGCGAGGCTGGTGTGCCTGGTCTGCGGGGTGCGTAAGAGGCCGTTACTTTTGCCGCATGGCCGAAAACAGGGCATCCAGGAACGGAACGGGATACACGGAGGGCGTTCCGTGCTGGGTGGACGCACAGCTCTCGGACGTCGCCGCGGGCAAGCGGTTCTACGGTGAGCTCTTCGGATGGGACTTCGAGGAGGCGTACGACTCCACCGTATGGGCCCTCCTGGACGGTGATCGCGTCGCCGCGCTCGCCCGGAAGCCGGACGGGCGGCTGCCCTCCGTGTGGACGGTGTACTTCGCCACCCCGGACGCCTGGGCGCTCGGGCGGCGGATCCGCGGGGCGGGCGGACAGGTGGTCGTCCCGTCCGTGCAGATCGGGGCGGACCTCGGTACCGCCGCGCTGGTCACCGACCCCGAGGGCGCCGTCTTCGCGCTCTGGCAGCCGGGCAGTCACGAGGGCTTCGGCCGGCGGCACGAGACCGGCACCTTCGCCTGGGTGCAGTTGTACGCCCGCGACACCGAGGGCGCCAACGCCTTCTACGGCGAGCTCTTCCAGGACGCCCTGTTCGGGGCGGACGCCAAGCCCGACTTCGGCCGCGCGGCCGTCTCCGAGGTCTTCCCGGAGATGATGCCGCCCCATTTCGTCGTCCACTTCCGGGTGGCGGACTGCGAGGAGATCCTCGGCACGGTGACCCGGCTCGGCGGACGGGTGCAGGTGCCGCCCTTCGAAACGTCGTACGGCAAGGTCGCCGTGGTCACCGACGATCAGGGGGCGTCCTTCGCGGTTCTGGAGCGCCGAGTGGAACCCATGGAACCCTGACCGCACTCTTATCTCCGGCGTCCCACTATGCGAACCGGCGCTTTCCGCGGCAGCCGGAGTGTGGTTTTGTCCCAAGACACCCCGTTCCGCCGTCGGGTTCGCAACCACGCCCTCGGACAGGAAGAATCGGGGTGCGTGCCGCCAAGGCGGTGCGGTGGTGAGACGCTGCACGGGGTCGCGTACATATCTGGGTGACGGGGCCCGTACGGGGAGGTGGCAGGCAGAGTGGTGGATCAGCTGACGCAGCACGATCCGCGCAGGATCGGGCCGTTCGAGGTGCTCGGACGGCTGGGTGCCGGCGGCATGGGGCTGGTCTATCTCGCGCGCTCGGCTTCGGGCCGGCGCGTGGCGATCAAGACCGTGCGGACGGAACTCGCCGAGGACCAGCTGTTCCGCGTCCGCTTCACGCGTGAGGTGGAGGCGGCCCGGGCGGTCTCCGGCTTCTACACGGCCGCGGTCGTCGACGCCGACCCGCGCGCCGCCGTGCCGTGGCTGGCCACCGCGTACGTCCCCGCGCCCTCCCTCGAGGAGATAGTGAACGAGTGCGGGCCGATGCCGGCCCAGGCGGTGCGCTGGCTGGCGGCGGGTGTCGCCGAGGCGCTCCAGTCGATCCACGGCGCCGGGCTGGTGCACCGCGACCTGAAGCCGTCCAACGTGCTCGTGGTCGAGGACGGCCCCCGCGTCATCGACTTCGGTATCGCGTCCGGCGTCTCGAACACCCGTTTGACGATGACCAATGTCGCCGTCGGCACACCCGCCTACATGTCGCCGGAGCAGGCGAAGGACTCCCGCAGCGTGACCGGCGCGAGCGATGTCTTCTCGCTGGGCTCGATGCTGGTGTTCGCCGCCACCGGACACCCCCCGTTCCACGGCGCCAATCCGGTCGAGACGGTCTTCATGCTGCTGCGTGAGGGCCCGGACCTCGAAGGCCTCCCGGACGAGCTGCGCCCGCTCATCGAGTCCTGCATGCAGATGGAGGCCACGGCCCGCCCCAACCCGGCCGACCTCCAGTCCCAGCTCGCCCCGCATCTCTTCGGCTCCGGCTCCGACGACAGCGGCACGGCCTCCGCGTGGCTGCCCGAGCGGGCCGTGGGCCTGATCGAGTCGCGCCGGGGCGGCCGCCCGGCGACCAAGCCCTCGCCGTCCTCCGGCCGCAGCGGTGGCCGTATCGCCCCCGCGCCCCTGCCGCCCCCGCCCTCGCACGACCCGGTGATCCCGCAGCCCGCGCCCGTCCCGGTCGGCGCCCCCGACACCGGCCCCGTCCACCTGGCCGGCGCCGCGGTCCCGATCGGCCCCGGTCCCCGTGTCGCCGACGCCCGTGCCACCGCCATGCAGGCGCCCCCGCCGGAGGCCGGCCTGGTCGCCTCCTGGGCCAAGCCCCGCCCCGGCGTCAATGGCGCGGACCCTGCCGTGGGCGGCGCAGTGGCGGCGCCGCCGTCGGCGCACCCCGAGCCCGCGGCCGGCTGGCGGCCCTGGCGTTTCCGTATGTCGAACGACGTCTGGGGCACCCCTTCCGTCGCCGACGACCTCGTCTACGTCACCTCCTTCGAGGTCCACGCGCTCGACGTGGCCACCGGCCGCCGCCGCTTCAAGACGCGGGACGTGGCCTGGTCGATGGCGGTCGCGGACGGCCGAATCCACGCCTCCGACGGCCCGACCCTGTTCGCCCTGGAGTGCCGCGAGGGCGCGGACCTCTGGCGGCTGCAGACGGACGCCTGGGTGTACTCCCTCAAGGCCGAGCGGGGCACGGTCATCACCGGCACGCGCGGCGGCGGCGTCCAGGCCTGGGAGGCCTCGAACGGGCAGAAGCTGTGGGAGATCACCGGGGCGCAGACCGACTTCGAGTCCCCGGAGGCCGGCCCGGCGCTGTACGACGGCACGGTGTACGTCTGGCAGGACGCCCGGCTGAAGGCCCTGGACGCCCGGACCGGCGACGAGCGCTGGTCGTACCCGATCGGCGACGCCGCCTCCTGCGGCGGGGTGCCCGTACGGGTGGCGCAGGCGCACGACGGCCATGTGTACGTCTCCGCAGGGACGCGTGTGCTCGCGCTCGATGTGATGAGCGGCCATGTGCGCTGGCACTTCGAGGCCCCCGCGGTCTTCCTGTGCCCGCCGACCTTCGTGCCCGGCCCGGCGGTGACCGGCGGTGGTGTGTACCTCGCCGACTACCTCGGCACGGTCTACGCCCTGGACGCCGTCGACGGCCGCGACCGCTGGCGCATCGCCACCGAGTCCCGGTCCTCGATCGAGCCGGTGCTGGTGGCCGCGGGCCATGTGCACGTCGGCAGCGGCAAGGGCCTGTACACGCTGGACGCGGTCACCGGGACGCCGAAGTGGCGCTTCCAGGCGGGCGGCGACCTCGTGGGCGCTCCGTCGGTGGCCGAGGGCCGGATCCACTTCGGCTCCACCGACCATCTGCTCTACACCCTGAAGGCCGACGACGGCCGGCTCAGATGGAAGCTGGCCACCGGCGGCGAGATCACCGGCTCGCCGGTGGTGAAGGACGGGGTCGTGTACGCGTGCAGCAAGGACCGCTGTGTGTACGCGCTGGACGCGGAGAAGGGCACGGGCACGGCGCGCTCCGCTGGGTAGTGCGGTAAAGGGCCGTCGTGTGTCTGCAGCGCCGTCGTGGCTGGTCGCGCAGTTCCCCGCGGGTGTGTGACGGCCGTCGTGCCGGCGCACGGAAGGGAACCGGACGGCGGCCGTCCCGAGCGAGCGGCCATCTTCACCGCTCTTGCACGAGACGCTACGCCGGGTAAGCGGTTCCCGCCACGCGGGCACTGCTAGCGTGACGTGCTCACGATCACGACAACGGGGGTTGAAACGCCGTGAAGCTTCGCCATGTCCGCGCTGTGGCCGTTTTCGTCGGAGTCGTCGTCGCCTTGACGGGCGCGCGGCACTCCAGCGGCGGCGGCTGCGACAGCAACTCGAACTCCAGCAGCTCCTCGAGCGGTTCGGGCGGGAACTACGGGGGCAGCACGCACTACGACGATGACGACGACTACGACACGGGGTCGTCCTCGGGCGGCGGTGCGGACACGAGCGAGGGGCCGTCCGCTGAGGACACCGGTGACGTGAAGATCGAGGAGTGCGAGTACGACGCGGCCAGGGGGCTCGTCGCGCGGGTCCGCGCCACCAACAGCAGTGCGACCACGACGTACTCCTACACCTTCACCGTCACCTTCAAGGATTCGAGCGGCACGGTGCTGGACACCGCCACCTCCGGGATCCTGACCGTCGACGCCGGCGCCACCGAGACCACCGACGTCGTCGCCCGGAAGAGTGCCGCCGGCGGTACCTGCGAACTGAGCGACGCGATGCGCATGTCCGACTCGTACTAGGTCACCGTGTCCTGAACGCACGGCGCCGCGCCCGGAACAGCTCCTCCTGCCGCTCGCCCGGCAGGTTCCCGAGCGCGATCAGGTGCGGCGCCTGCGCGAACGCCTGCGCCAGGGCGGCCTCCCTGGCCGCCCACAGCGCCCGTACGGTCCCCTGCACACCCTGCGCCGGATACCCGGCGATCACCGTCGCGCAGTCGACGGCGGCCGCCAACGCCGCACCGGGCTCGGTGACTTCGCAGACCAGCCCGATCTCATGGGCCCGCCGCGCCGACAGCCGCTCGGCGCTCCCCATCAGCGCCATCCGCGCGGCCTCCCCGTACGGCATGCGCAGCGCCATCAGCATCGACTCGTAGGCGCTGACCATGCCGTAGGTGGTGTGCGGGTCGAAGAAGGCGGCGGTCGGGTCGGCGACGACGAAGTCCGCCTCGCCGAGCAGATAGAAGGCGCCCCCGCAGGCCATGCCCGTCACGGCGGCGACGACCGGTTTCCACAGGTCGTTGGACTTGGGCCCGACCCGCAGCAGCGGATCGTCCGTCATGTACGGCGATCCGGGCTGCGGGACCACGGCGTCCCGGTCAAGCCCGGTGCAGAAGGCCCGCTCACCGGCGCCGGTGAGGACGACGGCCCGTACGGCGTCGTCGAACCGGAACGCCCGCCAGGCCGCGACGAGTTCGTCCCGCGTCGTGAGGTCGATGGCGTTGAGGCGGTCGGGCCGGTCGAGGGTGACGACGGCGACGCCGGTGTCCTTGTCGGCGGTGACGTCGAGGCTCATGGCCGCTCCAGGACCCACTGCGGCAGACCGGTGCCGCCGAAGACGGCCTGGACCTTGGCGCCGATGCGGATCCGGTCCGGGGAGAAGGAGTCGAGGGCCGCGTCGGGGCCGGTGACGAGGTTGCCGACCAGGCGGATGCGGGGGGAGTCGGCGAGTTCGACGACGATGACGTTGTACGGCGCCTGCGCGGCGTAGTCGGGCAGCAGGGGCGGATGGGGGACCACGTACGACCAGATCCGGCCGTGCCCGCTCATCCGCCGCCACTCGGCTGCGAAGGACTGGCAGTGCGGGCAGCACGGGCGGGGCGGGAAGCGGGGTTCGCCGCAGTCGCCGCAGGCCTGGACGCGCAGCTCGCCCTGGGCGGCGTACCGCCAGAAAGGGGCGCCGTCGGGGTCGGGGACGGGGGAGAGCATCCTTCGATCAACTCCTCAGGAGCAGCGCGGAGGTGGGGACGCCTTCGCCGGCGGTGACGAGGCAGGTGGCGGCGCCCGGGACCTGGGCGGTGCTGGTGCCGCGGAGCTGCTTGACGCCCTCGTTGATGAGGTTGAAGCCGTGGACGTAGGCCTCGCTGAGCCCGCCGCCCCCGGTGTTGAGGGGCAGCCGCCCGCCGATCTCCAGCGCGCCCCCCTCGGTGAACGCCCCTCCCTCGCCCCGTCCGCAGAAGCCGTAGCCCTCCAGCGAGAGCGGTATCAGTGCCGTGAACGCGTCGTAGATCTGGGCGACATCCACATCCTGTGGAGTGAAGTCGGCGTTCTTCCACAGATGCCGGGCGGCGGTCCAGGCGGGGCCGGTGAGCGGGTCGTCGTTCCAGTAGTTGACCATGCCATGGTGCTGGGCGGGCAGGCCCTGGGCGGCGGAGTGGACGTAGGCGGGAGTGTGGCGGCAGTCGCGGGCACGCTCCCGGCTGACGATCACGCAGGCCAGGGCGCCGTCGGTCTCCAGGCAGTTGTCGAAGAGGCAGAGCGGCTCGCTGATCCACCGGGAGGTCATGTACATCTCGCGGGTCAGGGGCCGGTCGTACATGATCGCGTCAGGGTTCTGGTTGGCCCGGTTCCGGCAGGCGAGGGCGACATTGAACAGGTGATCCCGCGTCGCGCCGTACTCGTGCATATAGCGGCGCGCGAGCATCGCGATCTCGTCGGCGGGGCGCAGCAGGCCGTACGGCCGCGTCCACTGGGCCGGCGTGGGCAGTTGGGCCGTGGTGTTGCGCCAGGGCCGGGGCCCGCTGCCGCGCTTGCGGGAGCGCCAGGCGACGCCGACCGACGCCTGCCCGGTGGCGATGGCGGCGGCCAGGTGCGCGACGGTGGCGCACGAACCGCCGCCGCCGTACCCGACCTTGCTGAAGAAGGTGAGGTCACCGAGGCCGACCGCCTTCGCCAGCTCCACCTCGTCGGTCTCCTCCATGGTGTAGGAGGCGAGGGCGTCGACCTCACCGGGTGCGATGCCGGCGTCGTCGAGGGCGGCGAGGACGGCACGACAGGCGAGGGTCCGCTCGTCGTCGGGGAGGTGCCTGGCGAAGGGGGTCTGTCCGATGCCGACGACGGCGGTGGCGTCCTTGAGTCCGGCCATGTGCGCACCTCCGCATGATGAAGCGGCTGCTGACAGGGCGTCAGGCTACAGCTAATCTGACGGACAGTCAGCTAGTGGTCTGGAGGCTGTTGTGCGCGGTGACTTGGAGTGGGGCAGCGTTCCGGAACTCGTCCGATCCGCGGCCGAGCGCTACCCGGACGTCGAGGCGGTGGTGGAGGGGCGCACCAGGATCTCGTACGCCGAACTGGGCGCCCGAGTCGAGCGCTCGGCGGCGGCCTGCGTGGCCAACGGGATCGCGCCGGGCGACCGGGTCGCCATCTGGGCCCCTAACACCCTGGACTGGATCGTCGCGGCGCTGGGCGCGGTGTCGGCGGGGGCGGTGCTGGTGCCGCTGAACACGCGCTTCAAGGGCGGGGAGGCGGCCGATGTGCTGCGCCGGAGCGGGGCACGGCTGCTGTTCGTGACGGGCACGTTCCTGGGGACGTCGTATGTCGCGTCGCTGCGGCGGGCGGTCGCGGAGGGGCCGGGGCTGCCGGAGCTGGAGCAGGTGGTGGTGCTCTCGGACGACGCCCCGGCGGACTTCCGCACCTGGAAGGACTTCCTGGCGAGCGGGGACGAGGTGGGCGCGGCCGAGGTGCGGGCGCGGGCCGAGGCCGTCGAGGGTTCCTGGCCCTCGGACATCGTCTTCACCTCCGGCACGACGGGCCGCCCCAAGGGCGCGGTGATCACGCATGCCCAGACGCTGCGGGCGTACGAGGTGTGGAGCGATCTGGCGGGACTGCGGCAGGGCGACCGCTATCTGATCGTGAACCCCTTCTTCCACACCTTCGGCTACAAGGCCGGGGTGATCGCCTGTCTGATGCGGGGCGCGACGATGATCCCCCAGCCGGTGTTCAACGTGGACACGGCGCTCGCGAACATCGCCGCGGAACGGGTGTCGGTGCTGCCGGGCCCGCCGACGCTGCACCAGTCGCTGCTGGACCACCCGGCGCGGGACGCCTACGACCTCTCGGCGCTGCGGCTGGTGGTGACCGGCGCGGCGGTCGTGCCCCTGCGGCTCGTGGAGCGGCTGCGCGGGGAACTGGGCGTGGAGACCGTCCTGACGGCGTACGGCCTCTCGGAGGCCAGCGGCATCGTGACGATGTGCCGGCGCGGCGACGACCCCTCGGTCATCGCCTCGACGTCGGGCCGCGCGATCCCGGGCACGGAGGTGCGCGTGGAGGCGCCGGTCGGCGAACCCGGCGAGGTCCTGGTCCGCGGCTTCAACGTCATGCGGGGCTACTACGAGGACGAGGCGGCCACCGCCGAGGTGTTGACGGAGCAGGGGTGGCTGCGGACCGGCGATGTGGGGGTGCTCGACGAAGCGGGCCACCTGCGTATCACCGACCGCATCAAGGACATGTTCATCGTCGGCGGCTTCAACGCGTACCCGGCCGAGATAGAGCAGATGCTGGGGCTGCACCCGGAGGTCGCGGACGTCGCGGTGATCGGCGTACCGGATCCGCGGCTGGGGGAGGCCGGGAAGGCGTTCGTGGTGCGCCGGCCGGGGGCGGTGCTGACCGGGGACGATCTGATCGCCTGGGCCCGGCGGGAGATGGCGAACTACAAGGTGCCGCGGGTGGTGGAGTTCGTGGCTGAGCTGCCGCGGAACGCCGGCGGGAAGGTGGTCAAGGGGGAGCTGCGGGGGAGGAGTTGACGAGCCGGCCGGGGAAGCCCCCCGCGGTCGTCAGCTGGCGGCTCCGACGCGCTGCGGGCCGTGGCGGGGCCGCTTGAGCTGGGTCGGGACGGGGGTGAGGGCGGCGCCCTGGCGGTTGCGCCAGGTGGCCGGGGCCTCCGCCATGACCACCGCGAGGGCGTACCAGAGCAGGGCGTCGATCCGGTCCAGGTTGGCCGGGTGGTCCATCATGCTCATCAGGAAGAAGCCGGTGAGGGCCGCCAGGCCGACCGTTCCGATCACCGACTTCGCGCGGGCGGCACGGGCCGCGCAGGACACGGCGATCACGGCTGTCGCGGTGATGGCGAGGAACCCGAGCGGGCCGGCCTCCACCAGCCAGTTGAGCCACAGGTTGTGGGCGTGGACGAAGGTCCGGTCGCCGGGCGCGGTGGCGGATATGACGACGCCGGAGCGGCCGAGTCCGACGCCCAGGGGGTTGTCGGCGGCCAGTTGGAGCGCCGCCTCCCAGGCCTGACCCCGCACACCCAGGGAGTTCCCGGCCCGGGACACGGCCCAGATGGCGCCGGCCGCGCCGAGCAGGGCGAGGGTGCCGAGGGCGGTGAAGAGCCGGCGTTGCGCGCGGTCGGCGATCCTGGGCGCCAGCCAGTAGGCGCCGCCGAGGACGAGGAGCCCGGCCGCGGCGGCGACATAGCCGGCCCGCGAGAAGGTGGTCAGCAGGGCGCCGTATCCGATCACCACGAGCACGACGATCGCCGTACGGGCCGTGCGCTCGTCGACGCATACGGCGGCGAGCAGCGCGAACGGCAGGAGCAGCACGAGGAAGGCGGCCAGCAGGTTCGGGTTGGAGAAGGTGCCGGTGGCGCGGATGAGGATGCCGTCGCCGCCCGCGTCGCAGGCGATGTCCGTGAGCAGGCCGGTGCGGCAGAAACCGGTCGGGGTCTCGTTGGTCACCTGGGAGAACGCGCTGGTGGCGGCGGCCGCGACGCCGGTCAGGGCGAGGAGGCCGAGCGCACGCCATGACTCGGGCTGGGTGCGGCGCACCGCGACGACCAGGTAGTAGCAGGCGATGACGGTGAGCAGGCCGCGCAGGGGTGCGGTCGCGTGTCCGCCGCGGTACGTCGTCGCGGCCGACACCGCGACCAGCAGCCCGATGGGCAGATCCAGCCGCGTCCGGAAGTCCCGCAGCCGCGCCCGTGGGCGTCCGCGAACGGGGATGACCAGGGCGATGATCCCGAGCAGCAGGGCGAGCCGGGTCGGCGTCAGGATCCCCGCGAGCGGGTCGTCGGGGAAGAAGTCCGTGGCGGAGTCGAGCAGCACGACGGCCGCCGCACCCAGCGGGACGAACTGAACGAACTTGACGAGCGCCGACGGCTGTCCGGCGCCCGCCGTCACGCTCTGCTCGGATGCCATGACACCCGAGCGTGGTGGTCGGGTGCGACGGCCGGGTGTCGGGAGGGGGAACGGCGCGCAGAGGGTGTGGGGACGCGCCATTGCGCTCCGCTCACCGCGGCCCGTACGCCGGCCGGGAGCCCCCGGACACACCTCGGCCGCGGCGACTCCCCTCCGGGCCGCCGCGGCCGATCCCCGTGAAATGAGGCTTACTTGTTGTCCAGGTCCAGGGCGGGCGGGGCCGGCATCTGGTTGTCCATGGTGACGATCTGCTCGTCCGCGGGCGGGACGGGCATCTGGTTGTCCTTCGCGACGACGGCCGCGTCCGCGGGCGGGACCGGCATCTGGTTGTCCTGCGGCTTGATGGGCTTGGCCTTCTGCTCGCTCATCGACTCGTACTCCTCTGCAACGCTGAATGCTGAGTGAGAACACCCGTCCGGTAACTCCCCCGAGGGTTACCGGACGGGTGCTCGGAGCCGCACATTAGCCTGACCGGCTCCGTTGCAGACCGTCTGCCCCCCGACGCGACGGTCCGACGGGTACGAGACTGCCGGGCGGAGATAAACGAACGCTGAACGTCCGCGGGTCGAGTGCCCAGTGCGCTGTTCAGGTCGCGGCGGCGGGCCTGAGCAGGACGCGCACCTCGTTGGCTTCGGGGACGCTGTTCTCCTCGAAGAGCTTCAGCGCCTCGCGCCAGCAGGCCTTCGCCCGATCCACCTGGCCGAGGGTCGACAGCGCACGCCCCAGCAGGGTGAGTACATTGCCTCGCATCCGGTCGCCGCCGATGCACCCGATGGCAAGGGCCTGTTCGGCGTGGAGCGCTGCCTGGGCCGGGCGGCGGGCGGCGGTATGCGCCTCGGCGACCCTGAAGTGCGTGGTCCCTTCCCAGAGCCGCTGCCGGTGGTCCGCGAAGATGGTCAGAGCCTCGCCGAACTGGTCGAGGGCGTCCGCGTGCCGGTCGGCCTTGGTCAGCGCCATGCCAAGGGCGTAATGGCCGTTGGCGAGCCGCATGGTTCTGCCCAACGCGGCGAGCAGGGTGAGTCCGTGCTGGGCGATGTCGACCGCCTTCGTGACGTTGCCCATGGCCAGGTGGGCCCGCGAGAGGTTGAACAGCGTGGTCGCCGAGCCCGATTGGTTGCCCGCCGCGGTCCAGCCCTCGATGGCCTGATCGAAGAACACCTTTCCGTCCGCGTACCGGTGCTGGTGCAGCGAGATGAGCCCCCGGTCATTGGCTGCCCAGCTGCCCGCGGCGACGTCCTGGGCGGTGGCAGCCCGGTCCATGGCAAGTCGCGCCTCGTCCGCTGCCTGCTGGATTCGGCCGGAAACCAACAGGACGTTGGTGAGCGTCGTCCGTGCGCGGCCCTCCGCGCGGGGGTCACCCGCGGCCTTCGTGGCTTCGCACACCGCGACGGCGGTGGCCTCGTACTGCCGTGCGTTGGCCCCCGACTCGGCCAGGTCCTTGGCCGCCCACAACAGGTCGACTCCGCGCCGGAGCCGGTTCGTGGCCACGGACTGCCGTACGCAGGCGAGCAGGGACTCGCCTTCGGTGTAGAGCCAGTCCAGGGCGGCCGTGCCCTCCTCGAAGCGCAGGCCCTCGCGTTCCGTCGGCTCCAGATGATCCACCAGGCGGTCCCCTGGACGTTCGATCGCATAGATCGCTGCCGCTGTGGACAGGTAGAAGTCCAGCAGTCTGGACAACGCCCCGTCCCGCTCGCTCGGCGGCTGTTCATCCCGTTCCGCACAAGCACGCGCGTAGAGCCGCACCAGATCGTGGTACCGATACCGCCCCGGCGCCGCCGACTCCAGCAGCGATGTGTCGACGAGGGCCTCCAGCAGGTCCTCCGTCTCGTCCACCGGCAGATCCAGCACCGCGGCCGCCGCGGCCAGCGAGATGTCCGGGCCGTCGGCAAGTCCCAGCAGCCGGAACGCGCGTGCCTGGGCGGCGTCCAGGGCGCCGTACCCCAGCTCGAAGGTCGCCTTCACCGCGAGGTCCCCGGCCTGGAGTTCGTCCAGCCGGCGCCGCTCGTCCGCGAGCTTGGCCGCCAGCACCGACACCGTCCAGGTGCGGCGGGCCGCCAGCCGGGACGCCGCGATGCGGATCGCCAGCGGCAGGAAGCCGCACGCCGCGACCACGTCCAGCGCGGCCTTCCGCTCGGACGCCACCCGCTCCTCGCCCACGATCTTCGTGAAGAGGGCGAGCGCCTCGTCCGGGGACATCACGTCCAGGTCCACGAGATGGGCGCCCGCGAGGTCCACCATCCGCACCCGGGACGTCACCAGCGCCGCACAGCCGTCCGTGCCGGGCAGCAGCGGCCGCACCTGGGCCGCGTCCCTGGCGTTGTCCAGCAGGACCAGCACCCGGCGGCCGTCCAGCAGCGAGCGGTACAGCGCCGCCCGCTCCTGCAGCGAATCCGGCATCGCCGAGTCCGCGGTGCCCAGCGCCCGCAGGAAGGACCCCAGCACGGTCTCCGGTTCCGCCGCGCGTGGACCGGCGCCCTGGAGGTCGACGTAGAGCTGCCCGTCGGGGAAGGCCGCGCGGGCCTGGTGCGCCACATGCACGGCGAGCGTCGTCTTGCCGACCCCGCCGATGCCGGCCAGCGCCGACACGGCCATCACCCGGCCCTCGGTCCCGGAGGCGGACGCCAGCACCTCGCCCAGCTCGCGCACGAAGGACGAACGCCCGGTGAAGTCCGGGACGGTCGCCGGAAGTTGGGCCGGGCGTACCGGGGCCGCCGCCGGTTCGGCCACCGGCGCGGACGGTTCCGCGAGGCCGGGGTCCGCCTGCAGGATCCGCTGCTGGAGCTCCCGCAGACCCGGCCGCGGGTCCACGCCCAGCTCGTCCGCGAGCAGCCGCCGCGTGTCCGCGTACACGGCGAGCGCCTCCGCCTGCCGGCCGCTGCGGTACAGCGCGAGCATCAGCAGCTCGCGCAGCCGCTCACGCAGCGGGTGCTCCGCCGTCAGCGCGGTCAGCTCCGAGACCGCCTCCGCGTGGCAGCCCTGCTCCAGGTCCATGTCGAGGCGGGATTCGAGGAGTTGGAGCCGCCACTCCTCCAGACGGACCCGCTGGGCCTCGGCGTACGGCCCGGGAACCCCCGCCAGCGCCTCGCCGTCCCACAGCGCCAGCGCCCGCCCCAGCACCTCCCGCGCATGGCACAGATCCCCGGCGCCCCGGGCCTTCTCCGCCTGCGTCGCCAGGTCCTGCGCCACCGCCAGATCCAGCGCGCCCTCGGCCAGGCCCCGCACCGCGTAGCCGCCCGACTCGCTCACCAGGACCCCGGCGTCCAGCGCCTTGCGCAGCCGGGAGGCATACGTCCGTACCGCCGCCAGCGCCTGCGAGGGCGGCTCCTCGCCCCACAGGGCGTCGATCAGCTCCGCCGCGGTCGCCGTGCGGCCCTCGCGCAGCAGCAGGGCCGCGAGCAGGGCGCGTTGCTGGGGGGACCCGGTGGCCAGCTGTTCCTCGCCGCGCCAGGCACGCACCGGACCGAGCACGCCGAAGCACAAGTCCGCCGCCGGCTCCGCCGCACCTTGCGCGGAGCCGGGACGCCTCTGCTCCGGCACTCGCGGTACTCCGTCCATCGCAGTCCCCCTAGGCCCTGTCGTTTGGATCATCCCGGCGTCGCGGGCCCTGGCACGCACATTCGCCGCGTTGTCGTCGGTCGCCGACGCTCCGCGTCGACTCCCTCCTCCGCCTTGCGGCTGCACGCTCCCCCACGCTCGAACCGGCTCACGCGGGGGCACCCCCATGCCCCCGCTCGGCTCGGCCAGGAGGAAACCGATCCTCGCAGCCGGGCTGATCCAAACGGCAGGGCCCAGGACCCGTTTACATCCCCGCCAGTTTGCCTTGTTCATGGCAGATGCGTCAGCTCCGGAGAGGGTGATCACAGCTGGACGCGCGGGATATCACAAGGCCCTCACGCGCTCTTCGCACGACGGCGGCCGCTCGCGCGTAGCTGACGGACCGTCAGATCGGCGCTACCGTGAGCGCCATGGACACCGAGACGACGTTTCCCCTGATCATCTCCGTCGACGACCACACGGTGGAGCCGCCCACCGTGTGGCAGGACCGGCTTCCGAAGAAGTACCGGGACATCGGTCCGCGGATCGTCCGCGCGCCGCTGAAGGAGATGACCTTCCTGGGCGGGCGGTTCAAGCCCGTCATGGGCCGGCCGGGCGACGACGGACCGGTCGGCGACTGGTGGGTCTACGAGGACCTGCAACGTCCCCTCACCCGGCTCGACACCGCCGTCGGCTACAGCAGGGACGAGATCAAGCTCGAGGTCATCACCTACGAGCAGATGCGCCGGGGTTCGTACGACGTCCCCGCCCGCCTCGCCGACATGGACGTCAACCACGTCCAGTCCGCGCTCTGCTTCCCGACCTTCCCCCGCTTCTGCGGCCAGACCTTCACCGAGGCCGCCGACCACGAGCTGGGCCTGCTGTGCGTCCAGGCCTACAACGACTGGATGGTGGAGCAGTGGTGCGGCCCGGACGCGCGGGGCCGGCTGATCCCCCTCACCCTCATCCCCCTCTGGGACGCCGAGCTGGCCGCCGCCGAGGTCCGCCGCAACGCGGCACGGGGCGTGCGCGCCGTCGCCTTCTCCGAGATACCCCCGCACCTCGGGCTGCCCTCCGTCCACACCGACGCCTGGGACCCCTTCCTCGCCGCCTGCGACGAGACCGGCACGGTCGTGGCCATGCACATCGGCTCGTCCAGCCGGATGCCCTCCACCTCCGCCGACGCCCCGCCCGCCGTCGGCTCGACGATCACCTTCGCCAACTGCTGCTTCTCGATGGTCGACTGGCTGATGAGCGGCAAGTTCGAGCGCTTCCCCAACCTCAAGGTCATGTACGCGGAGGGCCAGATCGGCTGGATCCCGTACATCCTGGAGCGCGCGGACGTGGTGTGGGAGGAGAACCGGGGCTGGGGCGGGGTGGCCGACAAGGTGCACCGGCCGCCGTCCGAGCTCTTCGCCGACCATGTCTACGGCTGTTTCTTCGACGACGCCTTCGGGCTGAAGAACCTCGACTCCATCGGCATCGGCAATGTGCTCTACGAGACCGACTACCCGCACTCCGACTCGACCTGGCCGAAGTCCCGTGAGGTCGGCGAGGCGCAGATGGGGCACCTGGACGCCGACGTCGTCGACCGGATCGTGCGGCGCAACGCGATCGAGCTGCTGGGGCTCACGGACGACGGGCTGTGGCCGGGCGGCGCATGAGGGAGCCGCGGTCCCGGCGGGGGTCCGCGGCCCGTGCGCAGCGGTGGCGTCAGCCGAGGAACACCGACGAGATCTCGTCGTCGAAGCCGATCGAGTTCAGGTCGGCGATGTTGCCCTGAACCACCTTGGACTCGCCCTTGCAGTCCTTCTCGGACCAGATCTTCAGCGTGCCGGAGGCCTGGAGGGAGGAGGCCGAGTCGTCGCGGCCGACGTTCTGGCACCCGGAACCGGCCAGACCCTCGGAGGGGTCGCCGAAGTTGACCTCGTCGGAGAGGGTGACGCTGCTCGCCGGGGCAGCGGAGCCACCGTCGCCCTGCTCCTGCTCCTGCTCCTGCTCCGGCGCTTCGGCGGCGCCGGCCTTCTGCCCGTCCGGCGTCACGCCGAACCAGGTGCCGCCCACGCCCTGCCCGTTGGTGTCGCCGGGCTTCAGGTCCTTGCTGAAGCGGTAGACCGGCCAGCCGCCGATCGTCACCTGCAGATTGCCGTCGTCGCGCTTGACCACGCCGACGTCGGACTTGTTCACGCCGTCGATGAAGATCCTGCCGCCGGGGGCGACGAGGACGGGCGGCCACGTGGTGGCGCACTCGCCGGCGCAGTTCGACTTGGACGGGTTCGCGGTGTCCTTGTCGAAGCGGTAGAGGGTGAAGCCGGCGCCGTTGACGACGACCGGGTTCAGGTCGCCCGCCTGCGACGCGCTCAGCTGCACCCACTTCTTGGCGACCGGCTTGCTCGCGGGCTTGCCCGGGGTGGTGGCCCAGTCGCCGGTGCCGGGGGCCGCGTTGTTCTTCTCCGCGGTACCGCTGTTGAAGCTCAGGTTCGCCAGGGCGGACCCCGCGGCGGCCCCCGCGGAGGTGTCGCCGCCGGTGCCGTTGCAGGCGGTCAGCAGCAGGGCCGCGGCGGCTGTGGTGGCGGCGATCGCGGCGATGCGGTTGCGGATCATTTCGGTCTCCCCGTGTCTCGGTGCCCGGACCTCCCGGGCAGCCGCCACCCAGTACGAACCCCCCGCGGGCCGCCCTCACCCGGTGACATGCCTGAGACATGAACGCGACGACCTGCGACCAATCGCACGAAGATCGCGATATTCGGGGCATCTTCGGCACGGAGTGAACCGCCCTTGTCCGTCCCCTTGTCCGACCCCACCCCTTGTCTCTTGCGGCGCCAGCCCGGACGATGGCGCCCGAGCCTGAATGTGACGGATCGTCAGATCGAGGAGGGTGTGTGTCCATCCAAGTCCCGCCGGACGGGCGGACGCTGTGCGGCATCCAGCTCCCCGTCCAGTCGCAGAGCACGATCTACGCCGAGCCCTGGGAGGCCGCCGCCGGCCCGCAGGACCTGGTGGCCATCGCCCGCGCCGCGGACCGCGCCGGCTTCGCCTACCTCGCGAGCTGCGACCACGTCGCCATCCCGCGCCGCCTGGCCTCCGCCATGAGTACGGTCTGGTACGACCCGGTCGCCACCCTCGCCTTCCTCGCGGCCGCCACCGAGCGCATACGCCTGCTCAGCCATGTGGCCGTGGTCGGGCTGCGGCACCCCCTCCTGACCGCCAAGCAGTACGCCACCCTCGACCACCTCTCCGGCGGTCGGCTGATCCTCGGCGTCGGAGCGGGGCACGTACGCGAGGAGTTCGAGGTGCTCGGCGTCGACTTCGAGCGGCGTGGATCCGTGCTGGACGAGTCGATCGACGCCCTGCGCGCCGCCCTCGGGCCCGAGGAGTTCCCCGAACACCACGGCAAGCTCTACGACTTCGAGGGGCTCGGCCAGTTGCCCCGACCCGCCCAGGAACGCGTCCCGGTCTGGGTCGGCGGATCGTCCCCGGCCGCCGTGCGCCGGGCCGCGCTGAAGGGCGACGGATGGCTGCCCCAGGGCGACCCCCGCGACCGGCTGCCCCAGCAGATCGCCGAGCTGAAACGGCTGCGTGCCGAGGCCGGAGTCGAGGAGCCGATCACCGTCGGCGCCATCACCGAGCCGCTGTATGTCGGCGTGCCCGCCTGGGACGTCGGCCGGCGCACCCTCGCCGGCTCCCCGTACCGGCTCGCGGAGTCCCTGCGGGCGTACCGCGCGATGGGCGTGCACCAGATCCAGGTGCGGTTCCGCTGCCGCGGCCGCGGTGAACTCATCGACCAGATCGCCGCCTTCGGTGCCGACGTGGCGCCCCATCTCTGAGGAGTACGGCATGGGCAAGCTGGACGGGCGCGTCGTGATCGTCACCGGGGCGGCGCGCGGACAGGGGGAGCAGGAGGCCCGTCTGTTCAGGGCGGAAGGGGCCGAGGTCGTGCTCGCCGACGTCCTGGACGAGCAGGGCGAGGCGCTCGCCGAGGAGCTGGGCGCCCGCTACGTCCACCTGGACGTGCGCCAGGAGGACCAGTGGCGGTCGGCGGTGAGCGCCGTCAAGAACGCCTTCGGCCGCATCGACGGCCTGGTCAACAACGCCGGCATCCTGCGCTTCAACTCCCTCCTGGACACACCCCTCGACGAGTTCATGCAGGTCGTGCAGGTTAACCAGGTCGGCTGCTTCCTCGGCATCAGGACCGTGGCGCCGGTGATGGAGGACGGCGGCACGATCGTCAACACCGCCTCCTACACGGCCGTGACCGGCATGGCGGCCGTGGGCTCCTACGCCGCCACCAAGCACGCCATCCTCGGCCTCACCCGCGTCGCCGCCCTGGAACTCGCGGACCGGCGCATCCGGGTCAACGCGATGTGCCCCGGCGCCATCGACACCGCGATGTCCAATCCGGCCCAGCTCGACCCGGCGGCGGACGCGGAGGAGACCGGTCGCGCGCTGGATGAGCTGTACCGCAAGCTCGTGCCGCTCGGCCGGATCGGGCGCCCTCAGGAGGTGGCCCGCCTCGCCCTCTTCCTCACGTGCGACGACTCCTCCTACATCACCGGGCAGCCGTTCGTGATCGACGGAGGGTGGCTGGCGGGGGTCAGCGTCATCTGACTGGTCATCAGGTATTGACCCTCAATGTGGGTGGTGCCACAGTCGTTCAAAACTGACGGTGTGTCAGAAAACTTCGGAACCGGGGACGGTGAACCGCCTTGGAATTCGGGCTCTTTGTACAGGGATACGTGGGCAAGCGTGCCGAGACCGACCCGCTCGCCGAGCACAAGGCGCTGATGGAGGAGACCGAGTACGTCATCCAGGCGGACAAGTCCGGCTTCAAGTACGCGTGGGCGTCCGAGCACCACTTCCTGGAGGAGTACTCGCACCTCTCGGCCAACGACGTCTTCCTGGGATACCTGGCCCACGCGACCGAGCGGATCCACCTCGGCTCCGGGATCTTCAACCCGCTCGCGCAGGTCAACCACCCGGTGAAGGTCGCCGAGAAGGTGGCCATGCTCGACCATCTCAGCGGCAACCGCTTCGAGTTCGGCAGCGGGCGCGGTGCCGGGTCGCACGAGATCCTCGGCTTTCTCCCCGGGATCACCGACATGAACTACACGAAGGAGATCTGGGAGGAGACGATCGCTGAGTTCCCCAAGATGTGGCTGCAGGACGAGTACGTCGGCTTCCAGGGCAAGCACTGGCAGCTGCCGCCGCGCAAGGTCCTGCCGAAGCCGTACGGGAAGTCGCACCCCGCGATGTGGTACGCCGCCGGGTCGCCGCCCTCGTACTCGATGGCCGCGAAGAAGGGGCTCGGAGTCCTCGGCTTCAGCATCCAGAAGGTCTCCGACATGGAGTGGGTGCTGGAGCAGTACAAGACGGCGATCGTGAACGCGGAGCCGATCGGCGACTTCGTCAACGACAACGTCATGGTGACGACCACGGCGATCTGTGCGCCGACGCACGCCGAGGCGATCGAGATCGCGGTCAACGGCGGCCTGCACTACCTGCCGTCCCTCGTCTTCCGCTACCACGACACCTTCCCGCGGCCCGAGGGCTTCCCCGAGTGGCCGGAGACGCTGCCCGAGTACACCGCGGAGTTCGTCGAGCTGCTGATCGAAGAGGAGCTCGTGATCTGCGGGGATCCGGACGAGGTGCTGCGTCAGTGCAAACGGTGGGAGCAGGCCGGGGCGGATCAGTTGAGTTTCGGGTTGCCGGTGGGGGTGCCCAAGGAGGAGACGTTGCAGACGATTCGGTTAATCGGGGAGCACGTCATTCCCAAGATCGACACGGATCCTGTTCATCGGACTTCGCGGTTCCGGGGGGCTGTCTGAGGTCGTACGGCGGCTGCGGGTGTGTGGGGGCTGGTCGCGCAGTTCCCCGCGCCCCTGGGTAGGTCGGATCACCGCAACTCCAAGAGGTGCACCCATGCTTGATCACGTCATCCAAGGCGCGACCGTCGTCGACGGGACGGGCGCGCCGGGCTACACCGCCGACGTCGGCATACGCGACGGTCGTATCGCCGTCATCGGCACCGTCACCGAAGATGCCCGTAGCAGTGAGGACGCCGGTGGGCTCGTTCTCGCCCCCGGGTTCGTCGATCCCCACACCCACTACGACGCCCAGCTCTTCTGGGACCCGTACGCGACTCCGTCGCTCAACCACGGGGTGACCACCGTGGCGGGCGGCAACTGCGGGTTCACGCTGGCGCCGTTGAACCCGGACCGTCCCGCCGACGCCGACTACACCCGGCGCATGATGTCCAAGGTCGAGGGCATGTCGCTGGTCGCGCTCGAAGAAGGGGCGCCCTGGAGCTGGAGTTCGTTCGGGGAGTATCTGGACGCGCTCGAAGGGCGGATCGCGGTCAACGCCGGGTTCATGGTGGGGCACTGCGCGCTGCGGCGGTACGTGATGGGGGCGGACGCCGTCGGGGGGCAGCCCAGCAAGGAGCAGCTCGCCCAGATCGTGCGGCTGTTGCACGACGCCATGGACGCCGGCGCCTGGGGGTTCTCCACCACCCAGTCGTCCACCCACTCCGACGGGGACGGCAAGCCCGTGGCCTCCCGGCATGCCGGGCCCGCCGAGCTGCTCGCGCTGTCGAAAGCCGTCGGGGAGCACGAGGGGACGCAGATCGAGGCGATCGTCGCCGGGTGTCTGGATCAGTTCAGCGACGCCGAGATCGATCTGTTCGTGGAGATGAGCGCCGCCGCCGGGCGGCCCTTGAACTGGAACGTGCTGACCATCGACTCGGCCGTACCGGAGCGGGTGCCCCGCCAGTTGCTGGCCAGTGAGCGGGCGCGCAAGGCGGGCGGCCGGGTCGTGGCGCTGACCATGCCGATCCTGACGCCGATGAACATGTCGCTGGGCACCTTCTGCGCGCTGAACCTGATCCCCGGCTGGGGGCCGGTCCTGGGGCTGCCGGTGCCCGAGCGGATCGCCCGGCTGCGCGATCCCGACGTGCGGGCCGAGCTGCTGCGGCACGCCGGGTCCAAGGAGGCAGGCGTCTTCCGGCGGCTGACCAACTTCGGGCGGTACGTCATCGGCGACACCTACAGCGAGACGAACCGAGGGCTGAGCGGACGGGTCGTGCAGGACATCGCACGCGAGCGCGGCCAGGAAGCCTTCGAGTGCATCGTCGAGATCTGCGCCGCCGACGGTCTGCGTACGGTCCTGTGGCCCATGCCCACCGACAACGACCCCGCCTCCTGGGCCCTGCGCGCCGAGGCCTGGCAGCACGAGGACGTCATGCTGGGCGGCTCGGACGCCGGGGCGCATCTGGACCGGATGTGCGGGGCGCCGTACACCACCCGGTTCCTCGGGGACTGTCTGCGCGGGCGCAGGCTCACGAGCCTGGAGCAGGCCGTGAAGATGCTCACGGACGACCCCGCACGGCTCTTCGGGCTGCGCGAACGCGGCCGGATCCAGGAGGGCTTCCATGCGGACCTGGTGCTCTTCGACCCGGAGCGGATCGACGCCGGCACGGCCACCCTGGTGCACGACCTGCCGGGTGACAGCCCGCGGCTGGACTCCAGGGCGATCGGGGTGCGGGCGGTGTGGGTCAACGGGGTCGAGGCGATCCGGGACGACGTGGTGACCGGGGCCGTGCCGGGGCGTGTGCTGCGCTCGGGGCGGGACACCAGGACGGTGGCGACACGGTGAGCTTCAAGGGGCCCGACCGGCAGCGGTTGTTCGTGGGCGGTTCCTGGGTCGAGCCGGACGGCGGCCACTACGCCGTCGTCGATCCGGCCACCGAGGAGACCGTGGGCCGGGCTCCCGAGGCCTCGCGGGACCAGGTGCACGCGGCCTGTGCCGCGGCCCGCGAGGCCTTCGGGCCGTGGTCGCGTACGACGCCTCAGGAGCGGGCGGCCGTGCTGGCGCGGGCGGCGGACATCATCCACGCCCAACTCGTGCCGTATGCCGAACTCGCCCAGGCCGAGACCGGCGCGACGATGGGCACGGCCCGCGGCATGCAGGTCGGCGTCGGGGCGGCCCGGTTCCGGCGGTACGCACAGGTGGAGCCCGCCGAGTGGGCGATCGCGCCGCAGATCAACGAGGCCGGACCGATAGCGAAGGCCGGTGTGATGGGTGCGCTGGCCGTACGGCAGCCCGTCGGGGTCGTCACCTGCATCACGTCGTACAACAACCCGTGGGCCAATCCGGCGGGCAAGATCGCACCCGCGCTGGCGATGGGCAACACCGTGGTGGTGAAGCCCGCCCCGCAGGATCCGCTGTCCGTCTACCGGATGGCGGAGGCGCTGGAGGCGGCCGGGGTGCCGGCCGGTGTGGTCAACGTGGTCTCCGGGCGATCGGCGGAGGTGGGCGAGGCGGCCGTGTCGTCCCCGGACGTCGACATGGTGAGCTTCACCGGGTCCACCGCGGTCGGGCAGCGCATCGCCGAGGCGTGCGGGCGGGACATGAAACGGCAGTTGATGGAGCTCGGCGGGAAGGGGGCGGCGGTCGTCTTCGACGACGCGGACCTCGGGTCGGCGGTGGCCGGGATCGGCACGACGTTCTCCTTCTACAGCGGGCAGATCTGCACCGCACCGACGCGGGTGCTGGCCCAGCGCGGCGTGTACGACCGGCTGGTCGAGCAACTGGCCGCGTACGCCCGCCGGTTGCCTCTCGGGGATCCGCGCGAGGCGTCCACGGTCGTCGGGCCGGTGATCTCGGCGGAGCACCGGGAGCGGGTGGAGTCGTACGTGGAGACGGGCCGGAAGGAAGGCGCGATGGTGGTGGCCGGGGGTGAACGGCCGCCGTACGAACGGGGCTTCTACGTCGCTCCGACGCTGCTCGCGGACTGCACCAACGATATGCGGGTCGCCCGGGAGGAGATCTTCGGGCCGGTGGTCTCCGTGATCCCCTTCGACGAGGAGGAAGAGGGCATCGCCCTCGCCAACGACACGGACTACGGCCTGATCGACTACGTCTGGTCCGGCGACGTGGCCCGTGCCTTCCGGGTGGCCCGCCGCCTGCGGGCCGGCGGGGTCGGCGTGAACACCGTCGGGCGCAACATGGAGGCGCCCTTCGGCGGGTTCAAGAGGAGCGGGGTCGGGCGGGACGTCGGGTCGTACGCCCTGCACGCGTACAGCGAGGTGCAGGCGATCGTGTGGCCGGGGTGAGCCGCGCGGATTGACCGGACGCAGGCTGTCACGGGAGCCGTGTGCCGGGCAGAGTCTTCCGTATGGGACACATGGTGCAGGTCAAGGGCGGCGAGGTCTGGGTGGACGACGCGGGCGCGGACGGCGGGGACGTGGCCGGACCGCCCGTGGTGCTGCTGCACTCGGGGGTCGGCGACTCCCGGCTGTGGGAGCCGGTACTGCCCGGTCTTGCGGCCGGACGTCTTCGGGTGATCCGGTACGACGCCCGCGGCTTCGGGCGGTCGCCGGCGCCCACCGGCTCCTACACCCAGCTCGACGACCTCAGGAGCGTCCTGGACCACTTCGAACTGCCCCGGGTGGTCCTGGTCGGCTCCAGCATGGGCGCCAGGACGGCCATCGACCTGGCCCTGAGCGACCCCGGCCGGGTGGCGGCTCTGGGGCTGCTGGTGCCCGGCGTCAACGGCTACGACGGCCTGGAGGCGCCGGAGGTGACCGAGGAGATCGGCCGGCTGGCCACCGCCCGTGACATGGACGGCTTGGTCGCCTTCGCACTGCGGACCTGGGGCGCGGCGGGCCCCGACCCCGACACCGAGGCCGAGTCCCTGCTGCGGGCGGCGATTCCCGCGTGGTTCACGACCTACGGCCACGAGACCGAGGGCGGGCGGGCCTTCGACCGGCTGGGCGAACTCGACCTGCCCTGCACGCTTCTGCTCGGGGAGCGGGACCAGCCCGAGGTGATCCGCTGCAACGAGGCGATGGCCGCCCGTATCCCCGGCTGCCGGCTGGTCCGGCACCCGGACTGCGACCACTTCCCGACGCTGCGGGCGCCGCGGGACGTCGGACGGCTGGTGACGGAGCTGTGCGAGCGGGCGCCGGCCTGACCGGCGCCGTACGCGTCAGTCGGTGAGGTCCACCCGGATCGTCAGCAGATCCGCCCCGAACGTCCGCACGCCGGCGCTGTTGAACCGGGGCAGGGTGCGCAGGCGGGCGATCGGGTCGTCGTCGGGCAGCAGCTGTGCCGTGCCGGTGTGCCACCGTCCCTTGATCCGCACCCGCACCCGCGGATCGGCCTTGATGTTGCGCACGTACTGGGATCGCTCCCCGAACTCCGACACCAGCCAGAAGGCGTTGCCGACCCGGCGTCCGCCGAGCGGCGTGCGGCGCGGCAGACCGGAGGTGCGGCCCGTGGTCTCCAGCAGGGTCTGGGTCGGCAGGCGGCGCATCACGGCGTTGAGCCGGCGCTGGAAGGCCCTGACGGTCCGGTACCTGGTCTCTGCGCGGTCGGACATGGTTTGCGGTTCTCCTGTCTCGTAGTGAGGCTGATGCTCTTCAATGTCTCTCACAGGGGATCGAACGGGCAGCGGAACCTCGAACGGTTCCTCTACGAGAGACGGTGGCCCATGCGCGTGGTGACCTGGAACCTGTGGTGGCGCTTCGGCCCCTGGGAGGCCCGGCAGAAGGCCGTGCTCGCCGCGCTGCGCGATCTGCGGCCCGACGTCGTGGGCCTGCAGGAGGTGTGGGCCGCCGATGGTGAGAACCAGGCCGAGTGGCTGGCCGGCGAACTCGGCCTGCACTGGACCTGGGCCCCCTCACCCGCCCCCGAGCGCTGGCGCCGCCGGATCGGCGACCCCACGGTCGACATCGGGAACGCCGTATTGAGCCGCTGGCCGGTCACGGACCGGCGCACGCTGCGCCTGCCGGCCCCCTCCGACGTCGACGACGGCCGCCTCGCCCTCTTCACCCGCCTGGCGACCCCGTCCTACGACATCCCCTTCTTCACCACCCACCTCACCTCCGCCCCGCACGCCTCGGCCGTCCGCTGCCGCCAGGTCAGCGCCCTCGCCGAGTTCGTCTCGGAGAACCGGGGCGACTCGCCCTTCCCCGCCATCGTCACCGGCGACTTCAACGCCTGGCCGGACTCCGACGAGATCCGCCTCTTCGGCGGCTACCGCACCGCCCCGGTCGTCCCCCGCCAAGTCTTCCTCGACGCCTGGCAGTACGCCGCCCCGAACGCACCCGCCGTCACCTGGGATCCCGCGAACCCGTATGCCGCGGCGGCCCTGCTGCCGGGCGCGCGGATCGATTACATCCATGTGGGGCCGCCGGGGAGGGGCGGGCTGGGGCATGTGCGGGCCGTTCGGCGGGCGGGGGACGGGCCGGTCGACGGGGTCTGGCCGTCCGACCACGCGGCGGTCGTCGCCGATCTGGGGGACACACCGACGCCCTGACCGCGCTCGAAGTCGAGGCTCAGGGAAACATCTGATGACGGAATGGTGGGCCGTCACAACGGACGGGTGATCACGAGGGTCACACAGGTACCAATGGCCCCTGCTTCCGAGGTTGATCACATGAGAACCCGTCAGACTCTGCTCGCCGCCGCGTTGGTTCCGACAGCGCTGCTGACCGGCGCCACGGCATACGCCGCCGAGTCGCCGACACCCTCGGCGTCGGCATCGGCGACACCCGCTACGGGCTCGCCTTCCGCGTCCGTTTCGGCGTCCCCGTCCTCACCCCAGGCGTCGAACGACCCGTGGGACTGCTACAGCGATCAAGAGGACCCGAGCATGCGGGCGACGCTCGACGGCCTGCCTGGACGGATAGGCGTCGGCAGTGGTTGGCACGGCCTCACCCTCAAGGTCCTGAACATCACGGACAAGGCCTTGGAGGACGTCGAGGTCAGTCTCAACAAGGTGGCATACGACAAGATGCCTGATATGCCCACGGAAAGTCCGGAGTATGTGGACATGCAGCGTCAGGATCCGAAGTCCCGGGCCTGGGTCGACATTCCCTTCCCGGACGACTACGAGGGCGTCCTCGCCACGGCCGACATCGCCCCGCACGAGACGCTGACGTTCCGGCTCCGCCTGCGCGTCAACGAGGGCGTACCCCTCGGTAACTCGGGGCTTCCGAAGGACGAGGGCAAGGGGGAGGGCGATGTGATGGCCCACCTCAGGCGCTTGGACGCGAACGGCGAGTGCAGATGGGCGCGAGACTGGGAGGGCTTCGGCATCTACGAGTCCGACGCGGGCAATGGAGACGGGGCACCTTCGACGCCGCCGACCGCCACCGTCTCCACGGGCGCGGGCACCGCCCCTACGGGCGGCCTCGCCGAGACAGGCTCCTCCTCCGCGCTCCCGCTGTTCGCTCTCGCGGGTGGTGCGGCCGTCGCCGTGGGGGTCGGCTCGGTGTACGCGGTACGGCGTCGCAGGGCGGGCGAAGGCCGGGGCTGACCGCGAGGTGAGTCCGGCCTGCCCCGGCGTCGGGATGACCTCCGGTCTACGAACGCCCCAGGAAGATCGGGTTCGTGAACGCCGCCAGTGCGCCCGGCAGCGGGCCCGCCGCGGCCTCGTGGCGCAGCTCCGCCCTTACGTACGCCGCGTACGAAGGCGTCGTGCGCCACTCCACGACGCCCGAACCCGCCACCGGCAGCGGGGCGCTGGTGAACAGCACGCCCTGGTCGGTGACGAAGCGGACCGTGCAGCGTGGGGCGCCCGAGGCCTCCAGGCGGATCGTGACCGGGGTGTCCCGGTCGACCTCCAGGCGGCCGCCGATGCCCGCCTGGCGGCCCCGGCCGCCGGACGCCGTGAAGGTGAGGGAGACGTTCTTGGACTCGGCGATGTAGGAGCGGCCCGCCCGGATGCCCTCCTGGATCGCCTCGCGCGAGAGGTCGTCGGCGAGGACGACGGTCTGCGGGGAGCCGACCGGGTCGGGGCTGCGGTGGGCGTCGCTGTTGCCCATCGCCGGGATCCAGTCGCGGGCGTCCTCGCGCACCGATGCGACCAGCATGCCGTCCCAGTCCGCGAGGGCCACCTCGTCGTCCGGCGTCCACGGCCCGTTCCAGACCTCGATCGCGTCCGCCTCGCCGAAGCCGAACTTCCAGTTGCAGCCGACGCAGGTGGCGTGCGGGTGGGCCGGCACGACGAGGCCGCCGGAGCGGCGGATCTGGCGGGCGAACTTGCCGAAGCGGTTGTCCCGGGCCCGGTAGCGCCAGTCGATGAACGTGCCCGGCTCGACACCGAGGGCCACCACATGGCCGTTGCGCGTCGTGACCTCCTCGCCCAGCATCACGAGCAGGTCGTCGCCGGCCGCGTCGGCCCAGTGCGCGTGCGCCGAGTTCGTGTTGTGCTCGGAGCTGTTGATGAAGTCCAGCCCGGCCTCACGCGCGAGGGCCGCGATCTCTGCGGGGGTGCGGCGGCCGTCGGAGTACCAGGAGTGCAGATGGCAGTCGCCCCGGTACCAGGCGCGGCCCCGGCCCTTCGCCCGCTCCGGCGGGTACGTCGGCTCGACGGCCTCGGCCTGCTCGCCGTACGTCAGCGTGATCGTGACCTCGTAGGCCAGGCCCTGCGGGGCCACCGTGTAGGGACCGAGGGCGATCTGCCAGGTGCCCTCCTCGATCGGCCCGGGAAGGTAGCCCGGCGTCGCCTCGTCCGCGCGGATGAAGAACTCCGTGCGCGCACCGCCCGACCAGCCCCGGAAGCCCTTGCCGCCGAGCTCGGTGCCGCGCTGGTCGAACATGCCGATGTCGAGGCCGTTGCCGGTGGTGCCGGCCGGGACGGAGGGCCGGTCGTAGGTGTAGGAGACCTTGATCTCCCTGACCCCTTCGGGGACTTCGACGGGCAGGTACACGAAGTCGGGCGCTCCGGGCGGCAGAGTCCCGCGGACCGTACGGGTCTCGGCGTCGTGCATGTCGTCCGCCCCTCTCGCAAAGGTCACGCTTCCCAACGTAAGCGCGGCCGCGGCGCCCGTCACGAACAGGGCGCGTCTGCCCAGGCCGGCGTGGTCGTCCTCGCACATGCTGCTGCTCCCCAGGTCGTCGTGCGTGACAGGGCATGGGTGGTGCAGTGGTGGTGCGTGCAACTTTCGTATTGAGCCGTGAACGGCCGGGCAAGGGAAGGGAATCGGCAGCCAATCAGCAGCCGATCGTCAGCTGACGTAACCCGGCCGGTCGCGGGGGATCGATTTAGGCCGACCGGTCGGTATCGACATCGTGACGTTCTCGCGGTACAGATGCGGTCATGCGCATCTCCGTGACGATCTTCCTCACCGACGAGACCATCACCCCGCTCCGGCTCGCCCGTGAGCTGGAGCAGCGCGGGTTCGCCGGGCTGTACCTGCCCGAGCACACCCATATCCCGGTCGAGCGGGCCACCCCGTACCCGGCCGGCGGTGAGCTGCCGCCCGAGTACGGCCGGACCCTCGACCCCTTCGTCGCCCTCGGCCAGGCCGCCGCCGTCACCGAACGGCTCGGCCTCGGCACCGGCATCACGCTGGTCGCCCAGCACGACCCGATCGACCTGGCCAAGCAGATCGCGACCCTGGACCACCTCTCCGGCGGGCGCTTCACCCTCGGCCTCGGCTTCGGCTGGAACGTCGAGGAGGCCGCCGACCACGGGGTGGAGTGGCGGACCCGGCGTGAACTCGTCCGGGACCGGATGGCCCTGATGCGGGCCCTGTGGACCGACGAACCCGCTTCGTACGAGGGGGAGTTCGGGTCGGTCCGCGCCAGTTTCGCCTACCCCAAACCCATACAGAAGTCGCGCGGTCCGAAGGTCAACGGTCCGCGCACACTCATCGGTGGAGCGGCCGGGCCGAAGCTGTTCACGCACATCAGCGAGTACGCGGACGGGTGGATGCCGATCGGTGGGCGGGGGTTGTCCGAAAGTATTCCCCGGTTGCGGACCGTCTGGACCGACGCCGGACGCGACGCGGACGCGCTTCAGGTCGTGCCGTACGCCGTGTTCCCCAACCCCGGCAAGCTCGCGCACTACGCGGAGCTCGGGATCGAGGAGGTCGTGGTGCAGTTGCCTCCGGCGGGGGAGGCGGAGGTTTTGCGGGTGTTGGACGAGTACGCCCCGTTCCTGTGAGAGAGCGATAGGCCCCCGGTGCTCAATTGTCCCGTTCACCCCGCTCGTATGCTCGAAGGATGACGACTTCCGCGACCTCCGGAACCGGCTCGACACCCGGCCCGACCGAGAACTCCATGCGTCGCGCCCTCAAACGCGCCCGGGACGGCGTCGCGCTCGACGTCGCCGAGGCGGCGGTGCTGCTCCAGGCCCGCGGCGAGGCACTCGACGACCTCGCCGCGTCCGCCGGCCGGGTACGGGACGCGGGCCTCGAAGCCGCCGGCCGGCCCGGCGTCATCACCTACTCGAAGAGCGTCTTCATCCCCCTCACCCGGCTGTGCCGGGACAAGTGCCACTACTGCACCTTCGTCACCGTCCCGGGCAAGCTGCGCCGCGCCGGGCACGGGATGTTCATGTCCCCGGACGAGGTCCTCGACATCGCCCGCAAGGGCGCGGCCCTCGGCTGCAAGGAAGCCCTCATCACCCTCGGCGACAAGCCCGAGGAGCGGTGGCCCGAGGCGCGCGAGTGGCTCGACGCGCACGGCTACGACGACACCATCGCCTACGTCCGCGCCATCTCCATCCGGATCCTGGAGGAGACGGGGCTGCTCCCGCACCTCAACCCGGGCGTCATGTCCTGGACCGACTTCCAGCGCCTCAAGCCCGTCGCCCCGTCGATGGGCATGATGCTGGAGACGACGGCCACCCGCCTGTGGTCCGAGCCCGGCGGCCCGCACCACGGCTCCCCGGACAAGGAACCCGCCGTCCGCCTGCGCGTCCTTGAGGACGCGGGCCGTTCCTCCGTGCCCTTCACCTCCGGGATCCTGATCGGGATCGGCGAGACGTACGAGGAGCGCGCCGAGTCCCTCTTCGCGCTGCGGAAGGTCTCGCGGGCGTACCACGGCGTCCAGGAACTGATCATCCAGAACTTCCGCGCCAAGCCGGACACCGCGATGCGCGGCATGCCGGACGCCGAGCTGGACGAACTGGTCGCGGCGGTCGCGGTGGCCCGGCTCATCATGGGCCCGGCCGGCAACATCCAGGCCCCGCCCAACCTCGTCGAGGGCGAGTACGCCCGCCTGATCGCGGCCGGCATCGACGACTGGGGCGGCGTCTCCCCGCTCACCATCGACCACGTCAACCCCGAGCGCCCCTGGCCGCAGATCGAGGAGCTGACGCGGCAGTCGGCGGACGCCGGCTTCGAGCTGCGGGAACGGCTGTGCGTCTACCCCGAGTTCGTCCAGCGCGGCGAGCCCTGGATGGACCCCCGGCTGCTGCCGCACGTACGGGCCCTCGCCGACCCCGAGACGGGCCTCGCGCGCCCCGACGCCGTGGTCGAGGGCCACCCGTGGCAGGAGCCCGAAGAGGCCTTCGTGTCGGCCGGCCGTACGGACCTGCACGCCACCATCGACACCGAGGGCCGTACGTCCGACCGCCGCGACGACTTCGACGAGGTGTACGGCGACTGGGGCGCCCTGCGCGAGGCGGCCGCCCCCGGGATGGCGCCGGAGCGCATCGACACCGACGTGCGCCAGGCCCTGCGGGTCGCCGCCGACGACCCGACCCGGCTGACCGACGCCGAGGCGCTGGCGCTGCTGCACGCGGACGGCCCGGCACTGGACGCGCTCACCCGCATCGCCGACGACGTGCGCAGGTCGGCGGTCGGCGACGACGTGACGTACATCGTCACCAGGAACATCAACTTCACCAACGTCTGTTACACGGGCTGCCGTTTCTGCGCGTTCGCCCAGCGCAGGACGGACGCCGACGCCTACACCCTCTCCCTGGACCAGGTCGCCGACCGCGCCCAGCAGGCCTGGGACGTGGGCGCGGTGGAGGTCTGCATGCAGGGCGGCATCCACCCGGACCTGCCCGGCACGGCCTACTTCGACATCGCGAAGGCGGTCAAGGAGCGCGTCCCCGGCATGCATGTGCACGCCTTCTCGCCCATGGAGGTCGTCAACGGCGCCACCCGCACCGGCCTGTCCATCCGCGAGTGGCTGACGGCGGCGAAGGAAGCGGGCCTGGACTCCATCCCCGGGACCGCCGCCGAGATCCTCGACGACGAGGTCCGCTGGGTCCTGACCAAGGGCAAGCTGCCGACGGCGACCTGGATCGAGGTGATCACGACGGCCCACGAACTGGGCATCCGGTCGTCGTCGACGATGATGTACGGCCATGTCGACCAGCCCCGCCACTGGCTCGGCCACCTGCGCACCCTGGCCGGCATCCAGCAACGCACGGGCGGCTTCACGGAGTTCGTGACCCTGCCGTTCATCCACACCAACGCACCGGTGTACCTGGCCGGCATCGCCCGCCCCGGCCCGACGATCCGCGACAACCGCGCGGTGACGGCCATGGCCCGGCTCCTGCTGCACCCGCACATCCCCAACATCCAGACCAGCTGGGTCAAGCTGGGCACCGAGGGCGCGGCCGAGATGCTCCGCTCCGGCGCCAACGACCTCGGCGGCACACTGATGGAGGAGACGATCTCGCGGATGGCGGGTTCGTCGTACGGCTCCTACAAGTCGGTCCGTGACCTGGTGGCCGTCGCGGAGGCCGCCGGACGCCCGGCGAAACCCCGCACCACGCTGTACGGCGAGGTGCCCCAGGAGCGGCAGCGGGCGGCGACCGCCTCGGACGGGCATCTGCCGGAGCTGCTGCCGGTACTGGACTGAGGAGGAAGACCCTGCCGCGGGGCTCGGTACGATGATCCGACCCCCGCTGGAGGGGTGCCTTAGCTGAGGAGATGCGTGCCCGTGCCTGCTCCCAAGGTCTGGGTGACCGGTCTGACGGTGGGAGCGATAGCCGCCGTCACCGTCCTCGCCGTGCAGGCCGACAAGGGGCCGCATCCCACGGCCGCGTCGGCCCGCCCGAGCGCGTCGGCGTCCGACGGCGCGAGCCCCGCCCCGACGAAGTCCGCCGCGCCCGCCGCCGTGCCCAAGGGCTCGGGCACGGGTCGCCGGATCGTCTACGCCGTCGGCCAGAAGCGGGTCTGGCTGGTCGACGCGAGTGAGGCGGCCCGTCGTACGTTCGCCGTCTGGCCGGGCACGGTGAGCCCGGACCCCGGCAGCTACGCGGTGTCGTCGCGGACCATGGCCACCACGGGCTCGGACGGCGTGCAGATCGAGAACATCGTCTACTTCGCCGCGAAGTCCGGTATCTCCATCGCCTTCTCCAACGCCGTGGACGGCTCCTCGCCCCCGCCCGCCGAGGGCAAGCAGACCGGCGGGGTCCGCATGCGCGCGGCCGACGGGGCGGCGCTGTGGACGTTCGGGGAGACGGGTACGACCGTGGTCGTGGTCGAGTAGGAGTCGCGGGAGCCCGCTGCATCCTTCGATGTACGACAGGTTCGCCTTCGCTCATGACGATCCCGGGTGATACCGCCGAGACGATGAGTGCATGACACACACGGACGCGCGAGTCCCGCAGACACCGCAGGCCACGCCCGCCGGACGCCGGCTTCCCCTCCTCGACGTACTGCGCGGTGCCGCCATCCTGGGCACCCTCATGACGAACGTGTGGATCTTCACCGGACCGGGCGCGGAGTGGGGAGCCCAGCAATCCGGGATGTCCACGGGGGCCGTCGAAGGCACCTTCGGCGTGCTGGCGAACGGCAAGTTCCTGTCGCTGCTGACGATCCTGTTCGGGGTCGGCCTGGCCATCCAGTACGCGTCTGCGGAGCGGCGCGGGCAGCCGTGGCCGGGGCGCTACCGGTGGCGGGCGCTGTTCCTGTTCGGCGAGGGCACGGTGCACTTCGTGCTGGTCTTCGCGTGGGACGTACTGATGGGGTACGCGGTCACCGCGCTGCTCGTCGCCCGGCTGCTGACCCGCTCCGAGCGGGCACAGCGGCGGGTGATGTGGTGGGCGGCGGGGATCCATCTGACGGTGATCGGCCTGCTGACGGCGGCCCTCACGCTCGCCGACAGTGGCGACGGCGCAGCGGTCTCCGGGGAAGTCGTCGACCTGTACGCGCACGGCAGCTACCTGGACCAGATCGCCTTCCGCCTGGAGAACGCGATCGTCCTGCGCATGGAACCGGTGCTCACCTTCTTCCTCCTCGTCTTCCTCTTCCTCCTGGGCGTACGGCTGTTCCGGGCGGGCGCGTTCGGCGCGGACGAGACGGGGCGCCGGCTGCGCTCCCGCCTCCTGGTGTGGGGAATCGGCCTCGGGCTGCCCCTGAACGTGGCGGCGACGCTGGCCGGCCCGGACCTGTTCCTGCTGGCCAGGTACGGCACCGCCCCGCTGCTGGCCCTCGGGTACATCGGGCTGATCGGTGCCGTGGTCGACCGGGTGCGGCGGCCGGGCCCGCTGATGACGGGCCTGACCTCCGTCGGCCGGACCGCCCTGTCCGGCTACGTCCTGCAGAACCTGCTGTGTGCCCTGGTCTCCTACGGCATCGGGCTGGGCCTGGCGGAACGGCTGGGCGACTCGGGGCCGTGGTGGGTGGTGGGCCTGTGGGCCGGCGTCTGCGCCGTGCTCATGGTGGGCTCCACGCTGTGGCTGAGGCGGTTCTCGGCAGGGCCCCTGGAGACCGTCCAGAAATGGGCCCTGCGCCACTGATACGCGTCAGGCGGACGGCTGCTGCGGCAGGTGGTTGACGATCAGCACGACTCCGCTGAACAGGAACACCCGGGTCGCGGCGTCGAGCCCGTTCCAGTCCCCGGACTGCCACATCGAGAACCACTCACCGCCGATCGCGATGAACCCGGCGCCGAAGAGCAGCATCAGCATCAGCAGGCCGTACGTGGAGAAGCGGCGGGCGCGGGCGTCGTCCCGGCGGAACCACAGCCAGGTCCCGAATATGAGCACGAGGGCGGCGACGGTCTCCCAGACGATGATCGCGACGTACGCCGCGTCCTGAAGTCCCTTGCTGGTGACGGCTCTCCACATCAGGTCGTCGTCCTTGAACGTGGTGTCCATCGCCAGCACATGCTGCACGAACTGCTGATTCGTCCCGAAGTCGGTGATGTTCCCGAAGGCGACCAGGGCGATGTAGAGGGCGACGGACGCCGTGAGGAGGGCGGCGGCGAGGTGGAGGGCGGGGCGTGGGGGTGTCATAGGCATGATGGTCATCTTCCCTGTGCGGGCGCTGTGTTCGGAACGCCTCGCGCCACTTCCGTCGGGAGTTGGCGCAACACAGTGGGAGCCGGGCTCGATGTTTCGGTTTTGGAAGGCTTCGGTCCGCGATCCTCCGAAGCTGCCGGCTCCCCACTCATCGGCCCCGTCAAGGGAGTTGAGACAGAATGGGCGCAGCGGTCGGCCGAGGAGAGGGGACGCGGGATGGCGCAGGCGCGGCCGTCGATGCAGGAGCTGATCCGGCAGCGCAGACGGGCCGGGTTCGTGGGGCGAGGAGCCGAACGGGCCGCGTTCCGGGAGAACTTCGACGTGCCGCCGGAGGACGAGCGGCACCGGTTTCTGTTTCATGTGCACGGCAACGCCGGGGTCGGAAAGACCTTCCTGATCCGGGAGCTGGAGGACATCGCCGGTGAGCGGGGGGCGCTCACGGCGTGGGTCGACGAAGGTGTCGGCAGCGTGCCGGAGGCCATGGCGACACTCAGCCGTCAGTTCGGCGCCCACGGGCATCGGTTCAAGGAATTGGACCGGTTGCTCGCCGCGCACCGGGAACGGCGGCACGAGGCGGAGGCTGCCGCCGTCGCGTTGCTCGAATCGGAACCGGAGGGAGTGTCGGCGACCGGCATGGCGGTGGCGCGGGCCGGTCTGGTGGGGCTGGGAATGGTGCCGGGCGTCGGTCCCTTCGCGGGTGTCCTCGATGCCGCACAACTCGCGCGCGGCGCCGACCGGTTGAGAGCGGGCCTCAGCGCACGCTTCCGCAACCAGGAGGATCTCCAGCTGGTGTTGTCACCGGAGACCATCCTCACGCCCGTGCTCCTGAGTGAGCTCTCACAGACCGCGTCGGCCGTGCCGATCGTCCTGTTCTTCGACACGTACGAGCGAACAGGACCCTTTCTCGACAGATGGCTCCACGAGTTGATGACGACGCACCGGTACGGCGAGTTGTCGGCCGACGTCGTCGTGGTCACCGCCGGACAGCTCCCCCTCGCCACCCGCTGGGGCGGCTTCGCGGACTTCGTGGCGGACATACCGCTCGGGCCCTTCACGGAAGCGGAGGCGCGGGACCTGCTCGCGGACAGGGGCGTGCGCGATGAGCCGGTCGTCGCGGAGGTGCTGCGGCTCACCGGAGGGCTCCCGGTACTCGTCTCCACCCTCGCGGAGACGCACCCCGCCGAACCGGCGGATGTGGGGGATCCGAGCGGAACGGCCGTGGAGCGGTTCCTGAAGTGGGAGCCGGATCCCTTGCGCAGGGCGGCCGCACTGGCCTGTGCCCTGCCGCGGACACTGGACGCGGATGTGTTCCGTGCGGTGGTCGACTGCCCGGAAGAGCAGTTCGACGAGCTGTACGCGTGGCTGCAGGGGATGCCGTTCGTCAGCGAGCGGGGGAACCGGATGCGGTACCACGACCTCGTACGCGTGCCGATGCTGCGGCTGCAGCGCAGGCAGTCACCCAGGGGCTGGACAGAACACCACCGACGTATCGCGCAGACGTTCACGAGGTGGCGGGAACAGGCCGAAGCCCATTTGGACCCGAGCGAGTTCTGGACAGAGGTGGACTGGCGGGAGCTTCGGCTCGCGGAGTCGTATCACTCCCTGTGCGCAGGGCCTCGTGCCGCGATGACCACGGCCCTGACGGACATCGCCACCGCCTGTGACCACGGAGACGACATTCTGCGGCCGTGGGTGCGGCTCCTCGTCGAGGTGGGTGAGGACGCGGACGTCCCGGCGGTACGGATGTGGGGAGACGGGCTGACGGAGGCACATGCGACGGGTGGGGCGGCCGAAGTGCTCCGGCTGCTGCTGAGCCGCGCCCGCGGCGACGAGGCGTGGCTGGCGCAGGCGCGGGCGTCGCGGGGCGATGCACTGGCGCGGGGTGGTGACCACCCGATGGCGCTGGAGGAGTACGACCACGCCCTCGTTCTCGATCCGGACCTGGTGCGGGCCTACCGAGGCAAGGTCCTGACCCGCAGCGCGCTCGGCGACTACCGAGGCGCCCTCGACGACCTCCGCCGGGTTCTCGAACTGGAGCCGGACAACCCGTACAACGTGTTCCTGCGCGGTGAGCACCAACGGATCCTGGGCCGCTACGACGAGGCGATCCAGGACCTGGACAGGGGCATCCGGCTCGACCCGAACCAGGAATTCGCCTGGGCCTCCAGGGGCGCTGCCCGCCTCAAGCGCGGTGAACTCGACGAGGCCCTCGCGGATCTGAACCGCGCCCTCGAACTCAAGCCGGACTACGCCTGGGCGCTGGCCCGCCGAGCCCGCCTGTGGCGCGCCCACGGGGACCGTGTCAGCCAGCTGACGGACCTCGACCGGGCTCTCGCCCTGCAACCCGACTGGGCCTGGGGCCGCTGTGAGCGCGGTGACGCACTCCGCGGGGCCGGCCGTGACGAGGAGGCTCTCGTCGACTACGACCGAGCCCTGGCTCTGGACCCCGAGTACGCGTCGGCGTTCGCGAGCCGTGGTGCCTCCCTGTCCAAGCTCGGCCGCTACGAGGAGGCGCTGGCCGACCTGGACCGCGCTCTGGAGCTCAACCCCTCATATGCGTGGGCACTGGAACGGCGGGCGACCGTGCACCGCCGGCTCGGTGCGGACGACAGGGCGGTGGCGGACGAGACTCTCGCGGCCCGCTTGATCAACGGCGGGCCGTGGACTGGACGAACGCCGCCCACGAACCGTCCGTGAACACGAGCCGCCCGCCGTCCTTGTCCTTGGAGTCACGGACGTGGACGGTGGGGCTGGTCGGGGCGGGGGATATGGCGACCTCGACGCAATCGGGGCCGTCGTTGCTGCTGTAGCTGCTCTTGAACCACTCAGGCTTGGGGCTCATGTCTCTTTCCCAGGGGTGACATGCCCGTCTGGCCGGACCATATGCCTGCCAACACGATCAACGGCGCGCTGTGGACCGGACGAACGCCGCCCACGAATCGTCCGTGAAGGCGAGCCGCGCGCCGTCCTTGTCCTTGGAGGGCGCCCAGCTCGACCGCCTCGTCCTCCAACTTCGCCAGATCCCGAACCTTCTTCGGATACCGGGCCCTCTCCACGTCCTCCTTCATGGAGGCGAGCTTCCCGCCCGCCCGCAGCACCTCATCGGCCTTGTCCAGGAAGTCCGGCTTCGGAATCCGCCGCCCCCGTTCCACCTTGCTTGCCGGGCAGGGTGCCCGGTCCTTCAGGGCCCGGGGTGAATGCCCGTTCCCGGGCCCGGTGGGCGGGGGCGTCCTGGAAGGAAAGAGCGTGCCGGTCACTCTCAGGGGTGATGTTGGTCGAAGTCGTGCGCGGGAGGGGAACGGGGTGTCTAGGTTCGTGGCATGTCACGTTTCCGGATGTATCCGTCGCGCGCGCAGGCCGAGCAGATGCTTACGCACTGCGCGCACGCCCGGTACGTCTGGAACCTCGCTGTCGAGCAGCACGCGCACTGGCGCCGGTGGCGCACGTCGGCGCCCGGTTTCGCGGAGCAGTGCCGTCAGCTCACCGAGGCCCGGCGGGAGAACGAGTGGCTGGGTTCGGGGAACGCGGACGTGCAGCAGCAGGCCTTGAAGGACTTCGCCAAGGCCAAGAACGCCAGGTTCACGTCCGGGTTCGGTGAGCCGGCCTGGCGCAGGAAGCACGTGCACGAGGGCTTCCGGGTCATCGGCACCGACCGTGTACCGGAGTACCACGCGGACGGGTCGCCGAAGCTGAACGCGAAGACCGGCAGGCAGGTCATGGGCCGCTCGGTGGTGGTGCAGAGGCTCAACCGGCGGTGGGCTCAGGTCAGGGTGCCCGGCTGCGGCTGGGTCCGCTTCCGCCTCAGCGCCCAGGGCAAAGGTGCGAAGCTGCCCGATGCCAAGACGTTCCGGGTCACCTTCCGCAACAGGCAGTGGCACATCGCGTTCGCTGTCATCCCCGATCCGGTCGAGGGGCCGGGCACGGGCGAGGTCATCGGCGTCGACCGGGGCGTCACGATCACCGCTGCCCTCTGCGACGGACGGAAGCTGAACTGTCCCCAGCTCACCACCCGTGAGCGGGCACAGATCCGCAAGCACCAGCGGCGGGCTGCTCGCGCCCCCAAGGGCAGCAGGGCCAAGGCCGCCGAGTACGCGAAGGCTGCCAGGCTCAAGGCGCGGGAGGCGAACCGGCGTAAGGACTGGTGCGAGAAGACCAGCACCATGCTCGCCAGCTGCTATGACCTGGTCCGGTTCGAGAAGCTCAACATCAAGACGATGACCCGCTCCGCGAAGGGAACCGTGGAGCGGCCCGGCCAGAACGTGGCGCAGAAGTCCGGCCTGAACCGGTCGATCCTGGCCCAGGGCTGGGGCCTGCTCCGGCAGCGCACCGGGCACAAAGCCCCCGGCCGGGTCGAAGACGTTCCCGCCCCCTACACGTCTCTGCGGTGCAGTGCCTGTGGTTGGATCGACAAGAACTCGCGCAAGAGCCAAGCCGAGTTCGTCTGTTCCTCCTGCGGCTTCACCTGCAACGCCGACACCAACGCCAGTATCAACATCGCGGCAGGACAGGGCGGGATCCCCCGCCCCCGGCGGACAGCCGGTGCCGGAGGGACGACACCGCCCAACCCGCGGTCGAGCGGCCGTGAACCTCAGCCCGAATGGGTTGGAATCCCCCTCTTTTAAGAGGGGGAGGATGTCAACGACGAGACCATCTCCTCGCCATGCTTCTTCCCGGCGGTCTCGCGCCAACTGGCTCGCACCAAGGAGCGTCTTCAATCGGGCCGAGTCGTGAGCCGGACGATCTCGTACAACAAGCCGGGTCGCGCGGCGGTCCGAGCGGTCACGGAGCCGGCGTCACGCCCGGCACCACCGCCAGGCCGGGAGGCGCCTCGCACCGCCGCCGATCTCCTCGCCGGTCTGCGTGCCCACGACTCCCGGCTGCTGCTGGCCGAACGGGACGTGCACCGCTTGGCGCCGGCGGTCTCCGCCTGGCTGGAGAGAGGCGTCCCGCCCACCGTCGTACAGCGAACCCTGACGAACGGCCTGCCGAAGGCCCCGATCCAGCATCCGGCGGCCTTCCTGGCCCACCGCCTCGAAGCGCTCCTCCCACCACCTCTCCCGACCCCGGCCCGCGGTCCGACCTTCATCCCCCCGGCCCCACTCCAGACCTGCGACGGCTGCGACCGCGCCTTCCGCGCCCCGGAACCAGGCCGATGCCGCGACTGCCGTATGTCCTTCACGGCGGCGTAGGTGAACTCTCCAGCCGGCGGCCCGTACGGACCGCTGACCCCCATGCCCGAGCTGACCCCGGACGCGCTGCGGGCTTGAGTCTCGCCCCGCTGCGAGCCTTCGTGCTCCCCCAGAGGGCGCACCCCCACCTGGGCCGTGTTCAGCGCGTCGTGGACGCGGGGGAACAGGACCCGGCGGAGACCATCGCCGAGATCCGAGCGATCCGGGAGGCCGCCGAGGCAGAGGCTCGGCTGTGACGGACCGGGCATCGTCTCCGGGAAGGGCGAAAACTGACCACTTGAGCCCACTTCGGTCACACCTCGCATACCGATCCGCCCCCTGAACCGAACGTCCCCGGTCGAATACAGTGGCGAACTGTCGTGCGGACGGTCGCTGCAAAGGGGAGGTCTTGGTGGGTGCGATGGCCGGCGCCGTCTGGGGCCGTACCGAGCAGCAGGACTTCCGGAGCCGGGTGCGGGGGACGCTGCTCGGTGTGGCCGTCGGGGACGCCCTCGGGGCCCCCGTCGACGGGCTCGGGCTGGAGGAGATCCAGGAGCAGTACGGTGCCGAGGGCGTCGTCGACCTGGGGTACGGGCGGCGCGGTGCCGTGAGTCATCTCACCCAGCTCACCCTCTTCTCCGTGGACGGGCTGATAAGAGCCCAGGTCAGACGGGACACCGGTGCCTGGCATCCGCCGACCGACGTGCACCGCGCATATCTGCGCTGGGCCGCCACACAGCGCGACTGGGGTCCCGACGAGCGCCGTAAGGACGACGGGTGGCTGGCCCGCGAGGAGTGGCTGTACGCCCGCCGGGATCCGACCCGCGCGCTCCTGATCGGCCTCGGCGACGAGACCATGGGCACGCTGGAGGCACCGAAGAACTCCACCGAGCTGGGGCCCGAGGCCGTCGCCCGTTCCGCGCCCTTCGGGCTGCTCGTCGGCTGGGAGCCGCAGCTCGTCGTGCAGCTCGCCGTGGAGTGCGCGACCCAGACCCACGGCCACCCCATCGCCTACCTGTCGGCGGGCGCGTACGCCGTGATCGTGCACGGTCTGGCCTGCGGGGAGAGCCTCGACGGCGCCGTGCAGCGGGCGCTCGCGCTGCTCGCCCTGCGGCCCGGGCACGAGCCCGTCTCGGACGCGTTGCAGCACGCGCTGGGCGCCGTACGGCAGGGCATGCCCACCCCGGCCCGGGTGGAGGAGCTCGCGGCCGACGGCTCGGCGGACGGGCTGCTCGCGGCCTCCGTGTACTGCGCCCTGGTCGGCGAGGACGTCCGTCACGGCCTCTGCCTCGCCGTGAACCACGACGGCCCCTCCGCCGCCGCGGCCGCCCTCACCGGCGGTCTGCTGGGTGCCCTGCACGGAGAGACGGCCCTGCCCCCGGCCTGGTTGGCCGAACTGGAGGGCCGCCCCACCCTCCTCGAACTCGCCGACGACTTCGCCATGGAGATGACCCAGGGCCCGGCCCTGCACGGCCCGGCCGCGTCCTCCCCGGGATGGCTGGCCCGCTACCCGCGAGCCTGACGTCAATGTGGGCGGCGTCACAGGGACGCCCGTCGACGGCCGGACAGGGGGAGATGTGGAACATTCCCTGCGCGCCCGGATACGGGCCGGCGACCCGGACGCCTTCGCCGAACTCTTCGCCGCCCACGCCCAGGCCCTGTACGGCCATGCCGCCCGCATGACGGCCGATCACGGCGCCGCGGAGGACGTGGTGTCCCTGACTCTTCTGGAGGCGTGGCGCCTGCGGGACCGACTCAGACCCGACGACCCCGCGGAGGCGCACGGCGGCGACGGTCTGCGCCCCTGGCTGTACGGCATCGCCACCAACGTCCTGCGCAACACCCGCCGCACCGCTCGCCGCCACCGGGCCGCCCTCGCCCGGCTCCCCGAGCGTCGCGCGGACCTGGAGACGGTGCCCGACTTCGCCGACGAGCTGGTCGGCCGGATGGCGGACGGCGAACGGCTCGCCGCCGCCCGCGCCGCCCTCGAACGGCTGCGCAGGCCCGAGCGGGAGGTGTTCGCCCTGTGTGTCTGGTCCGGCCTGAGCTACGCGGCCGCAGCCGAGGCGCTCGGCGTCACTCCCGCCTCCGTGCGATCCCGCCTCGCCCGCGCCCGCCAGAAACTGCGCCGGCTGGCCGAGGAGGAACTCGCGAAAGAGAAGAAGGCCCATGAACCGGGACGAGGTTCCAGCACCGGACAGGTAACGGGCGGCCGCACCACCGCGGCCCGGTCGACACGGGAGAACCACCGATGAACCCCGCAGAGCGCGAAGAACTGGCCAGGCTGCTGCCGAGCCCGGGTGAAGCGGTCCTGTCGAGCGACCGCCGGAATCTCCTGCAGGAGCATCTGATGCGCGAGCTCACCACGGATCCCACCACCAGCCGCAGGTCCGGCAGCCGGCGTCGTTTCGCCGCCATCGCCGTCCCTCTCGCCACCGCCGCGGCCGTCACGGCCACCGTCCTGCTCGGCGGCTCCGGCACCCCCGCCCCTGACCAGCAGGCCGTCGACCTGCTGAACCGCATTGCCGAGGTCGCCGCAGCCCAGCCCGCGACGCCTGTGCGCGACGACCAGTACGTCTACGTCGCCAGCCGGCACACCGAGGACGTGGAGGGGTACGTCAGCTCGCTGCGGCGGGACGAATGGCAGCCCGTCGATGGCAAGCGGTCCGGACTCGCCCGGATCAAGATCCTCCCCGGCTCGAACAACCCGTACCTCCACGACGGCGACATGAAGCTGGGCCGCGACCCGAACGTCACCTCTTACCGGGAGCTCCAGGCACTGCCGACCGACCCGGAGAAGCTGTACCGGAAGATCTGGGACGACACCGAGGGGGAGGGCTCGCACGAGGAGGCCGCGCTGGAGGAGATCGGCGCGATGCTGCCGTCGGCGCCCCTGCTTCCGGAGCTGAACGCCGCCCTCTACCGCGCCGCCGCGAAGATCCCCGGCGTCTCGGTGGTCCGCAACGCCGAGGACGTCACCGGGCGCGAGGGGGTCGGCCTCACGTTCAAGGACCGCGACGACCAGGACACCTGGGTCTTCGACCGGAAGTCCCTGAAGTTCCTCGGCACCGACGAGCAGGCGCTTCTGGGTGTCGGTATCGCCGACAGGATCGGTGAGGTGCCGAAGGACTGACGGGAAGCGCGTCACCGTCGCCCGGGAGGGGTTCCCGGGCGACGGTGTCCGCGAGCGACCCGGGCTCAGTCCTTCACACGCGTCCCCACCGCGTCCTCCACCGGACCGGCCGGCGCCGGCACCGCGGCCGCCGCGGCCCCGTCGTCGTCCGTGTTGATGCTTTCCACGACCGCGAGCCGCTCCGGGGTGTCCTCCGGCTTGATGAAGCCGATGAGGATGTACAGGACCAGCGAGACCGCCAGCGGGATCGAGACCTGGTACTGCAGCGGCACGCCGCCCTCGATGCTCCAGCTGATGGGGTAGTTGACCAGCCAGAAGGCGAGCAGCCCCATCGACCAGCTGACCAGCGCGGCCGTCGGGCCGGAGCGGCGGAACGGCCGCAGCAGACCCAGCATCATCGGGATGGCGATCGGGCCCATGAGACCGGCGACCCACTTGATCACGACGGTGATGATGTCCTTGAAGGCGGGGGAGTTGACCTGCGTCGCCACCGCCATCGACAGCCCGAGGAAGACGACCGTCGTCACCCGGGCCGCGATCAGGCCGGACCGCTCGCCCCAGGCCCGCGCCTGCTTCGACAGCACCGGCGCCACGTCCCGGGTGAACACGGCCGCGATCGCGTTGGCGTCGGAGGAGCACATGGCCATCGTGTGCGAGAAGAAGCCGACGATGACGAGGCCCAACAGGCCGTGCGGCAGGAGCTGTTCGGTCATCAGGGCGTAGGAGTCGGAGCCGTCGCCCTTCTGCGACTGGACCAGCAGCGGCGACATCCACATCGGGAAGAACAGCACCACGGGCCAGACCAGCCAGAGCACCGCCGACAGCCGTGCCGAGCGCTCCGCCTCCCGAGGGGTGGCCGTGGCCATGTACCGCTGGGCCTGGTTGAGCATGCCGCCGTTGTACTCGAAGAGCTTGATGAAGAGGAACGCGAGCAGGAAGACGGTCCCGTACGGCCCGACCAACGGCTCACCGTGGCCCTGCAGCTCCGGCTCGTCCCAGGCGCCGAGGAACCCGATGTTCTTGTCGTTCAGCTTCATGATGACGGCCACGAACATCGCGATGCCGGCCAGCAACTGGATGACGAACTGGCCGAGTTCGGTGAGGGCGTCCGCCCACAGTCCGCCGATGGTGCAGTAGACGGCGGTGATGCAACCGGTGATGAGGATGCCCTGGTTCAGCGACACACCCGTGAACACCGACAGCAGCGTCGCGATCGCGGCCCACTTCGCGCCCACGTCCACGATCTTCAGCAGCATGCCGGACCAGGCCAGCGCCTGCTGGGTCTTCAGGTCGTAGCGGTTCTTCAGATACTCCAGCGGGGAGGCCACATGGAGCCGTGAGCGCAGCCGGTTGATGCGCGGCGCGAACAGCTTCGACCCGATGGCGATGCCGAGCGCGATGGGGAAGGACCAGGTGATGAATGAGGTGACGCCGTAGGTGTAGGCGATGCCCGCGTACCCCGTGAACATCACCGCGCTGTATCCGGACATGTGATGCGAGATCCCGGACAGCCACCACGGCATCTTGCCGCCCGCGGTGAAGAAGTCACTGACGTTGTCCACCCGCTTGTGCGACCAGACGCCGATCGCCACCATCACGCCGAAGTAGCCGATGAGCACGGCCCAGTCGAGACCGTTCATGTGCGCCCTCCCAGGGTTCGCCCGGCGCTCATCGTGGGCGCTGTCGCGTGAGCACGACAAGTCAGCGTAAGGTCAAGGGGAGGTAAAAGTGTTCGGAATGAGGGTCCGAGTTCATCTATGTGAACTCATCGCATCAGCTCCCCGGCGTTGACCAGCAACGACTGTCCCGTGATCGACCTTGCCCTGTCCGACGTCAGGAACACCGCCGCATCCGCCACGTCCCCGTCCGTGGCCAGCTCGGGCAGCGCCATCCGCTCCGTCAGCCGCTCCAGCACGTCCTTCTCCGGCACGCCCTCGCTCTGCGCGGCGAACTGGACGTACGCCTGCACCGGCGGCCCCCACATCCAGCCCGGCAGCACGGTGTTGACCCGGATCCGATGCGGGCCGAGCTCCCGGGCCAGCGAGTACATCGCGCTCGTCAGCGCCCCCTTCGACGCCGCGTACGCCGCCTGCCGCACCTGTGAAGGGGCCGCGACCGAGGACTGCGTCCCGATGAAGACGACCGAGCCCCCGCACTCCTTGAGCGCCGGCAGACACGCCCGCGTCATCCGCAGCGACCCCAGCAGGTTCACATCGATCACCGACTGCCAGGTGGCGAAGTCGGCGTCCTCCAGGCCGCCGAAGTGGCTGTCCAGGGCGGCCACATGGACCACCGCGTCGATCCGCCCGAACCGCTCCCGCGCGAGCGCCGCCAGCGCCTCGCACTGTCCCTCGTCGGTGATGTCCGTCGCCCGGTACGCCGTGTGCGCCCCGTCCGGATCGATCTCGGCCGCGCTCTTGGCGAGGTTGGCCTCCGTGCGCGCCCCGAGCGCCGCGTTCCCGCCGTCGCGCACGACCGCGGCGGCGACCTGATGACCGAGCCCGGCACCGACTCCCGATACGACGACGGTCTTGCCTGCGAGCAGTGACATTCCGCTGCCTCCCGACTCTGGCGCAATATCTGACGGAGCGTCAGAGTATGGGCGAGCCGAGAAAAGGGGAACCGCATGAGCGAGGACACCCGCAGCGAGGTGTACGCCGAACTGGCGGCCGTCGGCCCGTACGGAGTCCGCCCGGGACACGCCCTGATCACCATGGTCGAACCGCATCCGGGGCATGAGTACGCCTACAACCGCTGGTACGAGGACGACCACTACTACGCCGGTGCGATGGCGATGCCGTGGATGTACGCGGGGAGGCGCTGGGTGGCGACCCGTGACCTCCAACTCCTGCGCTACCCGGAGAAGTCGGCGATAGCCCAGCCGGTCACCGCCGGCTGCTACATCTCCACGTACTGGATCACCGCCGGCCGCTACGACGACCACATGCGCTGGACGGTGGGCATCAACAAGCGCCTCAACCGCGACGCCCGCGTCTACCAGGACCGCACGCACGTCTTCACGGCCTTCCAGGACCACGAGGCGACGGTGTACCGCGACGGCGCGGCGGGCCCCCGCGACTTCCACGCCCTGGACCACCCCTACGCGGGCCTGGTGGTCGAGGTCGTCGACGCCGACTCACCCGAACAGCGCGACGAGTTGCAGGAGTGGCTGCGCGCCCGCCACCTCCCGAGGCGCCTGGCGGGCTCCCCGGCCGCGATGGTGACGCTCTTCCGGCCGACGCCCCTGCCCCTCGACCGCATGTCCTACGTGAAGCAGGTCGAGGGCGTCGACACCCGTCTGACGCTGCTGTGGTTCCTGGAGGAGGATCCGAGGGGGTGCTGGGAGGAGCACTTCACCGACCTGGACACGGCGGTCGGCGAGTCGGGGCTGGGGCGGGTGGAGCTGGTGGCGCCGTTCGTCCCGACGGTGCCGGGGACGGACCGGTACGTCACCGAGTTGCGCTGAACGCGGGCACAGCCGAGCCCCCTCGGCAAGGACGGCGGGCTGGTCGAGAGGGCTCCCTGTGATGCTTGTGCAGTTGTTGATCTCGAGGTCGGTTGAGGGTGAGGATCAGACAGACCCGCCCCTTACGCCTTCACCGACGCCACGAAGGTGTTCCACGCCCCCGCGGGGAACGCCAGGATCGGGCCCTCGGGAACCTTGGAGTCCCGCACCGCCATGGCCGCCGTAATCGGTGACTTGACCTCGACGCACGCGCCGTTTCCTGTGGAGTACGAGGACTTGGTCCACGTGTCCGTGGAACCCTGACGAATTGCCATGTTTGCTCCGAATTGCCAGATGTTGAGTTGCTGTCATCGCCCCGCGCGTCCGGACCGGACCGCGCAGGACGATTCACGCCAACCTGTCTTGCTGGATGGCGTGATCGACGCTACTCGCCAACATCGGCTGACGAAGCGACTATTCACTCGGGTGGGTGGCATATTCCATTGGAGTCTTCCATCTCGGCCGGGCGACGGTGTACCGTACGGCGCTTGCCCGGTCGGGAGGTGCGCTCAGCGCGCGTACTCCTTCGCGATGTCCGCGATGAACTGGCGTGACTGCTCCACGTTCAGGGCCTGCGCCCGCAGGTGCTCGTACATCACGCTGTACTTCTGGACGTCGTTGGCCTTCTCCAGGTACAGGTCGCTGGTGACGCCCTCGATGTAGACGACGCTGGAGTCGGCCGCGTCCGGGAACTCGAGGATCGCGTACTGGCCGTTGAGGCCCGGGTGCGCACCCATGTCGAAGGGGATCACCTGCACGGTGACGTGCGGCAGCTGGGACTGCTCGACGAGCTGTTCCAGCTGATCGCGCATGAGGGAGCGGTTGCCGACGACCCGGCGCAGGGCGGCCTCGTCCAGGACGGTCCACAGCCGCAGCGGGTTCTCCGCGGTGGAGATTCGTTCCTGTCGGCGCATGCGCACCTGGACGCGTTTCTCGATCTCGGCCGACGCCGTCTCGGGCAGCGCCCCGGCGATCAGGGCCTCCGCGTACTGCTTGGTCTGCAACAGCCCCGGGACGACCTGCGGGTCGTACACCCGCAGGCTCGCCGCGTCCGTCTCCAGCCCGATGTAGACGCTGTAGGGGATGTCGCCGAAGGAGTGCCACCATCCTTGCTGTCGCGAATCCTTGGCCATCTGCATCAGGGAGTCGACGATCCGGTGGTCCTCCACCTCATAGACCCCGCACAGATCCCGGACGTCGCGCTGGCTGATGCTGCGCCGGCCGTTCTCCAGCCGGCTGATCTTCGACTGCGACACCAGCAGCCGTTCGGCCACTTCCTCGGCCGTCATGCCCTTGAGCTCGCGGAGCCGGCGCAACTCCTGGCCCAGCCGGCGTCGCCTGACGGTGGGATTGACATTGGACGCCACGGGACGTGCACCTCCGGCTGCGTGCCTGTGATTGCCACTTTGCGTATCTGCTGTTGAGCAGACTGCCACCAAGGTGCTTACTACCGCTGGGAAACGGTGGATATGCGCTGGATACACGCCAGTTCGGCGACTCGCCCGGCACATGCGGCCGCGCGGGGCGACGGGACCGGTGTCGTCGTCCGGACGTACGGTCCCGTCGCCCCGCGCGGACCGGCGGCTCCCGTACCGGGTCTTGGCGACACTGCGGTGCGGCGCTGCACGTGGCGTGCGATGGAGCGGGTGAAGCGTATGGAGCGTGTTGTTCGGGCGGTGCGTCGTGGGACTGCGGCTCAGTGGGCCACGACACGCGCCATGGATCCGCGGCGCGGCTGCACCGGAACGCCACGGGCGGGTTCCGCTGCGGGCCTGCCTCCCGGAGCGGCCTGACGGCCGGCCGGGGCCGGGGCGCGGCGTGGCTGGGCAGCCGCGCCGTTCTGGACGTCCATCACGGCGTGCGCGACGAGACCGCCCATGGGGTCGTGTCTGATCAGGTCCCGCAGCCGGGACCTCGAGGACCTGCCCTCGTTGCCCGGATACAGGTGCTTGCCGAGGCCGACCGCGTGGGCCAGGGCGGCGAGCGCCGCGGTCCGTGGGTCCGGCGGTACACCGGTACGGATCGCGGAATCCAGCCGGGCCCTGATCTCCCGGCTGATGGCGTTGTCCGTCGCCTGATAGCGAGTCGTCGGCAACACCCCGCACATCTGACCGGCCACGGCATGCACCATGCCGCACCGCTCCAGATGCGATAGGTACGTCTGGCGCAACCCCAGCCGGGGCCCGCCGATCCAGTGGACGGCACGAACGGGAGCGCCACGCCTTCGCAGCAACTCCAACGCGCAATCCAGTGTTGGATCTCCAGTCGGCCGTGGGGCCACCACGGCGATACGATCCCCGTCTGGGGCTATCCGTCCGGCCAGCGCCAGCTCCACTAGCTGTGCTCCGGCCAGACCGAGGTCGAGCGACTGCGGCTGTGCAGTGGTACCCGTGGTCGGGTCCAATGCCAGCAGCAGAAGCTCCTCCGGAATTGTTCTGCGGCTCCTGCCCATCCATGCCTCCCCGCGTGGATGAAAGACAGGGTGACCCCTCTCACATTCATCTGTCGAGGGTGCGTGACCGGTTCGTAAGGGAACCGGTAGGTATGTCGTTCTCGTCTACCGCATCGGTTGAGGCCCGCGCACAGGACACTGGTACATGGTTCGGACAGCGGCACGGGGGTCGTACGGACACGGGGTCCGGGCGACGGCTCACGGTTCGGCAGACGCACGGAGGCCGTGCGGCGGCACATGGAGGAGGCATCGGTGGCGGGCGAGTCCCCCGACAGGTCGAAGCAGCGCGAGTCGTCGGCAGAACCGACGTCGGGGAGCGCGAATCCGGTTCCCGAATCCGAGAACGAGCGGCGTGACCCACGCCTGGCGGTGGCCCGCGAAAGCTCCGCGGTGGACACGACGACGAAGGTCCTGTCCCGACGCGAACTGGACGCGGTGCGGGCGGAGCTGAAGAGCACCGCGGACGCAGACGCGGACGCAGACGCGGAGGCCGAGTCCGAGTCCGAGGACGCGGACGACTCGGGCGACGATCGCCTGAAGGCGGCTGTGGCGGCCTGGGTGGCCTCCACGGACACCGAGGAGGCCGGGGATGCCGAGCCCGACGCCGACGAGGCCGAGCCCACGGAACCCGACACGGACGAGCCCACCGACGCCGCTCCGGAGGACCCGCGCGCCGATTCGGCCGGTACGGATGCAGGCGAAGCCGTCGAGGCCGCTCCGGAGGACCCGCGCGCCGATTCGGCCGGTACGGACGCGGGCGAAGCCGTCGAGGCCGCTCCGGAGGACCCGCGCGCCGAAACGGCCGGTACGGACGCAGGCGAAGCCGTCGACGCCGTCCCGGAGGACCCGCGCGCCGAAACGGCCGGTACGGACGCGGGCGAAGCCGCCGAGGCCTCCGACGCCGACGCGACCGATGCCGCCGAGCCCGGCACGGACGACGAGGGCGAGGGCGCCGACACCGGCGAAGCCGCTGACGCGGCCGAGGAAGCCGCTGCTCCCGCCGACGGCGAAGCTGCCGCCCCGGCCGACGCACCCGCACCCGCCGACGGCGAGGACGCCCCACAGGGGCCACCCGCATCCGACGACGAGAGCCGCACGGGTGGTGCGGGTGGGAACAAAAAGGCCGAAGGCGAAGCCGAGGCCGTCGATCAGCCGACCGCAGTCTTCAAGGCCGTACGCCCCACGAAGCCACACGTCGACCAGCCCACCACCATGCTGAAGGCCCCCAAGCCCGAAGCCCCCGAGTCCGCCGAGACCCCCGCCGAACGCACCAGCAAGTTCGTCGCCCTCAAGCCGGACATCCACCAAGACACCCCGAACACGCCGGGCACCTCGAACACCCCGGGCACCTCGAACACCCCGGGCACCTCGAACACCCCGGGCATCCCGAAGCCCGCGGAATCCCCGAAGGGCCCCGCTCCGGACGTAACCGCCGCCGTCCCCCAGATCGGCCCCGAGCGCACCACCCAGCAGCCCCTCCCGCCCAGGCCTCCGCTCGACCTGCTCGCCGAGCTGACCAACACGCCCCCGCCCCCGGACACCCCGGTCCGCACGGCCATCCGCCGGGTCAAGATCTGGACGCCCCTCGTCATCCTGCTCGCGATCGTCTTCGCGGTCGTGCAGTCCGTACGTCCGCTCCCGGCCCCCACCCTCGACCTCACCGCCAAGGACAGCTACACCTTCGAGGGCGGCAAGATCGACATCCCGTGGCCCGCCGACGGCCAGGCCGCGCTGGACGTCGACGGCATCGGCAGCTTCGGCTCCTCGGGCGACCAGAAGCCCGTCCCGATCGCGAGCGTCGCCAAGGTCATGACCGCGTACCTCGTTCTGCGCGACCGCCCCCTCAAGAGCGGCGACGAGGGCCCGAAGATCAAGATCGACCAGCTCGCCGAGGACCAGTCGAACGCGGGTCAGGAGTCGACCGTCGACGTCACCGCCGGCGACGAGATCACCCAGCGCGAGGCGCTGGAGAGCATCCTGATCGCATCCGCGAACAACGTGGCCCGTCTGCTGGCCCGTTGGGACGCCGGCTCGGAGAAGTCGTTCGTGGCGAAGATGAACGCCGCCGCCGAGGATCTCGGCATGACGAACACGACGTACACCGACCCCTCCGGCCTGAACGACACCACCGTCAGCACGGCCGTGGACCAGGTGAAGCTGGCCAAGGCGGCGATGAAGTTCCCCGCCTTCCGTGAGGTCGCCGCCATGATGTCGTACGACGACTACAAGGGGACGAACCACTCCAACTGGAACCAGCTGGTCGGCAAGAACGACGTCGTCGGCATCAAGACCGGCACCACCACCTCCGCCCTCGGCAACCTCGTCTTCGCCGCGAAGAAGGAGATCGGCGGCGAGACCCGCACCATCGTCGGCGCCGTCGTCCGCCAGCCCGCCGGCGGCCCGGAGAACACCATCCTGAGCGCCGCGCTGGACGGCGGCGACCAGCTCATCCGCGCCGCGCAGGACGCCCTGCAGTCGGCGACGATCCTGAAGAAGGGCGATGTCGTCGGATACGTCGACGACGGTCTCGGCGGCCGCACCGCGGTCGTGGCCACCAAGGACGTCAAGGCGGTCGGCTGGTCGGGCCTGAAGGTGAAGCTGACCTTCGCGCCCGACGAGGTGCCGCACACCGCGAAGGCCGGCACCCAGGTGGGCACGCTCACCGTGGGTGACGGCAGCAGCGGCGCCGTCAAGGTTCCGGTCGCCCTCCAGACGGATCTGACCGAGCCGGGCTTCACGGACAAGCTGACCCGTATCGCCTGACTCGCGGGCATCCGAAGGGACCCTCGCGCAGCCCGCCGACGGCGCTCGTCGGCGGGCTGCGTGCTAGCGTCACGAAACGGGCAGGTCGTCGCTCGCAAGGCGCGACCGGAGAACCTTCAGGGTCTGGGCCGGCAACACGCGGGAAACGGGACGCGGCCAGAACAGAAGACGGGACAGCACGGGGAGTGCCTCAGACGTGGCCACTGCGGAGCCGACACGCGCCGACGACGCCGATCCGGGACGGGGAGCCGGTCCGCGAATACGCGTACCCGCGCCACGCACGGGTGAGGGCCAAAGCAGTACGGAGGACAGACCGCCGTCGCGGCTGACCGCTGCCGTAGGCACCCTGCGTGAGCGTCTGCTGCGTCGCCCGGTGCTGTCGATCACGGCTCTGGCCGGGCTCCTGCACATCATCTGGTTCTTCACGTTCGCGAACAGCGGAGGCGATCTCGCGGCCCAGGACGCCTGGGCGGAGTTCGTCGGCCGGCACCCGGACTCGGCCTACAACCTGGCCTGGTACGGCGGTATGCACCCGGTGTCGTACAGCGTGGTGTCGCCGTATCTGATGTCGGTCCTCGGTGTCCGTACGACGATGATGATCGCGGGGACCATCTCCGCGGGCCTGCTGACGCTGGTCCTGCTGCGCAGCCGGTCGGTGCGCAATCCGCTGTGGGCCGCGTTCGCCGGGGTCTGCGGGCTGATCGCCAACGCGATCTCCGGGCGGGTCACCTTCGGTCTGGGCACGATGTTCGCGCTGGGCGCGGTCGCCGTCGTGTTCTGCTGGCCGTACCGCTGGCGCTACAAGCGCTGGGCGAAGGCGCTGTGCGCGGCGCCGCTGGCCGCGCTCGCCACCATGTCGTCACCGGTCGCGGGGCTGTTCGTGGGCTTCGTGGCGGTCGCGCTGTTCCTCCAGAAGCGACGGCCGGGGGCCTGGGCGCTGGGGCTCGCCCCGGCGGCCGTGGTCGCGGTGTCGGCGTGGCTGTTCCCCTTCTCGGGCACCCAGCCGATGGTGATCGGATCGGTGCTCCTGCCGCTGCTGTGCGCCGTCGTCACCTTCGTGATCGTGCCCGAGGACTGGAAGACGGTCCGGCTGGTGTCGGCGGTCTACGGCCTCTCGGTCGTCCTCGTCTGGGTGGTCAGCTCGCAGATCGGCTCCAACATCACGCGCCTGGCGATGCTGTTCGCCGGGACGGCCCTGGTGGCCGCGCTGCCGTACACGGTGCCCCGCTCGCGCAAGTGGTACGCGGGCGTACTGGCCCTGCTCACCTTCGTCGGCTGGATCGGCTACAAGACGGTCGACGACATCATTCATGCCGCCCCGGCCGCTTCCTGGGCACGCGAGCTGGCGCCGCTCGTCAACGAACTCCAGGAGGTCGGCGCCGAGAAGGGCCGGGTCGAGGTGGTCCCGGCCCGCTCCCACCGTGAGGCCTCCGCCCTCGCGCCGTATGTGAACCTGGCCCGCGGCTGGAACCGCCAGGCCGACATGGAGCGCAATCCCCTCTTCTACGACGACACCCTCAACTCCGCGAACTACCGCGAGTGGCTCCAGCGCTGGGCCGTGCACTTCGTGGTCCTGCCCAAGGACGAGCCGGACGCCTCGGGGGCGGAGCGTGAGCGGGAGCTGGTGCAGCGTGGCATGCCGTATCTGAAGCAGGTGTGGGGCGACGCCAACTGGCAGCTGTTCCGGGTGACCGCCCCGGCGCCGCTCGCCGAGCCGAACGCCGTCGTCGAGCGGGCCGAGCAGGGCGAGATGACGATGCGGGTGAGCAAGCCCGGCCGCGTCCTCATCCGGATCCCGTACTCGCCCTGGCTGAGCATCGTCGACGCCGACGGCAAGAAGCTCGACCCGCCGCAGGAGACGGCGCAGTCCAAGGACCGCCCCGACGGTGAGCCGAAGTCGTACGAGAACGTCAACGGCTGCCTGACGGAGACGGAGGAGGACGCCCTCGGCGACAAGTGGACGCTGCTGGTGGCGCCGAAGGCGGGGACGTACCGGCTGGCGGCGCCGTACACGCTGTCGCGCGGGACGCCCTGCCCGGAGGAGCTGCGCCAGGGGTGAGCCCCGGCGCGGCCCGCCCCGGTCACCTCATCTCACGTCACCGCACCGGGAACGCGATGTCGCACACCGGGTCCTCGGCCCCGGCCGCCTCCCAGTCCGCGAAGTAGATCTCCCGGCACGGTCCCGCCTGCTGAAGGCCCTCGCGGGCGATCCACTCCTCCACCGCCTCGAAGGCGGCCAGGATCTGCGGGTGGGCCACCTGCGCCTTGGTGATGCGGGTGTAGGCGAAGCGCCGGCCGGGCTCGACCCGCACCTTCGTCTCCCAGGTACGGCCGTGCCGCTCGACCCATGCGCGCGCCGCCGCCTCGTCGGCGACCGGCACACAGGACTCGGCAGGACCGTCGCTCTCCATCGACACCTCGGCGTGGTAGACGACGAACGGCGGTGCCGTGATGCCGCCGCACTCCCGGGCCGCCGCCTCCAGCCGGCCCAGCGACGCCCCGATCCACGCCGGCAGCTCGCCCGCCAGCACATGGCGGGCCTCGCCGATCACCACCTGCTCGGGCACGTCCACCGTTTCGACCACGAACTTCCCGTACATCTCGGAGCTCCTCCCCGACAGTCGTCCACGGAGGTACTCGGCGAGCGTCCGCTGCCCCGCCACCCGCGCCTCGACGTCCGCCCAGTACGCCCCGAGCCGGCCGGCGGCCGTGCCCCCGTCCGGGGCCTCGACGACCTCGGCGATCCGGGCGAGCGGCATGTCCAGCTGGCGCAGCAGCGCCACCAGGCGGGCGCGCTCGACCTGATCGGCGCGGTAGTAGCGGTAGCCGCTGGCCTCGTCGACGTGCGCGGGAGCCAGCAGCCCCAGGCGGTCGTACAGCCGCAGGGCCTTGGCCGAGAGCCTGGCCCGCGCGGCGAACGCGCCGATGGTGAGCAGTTCGTCGTCCACGGCCTCATCCTCCGTCACCGGGCGGTTCGTTCCGCCCGGTGCGAAGAACGCTCAGCCCTGCCCCAGGGGCAAGGTCAACACCCGGCTACGCCAGCTGGGCCTCGACGGCCGCCACGAGCTCCGCGGCATCCGGCTCGGTCTGCGGCGAGAAGCGGGCGACGACCGCGCCGTCGCGGCCGATGAGGAACTTCTCGAAGTTCCAGCGGATGTCCCCGGTGTGTCCCTCGGCGTCGGCGAACCCGGCCAGACGGTCGTAGAGGATGTGCCGGCCCTCGCCGTTCACCTCGACCTTCTCGGTCATCGGGAAGGTCACGCCATAGGTCGCCGAGCAGAACTCCGCGATCTCCTCGGCACTGCCGGGCTCCTGTCCCATGAACTGGTTGCAGGGCACGCCGAGCACGGTGAAGCCGCGGTCCGCGTACTGCTCCTGCAGCTTCTCCAGGCCCGTGTACTGCGGGGTCAGGCCGCACTTGGAGGCCACGTTCACGACGAGGACCGCCTTGCCGGCGTACTGGGCGAGGTCGGCGGGGCCGCCCTGGAGGGTGTTGATCTCGACGGCGAGGGGGGAGTTGCTGTCAGTGGTCGTCATGAAACGGATGCTAACTCCGCAAGGTGTCGGGCCGGCGCTGGGCCTCCACGAGGAGGTCCCCCGCCGCCGTCCGCGAGTACAGCACCGACCGCCCCGCCCGGCGCCGCTCCACCAGCCCCGCGTCCAGCAGCACCCGCAGATGGCGCCCCACCGAGCCGAGCCCCTGCCCGGTCACGGCGACCAGCTGGGTCGTGCTGAGCGGGGAACCGAGGAGGACGAGCACCTCGGCGCGGGCCTGCCCCAGCAGGGCGCCGAGGCTCGCGGGCACCGCCTGTGAGCCGGGGTCCGTGAGGGCGCCCGCGCAGGGGTAGACCAGGGCGTACCGTCCGGGGTCCTCCCAGGAGACCCAGCCGCCCTTCGGCGTCACCGGCACCAGGAGCAGCTCGGCGCCGGCGATCTCGCGGGGCGGGTACTCGTGCAGATTCACCTGGAGCCGGTTGCCGCCGAGCCAGCGGGTGCGGCCCGGCCGCAGCGAGTCCAGTACGGCCGCCCAGCCTCCCCGGCCCGCCAGTGCGGTCCGGGCGACCACATCGGCCTCCAGGACGCGCCGGCGCCGGTCCCAGTCCGGGCGTACGGCCTCGGCCCAGATGTGTTCGAGGAGCGCGGCGGCGCGGTCGGGCAGGTCGTCCCGGTCCAGTACGGCGGGGAGGGGGCGGGCGAGCGAGACGGTGAGGTGGGCGCGGGCCTCGGCGGGGGCCGCCGCGCGTACCCGGGCCACGCCCTCCTCGAAGGTCTCCCCGTCCCTCGGGGTCGGGGTGAGGAAGTCCGCGATCCAGTCACGGCCGAGGCCGGCCCGCACCAGCCGTGCGGTGACGGGGTCGGCGGCCAGGCGGGCGCGGTAGGCGGGCAGATGGGCGTCCAGCCAGGCCCGTTCGCCGGGGTGGGTGGCGGCGCCGGAGTGCAGGAGTTTCAGCGCGGCGAACGTCTCGGCGAGCGGGGAGAGGACGAAGCGGCTCGCGGCGAGAGTGTCGGCGTTGATCTGCCACCAGCCCATCGGCCGTCACCGCCCTTCGCTGCTCCACGACGCACCTTTCGCTTCTCCGCGAAACAATAACGACCGTTTTCCGGTCCCCGCAGAATCCGCGCATGCGCAGCTACCAACAGCTCTTCCGCACACCGGAGTTCACCCCCCTCTTCCTCGCCTCCGCCCTGCAGACGGCCGCCTCTACCGTCGGCGGTCTGGCCATCGGCACGCTGGTGTACGCGGCGACCGAGTCACCGCTGCTGGCGGCGGTGAGCATGTTCTGCCCGCAGCTGGCGCAGGTGGTGGGCGCGACGACCCTGCTCTCGGCGTCCGACCGCCTGGCACCGCGAGCGGCACTCACCGGCATCGCGCTGTCCTACGCCGTGGGCACGGCGGCGATGGCGACGCCGGGCACATCGATCTGGGCGCTGTTCGCCCTGATCCTGCTGCTGGGCCTGGTCGCCTCGCTGGGCGGCGGCGTCCGGTGGGGGCTGCTGAACGAGATCCTGACCAAGGACGGCTATCTGCTGGGCCGGTCGGTCTTCAACATGATGAGCGGGATCATGCAGATCACCGGGTACGCGGCCGGTGGCGTACTGGTGGCGGTGCTGTCCCCGCGCCCGGCGCTGCTGCTCGCGGCCGGGCTGTACGCCGTCGCGGCCCTCTGCCTCCGTCTCGGCCTCACCCCCCGCGTGCCGCGCGCCTCGGGCCGCCCGTCGGTCTCGGCGACCTGGCGCACCAACGCCCTGCTGTGGTCCTCCCGGCCCCGCCGTCACCTCTTCCTCGCCCTGTGGATTCCCAACGGTCTGGTGGTCGGCTGCGAGTCCCTGTACGTGTCGTACGCGCCTGAGGCCGCGGGCACGCTGTTCGCGTGTGCGGCGTTCGGCATGTTCGTCGGTGACATCACCGTCGGCCGGTTCCTTCCCCAGGCGCTGCGGGCCCGGCTCGGCGTTCCACTGCTGTTGCTCCTGGCCACGCCCTATCTGCTGTTCTTCCTGCGTCCGGGGCTGCCGGTGGCGGCCGTCGCCGTGGCCGTCGCGTCGGTCGGCTTCGGGGCGAGCCTGGTGCAGCAGGAGCGGCTGATGGCCGTCACGCCCGACGAACTCAGCGGTCACGCCCTGGGGTTGCACTCCGCCGGCATGCTCACCATGCAGGGCGTGAGCGCCTCGCTGGCCGGAGCGATGGCCCAACTGACCTCCCCGGCCACGGGGATGACGGTGATGGCGGTCGCGTCGATCGCGGTGACGCTGGCACTGGTGGCGGCGCGCCGTCGGCACGCCGAGGTGGGCGGGCCGGTCGCGGTTGCGGTCGACCGGGGCTGACAAGAGGGGAGTTTTTCCCACCGCGGCAGCACCCCGGCGCTCGCGACAATGGGGGCCACGGGCGCTTCGGCCCACGCACCGCACAGGCAACAGAGAGGAGCGAGTCGTATGGACCGCACGACGCAGCTCGGGGGGAACCGCCCGCCGGAGGAGATCAGCGGATTCTCGGTCGCGGCAGGGCTGGTGGGACTGCGGCGGGCGATGACCCTGTGCTGGATGTCCACGGCCGCCTTCGGCCGGTCCCTGGCGGTCTCCGGCGCGATCTGGCTGGTCGGACCCGGCCTCGGTGTGGTGCCGCGCGCCATGGAGGGCGTACGCGATCTGGCCGCCCGCCGGCGCGAACTGGCGCTGCGCTGGTCGGGCGTGGAGATACCAGGTCCGCCCGGTCCGCCGCCGCCGGTGCCCGAGGGCGCTTCCGGGGTGGCCGCCCGCTACCGGTGGATCATGAGCGACCCGCAGACCCGGCGGGAGTGGGTCTGGGTGCTCGTCGACCCGCTGGCCGGCGCGTTCTTCGCGTTCCTCCCGCTCGCCCTCATCCTCAGCGGCGTCTGGGGCGTCTTCCTCGCCTTCTTCGGTGTCCCGCTGTCCGCCGAGTGGGACGGACTCTGGTACCAGTTCATCCCGATCGAGGGCCGGGCCACCGCCGTGCTCGCCGGTGTCCTCGGCGCCCTCCAGCTCCCGCTGGCCCTGTGGTCGGCGCCGCGCGCCGTACGCCGGCACGCCCTGTACACGCGCTCCATGCTCGCCCCGAGCGAGAGCGAGATGATGGCCGGCCGCATCCAGCACCTGACCGCCACCCGCTCCGACGCCGTCGACACACAGATGGCCGAGATCCGCCGTATCGAGCGCGACCTGCACGACGGAGCCCAGGCCCGTCTGGTGGCGATGGGCATGACCCTGGACGCCGCCGAACACCTCCTGGAGAGCAACCCGGAGGCCGTGCGCGCCCTGCTGATCGAGGCGCGCGAGTCCTCCTCCAAGGCGCTGGAGGAACTGCGCGACCTGGTCCGCGGCATCCACCCGCCGGTCCTCGCCGACCGTGGACTCACCGATGCCGTACGGGCGTTGGCCATGGTCTGCCCGGTCCCCACCGAGGTCCGGGCCGACCTCCCGGGCCGCCCCCGGACACCGGTCGAATCGGCGGCCTACTTCGCGGTCTCGGAGATCCTCACCAACGTCGCCAAGCACTCCGGAGCCGACCGGGCCTGGATCGACATCCATTACGATCCCGGGATGCTGCGCATCACCGTCACGGACGACGGCCACGGCGGCGCGGACGCCTCGCGGGGCACCGGTCTGCGGGGCATCGAGCGCCGCCTCGCCACCTTCGACGGGGTGCTGGCCGTGAACAGCCCCGTGAACGGACCGACCATGGTGACGATGGAGCTTCCGTGCGTATTGCCCTCGCCGAAGACCACTTCCTCCTGAGGGACGGGCTCATCCGCCTGCTCGGCGCTCACGGCCACGAGATCGTCGCCGCCGTGGACGACGGTAGGGAACTGCTGGACGCGCTCATCAGGGAGCAGCCGGACGTCGCGGTCGTCGACGTCCGGCTGCCGCCGACGTTCACCGACGAGGGGCTGCGCGCGGTGCTGGCGGCCCGCGAACAGCTGCCGGACCTGCCGGTGCTGCTCCTCTCCCAGTACGTCGAGCCGCTCTACGCACGGGAGTTGCTGGCCGGCGGCGGCCGGGGTGTCGGCTATCTGCTGAAGGACCGGGTCACCAACGGCCGCCAGTTCCTGGACTCCATCCGCCGGGTGGCCGAGGGCGGCACCGCGATGGACCCCGAGGTGATCGCCAAGCTCCTGGTCCGCAAGGAACGCGACGAGGCCGTGGGCAGCCTGTCCGGACGCGAGCGCGAGGTCCTGGAGTGGGTGGCGCAGGGGCGTTCCAACGCCGGTATCGCACAAGGGCTGTTCATCTCGGAGAAGGCCGTCGCCAAGCACATCGGCAACATCTTCACCAAGCTGGGCCTGTTGCAGGGGGACGCCGACAACCGGCGGGTGCTGGCGGTGCTGGCGTATCTGGACCAGTGACGACCCCCGCAGGAGATGGCCAGAACCTCACCGTGCGTGAGGCATATCTGAGTCAACTACCGTGCACACAGGGGGAGTTGACCTAGGTTGGTTGCTGCTTTGACCACTGGCAACGCTCAGCAGGAGGCCCGCCGTGCCCGACGACCCCACCGAGCCCCACTCGGCCCGCTTCTGGAACTACTTCGTCGGCGGCGAGGACCACTACGAGATCGACCGGCGGATCGGCGACGAGATCAAGGAGATCTTCCCGGGCCTGGTCGACGTGGCCGTCACCAGCCGCCTGTTCCTGGGCCGCGCGGTACGCCACCTGGCCGGTGAGGTGGGCATACGGCAGTTCCTGGACGTCGGCACCGGCCTGCCCACCGCCGACAACACCCACCAGGTCGCCCAGCGCGTGGCCGCCGACGCCCGGATCGTCTACGTCGACAACGACCCCGTCGTCCTGGCGCACGCGAACGCCCTGCTCACCAGCACCCCCCAGGGCAGGACCGCCTACCTGGAGGCTGACCTGTACGAACCCGAGGCTGTCCTGGAGGCCGCCGCGGCCACGCTCGACCTCTCCCGTCCGGTCGCCCTGATGATCCTCAACACCCTCGGCCATGTCGCCGACCACGACGAGGCCCGCGACCTGGTACGCCGCCTGCTGGCCGGCCTCCCCGCGGGCAGCCACCTGGTGATCAGCGACAGCACGGCCACCAGCGAGGGCATGATCGCGGCGTCGGAGGCGTACAACGCGAGCGGCGCCGTGCCCTACCACGTTCGCAGCATCGGCGAGATCGCCGCCTTCTTCGACGACCTCGACCTGGTGGATCCGGGCATCGTGCAGGTGCCCGAGTGGCGCCCCGACACCCACGGCCCGACCGATCCGGCGACGGCGGCGGTGGACGCGTATTGCGGGGTGGGGTGCAAGGTCTGACGGCGGGGGATCTTGCGCAGGCCGCCTCGCCCCTTCGCCCGCTGCCCGCTACCCGATCTTGTGGCGCCGATAGTGGCGGGCGACCCGCATCCGGTTGCCGCAGCGGGCGGCCGAGCACCAGCGGCGGCGCGGGTTGGCGGGCAGGAAGAGCATCACGCAGTCGTCGGCCTCGCACTTGCGGATCTTTTCCACCCCCGGATCGGCCAGCAGCTCGGCGGCCGCCTCCGCGAGCCCGGCGGCCAGCCGCAGACCGGGTGAGCCCGAGCGCCGCCGCGTCACGGCCACGGCCGTCCCGTCCCACACCAGCTCGCTGATCGCCGGCGCGGCACGCTGCGCCTCGTTGAGCGCCTCGATGTCCTCGGCCGGGGGCCGCTCGCCCCTGCGCACGTGGTCGAGAGCGCGCGCGGTGTGCTCCCGTACGGCTAGCACCGCGCCCAGATCCGCGGCGGTGACCTCCCGCGGCACCTCGCCCGGGATCCGCGCCGCCTCCAGAACCCACCAGGCCCGCAGGCCGTCCGGCGTGGTGAGCAGGTCACCGGTGGTCGGGTGGGTGTTGACCAGGTCCAGCGCCAGGGGCTCGCCGGTCAGCGGTGCGGGATCAGTCATGCGGCCAATGGTACAGGGGGCTAATGGTTCAGTGAGGGGTTGACATGTTAGTCGCCGACGGAGCACCATCTAATGCATAAGAGGTCACGCGAGGAATTAGAAAGAGGTAGGTCATGCTCACCGCACCCACTCCCACCCTCCACCGCCACCTCGACGTCGACGGCGTCCGCGTCTTCTACCGGGAGTCCGTCCCCGACCGGGCCGACGCGCCCGTACTGCTGCTCCTGCACGGCTTCCCGTCCGGCTCCCACCAGTTCCGCGGCCTCATCGACGCACTCGGCTCGCAGTACCGGCTGATCGCCCCCGACCACGCCGGCTTCGGCCACACCCAGGCCCCCGACGGCTTCACGTACACGTTCGACCGGCTCGCCGACATCACCGAGGGCTTCGTCAAGGGCCTGGGCCTGGACCGGTTCGTGATGTACGTCTTCGACTTCGGCGCCCCCATCGGCCTGCGCGTCGCCGAGCGCCACCCGGAGTGGATCGCGGGGCTGGTCGTCCAGAACGGCAACGCCTACGAGGAGGGCCTCTCGGAGATGGCCCTCGGCCTGATCGGCCTCACCTCCGAGACCCCCGGCGCCGACGACACCATCGCCGGCGTCCTCACCCTTGCCGGCACCCGCAGCCAGTACGAGACCGGCGTCCCCGAGACCGACCTGATCGCCCCGGACGGCTGGACCCTCGACCAGCACTTCCTGGACCAGCCGGGCCGCAAGGAGGCCCAGCGCTCACTGATCCTCGACTACCGCTCCAACTTCGCGCGCTACGCCGACTGGCAGGAGTGGCTGCGCCGCCACACCCCGCCCACCCTGATCACCTGGGGCCGCCACGACCCCTTCTTCACCGAGCCCGGCGCCCGCGCCTACCTGCGCGACCTGCCGGACGCCGAACTCCACCTCCTCGACACCGGCCACTTCGCCCTCGACACCCATCTGCCGGAGATCGCCCCGCTGATCGCCGACTTCCTCGACCGCGCCTGGAAGTAGCCGGACCTGCGCGCTCTGCACCAAGAGTGGGAAAATCGATACGAACCTCTGAGGCGCGAGGATCGCGGGCATCGCGGGGATCCACAGGGCGCCGGCGCGGAGAGGGAACGTCGATGGAACTGGACCTGGACACTGTCGCCGACGAGCTGTACAGGCTGCGGCCGGAGGAGTTCACCGCCACCCGCGCCGCCCGCATGGCCGCGGCCCGCACGGCCGGCGACCGGGCCCTCGCGGACCGCATCGCCAAGCTGCGGCGCCCCAGCCTGTCGGCCTGGGCCAGCAACCTCCTGGTCCATGAACGGGCGAGCGAGGTCGAACCGTTGCTCCGCCTCGGCGAGGGCCTGAGACAGGCCCACCGCGACCTGGACGGAGGGCAACTGCGAGAGCTGAGCCACCGGCAACGGGTCCTGATCAGCACGTTGTCCCGCCAGGCCGGCCAACTGGCCGCGCAGGCCGGCCACCCGATCACGGAAGCCGCCCGCCTCGAGGTGGAGAACACCCTGCGCGCCGTACTCGCGGACCCCGAGGCGGCCAAGGAATGGGCGAGCGGCAGACTGGTCAAGCCCCTCGCCGCCGGTACGGGCTTCCCGGCCATGTCGGCGGACGCCCCCGCGACACCGCGCCCTGCCGCCTCCTCCGGCCCGGCACGCCCCGCCACGAAGGCCACCACGAAGGCCACGGCCAAGGCCGCCACCACGGAACGCCGCCGACGGATCGCCCAAGCCCGCAAGGAGGCGGACGAGGCCGCGCGAGAACTCCGAACACGGGAGAAGGAGGCGGCCACCGCGAGCCGCGAGGCCTTCGCCGCCAAGAAGCACTGGGACGAAGCTCAACAGCGCGTCAGCGATCTGAGCACCGAACTCCAACACGCCAGGGAGCAGCAACAGCAGGCACGTTCCGCAGAACAGACGGCCAGGGAGCATGCACGCACGGCCGACCGCAAGCTCCGGGAGACGAGGCGCAGGGCGGAGGCGGCAGCGGCGGGGGTGGAGCGACTCAGTACGCAGGAGCCGTGACGCGAGAGCCGTGACGTGGGAGTCGTGACGCGAGAGCCATGACGTGGGAGCCGTGACGCGAGAAGGGCAGGTCGCCCTCCCGAGGGCCGCGCTCCAGCCCCTATCGCTGCTCCAGTGTGCCGATCCGCCCAAAGTCCGCCCCGCTCTTCGGGCACGCCCAGATCGCCGTACCGTCCGCGACGGTCGCCGTGAGGGGATGGTTGTCCGGGTGCTCCGGACAGTGCGGCCACACAGCCGGCGCACCCACCGAGCAGAGCGTCTCGACCGCCCAGTCCTGAACCTGATCAGCGAGGTTGGCCAGACGTTCCTCGGGGGTGGCGTCCCAGGGCGGCACGATGCCCTGCCCACTCCCGTCGTGCGCATACATGACGAGCCCGAACTCGGCGTCCTCCTCGAGCCTCGGCTCTACGGAGGACTGCGCACGCAGGTCGTGCAGAACCGCGTCCAGGGCGTGCGTGAATTCCTCGTCCGACATCGCCTGCTCATCTCCTGATCGGCCCGGCCGGCATGCGCTGCTTCTGATGTTACCGAAGCGCCGAAAGCGCCGAACTCCCCTCGGATTGGGGCCGTTCCGGCATGAACGGATCCGGTCCGCGCGCCGTATCCTTACCCGATCGAGGTACGCATTAGGGCGAATTACCCGATCTTCATGGGGTTTGTGCACACGGGTCGCCAGTACCGCGACCTCGGGGGGATGAGAGGCAACCATGACGACAGTGAGCAACACGGCGCGCAGAGGCACCGTGCTTCCGGTGCACGCGGCGCGCTGGGCGATGTGGACGTTCGTCCTCGTTAACGTGGTGATCGTCGAGGCGTTGTTCGTCAGCGCCGGTTCGGGCAAGAACGGGGTGCTCACGGTCGCCAAGTTCTTCGGACTGCACGCGGCCCTGCTGATGCTGTTCCAACTGCTGCTGGTGGCCCGGCTGCCGTGGCTGGACCGCCGTATCGGAATGGACCGGCTCACGGTGTGGCACCGCTGGGTCGGCTTCACCCTGCTGTGGACCGTCCTCACCCACGCCACGCTGGTGGTGCTCGGCTACGCGCGGCTCGACGACACCTCCATGGGGAAGACGTTCGTCGCCTTGAGCGGGGTGCCGGCCTCCCTGCTGGGCATGCTCGCCGCGGCCGTGATCGTCGTGATCGCCGTGAGCTCCACCCGTGGCCTGCGGCGACGGCTCCAGTACGAGGTCTGGCACGGTCTGCACCTGCTGCTCTACGTGGCCCTGGGCCTGGCGTTCGTCCACCAGTTGCAGGAGACGACGACGTTCACGTCGTCCGCGTTCGCCACGGCCTACTGGTGGATCCTGTGGCTGTTCGCCTTCGGCGCCCTGCTGACGGGCCGGGTCGTCATGCCGCTGTGGCGCAACGCCTACCACCAGTTCCGCGTCGCGGCCGTGGTGCCGGAGTCGGACAACGTGGTCTCCGTGTACGTCACCGGCCGCCACCTCGACAAACTCCCCGCCCGGGCGGGCCAGTTCTGCATCTGGCGGTTCCCCGGACACCACCACTGGTGGCTGGCCAACCCCTTCTCCCTGTCGGCGGCGCCCGACGGACAGGGGTTGCGTCTGACGGCGAAGGCGGTGGGCAGCGCCAGCGCCGGCCTGCGGAACGTCCCGGTCGGTTCCCGTGCCTTCGTCGAGGGCCCGTACGGCGCGTTCACCTCACTGCACCGGACCCGGCCCGGCGCCCTGCTGATCGCCGGCGGCGTCGGGATCACACCCGTGCGCGCCATGCTGGAGGAGCAGGCGACCGGCGACGTCGTCGTGCTGTACCGGGTGCGCAGCGAGGCCGACGCCGTGCTGCTGAACGAGGTGCGCCGTCTGCTCGCGCTACGGGGCGGCCGATTGCACCTGCTGACCGGCAGGACCGGCGAGCACGACACCCCGCCCTTCGGTGCGGAGAGCCTGCACCGACTGGTCCCCGACATCACCGAACGCGACGTCTACGTATGTGGCCCGCCCGCCATGACCACGGCCGTACTCTCCGGCCTACGGAACCTGCGGGTCCCCGCACGACAGGTACACGCCGAGAGATTCGGCCTGGCCTGACCGGCCCTAGTACGTCAAAGGCCACCTACGACGGGTTCGTAGGTGGCCTTTTGGCGGTGTCCCCGCTTCTGGTTCATGACTCCAAGCAGGACGGTTGCCTGGGGTCATTCCGGTTGCTCGGGAGGGCCTGAGGGGTGCTGACGGCCAGGGGCGGCTACTGCGGGCGACGCAAGGCCGGTGAGGTGCTGGGCTGTGTACCAGGACGCTCACCTGCGTTCATGCGCGACCGGTCGCCGGTGTCGGAACGGCTTCGGGTCTCGCGCCTGAACGACCGTGAACGGGGTTGATCGAGACGGAACTGCAGCACCGGAGACAGTCAGCGGGTGGCTGTCGAACCCACACCTAGGCGGCCTTGGTCCGCGCCGCACGGGTGCCCGGGGCGGGCTCCTGTGCGTCCTCGGGCCAGAACATCTCCTCTTCTCCGAAGTCCGGAGCCTGGAAGGGCGTTGTCGTCGGAGGTGGCGAGACTGCGGTGGAACGGCTGGGTTGCCCCTCCAGGGCGGAGAAGAGCGACGTCGTCGGGTCGATGAGAGGTCTGCCTTTCGTTACAGGCCCCTACTGGGGCCTGGCGTGCCGTGACCGGGCACAGCGGTTCTACAGCTTGGTCATCTTGGCGTACGGGCTCAAGATCCGCATTTGCGCCGAGCCGAAATCCACGAGCGCCGCGATTCCGTCCTCGATGCCGATCACCCGGCCGAGACCGTACATGTCATGAGTGACCTGATCGCCCACAGCGAAGTGCTTGGGAACAGGTGCGACCGGGGCCTTGAAGGGGCTGGTGGGCAGGTGACGCTTCGGTGCCGCAGGTTTTGTCATGGCTCAGTATGAGCCTACGTTTGGCCCGCTTGCTGTGGCCGTGGGCACAGACGCGGACGGCTACCGCCGCGCCAGCCCTCTGACCTGGTATTTCGAGACCTCAATGAGGCCCCGGCAACGGTCACGGTTGCGACACGGACGTCAGCCGACGACAGTCAGTCACGAGTGCGCTGATCGATCAGACGCGCGCATGCCCCAGGAAACAGGCGTGAAGGGCTGCGCGGTGTTACAGGGGCGCACGCGGGGGCGCGCGCTGTTCGCGAGTGCATCGCCTTCAATGTCGCGGCCCAAGATCGTCGCCGGGCTCACGGATGCCTGCTTGCGCCAGGTGAAGATCTTCTACGACTCGGTCACCGAAGTCACCGTCCCGGCATCGGGGCTGGAAGAGACCGGGCTCGCCAAGGTGTTCGAGAACACCTACCGGCAAGTCAACATCGCCCTGGTCAACGAACTCTCCCGGATGGCTCACACACTTGGCGTGGACGTGTGGCACACCCTGGAGTTGGCGGCGACCAAGCCGTTCGGGTTCACCAAGTTCCTGCCCGGACCGGGCGTCGGGGCACTGCCCGCCCATCGACCCTGTCTACGTCAGCCATCACGTCAAGGCACGGCACGGGCAGACCTTCCGGCTCATCGAGCTGGCTCAGGACATCAACGAAAGCCAGTCCGACTACGTGGTGCGCCGCTTGCAGGGGTGCCCGTCAAATCCGGCACGACTGTGGCACGTCTCGTCTCAGGCACCGTGTCAGTCCGCGCGGCGGCCGTTCAGTCGAGGAAGTACGACCAGAACGGAATCGTGGCGTACTGATGGTCCTCGGGGGTCGGCACGGAGCGGCCGAACTCGTGGTGGAAGTAGTCGAGGAGATCAGTGCCGTAGTAAATGATGTCCGCCTGGTACATCGACAACACGGGCGTACCGGTTCGGTCCGGATCGCCCAGCAGGTACCGATGCGAGTAAATCGGCACCATCACAGGAACCTTGGACAGGTACGAGCGAGCCACGTTCAAGGCGTCTTCAGTGCCCGCCGGCCTTGGATCCCAGTCCGGGTGCCAGAAACCGTTGTGCTTCACGTCGAAGAGCACTCCATCCGCCGGCCGGGCCAACCTCTCCGCCAGGTCCTCCGGGTCGCCGTCCCGCCAGTCGGGCCAGCTACGGCTCCCCGTCGGCAGTCCTGCGCTCAGCAGCGTCCGGTGCTCCGGAGCGAAACGGAACCCCCAACGCTCCTCGACCTGATCAAGTTCCCGCTCGCTCATGCCTCGCTTGATCTCGACTCGGGCAGGGAGCATGGCAAGCAACGCCCGGGCGTTTTCAGAGGTCAGCGGGTTCTCGGGGCTGATCGGAGTCATGCGTGGAACGGTAGGACATCCGCGGGACGGGAGTCAGCGGGATTTCGCCGAGCCCTCAGCCCTTTGGGAAGCGACGGCGCTTGCGCGGCCGTATGACTGCCGACCTGGGGCACGCTATGGGCACGACGCTTCGAGGAGGACGCTGTCGTGCTGACGTGGCAGCGGTTCCAACGGCTGTACGGCCAAGTCCTCGCGGTCTGATTCGACCAGGGCGCGAGCACCGCCGCCCACCCGTCGCTGCCCGAGAAGGGCGGGCACAGCGACAGCTCGATCCGCGTCTCGTCCTGGCCTGGCAGCAGACCATGGACGACGCCCTGAACTGCTGCCGCGTCTGTACGACCTCGCCTGAAAGGATCCGGCCGGTGCCGGACAGGACGGGTTGTGGAATCCATGACGGAAGAGGAGTCGCGCCAGAGGCAGCAGGCGCGCTTCGAAAAACTGGCGCACGTGGTGGTGGAACCGTTGCACCGGTATCTGCTGCGACGGACGAGCGCCGACATGGTCGACGACATCCTGGCGGAGGTGATGCTGGTGCTGTGGCGCCGTATCGACGACGTCCCCGGCTTGGGGCCGGCGCCAGGTTCCCTGCCCGACGCCGATGACGTGCTGCCGTGGTGCTACGGGGTGGCGCGGGGCTGCCTGGCGAATGCCCGCCGTGCGGACGGGCGCCGGCTCCGGCTGGTGGAGCGGTTGATCCGGAGGCAGGAACAGCAGCCGGCTGGTGTCGCCGACCACAGCCGACTGCACGCCGCGCTCGCCGCCCTCGGGGCGCTGGATCGCGAGGTGGTGCGGCTGTGGGCGTGGGAGGAACTGGCACCCCGGCAGATCGCGGAGGCGACCGGGCTGACGCCCAACGCGGTGAGCATCCGGCTACACCGGGCGAAAAAGAAACTCGCCGAACAGTTGGGGCGAAAGCATGACGAACCGTCCGGACACAAGAGTGATGAAGGAAGGAGCGGTCAGTGAATGACGACGAGTTGCTGGCCCGGCTGAAGTCCGCGGACCCGGCGCTGACCCCACATGCTCCGCTGCCCGACATCGACCGACTTGTGGAGGACACCTTGACCACCGACACCGCGCTCCGGACCGGCGATACGGCCCCCACGAAGACCGCTGCGCGACGGAGCCGCCGTCAGCTCCTCGGACTCGCGGCGGCTGCCGGTCTGCTCCTGCTCGGCGGCGGCATCGCCGGAGGAGTCATGGCGAACAACGACAACGGGCACTCGGCCTCGGCCGGCCCGCTGAAGCTCACCACCCACCACGGCATCGGCAGCCAGAAGTGTGTAACACCCAGTCCAGACACCCTGCGCGGGTACCCGATCCTCTTCGTGGGCACGGTCACCTCCATCAAGGGCTCCACGGTCAATTTCCGCGTCGACCACTGGTTGAAGGGCGGCGACACGGAGACGGTCGTGCTCGACAGCGACCCGAGCCGGCCGGAGGCGCTGACGTTCACGGAGGATGAGCGCTACATCGTGGCCGCCGAGAACGGCGTCGTCCCGGCGTGCGGCACGAACGTGGCCTCGGACGAGACCGTCGACGAGTTCCGCCAGGCATTCGGGAAGTAGCGGAAAGCAGCCGCACGGACGATCCGAGCCCACCGACGGCCGCGGTGGGCTCGGGCCGGTTCGGGAAGTCGGCGCTTCTGTTGTCATGGCCGTGCTCCACGGTCGGCTGAGAGACGAGCGGGGGCGGGGGCAACGCCTGCGGCCGTTCTCGGCGGGACTGACCCCGGGGACCTGTCATCGCGAGAGAACCGTGCCCTGCATCACCGTCCGGCGCGCGCGGGCAGAGCTGCAGGACGGCCGGCTCTTCGGCAGGGCTCCGAAGTCTGCGGCTGGGGTGCGCCCCGTCTCCTTCCCGGCCGAGTTGCTCGACGAGGTCACGCGCCACCTGGGGCAGTTCGCCGCTACTGGTCGTGAAGGTCATGTCTTCGAGCAACTTCTGGGACGACTGGGCAAAGCCCGGACGACTGCGGGTTCACGGCCGAACAGCACTTCCACGACCCTCGGCACACCGGCAATACGCTGGCTTCCACGGCAGGGGCCAGCACGCGGTAGCTGATGATGTGGATGGAGCACAGCACCTCGCGTGCCGCGCTGATCCATCAACAGATGATTCAAGGCGCTTGAACACCACACGGTCCGCATACAAGACGGCAGTCGCCTGCCAGCCCTTGAAGAACAACGGCTCCGACTGCGGCGCAGGCTTCGAGCGATCCATGCCGAACAGGCTTACCGGAGCAGCGGGATAGGAACGACGAAAGCCCGCCTGGACGCGACCACGACGGCGTTCTGTGCCATCGTCAACTAGCAAGTCAACGGCCCCGCCCTGGGAGATGCCCAATTGGGGTGGGGCTTCTGTGGTGACGGCTCGTGATGGGACCCAGCCGCACGCGGAGGGCAAGACGGGGGCACAACTTGCTCCGGCGGGTGTGTAGAAACCAACGCCAGCAAACGCCATTCACCCACGGGCGTTGCACCAGCAGTGTAGAGACCTAAGGAGCAGACGAGTTGCAGGTAAGCATCCCCACAATGGCCCGTATGAGGGACCGTGAGCCTTTTCTGCGGCGCCCAACATATGTCCTGACAGGAGAGGCGCCAATATGGGTCCAAGCAGGAGGCCCGCACCACCGATCGGGCTTGGCGGCAGGGTCGGTGGGGCGGGCACTGAGTACCAGGAGGTACCGCTATGAGTGTGGCTCCAATCCGCTCCGTACTGTCAATCGCTCGCCCGAAGGACTGGGCAGCCCTGCTCATCGTCATCGTGATCGTCTATGTCCCGGCGGCACAGATCCAGGACATCCTGACCAGCCTGATCGCTCTGTCAGGAGTGCTCGTCTCGGGCTCAGCAGTCAGGGCCGTATCAGCGCGACAGCCGCAGACGACCGCCTAAGGGCGGCCCAGGCTCGATCGGGCCACGATGTGAGTCCCACACGGGAAGCCGGGAGAAAGGCCAGTGTGCCCCTTGCGTGCCCGATCGAGCAGGCGGCGTGTCTAGATCCACTGTGACGTGCGGCCGAAGCGGCCACGGCAGTCGCTGGCGGCAACGTCGGCATACGTTGTAGTACCACGAGGGCTCGCCCCGCATCATTCGGAGCGGCATGCGCTGCTTTTCGTCGCGAGAGAGGCCGCCAGGGGCGCGCTTCCAAAGAAGCACTCCACCCTCGCGCGCGGACGACAGACGCATGCGACCGTGATCGGCGCGCGTCATGGTGACTTGCGCCGGGCTGAGGGCATCTAGGAGAACCATGCGGTCCCTGTTCCCTCGGATGCGAAGCCCGGGGACTCCGCGGATGCCTCCGTAGAAGTGATCGAGCCGCGGCAGGAGCTCACGAAGAACCTCGTCCGAGATGTCGGACTCCAGGGTCAGTTCCAAGCTGTGACCGTCTGGCCCCGCTTCACGCACGCCAAGAAGAGCACCTTTGAGTTGACGGTCCTTGAAGCTGCTTGCCAACACATGGGCTACGTGCGCTTCTAGACGGCGCTGATGAGGAACTGCGGCATCTGCAACCGAGGGCCCGAGATAGACGTTGGCCTGCCGGGCCAGCCTGGAAGTGGTCGAGAGCGTGAGTGACGTCTGGTTACGGATCTTCTTGGCCAGACGGTTGGTGTTGCGTGAGCTGGACATGCGTCGGCCCTCCTTATTTGCCGCCCGGCGACGACAAGAAGAGACAGATCGGATGTCCCAAGGCGTATTGACTGCCAGCTGCGGGTGACTCTCGGCGATTGCTGAGGTTGCGGTGCCGCGCCACAGGATCGTTCTGGTTCTTTGAAGTCGGCCAGTGACGGGAAGGTAGGGGCATGGCCGCAATAGATGTCGCGCTACCTCTCTTGTCAGTACTGATCGGTAGTGCGATCACGTACCTCCTCAACGTGAGGACCCGAAGGCGGTCGAAGGTCGAGGATTTGTTCCACGCCGCGATCGAGGCCGTTGCTGTGACTGTCGCACGGCATCACTTCTACAATCGGCTCCACGCTTGGGATGGCTCGACGCCCGAGGACCACGCCGAGTTGAACAGGCAGATGGGACGTGAGGGGATGGAGAGCTATGCCCGCGCCGTCGCTGAGGCCCGCGCCGCCCTGGCACGCGCATCGGTGTATGCGCCAGAGCTGAAGGAGTACTTCGGAAACAACATGGACGTGGTGTACTTCCGAGCTGACGAGATCATCGAGAAGTTGCGCCGTCGGCTCTGATAGGTACTCACCTTCGCCCTTCCTGTGCGCGCTCTGACCCACGCGGCCGGTGCGGAGCCGATCGCCCCAGCCACCCGCGATCCCCACCCGCGGCCCGCATGATCCGGTACAGCTCCAGCCATCGCGCACCTGCTTTTGGATCAAGGCGTCGGTGGTGGCAAGGACGGCGTGGTTCGCATGCCAGGCAGACGGTTCCCCGAGTCCTGGTGCGGGGCGACTTCCTTCTCGCACGATCGGGCACGGTACCTACTGATCCGAAGCTCACAGATACGCCGCGAACCGGTAGCGGCTGCTGGTTCCATTGGAGTCATGTCGACGCCTCCGCCCCCGGGCGATGAGCAAGCATTGCTCCAGTACCAAGCGGTAGCCGCCCGCCGAGCCGGCTTTGACACGATGATGTGGCAAGTGCCTGGTCTGGGGCTGACGGCTCAGGCGTTCCTCATGACAATCGCCCTCAGCCCAGAGACAGGGCAACTGGCACGGGTCACTTCTGGGGTGCTGTCGATGGTGGTGTCCTTCCTGTCCGTGCAGCTCTTGGCCAAGCACCGCCTCCACGAACTGGCTGACAGCATCTGGTTACAGGAGTTCGAGAGGGTGAGGGGACTGCCTGAAGTCCATGCTCCAGGAGCAGAGCGCTGCCAAGCTGCGGGCATTCAGTCCAAGGGCCTGGTCAAGCTTCGTTCCCATCGAGTGTGGACCGTTGGGTTGGCTGCGTTCGGAGTTGTCGGATTCGGCGTAGCCGTTGCCGCCCTGGTGCGGCCCTAAATCACGACTGAGCAGGCGTGGGGCGCTCTCAGCTTGGGAAGCTGCGATCATTCGCGAGCGGTTCAGGCGTTGACCTGGGCAAACGGTCGGGGTGTGGTCTTGTCGGGTCCGGCGGCTTTCACTGTGAGTCCCCGCTGTTTCCCGCTCGATCTGGTGCGCTGGTGGTGCGCCTCGTCTCCACCTTGCACGGATCAGCCCCATGGCCGCCGGGCCGGGCTTACAGGACCACGCGTGACTCGCTGTCACCACGCCTGAGAACGACGTGCGCCGGCCGGAACGGCAGCCCGCTCAGAGTTGGCTGCATGACCTTGAAGAGAGCATCGGCATCCGGTCCATAGGCGTAGACGACCGCTTCGCCCCCACCAAACTCGTTGCCGTCGACCTCGCCCACGTCGGCCGCCTCGACCGCTGCTGCCATTGCCTGCTCGGCTCCGTAGACCAGCTCCCGCTGGTCGGCCTCGCCGAAACCGCCACTGGCGAGCCGGAAGTGTGCAATGACGGCGTGCTCCTCATCCCCACTCTCAGGGGCAACGGGTGTCTCCATGGCCGACACACTCTCATCGGCGTCTGACATCGGCATTGCCCCGCCTCTTCCTCGGCGCATAACACCCAACACGCTTTCCAACTGTGGTGGTGGGGTGTTGGGGTGCGCGGGGACGTTCACCCGGGTTCATGGGCGGCCACCGACGCGGGCACGGCTTCCGGTCCCGTCTGAACGACCGTGAACGGGGCTGAATGAGACTGACACTGAGACAGTGGCCGCCGGAATCTCAGCGGCGCTGCGCGGTCTCCCGTGACATGTTGGGCCGCATGGACGACGTGACGGACCCTCGCAACCCTGCCGGGATCCGAGTGGGGGACATCTACGAGGACTGCTCCTTCCACCCGGTGCTCTGCACTGAGATCGACGATGACGGCGGCGTGGTCCTCAGCGGCATCTCTCTGATCGACAGCACCTTCCCGCGCTCGTGCGACGCCCAGTACTGCGCACCGATCCGGATACCGATCGAGGACGTCATGGCCATCAAGAACGACCTGGAGGGGTACGCCAGTCGACGGCAAGCCGAACTGTGTGCCGGAGGCCGGGAGTCGAAATGAAAGTGCCTACAGGTCTGATCGGGTGTCTCGTGGCGCGCACGGCCTTCGATCACCAGATGCGGCTGAACCTGTCCGCTCCCGCTGTGGGCGGAGGGCACGGCGTGGATGCCGAGTTGATTGTGGAGACACCGTTTCTGCTCCGAGACGCGGGCGGCAAATGGCACGAGCTGGCGCCGGGATCGGGTGTGCATCTCGCCCCCGTGCTCGGTCTCTTCGAGCAGTCGATCACGGCCGTTGACGTCCAGGACCGCGGTGCCCTCAGCATCGAATTTGGCGACGGCGCCAGCTTGCGTATCGGCCCGGACCCGCAGTTCGAGTCCTGGCACTTGATCGGACGCGGCATGAGCCATCTCATCATCGGACCTGGCGGCGAGGAGCACTGGGAACGTTGACGCTGGCCAGGCCACGAACTCGTTCGCGCTCTCAGATTGGGAAGCTTGGGTTCTTTGTAGCGGTTGCTGCGCTGACCTGCGGCGGAGTCATGTTGGCGTCCTGGTCGCACTCTGGGCAGCATCCCGCTGTTCCCCATGGTTCCCCGCAGGATCTGGCTCGTGATTGGCACGGCCCCTTCGCCTCTAAGGTCACTTGGACAGAGCTGGGCCCTGGAGTGTCTGAACCTCAGCGGCGACAGTCAGCCACGACGTCGGGCGCACCGACCGACCACCCACGTGTGTGCCTCGTCGCACCCCCACAGGCCTCAGCCACGCTGTCATGACGTCGACCAGAGCAACCCGCGACCGCGGGCCCGTAACGGTGGCTCCAGACGCTCGACTTCCTCGCGGCCTCCCGCAAAGACCCGCTCTACGCGCCCTTCGTCCTCGCCATCGCGATGGGCCTGCGCCGAGGGGTGATCGTCGGTCTCCGCTGGTCTGACCTCGACCTCGACAACCGCGTCCTCTACGTCCGCCGGCAGACCCAGCGCCGCAGTGGCGTCCTCTACGACGACGATCCGAAGAGCCGTCGGCGCCGAGCCGTCCCGCTGCCCGCGCTCCGCAAAGCACCCCTGCGCTGGCACCGGCTGCGGCAGGCAGCTGCGCGCACTGAGGCGGGGGAGAGGTGGCACGAGTCCGACCACGTCTTCGCCACCCGCACCGGCCGCCAGGTCGAGCCCCGGAACCTCTACCGCTCCTTCACCCGCGTCGCCGAGTCCGCCGGCCTCCGCGTCATCCGCCTCCACGACGCCCGCCACGGCACGGCGACCCTCCTCACGGCGGCCGGAGTCGCGCCCCGCGTCGTGATGGAGATCCTCGGGCACTCCCAGATCAGCATCACCATGGACGTGTACACGCACGTCGTGCAGGACACCCAGCGCGAAGCCATGAGCCACATGGACCGGCTACTGCGGAAGCGGCGGCCCGGTCGTCAGTGACCGTCCCCGTTGATGTCAGAAGTGGATGTCAAAGGCCCCGGACCATGATCGGTCCGGGGCCTTTTGGCTGGTGCCCCCGGCAGGATTCGAACCTGCGACACCCGCTTTAGGAGAGCGGTGCTCTATCCCCTGAGCTACGAAGGCAGAAGGCGCCCTGACAGCGTAGCGGATCCGTACCTCGGGGTTCGCCCCGGTTGTCGGTGATCGATGGTGCGGCTCAGTGATCTTCGGTGGGTCACCTCAGCCCCGCTTGACCTCAAGTTAGCTTGAGATTTTACGTTGCTTCCGCGGGCCCCGCTCAGCGGCGCGCCCCGCGATCACACCCACCCGTTCCCCGGAATCGAGGTACACCCATGTCCCACGCCTCCCAGCCCCCGCTCAAGATCGGCGTTCTCATCGGCAGCGTCCGGCCCGGCCGGTTCGCCGACAAGGTGGCCCAGTGGTTCGTGGCCGAGATCGGGCGTCGGGATGACATGGAGACGCATGTCATCGATCTGTCCGAGCCCGCCCTCGCCGACGAGCTCAAGCTCACCCTGGAGCGGTCCGACGCGCCGGGCGATGCCCCGACCCTCGCCCAGCGCATCGGAGGGCTCGACGGGTTCGTCGTCGTGACGCCGGAGTACAACCACGGGTACCCGGCCGCCCTCAAGCTGGCCATCGACTACGTCTACCGGGAGTGGCGGGCCAAGCCGGTCGGCTTTGTCTCCTACGGCGGTATGGCCGGCGGCCAGCGCGCCGTCGAACAGTTGCGTCAGGTCTTCGCCGAACTGCACGCCGTCACCCTGCGCGACACCGTCAGCTTTCACATGGCCTGGGAGCAGTTCGACGACGAGGGACGCCCGCACGATCAGGACGGCACCACCAAGGCCGCCGATGTCCTGCTCGACCAGCTCGCCTGGTGGGGACTGACCCTGCGCGAGGGCCGGACCGCCAGGCCGTACGACGGCTAGTGCCGTGCGTGCCGCCAAGCCGCAGGACGGCTGAGGACCGGACCGTCAGCCTCCACGACGGCCGAAGCCCCAGCCGCCACGCTGCACGACCGCCGAAGCCCCACCCGTCAGGCTGCACGACGGCAGAAGACCGGCCCGCCACGCTGCACGACAGCCGAAGCCCGGCCCGCCACGCTCCACCACGACCGAAAACCGGCCGAACCACCAGGCGCCCTCCGACCCACCCCCCTCAAGACACCGCCACCCGAGCAAACCGCCCCGCCACCCGAAGCTCCCCCTCCACCCGCCCAGCCGTCTCCATCAGCTCCGGGAGCACCTCCCGCACGCACTCCTCCACCGACCTCCGTGCCGCATGCATCGCCACGTTCAGCGCGGCGACCACCCGGCCCGTCCGGTCCCGTACCGGTACCGCCACCGAGCGCAGGCCCGCCTCCAACTCCTCGTCGACCAGGGCGTATCCGCGGGTGTGGGTCTCCTCGAGGGCGGCGGTCAGGGCCGAGGGGGTCGTGATGGTCTGGGGGGTGAGGGGGCGCAGTCCGCCCGTCGGGCCGGTCGACTTGCGTTCAGCCGGGGGGCGGTCCGCCAGCAGCACCCGCCCCAGCGACGTCGCGTATGCCGGGAGCCGCGTGCCGACCGTGATGTTGACGCTCATCACGCGGCTCGTGGCGGCCCGGGCGATGTACTGGACCTCCTCTGCGGAAGGGGTCAGCACCGCCAGGGACGCCGACTCGTGGACGCGGCCGGCGAGTTCGGCCAGGTGCGGGGTCGCGATCTGGGCCAGGGACGTGCGGGACAGGGGCGGGTAGCCGAGGGACAGCACGCGGGGGGTCAAGGCGAAGGACCGGTTTCCTGACGGCCGTACCAGGCCCAGGTGTTCGTAGGTGATGAGCGCGCGTCGGGCCGTCGCCCGGGCCAGGCCGGTCGCGTTCGCCACGTCCGTGAGCGTCAGTTCCGCCCGGCCCTCTCCGAAGGCGGTCAGTACGGTCAGTCCGCGCGCCAGCGACTCGACGAATTCCCGGCCCAGTTCTTGCTTGGAGGCGCCCGTCCAGGTCGCGAGGCCCGCCGGAACCGGGCCGGGGCGCTGCTGTGGGGCCTCGCGCAGCGCGCGTTCCATCTCGGCGACCGCCGTCCGCAGGCGGGGGAGGAGCGTGTCGCGCAGGTCCGCGGCCGTGTGCCGGCTCGTGTGGCTCACCACGCTCACCACACAGGCGATACGGCCGCCCGCCCGGGGGTCCTTCACCGGTACGGCCATCGCGACCAGCCCCGGCTCGATCAACTGGTCGTCCAGCGCCCAGCCGTCCTCGCGCGCCCGCGCCGCCCGGCGTTCGAAGTCCGCGTCGGAGGACGGGTGCACCTGCCACGGTGCGGCCGGAAAGCCCCGGTCCTCGGGGTCCGTCGCCCGGCGCTCGCGCCACGTCTGCCACTGCGGCTGCGCCCACTCCGTCGCGAACAGCGGGCCCGGCGCCGTGCGTTCGGCCGGGAGCAGGTCGCCGATGCGGAAGCTGAGGGACATCGCGCGGCGGCGGGTGGCCTGGTGGATGAAGCGGATGCCGTCACGGTCGGCGACCGCGAGCGACACCGACTCGTCCAACTCGTCGGCGAGCGCGTCCGCGTGCGCGGAGAGCAGGCCGGGCAGGCCGAGGGCGGCCAGGTAGGCGTTGCCCAGTTCCATGACGCGCGGCGCCAGGGCGATGTCACGGCCGTCGAGACGGACGTATCCCATGCGGGCGAGCGTGGACGTGATCCGGTCCACCGTCGAGCGCGCCAGCCCGGTGCTCCGCTCCAGCCCGCTCGCGCTCAGCGTCCCGCCGGCCTCCGTCAGCCGCCGCAGCACCGCGACACCCCGGATCAGCGGCGTGACCGCCTCCACCGGCAGGGCTCGGTCGTCGTCCAGGGTCGTCTTCGCGGGCATCGGCTCTCCGTACGGCGTTCGCGGCAGCCCTAACCGTAATCCGACACCCGCGCGCGTACGGCAATCCCGGGCCAGGTGGCCGTACGACGATCCCAGCTCAAGCCCCCAAGCCCCCCACCCCCTCCTCGCGGCCGGCCTACTCCCGAGTCACCCGCACCCGATACGCCCCCGTCAGATCCGCCCCCACCACCGCCACCCGCACCCCCCGCTTCTCGTCCTGGAACTCCTCCCCGGGCACGAACGTCGCGTCGGACAGTTCGGCGTGGACGTTCGGGCTGCGGGTGCAACCCCCGCTGTTCTCCTGGGAATCGTGGACCCTCACCGGTCCCATCCCGGTGTCCACATCCGCGTCGACCCGGTAGACCAGGACGCCGGGGCGGCACACGGCCTCGTCGTTGCCCTCGCGGGTGCGTAGTTCCAGGGCGTATCCGGTGCGGCGGCTCAGGGGTACGAACACCAGCTTCGGGCCGCCCTCGCGGGCCAGCGGGGTCAGGGCGTACTCGGTGGTCCCCGGGGTCGACGCGCAGCGTATCTGCGCGTCGTCCAGCCAGCCGAGCTTCCACTTGTGCCAGCCGAGCAGGTCGTTGTTGGCCCCCCAGTCCTCGCTCATGATGTCCCAGTGGCCCACCGCGCTCCCGCCCTCGGCGGTGTACAGGTCGGGCAGGCCGAAGACGTGGCCGTTCTCGTGGGGGAGGACCCGGTAGCCGGTGCGGTGGTAGGTGCCGGAGCCGTCGTCCTGGCGGGAGTAGACGAAGGAGGCGTTGGCCACCGAGACACCGTCGGCGACCGGGGCCTCGCTGTTGCCCGCGAAGGTCACCGACAGGACCGTGTCCAGGGCCGACGGGCCGGCGTTGGGTGTCACCAGCACGTTCAGGAAGTCGTACGCCCGGAAGTCCACCTTCGGATCGGCCGCGACCACGATGTCCTGGACCAGCTCCCGGTACCCCGGGTCGAAGGGTGCGCCGCGCTCTATGCCGTACGCCCGGAAGGACTTGGGCATGCGCAGCCAGCCGGGGATCGGGGTCTCGGGGTGGTAGTCGAGGCGGCCGTAGGAGCTGGTGCGGAACCAGTCCTGGGTCTGCGGGAAGAACTCGGAGAAACGGTCCAGGGCGCGGCCGGGGCCGGGGGCGTCGGGGAAGTCGACCATCACCGTCAGGGCGCGCACGGTGCCGGTGGAGCGGGAGTAGCCGCGTACCGTCGGCACGCCTTCGGACATCTGGATCGCCGGCCGGCCGCTGATCATGCAGGGGCGCAGGGCGGAGGGGTGCTCCGGAGAGATCGGGCCCGCCCCGGCCACCGTCGAGGATCCCGCCGTGAGGTGCCCGCTGCCTGCCGAGGTGCTGACCGCCAGTGTCAGGGCGGTCACGGAGACGAGGGCGGCCACACGGCGGGGGCGTATCCGACGGCTCGGCTGCATGCATGGGCCCTTCAGTCCATGGCAGCCCGCCGGCCTGCGCGCTGCACCCTCTCGATCACCCTGTGTCGAGGGCTGCGCGGGCGCGCGTTGGAAGAGACCGAACGTGGGCCGAACGTGTGTTCTTTGGCCCATCATGTGTGACTCAGGTCACATGGATTCTTTTCCGGGTGGGAAATAACCGGGGATCCTCTCCCCGTTTAGCCATGTGTCCGAGCGAAACGGGGACAGCTTCCCCGGATCGCCGCCCAGCATCATCAATAGCCATCCAGCAGCACCAGGAGTACGCCGTGCAGACCGTGACCCCCGTACCGCGCAAGGCGCCCCGGCCGCGCGCCGACGCTCTGCGCAACCGGGAGCGGATCGTCACCGCCGCCCAGGAGATGTTCGTCGAGTTCGGCCCGGACGTGCCGTTGGACGAGATCGCCCGCCGGGCCGGCGTCGGCAATGCCACGGTGTACCGCAACTTCCCCGACCGCGACGCGCTGGTTCGCGAGGTCGTCTGCTCCGTCATGGACCGTACGACGGCGGCGGCCGAGCTCGCGCTCGCACAGACCGGGGACGCGTTCGAGGCCCTGGAGCGCTTTGTGCACACCGCTGCGGACGAGCGGATCAGTGCACTGTGCCCCATGGTCCAGAGCACCTTCGACAAGCACCACCCGGACCTGGAGGCCTCGCGGGAGCGGGCCGAGCAGCTGATCGGGGCGATCATGGACCGCGCCAAGGTGGCCGGCCAGCTCCGCACCGACGTGGACGTCGGCGACCTCATGATCGCCGTGGCCCAGCTCAGCCGGCCCCCGGCCGGAACCGGGTGCGACATGGCCGACCGCTATGTCCACCGTCATCTTCAGCTGTTCCTGGACGGACTGCGGGCCCCGGCCCGCTCGGTCCTGCCGGGTGAGGCGATCACGATGGAGGACCTGCGCAAGTCCTGACCGATTAGTTCAGGCCGCCAGAGCGGTCATCCACACCTGGCCATCGAACAACCAGCCACCTAAGACACCCAAGCCAAGCCACCGAACTCACCGGCCGTCAGAGCCGACGAGCCGTCCCCTTTTTGTTTCCTTTTTCCGTCACGAAGTCCCGAAGTGGGTAGACCCATGTCTGAAACGGCCGCAAAGGCTCCCGGCAGCGCCCTCGGCGCCGTCGATCCCAATCGCTGGAAAGCGCTCGCGTTCATCGCGATAGCCCAGCTGATGGTCGTGCTCGACGCGACCATCGTGAACATCGCTCTGCCCTCCGCCCAGCAGGACCTGGGCATCTCCGACGGCAACCGGCAGTGGGTCGTCACGGCCTACGCCCTCGCCTTCGGTGGTCTGCTGCTGTTCGGCGGCCGTATCGCCGACCTGTGGGGACGCAAGCGTGCCTTCGTCATCGGTCTGGGCGGCTTCGCCGCGGCCTCCGCGCTGGGCGGTGCGGCCACCAACGAGGCCATGATGTTCGGCGCCCGCGCCCTGCAGGGTGCGTTCGGCGCGCTGCTCGCCCCGGCCGCGCTCTCGCTGCTCGCCGTGATGTTCACCGATGCCAAGGAGCGCGCCAAGGCGTTCGGCATCTACGGCGCCATCGCCGGTGGTGGCGGTGCCGTCGGTCTGATCCTCGGCGGATTCCTCACCGAGTACCTGGACTGGCGCTGGACCTTCTTCGTCAACATCCCGTTCGCCATCGTCGCCGCGGCCGGTGCCTGGTACGTCATCCGTGAGCCCGAGGGCGGCCGCAACCGCTCCTCGCTCGACATCCCCGGCGTGGTCCTGTCCACCCTCGGTCTGGTCGCGCTGGTCTACGGCTTCACCCGCGCCGAGTCCAACGGCTGGGGCGACTCCCTGACGGTCGGCATGTTCGTCGCCTCCGGCGTGCTGCTGCTGGCCTTCGTCCTCGTCGAGGCCAAGGTCAAGGCCCCGCTGCTGCCGCTGCGCGTGGTCACCGAACGCAACCGCGGCGGTGTCTACCTCTCGCTCGGCCTCGCGATCATCGCGATGTTCGGCCTGTTCCTCTTCCTCACCTACTACCTGCAGATCGTCAAGGGCTACTCGCCGGTGAAGACCGGCTTCGCCTTCCTGCCGATGATCGTGGGCATGATCACGGGCTCCACCCAGATCGGCACCCGTCTGATGACCCGGGTCGCGCCGCGGCTGCTGATGGGCCCCGGCTTCCTGGTCGCCGCCCTCGGCATGCTGCTGCTGACCCAGCTGGAGATCGGCTCCTCGTACGCCGCGCTCCTGCTGCCCGCGATGCTGCTGCTCGGCCTCGGCATGGGTACGGCGTTCATGCCGGCGATGTCGCTCGCCACGCAGGGCGTCAAGCCGCAGGACGCCGGTGTCGCCTCCGCGATGGTCAACACCTCGCAGCAGGTGGGCGGCGCGATCGGTACGGCCCTGCTGAACACGATCGCCGCCTCGGCGACCACGTCCTACATCGCCGACCACATCGGCGGCGCCTCCAGCCGGTCCCAGCAGCAGCTGGTCCAGCTGGAGGGCATGGTGGAGGGCTACACCAGCGCCATCTGGTTCGCCGTCGGCATCCTGGTCGCGGCCGCGGCCATCGCCCTGACCTTCGTCAACGCCGGCCGTCCGGGCGGCACGACGGTGGCCTCCTCCGAGGAGGGCGCCGCGGACGAGGTCGCAGTGCCGGTCGTCGCGCACTGACACCGGCGACGACCGTCCGGTCGTACCCCTTGAGACCGGGCGTACGTACGGGGATGGGGACGCTCCGTACGTAACGCCTCGAAGGACCTGCCCCGGCCTCGCTGAATGAGCGGTTCAGCGGAGCCAGGGCAGGTCCGCACCCGCTTCGCTCGGCTGAAGGCCCTCGGCGACGATCTGCATGATCTCGCCGAGGGCCTTCTGCTGCTCCGGCGTGAGCCGGTCGAACATCGCCTGCCGCACCGCCTCCACATGGCCGGGTGCCGCCTCCCGCAGCATCGCCATGCCCGCGTCCGTCAGCACCGCGAACTGGCCCCGCTTGTCGTCGGGACAGTCCTCGCGCCGCACCCAGCCGCTCTTCTCCAGGCGCGCGATGGCGTGCGAGAGACGGGAGCGGGTGATCTTCGCGAGCATCGCCAGCTCGGTCATCCGCAGCCGGCGGTGCGGGGACTCGGCGAGCTTGACCAGCAGCCCGTAGTAGATGTGCGGCATGCCCGCGTCCCGCTGGAGCTGGCGGTCCATGTGGTCCCAGAGCAGGGTCGTCGCCTCGATGTAGGAGCGCCAGACCTGCTGCTCCTCGACGGTGAGCCAGCGCGTCTCCCGCGCGGGTGCGGACGCGTCGGATGCGGGTGGCGCGGAGGTCGATGCCGTATTCATGTACCCCACTGTACGAGAGCTCTCCTTGAAATTTTAACTACTTGGACGTACGGTTTCCGGCAGAGGAAGCTTTAAGTTTGAAGCAACTGAGTGAAGCAACTGAGTGAAGCAACTGTTGCGAAGCATCTGACCTCCCGGAGGGAGTGGCCGCCATGTCCGCCGCCACGCAGGAGCGCATGCCTGCGCTCTATCTCAGTCACGGCGCCCCGCCGCTCGCGGACGACCCGATCTGGCCCGGCGAGCTGGCGGCCTGGTCGGCCGACCTGCCGCGCCCCAAGGCGATCCTCATGGTCTCCGCCCACTGGGAGGAGGCCCCCCTGGCCATCGGCGCCACCGAGCGCGTTCCTCTCGTCTACGACTTCTGGGGATTCCCGGAGCACTACTACCAGGTCACCTACGCGGCCCCCGGCGCCCCCGGCCTCGCCGAGTCCGTACGGAAGCTGCTGCGCGCCCCGGGCATGCCCGTGCAGGACATCCCGGACCGCGGCCTCGACCACGGCGCCTATGTCCCGCTCGTCGAGATGTACCCCGCGGCCGACATCCCCGTCCTGCAGATCTCCATGCCGACCCTGGACCCCGTGCGGCTCATGGAGATCGGCCGCAAGCTGGCGCCGCTGCGCGACGAGGGCGTGCTGATCGTCGGCTCCGGCTTCTTCACCCACAACCTGGCCGCCCTGCGGCAGGGCGGCATCCCCGCCTGGTCCGCGGAGTTCGACGACTGGGGCCGCCGCGCCCTGGAGGGCGGCGACTGGGACGCCCTGCTGGACTTCTTCCACAAGGCCCCGGCCGGCCGCTACGCCCACCCGCGCACCGAGCATTTCGCCCCGCTGTTCGTGACGATGGGCGCCGCGGACGCGGCCGGCGAGCGGGCGGACCAGAAGTCCGTGATCGACGGATTCTGGATGGGTCTGGCGAAGCGGTCGGTGCAGTTCGGCTGAGGGCCCCGGCCCTTGCCGGCCTACAACTCCTGGCCTACGACTCCTGGCCTGCAACTCCTGGCTTACAACTCCTTCTCGTACCAGGCCACGTCCCAGTACCGGCCGAACTTGCGGCCCACCTCGCGATAGGTGCCGAGGTGCCGGAAGCCGAAGCGCTCGTGCAGGCGGGTGGACGCCTCGTTCGGCTGGGCGATGCCGGCGTAGGCGCGATGCAGGTCCTCCTCGGCCAGGTCCTCGAACAGGGCCTTGTAGAGGAGCGTGCCGATTCCGCGCCGGCCGGCGTCCGGGGCGAGGTAGACGGTGACCTCCACGGAGGTCCCGTAGGCGGGCTTGGCCCGAAAGGGACCGGATGTGGCGTAGCCCAGAATCCGTTGTGCGTTCCCTTCGGACCCGGCCTCCACGGCAACCTTCAGCCGGTGCGGGCCGTCTTCAGGGTGGGAGAGCAGCCAAGGGCGGCGCTCTTCCGGCGTGAAGACCGCGGTGTCGAATGTGATGGCCGTCTCACGTACGTAGTGGTTGTAGATATCGGTGAGGGCTTCGAGGTCTCCCTCGACTCCCGACCTGACCTGCACCTCTGTACGTTCCGACGACATCGGGCCTCCTCGTTGGCCCGGCAGGATACTGCAAGATCAGAAAAATAGGGGGGTGGGTTGGGAATTCTGTCCTGATTCCAGTCGTTGTTTCCTTCGGATGCAGGGCACTCGACAAGAGTCCCAAGCGTTCAAAAAGCACCCGCCCGCCCACTTCGCAAGGGAGCACGCATGGCAACCCGTGCCGTCGCCCGTCGTCAGTCCGCCACCGGCGAGGCCAGCGACGCGGCACGCAGTGTTCGCGCCCATGGCGGCGAGATCGCGGACCGCGACCTGGTCGGCATGTACCTGGACGAGATCGCGCGTACGCCGCTACTCGACGCCGCCAAAGAGGTCGAGCTTTCGCAGATCATCGAGGCGGGTGTGTTCGCCAGGCAGGTCCTCGACGGATACGAGGAGGCCAAGGCGGACGCCACCCGTGAAGAACTGGAGGCGCTGGTCGCCGACGGCGAGCGGGCCAAGGACATCTTCATCCGCTCCAACCTCCGTCTGGTCGTGGCGGTGGCCCGTCGCTATCCGCGCAGCGGTCTTCCGCTCCTCGACCTGATCCAGGAGGGCAACGCCGGTCTGGTGCGCGCGGTCGAGAAGTTCGACTACCGCAAGGGCTTCAAGTTCTCGACGTACGCGACCTGGTGGATCCGTCAGGCGATCACCCGCTCGATAGCCGACCAGTCCCGCACCATCCGCCTCCCCGTCCACCTGGTGGAGGAGCTGGGTCGAATCCGGCGCGTGCAGCGCGAGTTCAACCGTGAGCACGGCCGCGACCCGGAGCCCACCGAGATCGCCGCCGAGCTCGGCTCGAATCCGGACCGAGTGACGGACGTCCTGGACTGGGCCCGCGACCCGGTCTCGCTGAACATGTCGGTGGACGACCAGGGCGAGACCCAGTTCGGCGACCTCCTGGAGGACACGTCGGCGGTCTCTCCCGAGCAGTCCGTCCTCACCCTCCTGCGCAGCGAGGAGTTGGACGACCTGATCGGCCGCCTCGACCAGCGCACGGCGTCCATCATCAAGATGCGGTACGGCATCGAGGACGGCCGCGAGCGCACTCTGACCGAGGTCGGCAAGGAGCACGGTCTGACCCGCGAGCGCATCCGCCAGATCGAGAAGCACGCGCTGCTGGAGCTGAAGAAGATGGCCCGCAGCACCGGCTTCGACGCGGCCGCGTAGTCCTCCGCCCGCAAGGGCGGGGGCGTACGCCGGGTGGCCAAAGACCGCGCAAACATGGCGTTGTAACGCCGCTTCAATCCACAGGGACCGGGAACAAGACCTCCGGGCAAGGAAGTTCGGACCCGCGACCCACCGCACACACCAACGGACCAAGTCCCGACGCACTCCCCCCGGCGCCGGGACTTCCCCGAGTCGGGCTTCGGCGCCTATCCCCCCTGGGTGCCGGGGCCCGGCTCTTTTTTGCAAAGGGCCGACCGGACGGGTGGGCCACCCCGTACCTGAACCACGGGGTCGCCCACCCGGATGGCAGATTGTGCCACATGGGCATAGCCTGCCGAACGTGAGCAGCCCGCCCTCCCCCTCACTGACGGAACGCCGCAAGGCGGCGACCCGCATGGAGATCGCCCGCGCGGCGGCGGCCCTCTTCGTACGACAGGGCCTACGGGCCACCCGGGCCGAGGACATCGCCCAGGCGGCAGGCATCGCCCCGCGCACCTTCTACCGCTACTTCGCCACCAAGGAGGAGGCGGTGGCCCCCCTCTACGCGGCCGGCGCCGCCCGGTGGACCCAGGCGGTCCGCAACGCCCCCGCCGACCTCTCCCTCCCCGAGGCCCTGGAACACGCGGCCCACCACACCCTCACCCCCGGCACAGGCGTCTCGGCGGCGTCCTGGGACTGGGTCCGCACCCTGGTGCGCCTGGCCATATCGAGCCCGGCCCTGCGCCGGGTATGGGCCGAGGTCTGCCACGAGTCGGAGGAGGAACTGGCGGAGGTCCTGGCCCACAGAAGCCAGGACAACGTTGCCGAGGCCCCCTCGTCGACCCTCAACTTCGCCGCCGCGGTGGCAGCGGCCTCCATCCGAGTAGCAGTGGAAACCTGGGCCACCGGAACCGCCCCAGCAGAGGGCCCCAAGGGCCCGGCAGCCCTGGCACTGCGCAACTTGAAGGCCCTGAGGACCTTCCCATGGGATGAGTTCACCCCGTCCTGACCCGCCGCCAGGGGGCTCCGCCACCTGGACCCCGTCGGCCCTGAAGGGGCCTCGTCCTCAAACGCCGGACGGGCTGAATGATGCACCCCGGCGCTGAGAAGGGCCGTAGCAGCTCATAGGCGGCGGGCTGCCCCACCGGTCCGGCACCCGCGTACGGCGGCAAGGGGCCGTGCCGGGGGGTGTCCGCCCGCAGCGGCGGGCGTCAACAAACGCCCGCCTCCCTGCCCAACGGCAACCGCCCGACCGAGGACGGACACCCCCCGGCACGGCCCCGACCCACCCACCCCACCGCAGGCGCTACCCGCACCCCCACTCACCGAAGCGGGCCGCCGCATGGCATCCCGCCCCCTCACCCCACCACGGCCCGACTCAACCGCCCACCCAACTCCCGCACACACTCCACCAGTTCCACAGGCTCCCGCACAGTGAACTCAAACCCCAGCAACACCAACCGCACCGCCAACCACTCCACCGCGTCCCCCACAGTGGCCCGCAACCGACAGCACTCCGCACCCACCGGCTCCGGCACCCCCAACCACCGAGGAACCCGAGCAGCGACAACCTCCGCAGGCGCCATGAACGTCACCTCGAAGGAGTACGACGCCTGATGCCGCTGCATGGAACGCCGTAGGTACTCCGCTGCGCTCCCCGTAGGCAACTCCCGCGGAGCGAACCGCGCCCCGGTCGCGAACGGTTCGCTCACCCGGTCCACCCGGAACGTCCGCCAGTCGGCGCGATCGAGGTCGTACGCGACGAGGTACCAGCGACGCCCCGTAGAGACGAGCCGGTACGGCTCCGCCAGCCGCCGCGACTCGGTGCCGTCCGCGGCACGATAGGCGAACCGCAACCGCTCCCGCCCCGCCACACTCGACGCCATCACGGTCAGCGTCTCGGGCGCGATACTCGCCCCGTCCCCACTGGTCAACGGCGTGGTCGCGGCCTGCAGCGTGGCCACCCGATGCCGCAACCGCGACGGCAGCACCTGCTCCAGCTTCGCCAGCGCCCGCACGGACGCCTCCTCCACCCCCTCCACCGCATGCCCGGCCCCGGCCCGCAGCCCGACCGCGATGGCCACGGCCTCCTCGTCGTCCAGGACGAGCGGCGGCATCGCCTTGCCCGCGACGAGCCGATAGCCACCCTCCGCCCCCATGGTCGCCTGCACCGGATACCCCAGCTCCCGCAGCCGGTCGATGTCCCGCCGCACCGTGCGCCGGGACACCCCGAGCCGGTCGGCGAGCTCACCGCCGGGCCATTCGCGGGGCGTCTGGAGAAGGGAGAGGAGCGTCAGAAGCCGTGCCGGAGTGTCCGTCGTCATGAATCCGAGGATGCCGCAGAACTAGGACATGACCTGACCTACTCAAGGAATACCTTCAAGCCATGACCTCATCCGGGACAGAATCAACCCTCGTGACCCACCCCAGCGCACCGCAGGCCGCGAACACCGCCCCCACCGCCACCGCCACCACCGCCACCACCGCCACCTCAGACACCGCCCCCACCGCAGACGCCGAGCCCGCACCCGGCGACCGCCGCCGATGGTTCGCCCTGGCGATCGTGATGACCGCGGCCTTCATGGACCTCGTCGACGTCACGATCGTCAACATCGCCATCCCGTCGATCCAGCGGGAGGCCGGCGCGTCCTTCAGCCAGATCCAGTGGATCACCGCCGGCTACGCCCTCGCCTTCGCCGCCGGCCTGATCACCGGCGGCCGTCTCGGCGACATACATGGCCGAAAGCGGCTGTTCCTGATCGGCATCGGCGGCTTCACCCTGGCCTCGGCCCTGTGCGGCTTCGCCGCGAACCCGGAGATGCTGGTCGCCTCCCGCATCCTGCAGGGCGCGATGGCGGCGCTGATGGTCCCGCAGGTCCTGTCGATCGTGCACGCGACGTTCCCGGCCCGCGAACGCGGGAAGGTCTTCGGCCTGTTCGGCGCGGTCGTCGGACTCGGCGCGGTCACCGGCCCGCTCCTCGGCGCACTGCTGACGGAGTGGAACCTCTTCGGCCTCGAATGGCGCCCGATCTTCCTGATCAACCTGCCCGTCGGCATCGCGGGCCTGATCCTCGGCAGCCGCTTCATCACGGAGTCCAAGGCCCCGAAGGCACTGAAGCTGGACCTGGTCGGCGTCGCGCTCGTCACCCTCGGCCTGCTGATGCTGCTGTACCCGCTCACCCGTGGCCGTGAGCTGGGCTGGCCGCTGTGGGGTTACGTGTCGATGGCGGGCGCGCTCGTCGTCCTCGGGGTGCTGGTGGCGTACGAGCGCCGCAAGGCCGCCCGCGACGGCTCCCCGCTCGTCGAACTGTCGCTGTTCAAGGTGAAGAGCTTCGCGGCCGGCATCGCGGTGCAGACCGTCTTCGGTGTGGCGCTCGGCATCTTCTTCCTGGTGTGGACGCTGTACATGCAGTTCGGCCTGGGCTGGAGCCCGCTGAAGGCGGGCCTGACCGGGATCCCGTTCTCGATCGCGGTCTCGGCGGCGGCCGGCATGTCCGTGCAGGCGCTGGTCCCGCGCTTCGGCCGCAAGGTGCTCCAGGCGGGCGCGCTGGTGATGGCGATCGGCGTCCTGCTCTACATCTGGGAGGCCGGCCGCTACGGCCTTTCCATCGCCCCCTGGCAGATGGCCCTGCCGCTGGTCGTGATGGGCGTCGGCATGGGCCTGATCGTGGCCCCGCTGACGGACGCGATCCTGTCGGAGGTGCCGCGCGAGCACGCGGGTTCGGCGTCGGGCCTGATCAACACCGTCCAGCAGATGGGCAACGCCCTCGGCCTCGGCCTGGTCTCGGTGGTCTTCTTCGGTGTCGTCGACGACAGGCTGACGGAGTCCGCGCAGGCGCCTGAGGCCTCGCAGGCGGCCGCGGCCTTCGCGGACGGCTTCCAGAACGCGCTGGGCTGGGTGGCCGCGGTGATGGGTGCGATCTTCCTGCTGATGTTCGCGCTGCCGAAGCGGCCGGCGCAGCACGTCGAGGGAGCGAGCGAGGAGTCCGGGTCCGAGCCGGGACCGGAGAAGGAGCCCGCGCTGGTGGGCTGACAACGGGGGAAAGACGGTGGCCCGGCACTTCGTTGCCGGGCTTTTCGTCGTTCCGGCAAGCCCACTCATGCCCAGGTGAGACCACAGTCATGCCCGATTGGGCCCGAACCTGTTTACTTCCCGGAAATCCGGGCGTAGTCTCCGCATTGAAACCACAAGTTCGGGCACAGTTCGGAGGCGAACGGACATGTACGCACCGGAGCGGCAGCAGGAGATTCTCCGGCTGGCCCGTGACGGCGGCCGGGTGGACGTCCTGTCGCTGGCCGAGGAGTTCCAGGTCACGGCCGAGACGATCCGCCGGGACCTGAAGGCCCTCGATCGAGCCGGGCTGGTGCGCCGGGTGCACGGTGGCGCGATCCCGGTCGGGCGCCTGGACTTCGAGCCGGACCTCGCCGAGCGGGAGGGCACGGCGGCCGACGAGAAGGACCGCATCGCGAAGGCGGCCCTCGCCGAGCTGCCCACCGAGGGCACGATGATCCTCGACGCCGGTACGACGGTGGCCCGCCTGGCCGCCGCGCTGCCGCTGGAGGCGTCCCTGACCGTCGTCACCCACAGCCTGCCCATCGCGGCCCGCCTCGCGGACCACCCCGGCATCCAGCTCCACCTCGTCGGAGGGCGCGTACGGCACCGTACGCGCGCGGCCGTCGACGCCTGGGCGCTGCGTGCCTACGGCGAGATCCGTGCCGACGTCCTGTTCGTCGCGGCCAACGGTTACTCCGTCGAGCACGGTCTGACCACCCCCGACCTCGCCGAGGCCGCGGTCAAGCGCGCGGCGGTGGCCGCGGCCCGCCGTGTGGTGCTGCTCGCCGACTCCGCCAAGCACGGTCAGGAGCACTTCGCCCGCTTCGGCGACCTGAGCGACGTGGACCTGCTGATCACCGACAGCGGGCTGAGCCAAGAAGACGCATCCGCCATCGAGAGCGGCGGCACGGAAGTAGTGCGCGCATGATCCTCACCGTCACCCCGAACCCGTCCCTGGACCGCACCTACGAGGTCCCCTCCCTCGACCGTGGCGAGGTCATCCGCGCCACCGGCGAGCGCATGGACCCGGGCGGCAAGGGCGTGAACGTCTCGCGCGCGGTCGCGGCCGCCGGACGGCGCACGGTCGCGGTGCTGCCCCTGGGCGGCGCGCCCGGCGCGCTCGTCGCCGACCTGCTCGACGCGCAGGGCATCGAGGTCGCGCCGGTCCCGGTCACCGGCGCCACCCGCTCCAACATCGCGCTCGCGGAGTCGGACGGCGTGCTCACGAAGATCAACGCACCCGGGCCCGAGCTCTCCGCGGCCGAGCAGGAACTGCTTCTGGAGACCGTGCGCGAGCAGTCGCGCGACGCGGACTGGATCGCCTGCTGCGGCAGCCTGCCGCGCGGGCTCGCCCCGTCCTGGTACGCCGATGTCGTCGCGCGGGCGCACGACGGGGGCGCGCGGATCGCGCTGGACACCTCCGGGCCCGCCCTCCTCGAAGCCCTGCGGGCCCGGCCCGACGTGGTGAAGCCGAACGCCGAGGAGCTCGCGGCAGCGGTCGGGCGCCCTCTGACCACCGTGGGCGACGCGTTGAAGGCCGCCGAGGAGCTGCGCACCATGGGCGCGCACGCCGTGCTGGCGAGCCTGGGTGCCGACGGGCAGCTGCTCGTGGACGACGCGGGCGCCTGGTTCGGCAGCGCGCGCGTGGACACCGTACGCAGCAATGTCGGCGCCGGTGACTCCTCCCTCGCCGGCTTTCTGATCGCCGGCGGCACCGGTCCGGAGGCGCTCGCCTCGGCGGTCGCCCATGGCGCGGCGGCCGTGCGGCTGCCCGGCAGCGTGATGCCGTCCCCGGCCGACCTGGACCTGATGGCGGTGACGGTCACGGCCGAGGTGCCGATGGACCGCGTACTGAAGGAGCCCGTGTCATGACGAATGTCGCGGTTGTCACAGTTGTTGCCGATCGACTCCCCGAGCGGCGAAGCTCGCTGTTACTCACGGCCGCCGACGGACGGCAGCGCCTCCTGAACCGCGCTGCCGCCCGAAGGGGGCGGGCCTTCCCCGACCCCGCCTCCGACGCCTCCGCGTCCCCCCACCACAGCCCCGCCACCCCCCACGGCACCCCCGTCCCCTTCTCCGCCCACCAGACTCACCGGGCGATACGCGTGCGAAGGAGCCCGCGATGAGCCACATGATCACGGCGGACCTGGTCGATCTCGACCTGTCCGCCGACACCAAGGAAGCGGCGGCGCGCGCCCTCGCCGAGCGCATGGTGGCCCTGGGCCGGGTGACCGACCTGGAGGGCTTCCTCGCCGACGTGGCCGCCCGTGAGGCACAGATGCCCACCGGCCTCGACGGCGGCATCGGCATCCCGCACTGCCGCAGCGAGCACGTCACCGAGCCGACGCTCGCCTTCGGGCGCAGCGCCGTCGGCATCGACTTCGGCGCCACCGACGGCCCCGCCGACCTGATCTTCCTGATCGCCGCTCCGGCGGGCGCGGACGACGCCCATCTGACGATCCTGTCGTCTCTCGCCCGGCAGCTGATGAACACCGAGTTCACGGACGCGCTGCGGTCGGTGGGAGACACGGCCTCGGCCGCGGCGCTGATCCGGGGCGAGGAGCCCCAAGCGGCCGGTGCCACCGACGCCCATGTCGATTCCGGTTCCGAAGACTCCGTGGCGTCGCCGGTGGCGGCCTCCGCCGGCGCCGCCACGGGCACCACCTCCGCGGGTACGCCCGCCGAGCCGACCGTCGAGCGCCCCTTCCGCATCGTCGCCGTCACCTCCTGCCCGACCGGCATCGCCCACACGTACATGGCGGCCGAGTCGCTGGAGAACGCCGGCCGTGAGGCGGGCGTCGAACTCGTCGTCGAGACACAGGGCTCGGCCGGTTTCACCCGGCTCGACCCGGCCGTCATCGCGGCGGCGGACGGCGTGATCTTCGCCCACGACGTGGCCGTACGCGAGAAGGACCGGTTCGCCGGCAAGCCCACCGTCGACGTCGGCGTGAAGGCGGGCATCAACCGCCCCGCCGAACTCATCGCCGACGTCCGCGCCAAGGCCGAGCGCGGCGAGGCCACCGCGGCCGCCCGGCCCGGCGGCGGCACCCCGGTCGAGCGCGCGGGCGAGCCCGGCGAGGGCTACGGCAGCAAGCTGCGCAAGTGGCTGATGTCCGGCGTGAGTTACATGGTCCCGTTCGTCGCGGCCGGCGGTCTGCTGATCGCCCTCGGCTTCGCGATCGGCGGCTACCAGATCAACGAGGCCAAGTCGGTCACCGAGCACTTCGACTGGGGCCAGGTCGACAGCTGGGGCGCGCTGCTGTTCCAGATCGGCGCGGCGGCCTTCGGCTTCCTCGTCCCGGTCCTCGCCGGATACATCGCCTACGGCATGGCGGACCGGCCGGGTCTCGTGCCCGGCTTCGTCGGCGGCGCGATCTCGGTCACGATCGGCGCCGGGTTCCTCGGCGGTCTGGTCGCCGGTCTGATCGCCGGTGGTGTGGTCCTCGGCATCCAGCGCATCGACATCCCGCCGGTGCTGCGCGGCATCATGCCGGTGGTGGTGATCCCGCTGGTCTCCTCGGCGGTCGTCGGCTTCCTGATGTTCGTGGTGATCGGCAAGCCGATCTCCGAGGCGCAGAAGGGCCTCACCGACTGGCTGAACAGCCTCTCCGGCACCAACGCCATCCTGCTCGGCGTGCTGCTCGGCCTGATGATGTGCTTCGACCTCGGCGGCCCGGTCAACAAGGTGGCCTACACCTTCGCGACCGCCGGTATCTCGGTCGCGGCACCCAGCGACTCCGCGATGAAGATCATGGCCGCCGTGATGGCCGCCGGCATGGTCCCGCCGCTGGGCATGGCCCTGGCCACCACCATCCGCAAGAAGCTGTTCACCAACGCCGAGCGCGAGAACGGCAAGGCGGCCTGGGTCCTCGGCGCCTCCTTCATCTCCGAGGGCGCCATCCCGTTCGCCGCGGCCGACCCGCTGCGCGTCATCCCCGCCTCCATGGCGGGCGGCGCGGTCACCGGCGCGCTGGCCATGGCCTTCGGCTCGACCCTGCGCGCCCCGCACGGCGGCATCTGGGTCACCTTCCTGATCGGCAAGCCGTTCCTCTACCTGCTGGCCATCGCCGCCGGTACGGCGGTCACGGCGGGCCTGGTCATCCTGCTGAAGGGCATGCGCAAGGCGCCGGAGGGCGTCTTGGCCGCCGAGTCCCCGGCGGCCACGCCCGCGGAGGCGAAGCAGCCGGTGGCGGCGTAGGCCCTCCACGGGCAAGCCTGCCGCTTGTCCCTTTGGGGCGCTGTGAGTTGTTCACGGCACCTGCGAGATACGTCACGGTCCGGGCCCAAAGGCCCGGACCGTGTTGTCTACTGGAGCGTATGCCTGAGAACGTCTCGATCCTCCAGCTGCTGGGCCCGGTCGTCCTCGCCCTGGCCGCCGTGCTGTGGGTGATGGGACTGGCTCGCCTACTGCGCCGCAGCCGCCCCGGGGCGACCCCGTGGCACACGGACCAGACGCTCCCCGGGCTCCCGTACCAGCGACAGACCGCCCCGCCGCAAGAGGCCGTCGAACTCACCCCGGCGGAACGAGACGCCTTCGCGGGCCTGGTACGACAGCTCAACGACGGCCGCTGAACGGCCGCTCGCCCTACGGCATCCGCGGCCGCCCGCCTACGGCACCTGCGCCGCCCGCCGCTCCATCGCGTCCCGCGCCGCGTCCTCGCTGACGTACACCTCGCACATGTGCCGCCCGTCCGGCGTCGCCGTGTGCTCGACCTCCCAGAGGGAGACCTCCTCACCGTCGCGCAGCAGGAACGCGTGCTCGTAGAGCGAGAAGCACAGCCCGGCGCGGCCCGCACGGCCCGGTCGCCCGAATGCCTGCGTGATCTGGTGCGCGCACGCCGTGGTCAGCCGCGTGGCCGTCTCCGTGCCCGGCCGGTCGGCGTTCTCCGCCCGGCGCAGCAGCCGGCGCGCGTGGTCCGCCGAGTCGTCCGGCACATACGCGTGGCGGGGCGCGGGGATCGGCGACAGCTGCACCGTCACCGGCAGTTCGAAGTCCGGTGCGTCCGGCGGCAGCGGCAGCCGCGCGGTCGCGGCGCGCAGCTCCTCCTCGTCCGCGTACACCTCGTGCTGCGGGTCGCGGCCCCGCGCGGTGTTGTGGACGAGCTCCCACAGTGTCAGCGCCGAGCCGTCGGCCAGCAGCCAGGTGTGCCGGTACGTCTCGCGATGCAGTCCCGCGCTGTGGTGCGCGGAGTGCAGCGAGCTGTCATGAGCCAGCGCACAGTCGAGCCGCCGAATCGCCTCGTCGGGCAACTCGAAGGAGTTCAGGGCGCGGCCGAGGAGTCGCGCGAGATGCTCCTCCGGAGACTCCGGCGACTCGGGTGGTTCGTACGCTGCCGTCTCGTACGGAACGCTCAAGGTTTCTCCCGGCGTTGCTGCATGTCACCTTGTGGGTGCATACCGTAGCCCCTCGGTCGGACATCATGTCCGGGAACCGAGAAAACGTACGTCCGGTAAAACGCCGGGGCCGCGCGAGAAGTTCCCGCGCGGCCCCGGCGGCCGTCAAGAATCCCTGCTCGGACGGCACTTCAGTGGATCAGGAGTGGATCACGCGGCGCTGCCCGCGGCCCACTCGCTCCATGCCATGTTCCAGCCGTTGAGCCCGTTGTCCGGCGTCACGTTCTTGTCCGGGGAGTTCTTGACGATCACGACATCGCCGATGAGCGAGTTGTCGTAGAACCACTTGGAGGGCGTGTCCCCCTGTCCGCCCTTCACGTCCTGCAGACCGACGCACCCATGGCTGGTGCCCTGGCTGCCGAAGGGCGGATTGCCCTTGTTGTACCAGTAGTTGCCGTGGATGAAGGTCCCCGACGTCGTCAGACGCATCGCGTTCGGCACGTCCTTGATGTCGTACGCGTCGGCGAGGTTGACCGTGCGGCTGTCCATGTGCAGCTTCTTGTACTTCTCGGAGATCACCATCTGCCCGTTGTAGGTGGAGAACTCCGAGCTGCCCGCGGAGATCGGCACCGACTTGAGCGTGGTGCCGTCCCGCACGACCGTCATCGTCTGCGTGTTGACGTCGACCGTCGAGACCTGCGAGCGCCCGATGGTGAAGGTGACCGTCTTCTTCTGCACGCCGAAGACGCCGTTCGCGCCCTCCACGCCGTCCAGGTCGATCTTCATGGTGACCTTGGAGCCGGCCTTCCAGTACTCCTCGGGCCGGAAGTCGAGCCGCTGTGTCCCGAACCAGTGCCCGGCCACCTTCTGGCCGCTGCTGGAGGTGACCGTGATGTGCGACTGCACGGCCTTCGTGTCGCTGATCGCCTTGTCGAAGTTGAACGACACCGGCATGCCGACGCCGACCGTGGTGCCGTCGTCGGGCGTGTACGTCCCGATGAAGCTGTTGCCCGAGCTGACCGTGGTGAAGGTCGAGTCGGCGGCCGTGCTGCGCCCGTCCCCGTCCTTCGCGGTGGCCGAAATGCGGTACTTCGTCCCCCGCTCCAGCTGCTCCTCGGGCTTCCAGGTGCCGCCGTCGGTCGACAGTGAACCCGGCACGGCCTTCCCGCTGTCCGCCACCGTCATCTGCACCTCGGTCAGCTTGCCGTCGCTGACCTTCACACCGGTCGAGTTGATGGACGCCCCGGTCGAGCCGTTCTTCGCCGAGATCACGATCTCCGCGGCGGACTTCCCGGGCGAGTCCCCGCCGCCCTTGCCGTCGTTGTCGGCGTTGGCGCTCCCGACGCAGGCGGTGAGCGTCAGGGCGCCGATCATCAGGGCGGCACAGGCCCCCAGTGCGCGCCGCGCTGCTATGTCCGGCGTTGTCACGATCTGCTCCATCTTCATGCGATTTGCGGGATCCGTTCCGTTGCACGGAGGAAGAGGCCCCCGTCACCGAAGCGGGTTCCCCGCGTTCGCGGTGAATGCCATCACGTGACAGAACCGCGACAATCCCTCGCACGCAGTGGCGGGGGAAGGGGCGAGGAGGTGCGGGGAAGGGGCGAGGTGAGGCCGTCCGGTCAGCTCTCGCCGTCGTCGTTCCCGTACAACTCCCCGTACGACGGCCACACTCCACCCGGCCCGTCCACCGACTCCGCCGCCCGCACGGCCCGTACGATCGCCCGCGTCACCGCGTCCGCGCCCGCCGCGAGAATCTCGTTCAGCGCGAGCGGATTCGCGGCGTCGAGCGGGCGCTCCCCGGTGGCCAGCGCGAACACGGTGTCCCCGTCGTTGAGCAGATGCACCGGCCGCACGGCACGCGCGATGCCGTCGTGCGCGGTGCCGGCCAGCTTCTGCGCCTGCGCCTTCGACAGGTCCGCGTCGGTGGCGACCACGGCGAGCGTGGTGTTCAGCGGGGGCGGTGCGTTCCGCGCCGCGCTCTCGGCGAGCCGCCGGCCCGCGGCCTGGTGCACCTTCTCCTGCGGGTAGTCCACCCGCCCCCGCAACAACTCCCCGTACAGCACCCCAGTTTCCGGATCCACGGCCGACCCCGCCGCATTGGCCACCACCAGCGCGGCCACCGTGATCCCCGAGTCGAGGACCGTGCTCGCGGTGCCGATGCCGCCCTTGACCGGTCCGACGGTGGCTCCGGTGCCGGCGCCCACGCAGCCCTCCCGCACCGGCGTGCCGGCTTCGCTCGCCGCGGCCGCCTCGACCGCCGCCCGTCCGGTCGCCGCGTCCGGCCTTGACCGGAAGTCGCCGCCCCGCCCGAGATCGAAGACACAGGCGGCCGGCACCACCGGCACGACATGCGCCGGATCCACCCCCACACGCACCCCGCGCCGCTGCTCCTCGAGCCAGGCCATCACCCCGGACGCCGCGTCGAGCCCGTACGCGCTGCCGCCGGTCAGCACGATCGCCTCGACCTTCTGCACGAGGTTGCGCGGATCGAGGGCGTCCGTCTCCTTCGTACCGGGGCCGCCGCCGCGCACGTCCACGGCCGCGACGGCCCCGCCCTCGGGTGCGAGAACGACCGTGGTCCCGGTGAGCCAACCCTCGCCGGTGCGCGTGGCGTGTCCCACCCGCAGCCCGGCGACATCTGTCAGAGCGTCAAGTGTCATGGGGTCAGTCTCGTCCAGCCGCGCCCGCCGGGGCGGGCACCGGGCCGCGCCGATCAGGTCACCGGCGCCCGCGCGGCCGTCCCGCGCCCCCGGGCTCGCATACGTGCCGTCAGCGTCTCCCCGGTCACCACCGCGGAAGCGGTGACCAGGCCGGCCGCGAGCACCGCCCACTCACCCAGGAACGTGCAGCAGATCACCAGCAGGGCGGTGGTCGGCAGCACCATCTGCTGAGCGATGCCCACCTTGAAGTAACGCGAGTGCAGTGCCCAGACCGTGAGCAGATACAGCGCCGTCGGCAGGGTCACCGCGGCCGACGCCGCCAGCGTCGAGATGTGCGCCTTGCCCACGGCATGCTCGACCGCCACCTCCAGACCGGCGCCGATCGCGGCCGCCGAGGCGAAGACCACGTAGTGGCCGTAACCCCACAGGAACGCCTGCTTGTTGGAGCGCAGATGGCCGTGGATCGGCACCACGAAGTAGATCCACCAGGCGGCGAAGATGATCAGCAGTCCGCCCGCGGCGATCGGCAGCACCTCGCCCAGCGCGTCGTTCTCGTCGATGCCGGTCTTCACCGCCACCGTGGCCGCCGCGATGGTCTCGCCGAGCACGATGATCGTGAACAGCCCGTACCGCTCGGCGATGTGGTGCGGGTGCCAGGACGTGGGATGGTCCTTCTCGGCGTACGGCGGCACGCACATCTCCAGGGTCGCCATCACCAGGAACAGCCAGGGCCTGGCGTCCTCGGGCAGGACCAGCAGGCCCAGCCAGCCGATCTGGCACAGCAGCACACCACCGGCGTACCGCAGGGCCATTCTTCGTTCCGGCCCGCCGCTCGATCTGGCCACGCGCAGCCACTGCGCCACCAGGGCCAGCCGCATGATCACATAGCCCAGCACCACCGCCAGGTACTCGTGGTCCTCGAACGCCCGGGAGATTCCGGCGGCCAGGACCAGCACACCGGCGATCTGGATGAGGGTGACGATCCGGTAGAGGATGTCGTCGTTGTCGTAGGCGGAGGCGAACCAGGTGAAGTTCATCCAGGCCCACCAGATGGCGAAGAAGACCATCGCGTAGTCGATGATCCCCTGGCCCGCGTGGTCCTCGGCGACCGCGTGCACCAGCTGGATGCCCGCCTGGGCGATGGCCACGACGAAACACAGGTCGAAGAAGAGTTCCAGCGGAGTGGCGACCCGGTGTGCCTCACCCCGTCCACGGGCGGTGAGCCTGCGCAATGGGCGACGGCCTCCGCGTGGGCGAGGGGAGTCCGGCGCGGGAGTGGAACTGGACGTCATGGGGTCAAGCACAGCAGATGGAGCGGGGAATTTCTCCCGCAAGGAATCACCCGCGGGAGAACGGCCCGGGGCGTCTCAGCGGGGGCCGTACCCTGGACGCATGCGCACCACCCCCGCCCCCGACGCCCCCGAGCCGCGTGAGCCCAAGGCCGCGCTGATCTTCGACGACCCGCTGGACCAGCAGTCCTCGGACGACACGGACCGCGGGTGGGGCGAGCGGCCGGGCGGCTCCGGCGACAGCGCGGCCGACCTGAAGCGCTTCCTCGACGAGAAGCCGCCCCACCACCTCTGAGGCCGCGGCTCACGCGCTCAGGCCACGGGGAGTCCTGCTCTCATCCGCGGACGCAGCCGTCGATGAAGGTGACCGTCTCGTCGAGCGGTGCCCGGCCTGTGCGAGCCTCGGTCGCGGACATGTCCTCGTACCCGATGGACATACCGCAGAAGAGAACGAGGTCCTTCGGCGGTGACAGGACCTCGGCGACGGTGCGGTGATACTTCGCCCACGCCATTTGCGCGCAACTGTGCAGCCCTTCATCGCGAAGCAGCAGCATGACGGTCTGCAGATACATGCCGATGTCGGACCACTGTGCCGGGCCCATGCCGCGGTCGATGTAGCAGAACAGGGCGGCGGGCGCACCGAAGCAGTCCCAGTTCGCCGAAGCGGCCCGCTGGCGCGCCTCCAGATCGCCGCGCGCGATGCCGAGCCCGCCGTAGCGCTGCTCGCCGAAGGCGAACCGGCGTTCGCGGTACGGGGACTGCAGATCGGCCGGGTACTGCTCGTACTCCGGCTCGTCCCATGCGTCGCCCGTGGTCACACGCTCACCGGCCCGCTTCTTGAGATCCTCCAGCGGCTCGCCGGTCAGCACGTAGGCGTGCCACGGCTGCAAGTTCGATGCGGACGGGGCCCAGGCCGCGCCGGACAGCACGCGCGCCAACGTCTGTGCCGGGACCTGCCGGTCGGTGAATCCCCGTACCGCCCGCCGGCTCCTGACGGCCTCATAGACGTCCAAGGTCGCTTACCTCGCTTTCGCTCGTCGCTTCCCAACTCCGTTGCAGTCGCGATGGTATCAATCGATACTGTCTCGTGTTTAACTATGGTCTGGTACAAGCCATCAGTCCGTGGTTCGCCGCCCCGGGCGCCGCCCCTTGGAGAAAGCCCATGGCCACGCTGCTGCACATCGACTCGTCCGTGCTCCCCGGCGAGGCGTCCTCGTCCCGTTCGGTCGCGGCCGCATTCCGCAAGGCATGGGAGGAGCAGCACCCGGAGGGCACGGTGGTTCATCGCGACCTCGCCGCCGACCCCGTCCCGCACATCACGGCCGCCGCCTGGTCCGCCGGCTACACCGCCCCGGCCGAACGCACCGCGGAGCAGTCCGCCGCGTTCGCCGCGCGCATCGAGCTCATCGAGGAACTGGAGCGGGCCGACGCCGTCCTGATCGGTGCCCCCATGCACAACTTCTCGATCGCCTCGACCCTCAAGGCGTGGCTCGACAATGTGCTCCTGCTCGGACGCACCGCGGGCGAGAACCCCTCCGCCCAGGGCACCCCGGTGATCGTCGTCGCCAGCCGCGGTGGCTCCTACGCGCCGGGCACCCCGCGCGAGGGCTTCGAGTTCGTGCGGAACTATCTCCAGGCCGTGCTGAGGGACACCCTCCGCCTGGACCTCGACTTCATCGTCCCGGAACTCACCATGGCCCCCCGCAACCCGGCCATGTCCGAACTGGTCCCGCTCTACGAGGCATCGCGCAGGCAGGCCTTCGAGGACGCGGCCGTCAAGGCCAAGGAACTCGCCGAGCGCCTCGCCGCCTGAACCCGTGGTCGAGCGCTCCGTGTGACGTCGGTGGCCGCCGGCGGCACACGGGGCCCGGGTGCGGGCGTGTCTACGCCTCGCCGTCCCCGGGATCGGCGAACCGGGTCAAAAGGTCGGTGAGTTGCTCGGGTTCGCCGGGGCCGAGCCCCGCCGCCAGGCGCTCGACCACTGGCTCAGCCGCCACATGGGCGGCGCCGAAGAGCTCGACGCCCTGGGGTGTGATCTCCACGGCCCGCACGCGACGGTCCCCGGGGACGGCCTTGCGTACGGCCAGTCCCTTGCGCTCCAGGTCGTCCACGACGCGCATGATTCCCGCCTTGTCCGATCCCGTCGCCAACGCCAGGTCCCGCTGAACCGTGGGCCCGCGGTCGGCCAGCACGATCAGCACGGCGAAGTGCCGCAACTCGATGCCGAGCGGACGGAGCGCCTCCGTCATCACCGCGGCCGCGTGCCAGTGCGCCCGGCGCAGCAGCAGTCCGAGGGCGAACGGAGAGGCGTCCCCGCGGCGGCCGGTCGCCCGGGGGGCGGTGGTGCTGCGGGAAGCGTCGGCGGTCATGGGCCCACCCTACCGCCGACGATTCATCCGATACGGTTTCAATCGAAACCAAATGTGACCCAATCCCGGGCCGGAGCCGACGCGCCGGGGGCGCTATGGCTGGTCGCGCCCCGGGCCGCGCTGCGCGACCAGCTCGTCGCGGATCTCCTTGAGCACCTCCAGCTCGGTCACCTCGATGACCTCCTGTGCGCCCTCCTTCGCCTTGCGGCGCGCCTCCACCCGGGCCAGGTACTTCGCCATGGGCAGGACCATCAGGAAGTAGACGACGGCGGCGGTGATCACGAAGCTGAGAGCCGCGCCGAGGACCGAGCCCCACAGGATCTGAATGCCCTGCTCGCCCTCGCAGGATGAGCTCAGGCACGAGCTGTAGTGATCGAGGTTCTTGGTGCCGATCGCGCCGACCAGGGGGTTGATGATCCCCTTCACCACCGCGTTGACGATGTTCGTGAACGCGGCGCCGATGACCACCGCGACAGCCAGGTCGACGACGTTCCCGCGCATCAGGAAGGCCTTGAAGCCATCCCAGACGCCCGGTTCCTTCTTCTCGCTCACTTCGGAGCCACCCCTCGGAGACACAAGTTGTGGAACAGATCGCTCCGCAACCTACGGCAGGGCTCGGCCACCCTGTCCAGTCGGGCCCCCGGCTCAGCACAGCGTCACGGCCAGCCGTGCGCCGGCACTCGCCCCCGCGAGCCGTGTCGCCGTGGCGCGCGGCACGGACAGCACCACCAGCGCCCCGCTCTCGGCAGCGGTGTCCAGCGGCTCAGGCACCTTTGTCACCCGCGCCCCGCGCGCGACCACCTCGGCGTCCCCGCCCGTCGCGGTCTCCTCCGCGGCGATCACATCGACCCGGTCACCGGGCCGCAGCAGCCGTACGGCGGCCCCGTCCGCGATCCGCACCGGCGCCGACACCCGCTCGACGACCCGGTGTTGGCGCACGGGCTCCGCCGCCGGGTGTCCACGCGCCCGGTCGGCCTCCCGCGGACCCGCCGCCACGAGCGCCGCCGCGGTCACGGCGAGCCCGGCCGCCAAGGCCCGCCTCCGGTGCCGTACGAGCCGGCGTGGTCGATAACGCCCACCGCGGACCCGTACCGGATCGAAGTGCGGTACCTCGCAGGTGGCCGGGGCGTCCGTGCCCGGCGGAAGCGGGGCGGCGGGGGAGGAGAGGGAAAGGGAGGAGAAGGAGGGGAACGGCGGAGCAACGGACATGAGGAGGACCACCACCTGCGACGACGGAACGGCTTGCGAATCCACGATGAGGTATCGCGCCGCCGCCCGCCGGAGCCCGTGGACGACCGACCGGATGTGGATAACTTCCCCACCCGAACGAGGAGTTCCGCTACGGCAGCTCGAACCCCGGATCCATCCCGCCCAGCGCCGAGGTGCAAAGGCAGTCCCGTTCATCGTTCGCCGGCAGCCCCGCCACGGCGTCGAACAGAACCCCGCGCAACCGGTCCACATTCGCCGCGAACACCCGCAGCACCTCGTCATGGGAGACGCCCTCGCCGGTCTCGGCACCCGCGTCCAGGTCGGTGACCAGCGTCAACGACGTGTAGCAGAGCTCCAGTTCACGGGCGAGCGCCGCCTCGGGGTGACCGGTCATGCCCACGATCGACCAGCCCTGGGCCTGGTACCACAGCGATTCGGCGCGGGTCGAGAAGCGGGGTCCCTCGATCACGACCAGCGTGCCGCCGTCGACCGGCTCCCAGTCCCGCCCGCGCGCCGCCTTCAGCGCGGCCGCCCGCCCGGTGGGGCAGTAGGGGTCGGCCAGCGAGACGTGCACCACGTTCGGCACGGTGCCGTCGGGCAGCGGCAGCCCGTCGAAGTACGTCCCCGCGCGGGACTTCGTACGGTCGACCAGCTGGTCCGGCACCAGCAGCGTGCCCGGCCCGTACTCGGAGCGCAGGCCGCCCACCGCGCACGGGCCGAGGACCTGGCGTACGCCGAGCGAGCGCAGGGCCCACAGGTTGGCCCGGTAGTTGATCCGGTGCGGCGGCAGATGGTGGCCGCGGCCGTGCCGGGGCAGGAAGGCGACCCGCCGGCCGGCGATCTCGCCGAGGAAGACGGAGTCGCTGGGCGGCCCGTACGGGGTGTCCACCTGTATCTCGGTCACATCGTCGAGGAAGGAGTAGAAACCGGAGCCGCCGATCACGCCGAGTTCGACGTTCGCCTTGTTCGCCATGTCCGCACCCTAACCGCACCCGGAAATGCCGAGGACCCCGTCGTCGGACGACGGCAGGGTCCCGTAAGGAGTGGTGGCCCCTAGGCGGCGGAGCTGCTGGAGGAGGTGCCGGTGCTCGACGTCTTCGAGTCCGAGGAGGACGAGGAAGAGGACGACGAGTCGGACGAGGAGGAGGACGTCGACTTGGACGACGACGCCGGCGAGCTGCTCGACGAGGAGCCGCGGCTGTCGTTGCGGTAGAAGCCGGAGCCCTTGAAGACGATGCCGACCGCGGAGAACACCTTCTTGAGGCGGCCCTGGCAGTTGGGGCACTCGGTCAGGGCATCGTCGGTGAACTTCTGCACCGCCTCGAGGCCCTCGCCGCACTCGGTGCACTGGTACTGGTAGGTGGGCACTGTCTTCCTCCTGGCACTCTCACTCGATGAGTGCTAACGACGATCCATAGTGACGTATTCCAGCGGATCAGTCCACTGCCACCGGCACGCGGTGACCGACGCCACGTGCGACCGTACGGCTGCCGGTGCGTGCGACCAGCCGCGAGCGCAGGGCCACCAGGGTCGCGAGGGCGAGCAATGTGCCGCCCATCGGCACCAGGAACCCGGCACCGCCCCACAGGCGGTCCTCCAGCTGCCCGGCGACCGTCACGGCCGCGGCCTGGCCGAGCGCCACCGCACCCGTGAGCCAGGTGAACGCCTCGGTGCGGGACCCGGCCGGGACCAGGCCCTCGACCAGCGTGTACCCGGTGATCAGCGCGGGCGCGATGCACATGCCGACGAGCAGGCCGAGGCCGGCCAGGACGAGCACCGAGTGCGCGGCCCACAGTCCGGACGCGGTCAGCGCGAGGGCGGCGTATCCGAGGAGGAGGCGGCGCTGCGGGGCCACCTTCCACGCGATGGCACCGCAGGCGATGCCGGAGAGCATGTTGCCCGCGGCGAAGGTGCCGTACAGGACGCCGTTGAGGCCGGGCTCGCCGATCGACTCGCTGAAGGCGGCCAGCGAGACCTGCATGCCGCCGAAGACGGAACCGATGCCGAGGAAGGTCACGATCAGCACGCGCACGCCGGGGATGCGCAGCGCGGAAGCGTGCTCCACGCGCGCGGTCCCGTCTGCGGCGACCGAAGGCTGGGTGCTCTTCTGCGCGGCGAACAGCAGACCGCCGATCAGGGTGAGCGCGGCCTCGGTCACCAGGCCCGCGGCCGGGTCGACGGCGGTGCACAGGGCGGTGGCGAGCAGCGGGCCGACGACGAAGGTCAGCTCGTCGGTGACCGACTCGAAGGCCGCCGCGGTCGGCATCAGGGGCGAGTCCTGGAGCTTCACGCCCCAGCGGGCCCGCACCATGGGGCCGATCTGCGGCACCGAGGCGCCGGTCGGCACGGCCGCCACGAACAGCGCCCACAGGGGCGCCTCCGCCAGCGCGAGCGCGGTCAGCGTCAGACCGGACAGGACGTGCACGAGGACGCCCGGGATCAGGACCGCGCGCTGGCCGTAGCGGTCGGCCAGGCGGCCGCTGTAGGGCGCGAACAGTGCCATGGAGACGCCGGTGACGGCCGCGGCGGCGCCCGCCGCACCGTACGAACCGGTGGTGTGCTGCACCAGCAGCACGATGGAGATGGTCAGCATCGCGAACGGCTGGCGTGCGGCGAAGCCGGGGAGCAGGAACGTCCAGACGCCGCGGGTGCGCAGCAGCTGTCCGTATCCGGGGCGGGCGGAGGCCGACGAGTCCTTCGACGGCTCGCTGGTGACCGTGGACGCCACGGCCGTGCCTTTCTGCCACCTGGTAGCGCGGCCCCTTGGGGTGGGGGGCGGCGCCGAGAGCTGTCCTCTTGCGCTGAACTGCGGTAGATACCGGCGCCCACTTTGAGGAAGGACGTCCCGGCCGCCATACGGTCGCGCCAGCTCTGCGTCAGGCAGAGTTGGTTCGATCTGGGTTACGCCTGCATAGTACAGGGAGAGCGGCTGCTGATCCTGTGAAAATGAGCACCATGAAGTGCCCCGCCTGCGAATAGACCTGCAGCCGGACGTACGGTCAACTCGTCCCGTTCGTCCCCAGCCATCCGGCCAGCTTGCCCCCCGAGCCCACCGCGCGCAGCCGGCGCTCGGCGGCGTCCCGCACCGGATCCGTGGCGACCACGAGCAGCTCGTCCCCGCGCCGCAGCACCGTCGTGGGCAGCGGAACGAACGATTTTGCGTCACGGACGACGAGGGTCACGGCGGCCCCCGCGGGCAGCCGCAGCTCGTTGATCTCCACGCCGTGCATCTTGGAGCCCTCGGGGATCGCGAAGGACAGCAGGTGTCCGCGCAGCCGCTCCAGCGGCGCCGACTCGATGCCGAGGTCGGTGGGCTCGGGACCCTGGCGGAGGTCCAGCTTGCGGCCGAGCCACGGCAGCGTCGGTCCCTGGATCAGGGTGTAGACGACGACCAGCACGAAGACGATGTTGAAGATGGCCTGGCTGTCCTCGACCCCGCCCACCATCGGGATCGTCGCCAGGATGATGGGCACGGCGCCGCGCAGCCCGGCCCACGACATCAGCGCCTGCTCCCGCCAGGGGACCCGGAAGGGCGTCAGGCACAGCACGACGCTCAGCGGACGCGCCACCATGGTCAGCACCAGCCCGATCACCAGCGCGGGCAGGATGTCGTCGCCCAGCTCGTGCGGCGTGACCAGCAGGCCGAGCAGGACGAACATGCCGATCTGGGCGATCCAGCCGACGCCGTCGGCGAACCCGCGGGTGGCGGGCCAGTGCGGCAGCTTCGCGTTGCCCATCACCATCGAGGCCAGATAGACGGCGAGGAAGCCGCTGCCGTGCGCCATCGCGCCCGCCGCGTAGGCGGTGACGGCGATGGCCATGACGGCGATCGGGTAGAGACCGGAGGCGGGCAGCGCCACGTGCCTGAGGCCCCAGGAACCCAGCCAGCCCACCGCCAGGCCGATGGCCGCGCCGATGGCCAGTTCCTGGGTTATCTCGCCGGCCAGCACATACCAGTGCTCGATGGGGCCGGCCTGGGAGAAGGCGACCACCAGGATGACCACGGGGGCGTCGTTGAAGCCGGACTCCGCCTCCAGGGTGCCGGTCACGCGCGCGGGGAGCGGGATCTTGCGCAGTACGGAGAACACCGCCGCGGCGTCCGTGGAGGAGACGACCGCCCCGATGATGAGCGCCTGCCGCCAGTCCAGCCCGACCAGGTAGTGCGCGGCCACCGCCGTGACCCCGACGCTCACCGTGACCCCGATCAGGGCCAGCGCGGAGGCGGCCGGCAGGGCCGGCTTGATCTCCCGCCACTTCGTGCCCAGGCCACCTTCGGCCAGGATCACGACCAGCGCCGCATAGCCGATGACCTGCGTCAGCTCGGCGTCGTCGAAGCGGATGCCGCCGATCCCGTCCTGGCCCATGAGCACGCCGATGCCCAGGTATACGAGCAGGCTGGGGAGCCCGCTGCGCGAGGAGATCCGGACCGCTGCGACGGCGACGAGCAGGACGAGCGAGCAGACGAGCAGGAGCTGGTTGAGGTCGTGGACAGTCAGCGGCCGTTCCCTTCCCTGGCTCACCCGCACACGCGCGTGAGCTCACGTACATAGGACACGAAGTGGCGGTTCTCCGCACCCAACTACTTCGTTACCTTACCTAACTCTTGACGATTTCTTGACGATAAGGGGGCATGATCGAACGTCCGTCCGTGCTGGTTCCCTACTCCGCGTCAAGTGCGACCAAGCCCTGCGCCTATGGTTGCTCCAGCACTCCAGGACCGCCTGCCGCTCGCGTTAGGACAGCAAGGACAGCGATGCCCCCCAACACCACCGCCTCCACGGGTCAGCAGCCCGGCAAGTCCGGCAGGAAGAAGGGGCGCAGAGCCCGCCTGCTCGTCCTCGTGCTGGTGCTGGCCGTCGTGGCGGGCGTCGCCGGCGGGGCGTACTGGTCCATCAGCACCGTGCGTGCGTCGTTCCCGCAGACGAAGGGATCGCTCACGCTCGAAGGCCTGTCCGGGCCGGTCGACGTCAAGCGCGACGACTACGGCATCCCGCAGATATACGCCTCCTCCGACGAGGACCTGTTCATGGCGCAGGGCTACGTCCAGGCCCAGGACCGGTTCTGGGAGATGGACGTACGCCGCCACATGACCTCCGGCCGTCTGTCGGAGATGTTCGGCAAGAGCCAGGTCGACAACGACGAGTTCCTGCGCACCCTCGGCTGGGAGCGGACCGCGCAGAAGGAGTACGACAAGACCCTGTCGGCCTCCACCAAGAAGTACCTCCAGGCCTACGCCAAGGGCGTCAACGCCTACCTGGACGGCAAGGACGGCAAGGACATCTCCCTGGAGTACGCCGCCCTCGGCCTCACCAACGACTACAAGCCGCAGGAGTGGACCCCGGTCGACTCGGTCGCCTGGCTCAAGGCGATGGCCTGGGACCTGCGCGGCAACATGCAGGACGAGATCGACCGCGCCCTGATGACCAGCCGCCTCGGCCCCAAGCAGATCGCCGACCTGTACCCGCAGTACCCGTACAGCCGGAACAAGACGATCGTCCAGGCCGGTCAGTACGACGACGTCACCAAGACGTTCGAGTCGCCGGGCTCCTCGTCCACCGCGGGCTCGTCCACGGACGGCACCACGGGCACGGGTTCCTCCTCCGGCTCCGCGGGCCTGCAGAGCCAGCTGGCGGGCCTCCAGAACGTCCTGGACGACCTGCCCACGGCCGTCGGCGTGAACGGCAACGGCATCGGCTCCAACTCCTGGGTGGTCGCCGGGCAGTACACCATCACCGGCAAGCCGCTGCTGGCCAACGACCCGCACCTGTCGGCCGCGCTGCCGTCTGTCTGGTACCAGATGGGCCTGCACTGCCGCTCGGTCTCCAGCACCTGCCAGTACGACGTCAGCGGCTACACCTTCGCGGGCATGCCCGGCGTGGTCATCGGCCACAACCAGAACATCGCCTGGGGCATGACCAACTCCGGCGTCGACGTCACCGACCTCTACCTGGAGAAGCTCTCCGGCGACGGCTACCTGTACGACGGCAAGACGGTGCCCTTCACCACGCGCGAGGAGACCATCAAGGTCGCCGGCGGCGCCGCCAAGAAGATCGTCGTCCGCGAGACCGGGAACGGCCCCCTGCTGTCGGACCGCAGCGACGAGCTCGTGAAGGTCGGCCGCAAGGCCACCGTCGACACCGCCGCCCCCGACCGTGGCGACGGCTACGGCATCGCGCTGCGCTGGACCGCGCTGGACGCGGGCACCACGATGGACGCCGTCTTCGCCATGGACAAGGCGAAGGACTGGAACGACTTCCGCGCCGCGGCCACCCTGTTCGACGTGCCCTCGCAGAACCTGATCTACGCCGACGCCGAGGACAACATCGGCTACACGCTGCCCGGAAAGATCCCCACGCGCGCGCAGGGCTACGACGGCTCCGTCCCGGCGCCGGGCTGGGACCCCAGGTCGCGCTGGACGGGCTACATCGACGACGACGAGCTGCCGTACGAGTACAACCCGGCCCGCGGCTACATCGTCACCGCCAACCAGGCCGTGGTCGACAAGGCCAAGTACCCCTACACGCTCACCACGGACTGGGGCTACGGCGCCCGCAGCCAGCGCATCACCGATCTGATCCAGTCGAAGATCGACGACGGCGGCAAGATCTCCACCGACGACATGCGCCAGATGCAGCTCGACAACAGCAGCGAGATCGCCAAGCTGCTCGTGCCCAAGCTGCTGAAGATCGACATCGACGACAAGAACGTACGGGACGCGCAGGAGCTCCTGGAGGGCTGGGACTACACCCAGGACGCCGACTCGGCGGCGGCCGCCTACTTCAACTCGGTCTGGCGCAACATCCTCAAGCTCGCCTTCGGCAACAAGCTGCCCAAGGAGCTGCGGGTCAAGGGCCAGTGCCTGCTGGTCGACCCGGTGAACACCACCGGGCCCGCGGACGAGACCGAGAAGGTGCGCGAGTGCGGCGAGCGCGACGCCGACCAGGCGCAGCCGGACGGCGGCGACCGCTGGTTCGAGGTCGTCCGCAGCCTCATGGACGACGAGGACAGCGACTGGTGGAAGACGCCGAAGAACGGCACCCGCCCCGCGGCCACCGACCGCGACGGACTGTTCAAGCGCGCCATGATCGACGCCCGCTGGGAGCTGACCGCCAAGCTCGGCAAGGACATCGACACCTGGAGCTGGGGCCGGCTGCACCGCCTGTTCCTGAAGAACCAGACCCTCGGCACCGACGGCCCCGGGTTCCTCCAGTACGCCCTCAACCGCGGCCCCTGGAAGCTCAGCGGCGGCGAGGCGACGGTCAACGCCAGCGGCTGGAACGCGGCCGGCGGCTACAGCGTGGTCTGGGTGCCGTCGATGCGGATGGTGGTCAACCTCGGCGACCTCGACAAGTCGAAGTGGATCAACCTCACCGGCGCCTCCGGGCACGCCTACAACGCCCACTACACCGACCAGACGGACAAGTGGGCCGACGGCGAGCTGCTCGACTGGTCCTTCACCGAGAAGTCGGTCGACGACGGTACGAGCGACACACTCGTGCTGAAGCCGTGACGCAAGGTCCCTGAACGGACCAGGCTCCTGAACGGAAGCGGCCTCCACACGCGCGTGGAGGCCGCTTCCGCGTTCGAGCCGCCCGCGTCAGCCGAACCGCCGCACCCCCGACGGCGTCACCACCGCGTGCACGGGTCGGTCGTGCGGTTCCTCGGGGACGTGCTCGACGACCTCGGAGTCGTACAGGAGCACCACGAGCACGGGCCGGGCGCCCGCGCGCTCCAGACGGGCGAGGACACGGTCGTACGACCCTCCGCCGCGCCCCAGGCGCAGCCCGCGCGCGTCGACCGCCAGACCGGGCAGCAGCACGACGTCGGCGCCCGTCACCGCCTCCGGGCCGAGGCGCTCGCCGGCGGGCTCCAGAAGGGCCATCTTCCCGCCGTGCCGGACACGGGCCAGGGAGTCCGCCCCGGTGTACGCGCCCCAGTCGAGGTCGTTGTCGGGCAGGAGGGCGGGTAGCAGGACCTCCACGCCCCGCGCGCGCAGCGCGTCCAGCAGCGCGAGCGTGCCGGGTTCGCTCCCCACGGAGACGTACGCCGCCACCACGCGCGCGTGCGCCAGCTCGGGCAGATCGAGGGCCCGTACGGCCAGCGCGGCCGCGGTTTCCCGCAGGTCACCGTCCGGCAACCTGTTCCTCACCGCGAGGAGTTCTCGCCGCAACGTTCGCTTGTCAGGCTCGGCCGCGCGTCCGGCGTGACTCATGGGCTGATCCCGTTTCCTTCCCGATGCGCTCATATGAGAGCGAAATAACCGGAGCCTCAGATTCCCTACAAAGGCAACGGATATGGTGGCGGGCATGACTCAGTCGCACCCTCGGATCAGCAAGGCTGTCATCCCCGCAGCGGGCCTAGGTACCCGCTTCCTGCCGGCCACCAAAGCCACTCCCAAGGAGATGCTGCCGGTCGTCGACAAGCCGGCGATCCAGTACGTGGTCGAAGAGGCCGTCTCCGCCGGCCTCGACGACGTCCTCATGATCACCGGTCGCAACAAGCGCCCGCTGGAGGACCACTTCGACCGCAACTACGAGCTGGAGTCCGCCCTTCAGAAGAAGGGTGACGCCGGCCGGCTCGCGAAGGTGCAGGAGTCCAGCGACCTGGCCACCATGCACTACGTCCGCCAGGGCGACCCCAGGGGACTCGGCCACGCCGTCCTGTGCGCGGCCCCCCACGTGGGCCACGAGCCCTTCGCCGTCCTCCTCGGCGACGACCTGATCGACCCGCGCGACCCGCTGCTCAAGCGGATGGTCGAGGTGCAGGAGCAGCGCGGCGGCAGCGTCATCGCGCTGATGGAGGTCGCGCCCGAGCAGATCCACCTCTACGGCTGTGCGGCGGTCGACCCCACCGAGGACGCCGACGTGGTCAAGGTGCACGACCTCGTCGAGAAGCCGACCGCGACGGACGCCCCGTCGAACTACGCGATCATCGGCCGCTACGTCCTCGACCCGCACATCTTCGACATACTGCGCAAGACCGAGCCGGGCCGCGGCGGCGAGATCCAGCTCACCGACGCCCTCCAGCAGCTCTCGCAGGACGAGAAGGTCGGCGGCCCGGTGCACGGCGTCGTCTTCAAGGGCCGCCGCTATGACACCGGCGACCGAGGCGACTATCTGCGTGCCATTGTCCGACTCGCATGCGAACGTGAAGACCTGGGCCCGGACTTCCGGACCTGGCTTCGCAGTTACGTAGCCGAGGAGATGTAGCGAGTTGAGCACCGCCGCGCCCCGCCCCGTCGCCCAGGACCACCTCTGGTCGGTGGACGAACACCTGGAGGACATCCTCACGACCGTCCGCCCCCTCGAACCCATCGAGCTGCAACTCCTCGACGCCCAGGGCTGCGTCCTGGTCGACGACGTCACGGTGCAGGTCTCCCTGCCGCCGTTCGACAACAGCTCCATGGACGGGTACGCGGTGCGGGTCGCGGATGTCGCGGGCGCGAGCGAGGAGTTCCCGGCGGTCCTGGAGGTCGTCGGGGACGTCGCGGCGGGCCAGGCCGAGCTGCTCCCTGTGGGGCCCGGCCAGGCCGCTCGCATCATGACCGGCGCCCCGCTGCCGCCCGGCGCCGAGACCGTCGTTCCGGTGGAATGGACCGACGGAGGGCTCGGCGAGGGCCCGGTGACCGGGATGCGCGCCCGCAGCCTCGCCCCCGAGGGCGCGCACGGCCAGGTGCACATCCACCGGCCGGCCGAGGCACGCGCACATGTGCGGGCGAAGGGCAGCGACGTGAAGGCCGGCGACCGGGCGCTGGAAGCCGGCACGGTCCTCGGCCCCTCGCAGATCGCCCTGCTCGCCGCGATCGGCCGCGGCACGGTTCGCGTCCGCCCGCGCCCGCGCGTGGTCGTGCTGTCCACCGGCAGCGAACTCGTCCAGCCTGACGAGCAGCTGTCCGAGGGCCAGATCTACGACTCCAACAGCTTCACCCTGACCGCGGCCGCCCGCGACGCCGGAGCCATCGCCTACCGCGTGGGCGCCGTCGCCGACGACACCGAGACGCTCCGCTCCACCATCGAGGACCAGCTCGTGCGCGCCGACCTCATGGTCACCACGGGCGGCGTGAGCGTCGGGGCGTACGACGTCGTCAAGGAGGCGCTGTCGCACGTCGGCGACGAGGACGAGGCGGGCAGCGGCATCGACTTCCGCAAGCTCGCCATGCAGCCCGGCAAGCCCCAGGGCTTCGGCTCCATCGGCCCCGACCACACCCCGCTGCTCGCCCTGCCGGGCAACCCGGTGTCGTCGTACGTCTCCTTCGAACTGTTCGTGCGCCCCGCGATCCGCACCCTGATGGGCCTGACGGACGTCCACCGGCCGCGCCTGACCGCGACGCTCACCGCGGACAAGGCGCTGACCTCGCCGAAGGGGCGCAGACAGTTCCTGCGCGGGATCTACGCCGACGGCGAGGTGCGTCCGGTCGGCGGCGCCGGATCACACCTCATCGCCGCCCTCGCGCACGCGGACTCGCTGATCGTCGTCCCCGAGGACACCGAGAGCGTCGAGCCCGGCAGCGAGGTCGAGGTGGTCCTGCTCGGCTGAGAGGCCCTGGTTGGCGGTACCGTGTCGCGCACAGCAGGCCCGTGCGCCGCACCGCGGCGGGCCCGGACCGGGAGCGCCACACCAGCATGAGCACGCAGGACCCATCCCCCCAGGACCGACTCACGCACATCGACGACGCGGGCGCGGCCCGCATGGTCGACGTGTCAGGCAAGGACGTGACCGCGCGCACGGCCCGCGCCAGCGGACGCGTCCTCGTCTCACCCCGCGTGATCGAGCTGCTCCGCGGCGAGGGCGTCCCCAAGGGCGACGCCCTGGCCACCGCGCGGATCGCGGGCATCATGGGTGCCAAGCGCACCCCGGATCTGATCCCGCTGTGCCACCCGCTTGCGGTGTCCGGTGTGAAACTGGATCTGTCGGTCGCGGACGACGCCGTGGAGATCCTGGCCACCGTGAAGACCACGGACCGCACGGGCGTCGAGATGGAGGCCCTCACCGCGGTCTCCGTCGCCGCGCTCACCGTGATCGACATGGTGAAGGCGGTAGACAAGGGAGCGGTCATCACGGACGTACGGGTCGAGGAGAAGACGGGCGGCAAGTCGGGCGACTGGAGCCGGGCATGACATCGGACGCAGCGAACGGCGGCGCACTCCTCGCGCCGTACAGCGCCTTGGTGGTCACCGCCTCCAACCGGGCCGCCGCAGGGGTCTACGAGGACAAGGGCGGTCCGCTGATCGCCGCCGGCCTGAGGGGCTTCGGTTTCGCTGTCGACGGACCGCAGGTCGTCCCCGACGGTGACCCGGTGGCCGCCGCCCTGCGCGCCGGCGTCGAGGCCGGCTACGACGTCATCGTCACCACCGGCGGCACCGGCATCTCGCCCACCGACCGCACCCCCGAGGCGACCCGCGAGGTGATCGACCACGAGGTGCCGGGCATCGCCGAGGCCATCAGGGCCTTCGGCCGGGAGAAGGTGCCGACCGCCGCGCTCTCCCGGGGTCTGGCCGGAGTGGCGGGTGGCACCCTGATCGTGAACCTGCCCGGTTCCAGTGGCGGGGTGAAGGACGGACTGGCCGTCCTGGAGCCCCTGCTGATCCACGCCGTCGACCAGATCCGCGGCGGCGACCACCCCAGACCCGGCAGTGGGGGTGCGAGCTGAACACCCCATCCTGGCCCGTCGTGCTGGGGGACGGCGACATCGTCCTCCGGCCGATAAAGATGCGCGACCAGCGGGCCTGGCGCGAGGTCAACCGACGCAACCGGGACTGGTTGCGCCCCTGGGAGGCGACGATTCCGCCGCCCACGCCCAGCGGGCCGATCGCGCACCGGCCGACCTACCGTCAGATGGTCCGGCATCTGCGCTCCGAGGCGCACGCGGGCCGGATGCTGCCGTTCGTCATCGAGTACCAGGGGCGGTTGGTCGGGCAATTGACGGTGGCCGGTATCACCTGGGGCTCGATGTGTTCGGGGCATGTCGGTTACTGGGTGGACGAGGCGGTGGCGGGCCGCGGGGTGATGCCGACGGCCGTGGCGCTCGTCGTGGACCACTGTTTCCGGAGCGTTGGTCTGCACCGCATCGAGGTCTGCATTCGCCCCGAGAACAGGCCCAGCCGCCGGGTCGTTGAGAAACTCGGATTCCGCGAGGAGGGGCTGCGTCCGCGATATCTCCACATCGACGGAGCCTGGCGGGACCATCTCGTGTTCGCGCTCACCGCGGAAGAGGTCCCTGAAGGGGTGCTCGGCCGCTGGCAGCGGACACGCTCGGAGAAGACGCAGCGCTCGAACCCGCAGAACACCCGGCAGAACCAGCAGGGGAATCCCGCGTAGCGCGGAACTGGCCGGGGAAGTGGCCCGGGGAAGTGTCCCTGGAAGTGGCCGGTAATTGAATAAGTGTTCGAAATTGATCGAAGGATGACCGGCTCGGGGCATTAAATTCGCGCCCCGAGCGGGCTGCTGATCGCATCGGTCACAAAAAAAGTTCGAAATATCAGCCAGATCGTGCGACACACCGGCTCAATTGGCAGATGGCCTCACGCAAACCCCTCTACCGTGTGAGGCGTGAGCAGCAGCGGCCTCATCTACGCAGTCATTGTCGGGGCCTGGGCCGCCTACTTGGTGCCGATGTGGCTCCGTAGGCAGGACGAGCTGAACGAGGCCCGTCCGACGGAACGCTTCAGCACAGCCATCCGGTTGTTGTCCGGACGGGCGGGGATGGAGCGCCGGTACGCCAAGGACCTGCGCGCGCGTTCCACCGAGAAGGGGGAGCCCAGCGCCGATGCCCCGGGCGACGCCACCGAGTCGGTGGACGTCCGGGCCTTCGCCGTACCTCCGACCCGTCCGCAGACCCGGGCGGCGGCCCAGTCGACGGCCCAGGCGCAGGCGTCCGCGCGCCCGGAGCCGGCCCGTGAACCCGCCCGCGAACCGGTCGCCAAGCCGGCGCCCGAACGCGTCGGCGACTCCGCGGCCGAACCGGGCCCCGGTCCGGCGGGCAAGGCGCGCAAGCGTGTGCCCGCGGCCCGGCGTGCCCCTTCGGACGAGGCGGCCGCGGCGCGGGCCCGGCGCACGAAGGCGCTCGCGCGCCGCAGGCGCACGACCGTCGTCCTCTTCCTCGCCTTCACCTTCGGCGCGATCGTCGCCGCCGTCGGCGGGCTCGCGTTCCTCTGGGCGCCCGGCATTCCCGCCGTGATGCTCAGCGGGTACATCGCCTATCTGCGCACTCAGGAGCGCCGTCGCTTCGCCTACCAGATGGACCGGCGCCGTGCCGAGGCCGCCGCGCAGCGGCTGCGCGAACATGCGCGCCAGTCGCGCCGCCGGGGGAGCGCCGACGCCGGGTCCGGTGTCGACGAGCCCGACGAGAGGCCCGAACCAGGTACCGATCCCGGACTGTCCGCGCTCGCCGCTGACCGGCGTGCCCTCGTCGAACAGACCGATCACGCCGAGTGGGTCGACCAGCAGCGCGAGCGCCGGCGGCGGCCGGGCCACGGGGACAGCTGGGACCCGGTCCCGGTGCCCCTGCCGACCTACGTCACCGCACCGGTCGCCCCGCGTGCCACCCCCGACGTGGACCTCGGGGCGCCGGACGCCTGGAGCTCGGCCCGGTCCAGCTCCGTCGCCCGGGACCGCGAGGCGGCCGCCGAGGCTGCCGCCGCCGGGCGGGACGCGGAAGCGGGCGAGGCGGCTCGCGGGGACGGCAGGGCCGACGGGAGCGGACGGGGCGACGCCCTCCCGCAGGCCCGGTCGCGTACGCGCGGGGGGACCCCCTCCGCCCGCCGGGCCCGCGAGCGGGGTCGTACGCCGCTGTTCGACCAGTACGAGGACGGCGAGCGGCCCCGAGCGGCGAACGAGTAGCGGCCGCGACCTGGGAACCCGCCTCCGGAGGGTCGTCGGCCCGGCCGGGAACGGATTTCCAAGCAGGCCGATCGGGGTGCTAAAGTTTCACTCGTTGCAAGGGCCTGTGGCGCAGTCCGGTAGCGCACCTCGTTCGCATCGAGGGGGCCAGGGGTTCAAATCCCCTCAGGTCCACCGCAACAACTCTCCAGGGAGACTTGGCGAGTTGGAAAGATCCCGTCCGATCGGCTGATCGGGCGGGATCTTTGCTGTTCCCAAGGGGCCGCGTGTTGAGGGGGACTGTGGAGAAGACCGCCGCACCGTTACCGGCGAGGCGCGTGACGCCGTTGCGCAACGCGCCCTTCCGGCGGTTCGTGACCGCCAGTCTCATCTCCGCCACCGGCTCGGCGATGGCACCCCTCGCACTCGCCTACTCCGTGATCGAACAGGGCGGGGGAGCCGGCGCCCTCGGTGTGGTGCTCGCCACGAACTCCGTTCCGACCACCGTCTTCCTCCTCGTCGGCGGAGTGCTCGCGGACCGGGTGTCCCGCAGCCGGCTGCTCTTCCTCGGCAACCTGCTGGCGGCCGCGGCTCAGGGGGCGCTGGCCGTGACCGTCGCCACCGGGCACGCGACGACCACCTCCATCGCGGTCTGCGGCTTCCTCTCGGGGACGGCCCTGGCCTTCACCGTGCCCGCCACCCAGGGGGCCGTCGCCCAGATCGTGCCCGCGGAGCAGCTGCAGCAGGCCAACGCCCTGCTCAGGCTGCCGAGCAACGCGGTCAAGGTGCTCGGACCGGCCGTCGGCGGAGTCGTCGTCGCGTTCAGCGGCCCGGCCTGGGCGCTGGCCTGGGACGCGCTCACCTTCGCCGTGGCCGCCTTCCTGCTGCTCGGGCTGCGCCTTAACGCGCCCGTCACCGCCGGCAGCGCGCTCGGTGATCTGCGGAAGGGCTGGGCCGGCTTCTGGTCGCGGACCTGGCTGTGGACCTATACGGCGAGCGGCACCGTCCTCGTCGCCGCCTGGCTCGCGGGGTTCCAGCTGCTCGGGCCCGTCGTCGCGGCGGAGCGGTACGCGGGGGCGCGGGACTGGGGGCTCGTGGCGGGCGCCTTCTCGGCCGGGCTGCTGGCCGGGGCCGTGGTGTGCCTGCGCTGGCGTCCGTACCGGCTGATGGTCGTGGCCGTCGCCGCCGGTGCGCCCCTCGCCGCACCGCTGCTCGTCATGGGCTGGGGACTGCCGCTGCCCTGGCTGCTGTTGGCCGCGCTGCTCGCCGGAATCGGGCTGGATGTGGCGATCGTCACGTGGACGACCGCCTTCCAGCAGCATGTGCCGCAGGGGGAGTTGGGGCGCATGAGCGCCTTCAACAGCGTCGGGGAGCGGCTTGCGATTCCGCTCGGCTATCTGCTCACCGCTCTCGCGACGGGCGTGTGGGAGGACCGCACGGTACTGGTGGCGTGTGCCGGACTCATCGTCGCCGCGACCGTGCTCAACCTCTGTGTGCGGGACCTCTACCGAGTCAACGCGACACGGGACTGACCGCTCACAGAGCCTTGGCGTAACACAGGCTCAGCTCGTGGAAGCGGTAGTAGCCGAACTTCCCGCACGACTCGTAACCGCTGGACGTGTACAGCGCCACCGCCTCCGGCTGCTTGGCGCCGGTCTCCAGCACCATGCGGATACGGCCCGCCGCCCGCGCGTCCTCCTCCAGCGCGGCCAGGATCCGTCTCGCGAGGCCGCGTCCGCGCACCGCCTCGACGACGTACATCCGCTTGAGCTCGGCGTCGCCGTCCTGGTTGCCCTCGCCGTTGTCGTCCTGGGACCGCCAGCCGCCGGAGGCGACCGGGACGCCGAACTCGTCGTACGCGATCAGGTACAGGCCGTTCGGCGGCGCGAAGTCGGTCGGGGCGAGCGGCGTGGCGTCGCCGTCGTCGCCGTAGCGGACGGCGTACTCGGCCTGGACCTGGTCGTTGAGCTTCACGGCGTCGGGGTGGTCGAAGGGGACGCGGCGTATATACATGCTAGATACCGTATATCAATTCAAGATCAATGGGTTCCAGAACCGGACACCGTCCAGTGTGCCGGTAGGGTGCCTCAGTGCTCACTGTGACCTCTGTGAATGTGAACGGGCTGCGGGCCGCCGCGAAGAAGGGCTTCGTGGAGTGGCTCGCCGGCACCGAGGCGGATGTGCTGTGCCTCCAGGAGGTGCGCGCGGAGCCGCAGCAGCTGCCCGAGCACGTCCGCAGGCCCGACGGCTGGCATGTGGTGCACGCGCCCGCGGCCGCCAAGGGCCGTGCCGGGGTCTCCCTCTACACCCGCCGCGAGCCCGACCGTATCCAGGTCGGCTTCGGCTCGGCGGAGTTCGACGGCAGCGGTCGCTATGTCGAGGCCGATCTGCCGGGTGTGACGATCGCCTCGCTCTATCTCCCCTCCGGCGATGTCGGCACCGAGCGGCAGGACGAGAAGGTCCGCTTCATGGGCGAGTTCCTCGCCTACCTGAAGGGCCTGCGCGAGCGCGCCGCCGCCGACGGCCGGGAGGTCCTCGTCTGCGGCGACTGGAACATCGCCCACCAGCAGGCCGACCTGAAGAACTGGCGCGGCAACACCAAGAACTCCGGCTTCCTGCCGGAGGAGCGGGAGTGGCTGACCCAGGTCTTCGACCCGTCCGACGGCGGATACGTCGATGTCGTGCGGGCGCTGCACCCCGATGTGGAGGGGCCGTACAGCTGGTGGTCGTATCGCGGGCGGGCCTTCGACAACGATTCAGGATGGAGAATCGACCTGGCCGCAGCGACTCCCGGGCTCGCGGCACGGGCCGTCAAGGGAGTGGTGGAAAGGGCGGCCAGCCACGGGGAGCGGTGGTCGGACCATGCTCCCGTCACCGTGGTCTTCACGATGTGACATGGGCCGAGCGAGGCGATGACGAACGCGGCATGCCCCCCGCTCGGCCGGCCCGGCGGAATCAGTCGGCCTGGTAGGCGCCCAGGCGTTCACCGAGGGTGAAGGTCAAGCGTGAGGTGTCCGGTCCGGCAAGCCGGGCGGGGCCACCGCCGCAGCGGCCCTTGGCGACGATGACACGGACGTCGCTTTCGAGCAGGAGCTCTCTGGAGACGGCAGCGTCCCACGCCGTGGCCGCGCGGTAGCGGTCGACCGTGTACGCCTCCAGCCAGTCGGACCGCATCGCGGCTGGAGCGGGGCACACTTCACCCCGCGCGGTTGCACGGCACACGTAGTCGCCGTGCGGATGGCTCTTGCGGGCTGCGAAGTACATGCGTCCATCGCAGCCCGAACAGTGAGCGACGCCCGTGAGCAGCGCAGTCCCCTGACTCCTCGGTCGGCGAGTGCCGTTGGATCGCGCATCAAGGGCGTGTTGCAGCGCCTGGAACTCCTCCTCGGACAGCAGCGGCCGTCCGATCAGCACCGGGGCCCCGGTGGTGTCATGAACCGTATGGCCGCCATGAGTCCGGTGCCCCATCAGTGAGGGACTGCGCAGCACTTTGGACAGCGTTCCTGAGGTCCAGCGGAATCGTTCGAAGTCCCGTCCGTGGCGACGGCCACCCGTCGGACGCCCTTGAAGCCGGGCGTGACGGTCGCGCGGCACCAGCACATCCGCGTCGTTCAGTTCGCGCGCGATGGTGATCAGCGACCGGCCTGTATGTACGTGCTCCACGATCATGCGGACGACTGCGGCGGTCTCGGGGTCGGGAGTCAGACACCATCCGCTGCCGGAGGAGTGCGGTGCCTTCTGGTAACCGAAGGGGATCAGTCCGCCTCCGTAGCGACCGGCTGCGCGCAGTGCCTCATGGCTGCTGCTGAGCCGGGCGGAGATGGTGTGCGCTTCCCGCTCGGCGTCGCGAGCGAGGTCCATGCACAGCCGCCGGGTCGAGCCGTCCGCCTGCGGCGTCACGACGAGCGGGTGATCGTGCCCCGGCATGCCGAACACGAGTGTCCGGGTGTGCTCGCGCCCCCATGCGATCAACTCGACCATGTGCGCCACGGAACGCACAGCGCGATCCACGGTTGACCAAATGACAGCTTCGTACTCGTGAGGTCGATGCAGCCAGGGTGCCAGGGAGGGCCTCTCGAACGGGGACGTCCGACGGGCGGAGACCCCGAGGTCTGATGCCTCGGCGATCAAGGTGAAGCCGAGCCTCTCGGCCGAGAGTTGGATGTCGGACCGCTGTCGACGCGGTGAGGTTGTCACGCTGGTGACGTAACTCAGACGCAGTGCGGCAAGAGCCCTCGGTTTGGGCACGTCGATGCTCCTTGACGGTGTCGGCATACCCCGGGGGGCTGGTGGCACAGCCGCCGGGGCCTTTCGATCTCACTCTCGGAGTGCGCACGTGATTCCGTATACCGTCTCCCGGAATCTGCCCTTATGGAATGAATCTTCACCGAATGCGAGACGCCCGCGGAGGAATCAGGTACTGGCCGGAGCGGGCGGAAGTCCGAAGGGCTACGACTGCTTGCGCAGCCGTCGGTCCAGTGCCAGTGAGAGTTCTGCCTCCACCACGCTGCGGGCGAGTGGGCGCAGGCGAGGGAGGTCTTCCTCCTGGGCGTGGCGCAGGACCAGGTCGGCGAACATCTCGGCCAGGTCGTCCACGTGTTCGCGGACCTGTTTGCCCGCCGCCAGGACCTCCGCGAGCGGGATGCCCTCGCGGACCAGGGCCGAGGAGACGTCCAGCAGGCGGCGGCTGATGTGGACGATCTCGTCGCCGTCGGTGCCGAGGTAGCCGAGGTCCAGTGCGGCGGCGAGGTTCTCCGGGGTGACCTGGCCCTCGAAGCGGGCGGCGAGTTCCTCGGGGGTGAGGCGGACCGGCTCCTCCTCGGTCGGGCTGACTCCGAGGACGTCGGCGACGTCGCGGCCGTGGTCGAGGGCCTCGGCCAGTTCCCCGATGCCGGTCAGGGTGTGGCCGCGCTCCAGCAGTGCCGCGATGGTGCGCAGGCGGGCCAGGTGGTGGTCGTCGTACCAGGCGATACGGCCCTCGCGGCGCGGTGGCGGGATCAGCTTGCGTTCTCGGTAGAAGCGCAGGGTGCGCACCGTGATGCCGGCCCGTCGGGCGAGCTCCTCCATGCGGTATTCACGCTTCTCGGTCACTCCGGAACCTTAATTCGTACCGGCGGTAACTTTCCTCGTCCTGACCCCTACCGGTCGGTACGCGCCTCCTCTACTCTCCCCATTGCGCCAGTGTTCACTGGCGTGGTTCCGGTTCGATGTGTGGAGGCACAGGCATGGCCGAACGCGAGCATGTGCGGGTCGCGGTGGTCGGGTCCGGGTTCGGCGGGCTGGGGGCCGCCGTACGGCTGCGGCGCGAGGGCGTCACCGACTTCGTGGTCCTGGAGCGGGCCGACAGCGTCGGCGGCACCTGGCGGGACAACAGCTATCCGGGGTGCGCCTGCGACGTACCGTCCCACCTGTACTCCTTCTCGTTCGCGCCCAACCCCGACTGGCCGCGCACCTTCTCCGGGCAGGAGCACATCCGCGCCTACCTGGAGCATGTCACGGACGTCTTCCGGCTGCGCCCGCACATCCGCTTCGACTCGGAGGTGAAGCGGATGACCTGGAACGGCGAACGGCTGTGCTGGGACATCGAGACCAGCAGCGGGAGTCTGTCGGCCGACCTCGTCGTCTCCGCCACCGGTCCGCTGTCCGACCCGAAGCTGCCCGACATCCCCGGGCTGGACTCCTTCCCCGGCAAGGTCTTCCACTCCGCCCGCTGGGACCACGATTACGACCTGCGCGGCAAGCGCGTCGCCATGGTCGGCACCGGCGCCTCCGCCATCCAGATCGTGCCGGCCATCCAGCCCGAGGTCTCCCGGCTGACCCTCTTCCAGCGCACCCCGCCCTGGGTGATGCCCCGCATGGACCGTGCCATCAGCGGGGCCGAGCGCTCCCTGCACCGGGCCCTGCCCTTCACCAGCCGGCTGCGCCGCGGACTGCTGTGGGGCATCCGGGAGTTGCAGGTCCAGGCGTTCACCAAGCACCCCAACGAGCTCGGCTTCATCGAGCGGCTGGCCAAGCGGAACATGGCCCGCGCGATCAAGGACCCGGCCCTGCGCGCCAAGCTCACCCCCGACTACCGCATCGGCTGCAAGCGGATCCTGCTGAGCAGCGAGTACTACCCGGCGATCGCCCGGCCCAATGTGGACGTCGTCGCCAGTGGGCTGAGCGAGATCCGCGGCTCGACCGTCGTGGCCGCCGACGGCAGTGAGGCCGAGGTCGACGCGATCGTCTTCGGCACCGGGTTCCATGTCACCGACATGCCCATCGCCGAGCGGGTCGTGGGCGCGGAGGGCAGGACGCTCGCCGAGACGTGGAAGGGCGGCATGGAGGCCCTGCGGGGTGCCTCGGCCGCCGGGTTCCCGAACTGGATGACCGTCATCGGGCCCAACACCGGGCTCGGGAACTCGTCCATGATCCTCATGATCGAGTCCCAGCTGAACTACATGGCCGACTTCGTACGGCAGTTGAACGTCCTCGGCGGCCGGGTGGCCCTCGACGCGCGCCCCAGTGCCGTGCACGCCTGGAACCGCCGGGTGCAGGAGCGGATGAAACGGACGGTGTGGAACACGGGCGGGTGCACGAGCTGGTACCTCGACGCCAGCGGCCGCAACACCACCATCTGGCCCGGAACCACGAGTGAGTTCCGGCAGGCGACACGGCGGGTGGATCTCGCGGAGTACGCCGTCGTCCGGACGTCGATCGAAGCCGAGACCGACAAGAGCGCGGAGGCCGTCGCATGAGCCGCCTGATGAACGTGGCCTCCGGGCCGTACGCCCCTCCCACCCCCGCCCACGAGATGACGGCCGTGTCGGCCGACGGGGCCCGGCTGCACGTCGAGGTGCACGGACCCGTCGACGACGGGCAGGCTCCTGCCGTCGTCCTCGCGCACGGCTGGACCTGCTCGACCGCCTTCTGGGCCGCGCAGATCCGGGAACTGGCCGTCGACCACCGGGTCATCGCCTACGACCAGCGCGGCCACGGACGCAGCCCGGCCGGCTCGGCGTGCAGTACCGACTCTCTCGCCGACGACCTCGAAGCCGTCCTGAAGGCGACGCTCGCGCCCGGTGAGAAGGCCGTGATCGTCGGCCACTCCATGGGCGGCATGACGGTGATGGCCGCCGCCGCGCGCCCCGGCTTTCGCGAGCACGCCACCGCGGTCCTGCTGTGCAGCACGGGCGCCTCGCGGCTGGTCGCCGAGTCCACGGTTCTGCCGCTGCGTGCGGGTCGGTTGCGCACCTGGCTGACCGGGCGGGTCCTCGGCTCCCGGGCGCCGCTCGGGCCGGTCACACCGATCGCCAGGGCGATCCTCAAGTACGCGACGATGGGCCCCGGTTCGGCCCCGCACATGGTCGAGGCCTGCGCGCGGATCGTGCACGCGTGTCCGCGCAAGGTGCGCCACGCCTGGTCGCGGGTGCTCGATCTGCTCGATCTCGACCATGGCGTACGGGAGTTGGCGCTGCCGACCGCCGTGATCGTCGGCACGGCCGACCGGCTGACCCCGCCGGTGCACGCGCGCTCACTCGCCGCCGCGCTGCCGAACTGCCTCGGCGTCACCGAACTGCCCGGCCTCGGGCACATGACGCCCATCGAGGCGCCCGAGCTGGTGACCGCGAAGATACGGGAACTCGTCACGACGTACCCGGGGACCAGGACGCACACTCAGGTGAAGGAGGGCGCATGAGCAGGGTGAGCCTCGAAGGACAGGTGGCCGTCGTCACGGGCGCGGCGCGGGGCGTCGGTGAGCTGCTCGCGCGCAAGCTCTCCGCGCGCGGCGCCACGGTGGCGCTCGTCGGGCTGGAGCCGGACGCCCTCAAGCAGGTCTCCGAACGACTGCACGGCGACAGCGGGCACTGGTACGCCGACGTGACGGATCACGAGGCGATGGCACGGGTCGCGCAGGAGGTGAAGGAGCGATTCGGGAAGGTCGACATCGTCGTCGCCAACGCGGGTGTCGCCAGCGGGGGACCGTTCGTGGACTCCGACCCGGAGGCGTGGCGGCGGGTCATCGAGGTCAACCTCATCGGGTCGGCGGTGACGGCGCGCGCGTTCCTGCCGGTGCTGATGGAGAGCCGGGGCTATCTCCTCCAGATAGCTTCGCTCGCGGCCATCACGCCCGCGCCGATGATGACGGCGTACTGCGCGTCCAAGTCCGGTGTGGAGGCGTACGCGCACAGTCTGCGGGCCGAAGTCGGCTACAAGGGCGTGCGGGTGGGGGTCGGCTATCTGTCCTGGACCGACACCGACATGGTGCGCGGTGCCGATCAGGACGACGTCATGCGGGAGTTGCGCAAGCGGCTGCCGTGGCCGTCCAACAAGACCTATCCGCTGGGGCCGGCGGTCGACCGGATCGTGGCCGGGATCGAGCGGCGCTCCAGCCATGTGTACGGGCAGTGGTGGCTGCGTGGGATGCAGGGGGTGCGCGGGTATCTGCCGGGGCTCATCGGGACGGTGGGGCAGCGGGAGATGCGGCGGTTCGGGGACCGGCTGTCGGGGGTGCGGACGGGGCTGGTCGGAGCGGGTGGCGCCGCCGATGAGCAGGAACGTATTACGCGGCGTAACTGATCGACATGCGCAGGGTTATCGCCCGTGTGAATCTGGTCGAGGCCCCAGCGAGGGGCCAACCCCCACCCACTACGGGAGTGAACCCACATGGGCATGAAGGACCAGTTCAAGGAGAAGTCCGAGCAGCTTCAGGAGCGTGCGCGCCAGCACGGTCAGCCGGAGCGTCCGCGCCAGCACGGTGAGCAGGAGCGTGGCCGTCAGCGGCCGCAGCGGGACGAGGAGTCCGAGCGGATGCGTGAGCGTGAGGACGAGGAGCGGTTCGACCAGGACTACGACCGGTAGTCAGTCGGTTCGCTGAGACGCGGGGTGCCCCCAGGAATGGTGGGTGCCCCGCGTTTTGCGTTGGTGCTGGGGGTTCGTTTGCGGGTGCGGGCCGGTGGGGGCTGGTCGCGCCCGCGCGGCGGAGCCGCGGATTGATACAGCCCCGCGCCCCTAGGGGGTTGCACGCGGCGGCAACTTCGGACGTGACCGGTCCGGTACGTGTGCGTAGTCCGGGGGAGTTGCCGGAGGGTTCGTCTCCAGTAGCTCCAGCGCCAGTTCCACCGCGTCCGTCAGCTGGGCGTGGCGGCCCTCCGCCCAGTCCAGCGGCGTCCGCAGGACCTCGACATCCGGGCTCACCCCCTTGTTCTCGATGCTCCAGCCGTACGCGTCGAACCACGCCGCGTTCATCGGGACCGTGATCACCGTGCCGTCTCCCAGGCGGTGGCGGCCGGTCATGCCGACCACTCCGCCCCAGGTGCGCTGGCCCACCACCGGGCCCAGCTTGAGGAGTTTGAAGGCGGCCGTGATCATGTCGCCGTCCGACGAGGTCGCCTCGTCGGCCAGGGCGACCACCGGGCCGCGCGGGGCGTTGGAGGCGTACGACACCGGCTGGGCGTTGCGGGTGAGGTCCCAGCCCAGGATCGTGCGCGTCAGCTTCTCCACCACCAGTTCGCTGATGTGACCGCCCGCGTTGCCGCGTACGTCGACGATCAGGGCGGGCCGGGACATCTCCATGCGCAGGTCGCGGTTGAACTGGGCCCAGCCCGAGCCGCCCATGTCCGGGATGTGCAGATAGCCGCAGCGGCCGCCGCTCAACTCCCGTACGACGGAACGTCGTTTGGCGACCCAGTCCTGGTAGCGCAGAGGGCGTTCGTCGACGAGCGGGACCACTGCCACCCGGCGGGCCCGGCCCGCCTCGCCCTCGGCCGGGGTGAACGTCAGCTCCACCGTCGTACCGCCCGCCCCGGCGAGCAGGGGATACGGGCCGGCGACCGGGTCCACCGGGCGGCCGTCCACGTGGGTGAGCACCGCGCCTTCCCGGATTCCCGTACCCGCCAGCGGAGAGCGGGCCTTGGAGTCGGAGGACTCGCCGGGGAGGATGCGCTTGACCATCCAGCCCTCGTCGCGGCGTACGAAGTTGGCGCCCAGAAGGCCCTGCCAGCGCTGGTAGTGCGCCGGGCCCTCGTTGCGGCGGGCGGCGGCGACATAGGCGTGCGAGGTGCCGAGTTCGCCCAGGACCTCGCGGAGCAGATCCGCGAACTCGTCGGGGGAGGCGACCCATTCGACCAGGGGACGGTACTGGTCGAGGACCGCGTCCCAGTCGATGCCGCACATCCGCGGCTCCCAGAAGTACGCCCGGATCAGCCGGCCCGCCTCCTCGTAGGACTGCCTCCACTCGGCCGCCGGGTCCACCTCGTGCAGGATGCGGCGCGCGTCGATCCAGACGGTGGAGTCGCTGTCGCCGGACTCGGTGGCGGGCACCGCCCGCAGATCGCCCTCGTCGACCACGACCAGGCGGGTGCCGTCACCGCTGACCGTGAACCAGTCGAGATGGTCGACGAGTTCGGACTTCTTGGCCTTGCTGATGCTGAAGTGTTCGAGGGTCGGCCGGCCGGTCATGTCGTCCGGGTTGGCGAACGTCTCGCCCAGCGCTCCCGAGATCGGCCAGCGCAGCCACACCAGCCCGCCACCCGAGACCGGGCACAGCGCCGAGTACTTGGAGGCGGTGACCGGGAAGGGGGTGACCCTGCTCTCCAGGCCCTCGACCTCGACGGTCGTCGCGCCACCGCCGTCGCCCTCCTCGTCCTCCACCGGGTCCAGGCCGCCGGCGGCCGGGCGGCCCTCGGGGTTCAGGGCGAAGGGGGAGGGAGTCGCGGAGGACAGGGGCACCAGGTAGGGACGGCAGCCGAGCGGGAAGGAGAGGTCGCCGGTGTGGACGTCGTACACCGGGTCGAAGCCCCGCCAGGAGAGGAAGGCGAGGTAGCGGCCGTCCCGGGTGAACACCGGGTTCTCGTCCTCGAAACGGCCGCCCGTGACGTCGACGATCAGGGCGTCCTTTATCCGGGCCAGCTTGATCTGGCGCAGGGAGCGGCCGATCCCGGGGTGCGACCAGGTCAGCCATGCCCCGTCGGGGGAGAAGGCCAGGTCCCGTACGGGTCCGTTGACCGACCGGATCAGCTCGGTGACCTCGCCGTTGGAGTCCTCGGTCGCGTCGAGCAGGAGCAGCCGTCCGTCGTGTGCGGCGATGGCGAGGCGCTCGCCCTTCGGGTCGGCGACCATCTCCAGGACCCGGCCCAGCTCGCCCGAGGCCATCCGCCGCGGCTCACGGTCGCCCGTCGCCCGGGGCAGGTAGGCGATCTCGATCGCGTCCTCGCCCTCGGCGTCCGTCACGTACGCGACCTGGCCGACCGGGCCGAGCATCTCCGGCAGCCGGACCCGTACGCCCGGGGTGTCGGTGATCGTGCGGGCCGGGCCGTCGCGGTGGGTGAGCCAGTACAGGCTGCCGCGTACGACCACGGCGCTCGCGCGGCCCGTCTCGTCCACGGAGATGCCGTCGACGTGTTGGGCGGCGGGTACCTGGTAGGTACGTCGGCCCGCGCGCGGCCCGCTGAGCCGTACGTCGAGCCTGCGCGGCTCGGAGTCCGCGGCCAGGTCGTCCACGATCCACAGGTCGCCCGCGCACTGGTACACCACCCGGGTTCCGTCGCTTGAGGCGTACCGGGCGTAGAAGGCGTCGTGGTCGGTGTGACGGCGCAGGTCGGAGCCGTCGTACGCGCACGAGTAGAGGTTGCCGACGCCCTCGTGGTCGGAGAGGAAGGCGATCCGGCCGCCGACGAACATGGGGGAGTCGAGGTGGCCGGCGAGGTCGGCGAGCAGGCGTTCGCCGTGCATCCAGAGGCGGCCGGTGGCGCCGCCCCGGTAGCGCTTCCAGGAGGCCGGTTCATGTGGTGGGGTGCCGGTCAGGAGCAGGCTCTTGCGCTCGCCGTCGAGGTCGGCGACCTGGATGTCGGAGCAGGGGCCCCAGGGCAGTTTGCGGCCGGGGTCGCCGCCGAGGCTGACCTTGTAGGCCCAGGTGAAGTGGGAGAAGGGCTCACCGTGGGAGGCGACGGCGAGGATGATGCCGTCGGGGGTCCAGCCGCACACCTGGGTGTCCGCCGATCCCCAGTGGGTGAGCTGCCGGCCCGGTCCGCCGTCCACCGGGACCAGATGGATCTCCGGGACCAGACTGCGCCAGCTCGTGTACGCGATGTGCCGGCCGTCGGGGGAGAAGCGGGGGTGGCCGATCTTGGTGCGGTCCACGGTGAGCCGCCAGGCGCGGCCCGGGGCGCCGAGGGGGGCCAGCCACAGGTCGTCCTCGGCCACGAAGCACAGCAGGTCGTCATGGAGGTGCGGCAGGCGCAGATAGCTCACCTCCCCATGCTTTTCCCGTGGACGTACCTGAGCAACTCGTGACATCTCCTGTCGGGGAGACGGGCGTGAGCCAGAACACGAACGAAACCGTTTCGTTTCGCTCGTGGGTGCGCTATCGTCGTGGTGTACGAAACCGTGTCGTTCGGAGTGGGAAGGTGAGAACGGTGACCGAGGTCGCAGCCGCGCGTCGCAGCCGCATCACCCCTGAGCGTGAGGCCGAGCTGTACGAGGCCGTGCTCGACCTGCTCCGGGAGGTCGGCTACGACGCCCTCACCATGGACGCCGTGGCGGCCCGCACCCGGTCCAGCAAGGCGACGCTCTACCGCCAGTGGGGCGGCAAGCCGGAGCTGGTGGCGAAGGCGATCCGGCACAACAAGCCGGGCGGCATCTCCGACGTCGACACCGGATCCCTGCGGGGCGACCTGCACACCCTCACCTCCCGTGAGGACGACTGCTCCATGCAGCAGAACGCCGCGCTGATGCGGGGTCTGTTCATGGCGGTGCACGGCAACCCGGACCTCCTCCAGGCGTTCAAGGAACTCCTCATCGAGCCGGAGATGGAGGAGTTCCACCGGGTGGTGCAACGGGCCGTCGACCGCGGCGAGATCCGCGCCGACTGCCCGGCGCTGCACTACGTCGTGCACATGCTCGTCGGCGCGTTCGCCACGCGCACGCTGATCGACGACCAGCCGCCGACCCAGGAGTTCCTCACTTCGTACATCGACGCCGTGGTCCTCCCCGCCCTCGGCGTTTCCGTCAGCTGACGAGTCCCCTTCAGCTGACGAGTCCCCTTCAGCAAGCCCTCCACCTGACGTACCCGCTCACGTCGTCGGGCTGATCACCCCTGCCCTGGGGCCTGTGCCGGAACCCCGGCCGGGCGCCCCAACCCCACGACCTGACCGGGAGTCGCCCTCGTGGCCACGTTCCTCTACAAAGTCGGCCGGCTCGCCTTCAGGCGACGGCACTTCGTCGCCCTGATATGGGTCGCGCTGCTCACCCTCGCGGGTGTGGGCGCGGCCAGTGCGCCCGCGGCGGGCACGACGTCCTTCTCGATCCCCGGCACCGAGGCACAGAAGGCCTTCGACCTGCTGGAACAGCGCTTCCCCGGCATGAGCGCCGACGGTGCGACCGCCCGGGTCGTCTTCAAGGCGCCGGACGGCCAGAAGATGACCGACGCCGGCCACAAGGCGACCGTGCAGGAGACCGTCAAGGAGCTGTCCGACGGCTCCGAGGTGGCCTCCGTCGCCGACCCCTACACCGCGAAGGCCGTCAGCAAGGACGGCACGATCGCGTACGCGTCGGTGAAGTACGAGGTCTCCGGCATGGAGCTGCAGGACTCCTCACGGGAGGCGCTGGAGGACGCCGCGCAGGACGCGCGGGACGCCGGGCTGACCGTCGAGGTCGGCGGTGACGCGCTCCAGACGACACCCGAGACCGGAGCCACGGAGATCATCGGCATCGGGGTCGCCGCGGTCGTCCTGGTCATCACGTTCGGCTCGCTGATCGCGGCAGGTCTCCCGCTGCTCACCGCCCTGATCGGCGTCGGCATCGGCATCTCGACGATCACCGCCCTGGCGAGCGCGCTGGAGCTGGGCTCCACGACCTCGACGCTGGCGATGATGATCGGCCTCGCGGTCGGCATCGACTACGCCCTGTTCATCGTCTCCCGCTACCGCGCCGAGCTCGCCGAGGGCCGGGAGCGCGAGGAGGCGGCCGGCCGGGCCGTGGGCACGGCGGGTTCGGCGGTGGTCTTCGCGGGCCTGACGGTCGTGATCGCGCTGGTCGGCCTGTCGGTCGTCAACATCCCGATGCTGACCAAGATGGGCATCGCGGCCGCGGGCACCGTCGTGATCGCCGTGCTGATCGCGCTCACGATGATCCCGGCCCTGCTCGGATACGCGGGCAAGAAGGTGCGCCCGGCGGGCACCAGGAGCCGCTGGATGGGCGGCAACCGGGCCGAGAAGAAGGCGGCCGCCGGCAAGGCCAAGCCGAACATGGGCACGCGCTGGGCCAGCTTCGTCGTACGCCGTCCGATCGCCGTGCTGCTGCTGGCGGTCATCGGCCTCGGCGCGGCGGCGATCCCGGCCGGCTCCCTCGAACTGGGTCTCGGCGACGACGGATCGCAGCCGACGTCCACCACCCAGCGTCGTGCCTACGACCTGCTGTCCGACGGTTTCGGACCCGGCTTCAACGGCCCGCTGATGGTCGTGGTCGACGCCAAGGGCAAGGAGGACCCGGACGCGGTCTTCCAGCAGGTCGGCGATGACATCAAGGGTCTGAAGAACGTCGTGACGGTGACGCCGGCGGCGCCCAACAAGGCGGGCGACACGGCCACGATCACGGTCATCCCGAAGTCGAAGCCGTCGTCGGTGACGACCGAGGACCTGGTGCACTCCATCCGCGACAAGGGCGCGGAGGTGAAGGCCGACACGGACGCGACCGTGCTGGTCACCGGCTCGACGGCGATGAACATCGACGTCTCGCAGAAGCTCAACGACGCGCTGCTGCCGTACCTGGCACTGGTGGTGGGCCTGGCCTTCCTGCTCCTGATCGTGGTCTTCCGCTCGATCCTGGTCCCGCTGAAGGCGGCGCTCGGCTTCCTGCTGAGCGTGATGGCGGCCCTCGGCGCGGTGGTCGCGGTCTTCCAGTGGGGCTGGTTCGCTGGCCTCATGGGCGTGGAGGAGACCGGCCCGGTGATGTCCATGATGCCGATCTTCATGGTCGGCGTGGTCTTCGGCCTGGCGATGGACTACGAGGTGTTCCTCGTGACGCGGATGCGCGAGGCGTACGTCCATGGTGAGAAGCCGAGCCAGGCGGTGGTGACCGGGTTCAAGTACGGCGCGAGGGTCGTCACGGCCGCGGCCGTGATCATGATGGCGGTCTTCGCCGGCTTCATCGGCTCGTCCGAGTCCATGGTCAAGATGATCGGCTTCGGCCTGGCGATCGCCGTCTTCTTCGACGCCTTCGTCGTGCGGATGGCCATCGTCCCGGCGGTCCTGGCCCTGCTCGGCAAGAAGGCCTGGTGGCTCCCGAAGTGGCTGGACCGGGCCCTGCCGAACGTGGACGTGGAGGGCGAGGGCCTGCGGACGCGGACCGACAAGGACGAGGACCGGGAACTGGTACGCGTCTGACCCGTCACCAGTGAAGCAGGCCGGCCGGTGAGGGCTCCGTGGGGACGGGGTGCCTTCACCGGCCTTCTTCGTGCTGGGTGTCAGCCGATGGCCATCTTGGGCTGAGACGATGTCATCGTCTCTGACAAGAAGGAGCCATGGCCAAGCAGCGCGTCACCGTCTGTGTCCCGCCCTGTGACCCCGACGACCCCGAGTCGCTGCACCGGGCGATCGGACAAGCCATGGCTCCGTACGACTAAAACCGCGAGGACATCCCCCACGCGGACTGGGTGGGCGAGTGGGACTACTGGTTCGTCTCCGGCGCCGGTTACGCGTTCGCCGTCCTTCCCGGGCACGAGGACGACCCCCGACTCGTCCGCCACGACGAGTGGACCGAACGGCCCGAGGAACTGCCCCGCTCGCGGTGCCATGGGGGGCCGCGCGGGCTGCTCGACCTCGATACCGACCGGGCGGAGGTGGGCCGGGAGGCCGCACGCCGGTGGGACGACTGGCGGCGGTTCGCCGACCGCCACACCGGTCCGGAGTCGGTGCTGCGGGCCATCGCCAAGGACCCGGAGCTGGAGGAGCGGTTCACCCACGACCCCTACAACTGGTTCGGCCGTGACCGGGAGGCGTACATCGCGGAACGCGTCGCCGACGTGCTCCCCACCCCGGCCATGCTCACCTTGGCCGGCCGCTGGGTCGAGTACGGGGGCCCCGGCTACCGGCAGTGGTTCAACGCCTACCTGCAGGACCTGCCGGCCGACACGATGGTCGTGCGAGTGCTGTACCACTCCTGACCTCGGCCAGTGCTCCGCGGGACCGCGGCGTTCTCACCGGCTTCTTCACGCGGTGGGGTCGGCGGTCCCCGTGCCCAGGCGGTCGGCCAGGCACGCCAGGTACAGGGCCATCGTGGTGCGGTGTTCCCGCAGGGGGCGGCCGGTGATCTGCTCGATCTTGTTCATTCGGTAGACGACGGTGTTCCGGTGGATGTGCAGGGCGGTGGACGCCCGTACGAGGTTGAAGCCGTTCTCGCACCACGCGGTGATCGTGTCCCGCAGCACCGGCCAGTCCGGCTGGGCCCGCAGGTCCGCGGCGGCGCGCTCGATCAGGCGATTGCGGGCGGGGCGGCCCACCGCCGTCAGGAGCTGGTGGACCCTCAGGTCGGTGATGAGGTGGACGGGGGTGTCACCGGTCACGCGGGCGCCGAGGCGGAGTGCGTCGCACGCGTCCTGGTAGGAGTCGCGCAGACCGCCGAGCGACGTGGCCCGTTCGCCGATCCCCACGCGGGCGGCGAGGCCGTCCTGGGCGGCGATGACGTCGGTGATGCGCCGGCAGTCGTCGGCCAGGTGCCCCGCCTTGCGGGAGGGCGGAAGGCGATGCAGCACGCCGATCCAGCCGGGGGCCGTGGCGGCGACGATGTCCTGGGGGTCGGCGAAGACCTCGCGGACCGTGCGGAGCAGTTCCGAGCGGACCAGCGTCATGTTCCGGCCGGGAGCGGCGGGGCGTCGGGTGCCCGCGTCCGGCACGGTCACCTCGAACGTCACCGCGACCCGCGGCAGCCGTAGGTCGAAGCCGAGTTCGGCGGCCCGGAACATCAGGAACTCGCCCTCCACGACCTGGGGATCGTAGGAGGCGATGTCGGCGACGAGCTTCTCGGCCGCCCGTTCGGCGAGCAGCCGGGAGCGCAGCATGACGGACTCCCGGAGCAGGATCTCCGTCTGACGCTTCACCAGCAGCCCGAAACGGCGGACCTGGGCGGGCGTCCCGGTGATGCCGACCGTCCCCACCGCCGCGCCGTCCGAGACCAGCGGCAGCGTGACACCGGGACGTACGCCGCGCAGCAACTGTGCCTGCGAGGCATTGTGCGTGGCGGGCTCCTGGGTGCGGATCACCTCGACGGACGCCTCGTGGAAGGAGCCGACCCGGCTGCTGTCGCCGCTGCCGATGACCATGCCCTCCGCGTCGGTGATCAGCACGTTGAAGCCGATGACGGCGGTGGTGTCCCCGGCGATCTCCTGTGCGAGGGCAGGGCTCAGCATGGGATTCCTCCCGCTGCGGGGGACGGCCGCGGCTGGACGCACCGTACAGCGGATCGCGCGATTTCAGCCACAAGTTCGTACGGAGTGACCGGTGACGTACGCCGGGCCTGTTCGTAGCGTATGGCCCCAATCACCTCCCCGCCGGGGGCACAGCGCGGTGAACGGCGGGTTCGTTCAGCGCCGATCCGGAAGGCCCAGGCCATGATCCGCATACGACCGCTTGCTTCCGCTCTGTCCGCGATACTCCTGCTTCTGACGGCCTCCGCCTGCGGCTCGGGCGGTGACGACGAACCGGAGAACGTGTCCGCCGAGGCCGCCGCGCTCGGCACGCTCACCCCCGGCGTCATCAAGGTCGCCGTCCAGCCGTACGCGCCCTACACCACCGTCCAGGGCGGGAAGATCGTCGGACTCGACGGTGACATCCTCACCCGCGTCGCCGAGAAGCTGGACCTCAGGATCGAGCCCCAGGTGACCGACTTCGCCGGCATGCTCGCCGGAGTGCAGTCCCGTCGCGTGGACATCACCGTCGGCGGCGTGGCCTGGTCCGAGGACCGGCAGAAACAGGGGCTGTTCACCGACCCGCCCTACTACTCGCCCCCGGCCATGGCGGTCGCCGGCGACAAGACCTACAAGACGGTCGACGACCTCAAGGGCCTGGACCTCGGAACGGTCGAGGGCTATGTCTGGGTCAAGTCGATCCAGGCCGTGCCCGACGCGAAGCTGCACGCCTACCCCGACGCCAACGGCGTGTTCGACGACCTCGGTGCGGGCCGGATCGACGTCGGCTTCCTCGACCCGCTGATCATCATCGCGGCGCAGAAGGAGCGCCCGGACCTGAAGATCCAGACCCAGTACATGACGCCGCCGACCGCCGACCAGGTCAAGGCCCAGCCCGCCTACGCCTACTTCCAGCCGTACCAGACCGGCTTCTACCTCCCCCGGCAGGCCACCAAGCTGGAGAAGGCGATCTCGAAGCAGATCGACGCGATGTACGCCAGCGGCGAGATGGCCGAGCTGGTGAAGAAGTACGGCGGTGATCCCGAGCAGTTCCTGAAGCCCGCCGCCGACGTCGCCACCGCGCGCCGGGGCGTGGACCGGCCGCAGGACTGGACGCCGCCGTCCATCGCGCAGTGAGGGGATGACATGTCCGGTCTCTTCCAGGTCCCTTGGTCCGACTACCGGCCCGATCTGCTGGACGCCCTCTGGCGCACCGTCTCCTACACGGTGGTGAGCTTCGCCGGCGCGGTGCTGCTCGGTCTCGCGGTGGCGCTGCTCAGGCTGAGCAAGGTGTGGCTCGCGCGTGCCGTCGCCGCCGTCTACACCGAGGTGTTCAAGAACATCCCGCTGCTGGCCATCATCTTCCTCGCCTACTTCGGCCTGGCCTCGGCCGGGCTCCGGCTGGACGTGTTCACGGCCGGCTGCGTCAGCCTGATCGTGTTCTACGCCGCCTACCTGTCCGAGATCTTCCGCTCCGCGATCAGCGGGGTGCACGGCGGACAGACCGAGGCGGGCGAGGCGCTCGGACTCGGCAGGGCGGGCATCTTCGCCCACGTCATCCTTCCGCAGGCCGTCCGCCAGGCCCTGCCCGGCACCAACACCTTCCTCGTCGACCTGCTGAAGTCCACGTCCCTCCTGGTCACCATCTCGGCCGCCGAGCTGATGAGCGAAGGCAGGCTCATCACTTCGTCCACCTTCCGGGCCCTGGAGGTGTATCTGGTCATCTCCGCCATCTACTTCGCCCTGTGCTACCCGCTCTCCCAGCTCCTTCTGCTGCTGGAGCGCAAGGTGCGGGCGGGCGTCGCCCTCTCCCCGTGGCGACGGCGACGCCTGCGGGCGGCGCGCGCCCTGCTCGCCGAACAACCGGAGACCACCGTGAAGGCAGGTGCCGTATGACCGAGCCGGTCACCGCAGCCAAGGCCGACACCGGCGACGCGCGGCCCGAGGCCGTCGTACGGATCGAGGGGCTGAGCAAGTCCTTCGACGGCCGACTCGTGCTCGACGACGTCCACTTGGAGATCGACCGCGGCCGGATCGTCACCGTCATCGGACAGAGCGGCGGCGGCAAGACCACCCTGATGCGCTGCGTCAACCTCCTGGAACAGCCCGACCGGGGCACCATCGAGGTCGCCGGAGAGGTCGTGCACCGCGACGGCCGTACGGTCTGCCGCGATCTGCCCCGGCTGCGCCGCACCGTTGGCATGGTCTTCCAGCGCTTCCACCTGTTCCCGCACCTGACCGCCGTGGAGAACGTCGTCCTCGCCCAGCGCAGGGCGGGCATCCCGGAACAGCAGGCACTGGAACGCGCCGTCGCCCTGCTGCGCCGCGTCGGCGTCGCGCACCGCGCCCTCGCCCAGCCGGAACAGCTCTCCGGCGGTGAACAGCAACGCGTCGCCATCGCACGGGCCTTGGCGCTCAAACCGGAACTGCTGCTCTTCGACGAACCGACGTCCTCACTGGACCCGGAGGCCACCCGGGAGGTGCTCAGCGTCATGCGGGAACTGGCCGCGGACGGGATGACGATGATGCTCGTCACCCACGAACTTCCCTTCGCCCGCGAGGTGTCCGACCACGTCGTCTTCGTCGACGGCGGCCGGATCGTGGAGGAGGGCAGGCCAAAGGACGTCCTCGACAACCCCGCCCAGACCCGCACCCGGGAGTTCCTCGCGTCCTACGGATCCCGGTCATGACCGGTACGGCAGGGCCGGTGGGGTCGGCCCCCGTGGTCGTCGTCGGCGGCGGTGTCATCGGGCTGTGCACCGCGTACTACCTGGCCGCGGCCGGTGTGCCGACCGAGGTCGTGGAGCGGCGCGGGCTGGGCTCGGGCGTGTCCCGCGGCAACGCGGGCTGGGTCTGCCTCAGCCACTCGACCCCGGTCCCCGCCCCCGGCGTGCTGCGCTACGCGCTGCGTTCCCTCGGCCGACCCGACTCACCGCTGTATCTGCGGCCGCTCCCGGACCCGGCGTTCCTGCGGTGGCTGTGGCGGTTCTGGCGCAGCAGCACACCGGCCGCGTTCCGGCGCGGCTACACGGCGATCGCCGAGCTGAACCGGGACACCTTCGACCTCTTCGACGCCCTCGACGACGCGGGAGTGGCCACGACACTGACCCGGCCCGGCATGGTGCACGCCTTCCTGTCACCGGCCGAGGCACGCCACCACCTCGCGATCCAGCGGGAGATGGCGGACGGCCGCTACTCGCTGCCCGCCGACGTCACCACGGGCACCGAGGCCCGTCTGCTGGACAGCGCCCTGTCGGACAGGGTGCGGGCGGCCTATCTCGTGAAGGGCGAGGGGGTGGTCGATCCGGAGGCCTTCGCGCGCGGGCTCGGCGAGGCACTGGCCGCCGCGGGCGTGAAGGTCCACGAGAACGCCGAGGTGACCGGCTTCCGGTCCGGGTCGGGGCACGTCGGAGCGCTGCGGACCGACCAGGGCGAGATCCCCTGCTCGGCCGTCGTCGTCGCGGCCGGCATGCGCACCCCCCAGCTGCTGCGCGCCCTGGGTCACCGGCTGCCGCTGCAGGCGGGCAAGGGGTACAGCTTCTCGGTGGACCTGGACCCCGCTCCCCGGCACACGCTGTACTTCGGTGAGCGCCGTGCCGTCGCCTCACCCATCGGCGGGACCACGCGGATCGGCGGCACGATGGAGCTGAGCGGCAACAACAACCGGCTCGACTGGCGCCGGATCGTCGCCGTCGCGCTCGCGAGCCGGCACTACCTGGGCCGCTGGTTCGACGACCCGGACGACCTGGTCAGCCGGATCCGCGATCCCTGGGTGGGCGGGCGGCCCTTCCTCCCCGACGGGCTCCCGGTGATCGACCGTCTGCCGGGACACGACAACGTCTTCGCGGCCACCGGCCACGGCATGCTCGGCGTCACTCTGGGCCCCGCCACCGGTCACCGGCTCGCCGAGTACCTCCTCACCGGCCGCCGTCCGGAGGTGCTGGCGCCGTTCCGCTTCGACCGGCCGGGGCGCTGAACTCGGTCGCGTGTCCCGTACACGCACGGCTAGCGTGCCCTGCATGACGACGACCGACAGCACCCAGTCCGGAGCCCACCCCCGTTTCGCCGCCGCCTTGGATGAGCTGGGGCTGGGCGAGTTGCGGGGGCGGATCCGCCGCTTCCCGGATGCGACCCGTACCGCCGCCGAGGCCGCCGCCGCGATCGGCTGCGAGCTCAGCGAGATCTGCAAGTCGCTGATCTTCGCGGCCGACGGGGTGCCGGTGCTGGTCCTGATGGACGGGGCGTCGCGGGTCGACCTGGAGCTCGTCCGGAAGGCACTGGGCGCCCAGAAGGTCACGCGGGCCAAGGTGGACGTCGTCCGGGAGACGACCGGATACGCCATCGGGGGCGTACCGCCCTTCGGGCACCTCACGAAGACGCGGGTGCTCGCCGACCGGTCGCTGCTGGAGCACGAGGTCGTGTGGGCCGCCGCCGGAAACCCGCACGCGGTCTTCCCCATGGCGCCCGAGGACCTCGTCGCCCACGCCGGCGCCACCCTGGTGGACGTGCGCGAGCAGACTTCGTGACCCCGCTGGTCACCGCCGCCGTCCTGCTCGCCGCGGTCACGCACGCCGGCTGGAACGCCATCGCCCACAAGATCACCGACAAGCTGGTGGGGTTCACGCTCATCGCCGGTGGCGGCGTGCTGATCGGGCTGGCGCTGATGCCCTTCGGGACGTTCCCGGCGGCACGGGCGTGGCCGTATCTGCTGGCCTCCGCGGTCGTCCACATCGTCTACTTCGCGCTGCTGATGAAGTCCTTCCGGCTGGGCGACTTCGGGCTGGCCTACCCGCTCGCGCGCGGCACCGCGCCGCTCGTGGTCGCCGTGCTCGCCGCGGTGTTCGCGCACGAGGTGCCGGACGGCTGGGCGGCCACCGGAATCGCCCTGTCCTGCGCGGGGTTGACCGGTGTCGCGCTGTGGGGGCTGCGCGGGCGCCGGCCGAACTGGGCCGCGATCGGCGCGGCGCTGGCGACCGGGCTGAGCATCGCGGCGTACACCGTGCTGGACGGGCTGGGCGTACGGGCCTCGGGTTCGTCCCTCGGCTATATCGCCTGGCTGATGGTGGTCGAGGGGCTCGTCATCCCCGCGTACGCCGTCTGGCGCTGGCGCGGGGAGACGGTCGCCGTGCTGCGACCGTTCGCCGCGCTCGGGCTGCTGGGCGCGGCGCTGTCCGTCACCGCGTACGCGCTGGTCCTGTGGGCCCAGACGAAGGCGGAGCTGGCGCCGATCGCCGCGCTGCGGGAGTCGTCCATCATCGTGGGGGCGGCGATCGGGGCGGTGTTCTTCAAGGAGCGGTTCGGGCTGGGGCGGATCCTGGCGGCGGGGCTGCTGGTCGTGGGGATCGGGTTGATGCTGCACACGGGTTGAGGCGCCTGGGCCCGGGTCGTCGCATGCGGGTGGGGTCAGCGGCGCCGTTCCGGGCAACGCCCCAAGGAGCGCGGGGAACTGCGCGACCGGCCACGACGGCGCCGCACACGAACGACGGCCCGACCGGCGGAGCCCTACGCCTTGGCCACCCGGAACGCGAACTGGCCGCAGTACGTCAGCTTCCGCAGGTTCACCAGGGCCGTGCGGCGGCGGCCATGCTTGGCCCAGCCGTCGATCTCGGTGTTCAGCGGGGACTGCTCGTCCCAGTAGCGGCTGTACTCGGGCGGCCGGCCGAGGTAGCTGCGCATGATCAGCGCGACTCCGTCGAGGGAGGGCCGGATCTCCTCCAGCACGAGCCCGGCGTCCTCGACCAGCATCCGGAAGCCGTACGGCGTGTAGTTCCACAGGCTGAAGGAGTGGTACGGCTCGAACTGGGACGTCGACCCGATGAAGCGGCCGCCGGGCTTCAGCACCCGGGCGATCTCCGCGAGCAGCTCGCGCGGACGGGCGACGTGTTCGAAGACCTGGTGCGAGTAGACCAGCGGGAGCGAGCCGCAGCCGAGGGGGAGGCGGACGCCGTCGTAGTGCACCACCGGGTCGCCGCCCGGTGTGCGCTGCCCGGCCTCCGGCGAGTCACGGATGTCCACGCCGACCCACCGCACCTCGGGGTCGTGCCTGCGGAACAGCTTGGCGGAGGTGCCACGACCGCACCCCAGGTCGACGACCAGCCCGGGTGCGCCGGGGGCGGCCATCACCTCGTCGACGTAATACCGCGAGGTGACCTGCCGAGCGTGGTCGTCGGGGATGCAGTCGCGCATGAGCTCCCAGAGGGTCGCCATGTCTCGATGCTACGAACACCCACGGTCACGCGCTATTCACGCCCCGCGACACCGGACAGGTCGTGCGCCCGCATGCTGTTGCGGTCGGTGACCGAACGGCCGAGCGCGTGGTGCGGCCACAGGCCCGCGGCGACCCGCCGGCTGCGCTCGCTCCACTGCCGGGCGGCGGTGTCGCCGGCCTTGTAGTGGTTGAGGGCGTAGCCGCCGGAATGGATGCGCACCAGGGTGAAACCGCCGGGGTACTCCTTGGCGGCGGCGACCTCCTGATGGGTGACGTGCGGGGCGCGCAGCAGCATCGTGCGCTTGTTGCGGTGGGTGTGGCCGGCGTGGTGCAGGAAGACACCGGGCGCGGCGGCGTAGGCGTCGACCACGGCACGGGCCTGGCGGCGCTCCAGACACTGGCCGCGGGTCACCGGGAAGACGGAGTCCCGCACGGTCAGCGGATGGTGGCCGAACACCACCGTCGGCTGGTCGGGCTGCTCCCGCAGCCGATCCTGGAACCACGCCAGCTGCTCGGCGCCGAGGCCGCCCGCGTCGGCGCCGTTGCCCGACTTGGCGTAGGTGTCGAGGCCGATGATCCGCAGTCCGCCGAGGTCACGGGCGAAGTAGCCGGGTCCGCCCGCGACCGGGAAGGCCGTGCGGAAGGTGCCGCCGTCCTTGGCGCGGTCGTGATTGCCGCGTACGACGAAGTAGTCCTGCCCGTGCGTGCCGAAGCCGTCCAGGATCCGGCGGGCCTCGCCCAGGTCGTGGGCCGCCCCGCCGGCCGAGATGTCGCCCCCGGCCAGCAGCAGGTCGGCCCCGCGCCGCCGGGCCTCCTCGACCAGGGCCCGGCTCATGAGCTCCGGATACGGCGCCCGGCCCGGCTGCTGCGCGACCCCGCGCAGCAGGGGCAGGCCGCCGACCAGGCCGGCGGTGGTCTCGCCGAGGTGCAGGTCGTTGCAGAGGGCGATCGACAGCAGATGCCGGCCGGGCGGGGGCTGCGGGGTGGTGAAGGAGTACGGCCCGCCGCCGGAGCCGAACCCGAACGTCGAGGTGCCCACCGCGTTGCCGCGTACGAGGTGCAGCGGTGTGGGCGTCGCGGCCACGCCGCGGGAGCGGGCCTGGTAGTAGTACGTCTGCCCCGGCTCCAGGCCGGTGAGCTCGACCTGGTGATGGGCGGTCGGCCGGCCCTCGGAGGCGGTGTGGTTGAGCCGGCCGGGGTGGGTGCCGTAGACGACCTCGCCCTCGGTGATCGCGGGGAGGGGGTGGCCCAGGCCGTCGTTGGTGCCGGGGATGCCGGTGTACCAGGTGACGACGGCGCGGTCCTCGGTCAGCGTGACCAGTTCCAGGTTGACGGCGGACAGGTCATCGGGATGCGGGGAGCGGGCCCGGCGCACGGCGGCCGAGGCCGACCGCGCCAGAGCAGGTGCGAGACGCGCGCCGGAGCGCAGCACCTCGCAGGGGCCGGGGAAGGCCGAGAGTGCTGCGAGAGCGGGGAGATGAGCGGAGAAGCAGCAGCGCATGTCCTTTACGTGGCCCTGAGTGGTTAACGGGGGAGGTGGCGGTGACGGCGGGGCCAGGTCCGGCGCGCGACATCTCCATGGAAGCAGGCCGCGACCGTCTGTCGTAGGTTCTGTGCCGAGTGTCACCTGATCCCGAGTTGCCCCGTTCGTCCCTGGGTGCGAAAGCGTCGCCGTACCCGACTAGGCGCGGGCGCCCCCGAGGGAGCACCCTGGAAACAGTTCTTCCGGAGGTGATCGTCATGATGCACACCACAGTGGGATGGCATGTCGAGCTGGAGTTCCTGGAGGACGACCAGCACACGCGGGCGGTGGCGATGGTGCGGCTTCCCGACGGCACGGAAGTACGGGCCCACGGGCACGCCACCCGACACCACACCGACTCCCAGCAGCCACGTGTGGGGGAGGAGATCGCCGGTGCCCGAGCGCTGAACGAACTCGCGATGCAGATGCTGACCAAGGCGCACAGCGAGATCGACTCGGCGTCGGGGCGTACCTCGCACCCGATCCACGTGTGAGCCACCGGCTCCGGCAGTCCTAGGACACGGCCTGGCCCGCCAGCGACGTCCGTAGCGCCCGTATCAGACCCTGCGCCCTCGGATCCGCCGTCACCGTCTTGCGGAAGCCGTTCGTCACATAGCCGAACGCGATCCCCGTCTCCGGGTCGGCGAAGCCGAGGGCGCCGCCGCGGCCGGGGTGGCCGAAGGAGCCGGGGCCGAGCAGGGGGGACGCGGTGCCGTGGAGCATGTAGCCGAGGCCGAAGCGGGTGTTCACGACCAGGATGCGGTCCGGGCCCGACGACTCCTCGGATCTGGCCAGCTCCACCGTCGCCGGGTCGAAGAGCCGTACGCCGTCGACCTCGCCGATCAGCGCCGCGTAGACGCGGGCCAGTCCGTCGGCCGTCGCGATGCCGTTCGTCGCGGGGAGGGCGGCGGCGCGGTAGGCAGGGTCGTTCTGGTCGGGGAACGGGGTGATGGCGGCGAACGCGCGGCGGGTGAGGGAGTCCGGGTCCTGGTAGGCGTCGGTGACCGAGCGCTTGGGCCGTGCGCGCAGTCCGCCCGCCGGCTCCGGCCCCTCGACCCGTCCGGTACGGCCCACCCGGCCCGCCTCCGACTCCGGCAGCCCGAGCCACAGATCCGCGCCCAGCGGACCGGTGACCTCCGCCGCGAGCCACTCGCCCGCCCAGCGGCCCGTCACCCGCCGCACCAGCTCGTCCAGCAGCCAGCCGTACGTCAGCGCGTGATAGCCGTGGTCGGTGCCCGGCTCCCACACCGGCGTCTGCGCGGCCACCGCCGCCGGTCCGCGGTGCGGGTCCATCGCCTCCTCGGGCGTGAGCGGGCGGTCCAGGACCGGCAGCCCGGCGCGGTGGTTCAGCACGTGCCGCACCAGCAGCCGCTCCTTGCCGTGCGCCTTGAACTCCGGCCAGTACTCGCCCACCGGCGCGTCCAGGTCCAGCACCCCACGCTGGTGCAGCAACAGCGGTACGGCGGCGGCGACGCCCTTGGTCGCCGAGCGCACGACCTGCGCGGTGCCGTGCTGCCACGCCTGCGTGCCGTCGACGTCCTTCGTGCCGGCCCACAGGTCGACGACCTTGCGCCCGTCCCGGTACACGGCGACGGCCGCGCCGCGCTCCCCGAGCGCGGTGAAGTTCCGAACGAACGCCTCCCTGACCGGCTCGAAGCCCTCGGCCACTGTGCCGTTCGCGTCCACGTCCGTCTCCTCGTCCTGCCTTGTGCGGGTGCCCTTCTACCCAAGCAGGATCGTGACGTCGATGTTCCCCCGGGTGGCGTTGGAGTACGGGCAGACCTCGTGCGCGGCGTCGACCAGCTTGGCCGCGACGTCCGCGTCCAGCACCGGCAGGGAGACGCTGAGGGCGACCGCGAGGCCGTAGCCGCGGTCCTTGTTGGGGCCGATGCCGACCTTGGCGGCGACCGTGGATCCGGTGAGGTCGTAGCCCTCGCGGTTGCCGACGAGGATCAGCGCGCTGTGGAAGCAGGTGCTGTAGCCGGCGGCGAACAGCTGCTCGGGGTTGGTCCCGTTGCCGTCGCCGCCCAGCTGCGGCGGCATCGCGACCTTCAGCTCGATCTGGCCGTCCTGGCTGGTGACATAGCCGTTCCGGCCGCCGTGCGCGGTGGCCTCGGCGACGTACATGATCTTCGTCGGACGGGTGTCGACGGTGGTGCCCTCGTCGGTCATGGTTGGCCCTCCCCCCAGAAACGGCGCGCAGCGGAAAAGGCGCGCACAAGTACATCGTGCACAAGGTACTGGCCGGTACGTCGTTCGCCGTTACCAGGGGGTAGCAACCGGGGGTAACCCGAGTTCAGGGCGTGTGGTCCACGGCGGGGTGGGCTCTGTGCGCGAGCTGCCACAGCTCCTCGCGCAAGCGCGAGACCCTCGTCGCGTCGAGCCCCGTCGCGGTGAGCAGCGAGCCGGGCACGCACTTCGCGCGCTCCCGCAGTTCCTGCCCGCGCCCCGTGACGGCCACGAGCACGGACCGCTCGTCCCGCGAAGAGCGCTCACGCCGTACCAGGCCGGCCGCCTCCAGCCGCTTCAGCAGGGGTGAGACGGTGCCGTAGTCGAGCCGCAGCGCGGCGGCCAGCTCCTTCACCGTCGTCTCGCCCCGCTCCCACAGGACCAGCAGCACGAGGTACTGCGGGTAGGTGAGGCCGAGTTCGTCGAGGAGCGGGCGGTAGGCGGCCGTCACCGCGCGCTGGGCGGCGTACAGCGCGAAGCAGAGCTGATCGTCCAGGGACAGCGATCCCGCGTCCTCTTGATGCGTCACGCGCCCATTGTCACGGAACGCGGGTCGAAGCCGAAGGGCAGCTCCAGTCGGTGGGCGCGCATCAGCTCGTCGTCCGCGAGGAGTCCGGCCGTCTTCCCGTCCGCCGCGATCACACCCTCGCTGAGGATCAGGGAGCGCGGGCACAACTCCAGGGCGTACGGCAGGTCGTGGGTGACCATCAGGACGGTCACGTCCAACGAGCGCAGGATGTCGGCCAGTTCGCGGCGGGAGGCGGGGTCGAGGTTGGAGGAGGGCTCGTCGAGGACGAGGATCTCCGGTTCCATCGCCAGCACGGTCGCCACCGCGACCCGGCGCCGCTGCCCGAAGGAGAGGTGGTGCGGCGGACGGTCCTTGAACTCCGCCATGCCGACCCGCTCCAGCGCCCGGTCGACCCGCTCCTCCAGCTCCGCGCCCTTGAGCCCGGCCGCCGCGGGCCCGAAGGCCACGTCCTCACGGACCGTCGGCATGAACAACTGGTCGTCCGGGTCCTGGAACACGATGCCGACCCGGCGCCGGATCTCGGCCATGTGCTGCTTGCCGACGGGCAGCCCGGCGACCCGCACCGTGCCCGTACCGCCGGTCAGGATGCCGTTGAGGTGCAGCACGAGGGTCGTCTTGCCGGCGCCGTTCGGGCCGAGCAGCGCGACCCGTTCGCCGCGCGCGATGGAGAAGTCCACGCCGAACAGGGCCTGGTGGCCGTCGGGGTAGGCGAAGGCGAGGCCCGAGACCTCGAGAGAAGCTGTCACAGCATCCATCCCAGCAGACAGACGACAAGGGCGGAGAAGGGGAGCGCGAGGGCGTACGACCACTGCGCCCGGGACGCGGTCACCTCGTCGATCACCGGCATCGAACCGGCGTACCCGCGGCTGACCATGGCCAGATGCACCCGCTCGCCGCGCTCGTAGGAACGGATGAACAGCGCGCCCGCCGACTTCGCGAGCACGCCCCAGTGGCGCACGCCTTTCGCCTCGAAGCCGCGTGACTCCCGCGCGATGCGCATCCGCCGCATCTCGTCCGCGATGACATCGCCGTAGCGGATCATGAAGGACGCGATCTGCACGAGGAGCGGCGGCAGCTTCAACCGCTGGAGGCCGAGCAGCAGTTCGCGCAGCTCGGTGGTGGAGGCGAGCAGGACGGAGGCGGCCACGCCGAGCGTGCCCTTGGCCAGCACGTTCCACGCGCCCCACAGCCCGCTGACGCTCAGCGACATGCCCAGCACCTCGACCCGCTCGCCCTCCGCCACGAAGGGCATCAGCACGGCGAACGCGACGAACGGCACCTCGATCAGCAGCCGCTTGAGCAGAAACCCGGCGGGCACGCGGGCGGCGTACGCGACGAGACCGAGCAGCGCGGCGTACAGGCCGAACGCCCACATCGCCTCCCGCGGCGTCGACACCACGACCACCACGAACGCGAACGTCGCGGCGAGCTTGGTGTGCGGCGGCAGACCGTGCACGGGCGAGTGCCCGTGCCGGTACAGCCGGTGTGCGTGCCCTGCGCCCATGTCAGGCGCTCGAACCGGCGGTGGTGCTCGTGGGCGAGACGTCGTCCGTACGGCGCCTGCGCACCGCCCAGAACACCGCGCTGCCCGCGACCACGGTCACGCCGACGCCGATCACGCCCGCGAGGCCGCCGGACAGACGGGCGTCGGTGATGTCCTTGACGCCGTAGTCGGCGAGCGGGGAGTCGGCGTTGGCGTGGTCCTCGGCCTTCTTGTCGATGCCGTGGTCGGCGGCGACCTTCTCCAGGCCGTCCGGGCTGGCGGAGGCGTAGAAGCTGACGAACCCGGCGAGCACCAGGGAGGCGACGAGGCCGACGGCCCACACCTTGCGCGGGGAGCGGGCGGCGACCGGGACGGCCGGCTCGGCGGCGGGCGCGTCCACCAGCTCGCCGTTGACCCGCAGTCGCAGGCGCTGACGCAGGTCGCGGGCGCCGTACACGAGATCCGGGCGTACGGCGACGACGGCGCCGACGGTCAGTGCGGTGATCGCGGCCTCGCCGATGCCGATCAGCAGGTGCACGCCGACCATAGCGGTGGCGACCTTGCCGATGGAGACGTCGGTGGTGCCGCCGACCGCGTACATCACTGTAAAGGCCAGCGCGGCCGCCGGGACGGACAGCAGGGCGGCGACGAAGGAGGCGACGGTGACCGAACGGCGGCTGCGCGGCAGCACCTTCACCAGGCCGCGGAAGACGGCGTAGGCGACGACCGTCGTCACGATCGCCATGTTGGTGATGTTCACGCCGAGGGCGGTCAGCCCGCCGTCCGCGAACAGGATGCCCTGCATGAGCAGGACGACCGAGATGCACAGCACCCCTGTGTAGGGGCCGACGAGGATCGCCGCGAGCGCGCCCCCGAGAAGATGGCCGCTGGTCCCCGCCGCGACGGGGAAGTTCAGCATCTGCACGGCGAAGATGAAGGCGGCGACGAGGCCGGCCAAGGGGGCCGTCCGCTCGTCGAGCTCACGGCGCGCGCCGCGCAGGCTCACGGCGACAGCGGCGGCGGCGACCACTCCGGTCACGGCGGAGGTGGGGGCGTCTATGAATCCGTCAGGTACGTGCACGGTTCGATGATGTGGCTTGATGCGAACAGTTTGCAAGAGCGAGACTCTCTCTGTTGTTAACGAGAGATAAGTCGCTCCGGAGGGTGTAATCCCGGAAATATGGGACATTGGATGTGCAGGCGGACGCACAGTTTCCGCACAGGTGACATACGGTAAGGGGTCGTCCGATGTCCGTAGTCGAGCAGTACGCGCGAGCCCATATCGTCACTGACGCCGACGTCCAGGTGCTGGATGAGCGAGGCGCGATTCCGGTTGTCCTGTGCTACGACCCGGACACCGACCCGCGCGCCGTCCGGATGCGCCTGCCCGGCCCGCACGAGTGGAGCTTCTCCCGGGATCTCCTCGAACAGGGCCTGCGCGCACCCGCCGGCTCCGGCGACGTCCAGGTATGGCCGTGCGGGCGGGTGCAGGCCGTGGTCGAGTTCCACTCCGCGCAAGGGGACTACGTCGTGCAGTTCGATACGAAGGCGCTGATGAGGTTTCTGCGGCGGACGTACCTGGCCGCCGCAACACCTGCACCCGTGGCGCGTGAAGCTCAGCTGGGTCGCTGAGGCTCAGCGGTGGGCTGAGGCTCAGCCGCCCGTCTTCAGCAGTGCCGCCACGATCGGGCCTGCCGTGTCGCCGCCGTGCCCGCCCTGCTGCACCACACCGGCCGCCGCCAAGTCGCCCCGGTACGCGGTGAACCAGCCGTTCGGCTTCTTCTGGCCGTCGACCTCCGCCGAGCCGGTCTTGGCACCGACGTCACCGGTGACCCCGGACATCGCCTCGGCCGCCGTGCCGTAGGCCGCCGTGTAGGCCATCAGTTCGCGCAGCTGGGACAGCGTGGCCGCGGACATGGTGCGCGAGGCCGTCGCGAGCTGCCGTCCGTCGACCTCGGGGGAGACCAGGTACGGCTGCTTGAAGGTGCCCGTCTTCACGGTCGCCGAGACCGACGCCATGTTCAGCGGGTTCATCCGCACCCCGCCCTGCCCGATGAGCTCGGCCGCCATCTGGGCCTGCGACTGGACCGGGACGGCTCCGTCGAAGGTGGAGACACCGACGGACCAGTTGTTCAGGGACAGGCCGAAGACCTGCTGGGCCTGCTTGGTGAGGCTGTCGTCGTCCAGCTCGGGTGCCTGGCTGATGAAGGCCGTGTTGCAGGAGCGGGCGAAGCTCGCCTTGAACGTGCCGCCCTTGATCTCGAACTTGTCGTCGTTCTGGAACTTCCAGTGGCCGTACGTGAAGTACTTCGGGCAGGGGTGCTCCTCGTCCGCCGACGCGAGGTCCTTCTCCAGCAGCAGCGAGGAGGTGATGACCTTCATCGTGGAGCCGGGCGCGAGGGAGCCCTGGAACGCGGTGTTGAAGCCGTGCGAGGAGTTGGCGACCGCCAGGATCTCGCCGGTCGACGGGCGCAGGACGACCACCGACGCCTTCGCCTTCGAGGCGACCTGCTCCTCCGCGGCGGCCTGCATCGCCGGGCTCAGCGTCGTCTCCACGGTGCCCGGTGTGCCCTTGCTCAGTTCCACCAGGGTCTTGTCGGACAGCTCGGCCTTCTTGGACTCCTCGCCCCGGATCACCTGGAGCTCGACGCCCGCCTTGCCGCCGGCCTTCTCGCCGTACTTCTCGCGCAGGCTGTCCAGGACCGAGCCCAGCGACGGGTACTCCTTCTCCGTCAGCTCGCCGCCGTCCCGGTCGAGGGCCTTGACCGGCGGGGTGCCGGACGCGCCGGTGACGAGGGTGTCGCCGTCCTTGAGGTCGGGGTGGACGACCGCGGAGTGCCACTCGACCAGCGGCTTGCCGTCCTCGGCACGCCGGACCACGGTGAGCGAGCTGTCGTACGCCAGCGGCTTGGTGGTGCCCTTGTACGACACCGAGCCCTTCACGGAGAAGGGGACCTTGGCGCCGGTGCGGGTGCCGGCGGTGAGGGTGACGTCCTTGATGTGGGCGTCCTTGGTGTAGCCGGTCAGCAGGGCCTTCGCGGCCGTGGTGTCGTCGGTGGCGGCGGCCGCCTCGGGCACCTTGCCCTGCTGCCATGCGGTGAGGAAGTCCTCGGCCGCGGTCGTGACCTCCTTGGCCGACAGCGGGCCGGTCTTGACGGCCTTGGCCTTCTGGCCGGAGCTCGACGAGCCCGTGTCGTTCTCGGCCGCCGCGCCGCTGCCCAGCAGCGCGTAGACCCCGAACCCGGCGCCGCCGAGCACCACGGCGATCATCCCGCCGAGCACGGCGGGGTTGGTCTTCCGTCGCTCGGCGACGCGCCTTCTGTTGCCCACTGCTTTCCGTTCCCTCGCGTATTCCAGGGGCCCCCGCCGCCCCACCGACCTCACGCATACCAACGACGACGACCACCCTAGAGTCCCGTGCCGCGGGGGATAAGTTCAGCCGGACGCTCGTAGCACGGCTGCGACAATCGGCCCCGCCGCGTCGCCGCCGTGGCCGCCCTCCTGGGACATGGCCGCGGCCGCCACATCATCGCGGAAGCCGGTGAACCAGCTGTCCGAGGTGGCCTTTCCGTCGACCTCGGCGGAACCGGTCTTGGCACCGATGTCCCCACCGAGCGCGGACATGGCCGGCGCGGCGGTGCCCTGGGTCGCGGTCAGCCGCATCATCTGCTTCAGCTGGGTGGCCGTGCTGCCGGGCAGCCCCTTGGCGGTGGCCAGTTGGCGGTCGTCGAGGTCGGGCGAGATCAGATACGGCTGGCGGAAGTCGCCGGTGATCGCGGTCGCCGTCACCGACGCCATGTTCAGCGGGCTCATCTGGACCTGGCCCTGGCCGATGGCGTTGGCCGCGCGGTCCGGGCCGGTGGAGGCGGGGACGCTGCCGTCGAAGGAGACGATGCCGGTCTTCCAGTCGTCCCGGCCGAGCCCGAAGCGCTCCTGCGCCTCGTTCGTCAGCGAGGAGTCGGTGAGCGGGTCCTCGTCGACGAGCTTGATGAAGGCCGTGTTGCAGGAGCGCAGGAAGCCATTGGCGAGCGTGGCGCTCGCGCTCTCGTCGGCCTTCAGGCCGTCGAGGTTCTTGAAGGTCTGGCTCTGCCAGGTGGCCGTCTGCGGGCAGGGCGCCGGGCCGTTCATCGTGGTGACGCCGTTGTCGATGAGCATCGCCGAGGTGAGGATCTTCATCGTGGAGCCCGGGGCGACGCGTCCCTCGAAGGCGGCGTTGAAGCCGTCCTCGCGGTGGTTCGCCACGGCCAGCACCTCGCCGGTGCTCGGCTTGACGGCGACGACCGACGACTGGGCGTACTTCTTCACGGCCTTCTCGGCCGCCGCCTGCACGCTCGCGCTGAGCGTCGTCTCCAGTTTGCCGGGCTTGCCCTTCGACAGGGTCAGCAGCGAAGTGTCCGGCGACTGGTCGGCGTGCCGTATCGACAGCTCGACGCCGGGCTCGCCGCCCGCCTTGTCGCCGTACTTGGCGCGCAGTGCGTCCAGGATCGGGCCGAGCGAGGGGTACTTCTCCTTCGTCAGCACGGCGCCGTCACGGGCGACGGCCTCGATGGGCGGGCTCGCGGCCTCGCCGGTCACGAGGGTGTCGTTCCGCTTCAGCTGCGGGTGGATCACGGTGGGCTGCCAGTCGACGAGGGCACGCCCGGTGGTTTTGCCGCGGACGACGGTGAGCTCGCTCTTGTAGGTGAGCGGCTTGGAGCTGCCCTCGTAGGACACCTTGGCCTTCACCGTGAACGGCACCGTGGCGCCCCGCGCCGCCCCGGGCGTGATCTGCACGCCGGTGATGTGCGCGTCCTCGCTGTAGGAGGACAGCACCGCCACGGCGGCTGCGTCGTTGTTCGTGTACGTCGAGGCCTGCGCGGCCTCGCCCTTCTCCCAGCCGGCGAAGAACTTGGCCGAGGCCTCCTCGACCTCCTCCGCACTCGGCGGCCCGGTCCGCTCCGGCGCGGGTCCCGCGGACCCCGTCGCCCCACCGCCGTTCAACGCCGACACGATGTTGTAGGCGCCGTAGCCGGCTCCGCCCACCATCACCGCGAACACGCCGCCTATGACGGCGGCCTTGACCCCCTTGGGCATGGTCCCCTCCCCGTTATGTCTCCCGCACTGTAAGTGACATGAGGGAAACCAGTGGGACTTGTTTCCTTTTGGTGTCCGAATGTGTGACCGATTCTTGGCCGAACGATCGACATGTTCCGACACGGGCGGGGCGGGCAACCAGGCGCGGGGTTCGTCGGTCAGAAGGTCGTCGGTCATCGCAACCGGGCCCCGGAGGTCCTCCCCCGCCGTATCGATTCCCCGGACTCCGCACGTTTCGCGCGGCGTCCGTACCGGGTGCTGGCGCTCGGCACGGCTCTCGCCCTGCCGGCGGCCCTGAGCCCGAAGCGCGGCAACCCGGCGGCGCCCGCCACGGCCGGGATGGAGCGAGGGCTCGAGTACAGGGCGGCCCCGGCGACGACGAGCCGTACGGCGGCCCGGGCCCGGACGAGCTTCACGGCGGCCCCGGCACGGACAAACCGTCCGGCGGGACCAGCCCTGACGTCATCGTCCAGGACTGACGCGCCGCACCTCGCCCCCGGCTAGACCCAGGTGTCCAGCCACATCCGCGACCGCCAGTCGTCGATCGGAATCGCCTGCCCCGTGTAGATCGGCCAGAAGTAGATGAAGTTCCACGCGATCAGCAGCACCAGCACCCCCGCCCCCGTCGCCCCCGCCACCCGCCGGGTGTCGCTGGAGCCCGGTGGGCCGATGATCGCGCCGAGGAGCATGGCCACGGCCAGGCAGAGGAAGGGGAGGAAGACGACGGCGTAGAAGAAGAAGATCGTGCGTTCCTGGTAGAGGAACCAGGGGAGGTAACCCGCTGCCACGCCGCAGGCGATGGCGCCCGCGCGCCAGTCGCGGCGGAAGGCCCAGCGCCACAGGACGTACAGGACCGCGAAGGCCGCCACCCACCACAGCAGGGGTGTGCCGAGGGCCAGCACCTCGCGGGCGCACTTCTCGCCCGCGTCGACGGGGCAGCCGTCCTTGCCGGGAGTGGGGGACTCGTAGAAGTAGGACACCGGGCGGCCGACGACGAGCCAGCTCCACGGGTTGGACTGGTAGGTGTGCGGGGACGACAGGCCGACGTGGAACTCGTACACCTGGTGCTCGTAGTGCCACAGGCTGAGCCACCAGTCGGGGAACAGCCACGACCAGTCGCTGGAGCGGCCGTTGGCGGTGGCCCAGTCGCGGTAGTAGCCGCCCTTGCCGTTGGTCGAGGACAGGATCCAGCCCGCCCACGACACGATGTAGGTGACGATCGCCACCGGCACCGTCGCCAGGAAGGCCAGACCCAGGTCGCGCTTGACCACCGCGGTGTACGGGTGGTGGGCGCCGGCGACCTTGCGGGCGCCGACGTCCCAGAGCACCGTCAGCAGGCCGAACGCGACCAGGAAGTACAGGCCGTTCCACTTGGTGCCGATGGCCAGGCCCAGCATCAGACCGGCCAGCCAGCGGTAGGGGCGAAGGCCCAGGCGGAGGGTTTCCGCGATGTGCGCGTCGGGGCGGACCCGGCCGTCGGCGTCGACCGGCAGTGCCGCGGCGAGTTTCGCGCGGGCCCGGTCCCGGTCGAGGACCAGGCAGCCGAACGCCGCCAGCACGAAGAACATCAGCACCCCGTCGAGCAGCGAGGTGCGCGCCATCACGAAGGCCAGCCCGTCCACCGCCATCAACCCGCCCGCGAGACAGCCCAGGAAGGTCGAGCGGAAGATACGGCGGCCGATGCGGCAGAGCATCAGTACGGCGAGGGTGCCCAGCAGCGCCGTCATGAAGCGCCAGCCGAACGGGTTGAACCCGAACATCAGCTCGCCGAGCCCGATGACGTACTTGCCGACCGGCGGATGCACGACGTACGCCGCGTCCGTCGGGATGGGCACGTCGCCGTTGGTCGACAGGATCAGGTCGTTGACGTTCTTGTCCCAGTTGACCTCGAAGCCGCGGTGGACGAGCGCCCACGCGTCCTTGGCGTAGTACGTCTCGTCGAATATCACCTTCTTCGGGTTGCCCAGGTTCCAGAACCGCAGCACCCCGGCCAGCAGCGTCACCAGCAGCGGACCGCCCCAGCCCGACCAGCGCGAGATCCGCTCGGCGAGCGGGCGCGAGACGCCGAGGAACTGCCACATCCGCGGGCTGGGCTGGACGTACGGCGGCACCAGCTGGTCGCGTACGTCGCTTCTGGGCGCCGCCGTGTAGCCGAATCGGCGCAGCCGCTGCTGCCACGACGGCCGCTGCTCGTGCGGTGCCTGGCCCTGCCGGGTGTCCATGGAGGACGCGGTACTGGTCACCGCGCCATCGTAGGGAACACGTCTGTGGGAGTCGCGTGGATGCGCCCTGCGAGGATGGAAACGTGACAGGAACCCTTGTTTTGGCAGGCACCCCCATCGGCGACGTCAAGGACGCCCCGCCCCGGCTCGCCGAGGAACTGGCCGGCGCGGACGTGGTCGCCGCCGAGGACACCCGGCGGCTCAAGCGCCTGACCCAGGCGCTGGGCGTGCAGCCGGCGGGGCGGATCGTGTCGTACTTCGAGGGCAACGAGTCGGCCCGCACGCCCGAGCTGGTCGAGGCGCTCCTGGCGGGCTCGCGGGTGCTGCTGGTGACCGACGCCGGGATGCCGTCCGTGTCCGACCCCGGGTACCGGCTGGTCGCGGCGGCCGTGGAGAAGGACATCCGGGTCACCGCCGTACCCGGGCCGTCGGCCGTGCTCACCGCGCTCGCGCTGTCGGGGCTGCCGGTGGACCGGTTCTGCTTCGAGGGCTTCCTGCCGCGCAAGGCGGGGGAGCGGCTGGGGCGGCTGAAGGAGGTGGCCGAGGAGCGGCGCACGCTCGTCTACTTCGAGGCACCGCACCGGCTCGACGACACGCTCGCCGCGATGGCCGAGGTGTTCGGTGCCGAGCGGCGGGCCGCCGTGTGCCGGGAACTGACCAAGACGTACGAGGAGGTCAAGCGGGGCGGGCTGGGGGAGCTCGCGGCCTGGGCCGCCGAGGGCGTACGCGGGGAGATCACCGTCGTCGTCGAGGGGGCTCCCGAGAAGGGTGCCGAGGAGGTCGACGCCGGGGAACTGGTGCGCCGGGTTCGCATCCGCGAAGAAGCGGGCGAGCGGCGCAAGGAGGCCATCGCGGCGGTGGCGGTGGAGGCCGGAGTGCCCAAGCGGGAGGTCTTCGACGCCGTCGTGGCGGCCAAGAAGGCGGGGGCGTGAAACGCTGTGTGAGCAGGGCGTATATCGCATGAGCGTGCGCCCCATGCCGGGGTAAAGGGACCCGGGCCTTTCGGCAAGGAACGTCCAAGTCGGCGCCAACACTGGACAGATCCCGTGCCTTCACTCCTGCGGAGGAGTCCACTGGGTTGTGGGACGTGACCCGTCCCTCCAGCGGACCACAGGAGCTGGCATGAGCGAGATCACTGGGCAGACCGGCCTTCGCAACGGGGCGACCGCCGTCGTGAACGAGTCGTACTCCTTCGCCTGCATGCGCTGCGGGCACGGCTGGGAGGCGTCGTACGAGATAGAGCACCACATAGACGGCGAGGGTCGTGAGTTCGTGATGTACGTGGCCGACGGCCGGATCGTGCCGTCGCCGCTGAGCCGGCCCTCATGTCCCAACTGCGACAACCACGTCGTACGGATCATGCAGTCGGGGCGGGTGGCGTCGGTGCGCGACGCGGCGCACCGTCAGCACCGGGTGCCGCCCGCGGGTCCGGTGGAGGTGCCGGGCGGGCCGGCCGACGGGACGGCGGCGCCCAAGGAGCACCACCACTGGCATCTGTCCGATCTCCTGCACGTCTTCCACCGCAAGGCGGGCTGAGCCGAACACCGGGCCGAGAAGGCATGCCCCTTTCGTAGGATCGGGGCATGCCTTCGAACGCCGCCGACAAGCACGCCGCCCCGCCCCTCCCGGAACCGCTCCGGGTGCCGGTGGCCGACTCGCACACCCACCTCGACATGCAGTCCGGCACCGTGGAGGAGGGGCTGGCGAAGGCGGCGTCGGTGGGGGTGACCACCGTGGTGCAGGTGGGCTGTGACGTCCGCGGCTCGCAGTGGGCGGCCGAGACGGCGGCGGCGTACGACGCCGTGCACGCGACCGTCGCCCTGCATCCGAACGAGGCGCCGCGCATCGTGCACGGCGACCCCGACGGCTGGTCCCGGCAGGGGGCGCGCGAGCCCGGCGGCACGCGGGCCCTCGACGAGGCGCTCGCCGATATCGACCGCCTGGCCGCGCTCCCCCAGGTCAAGGGCGTCGGCGAGACCGGCCTCGACTACTTCCGTACGGGGCCCGAGGGCAAGGAGGCGCAGGAGGCGTCCTTCCGCGCCCACATCGAGATCGCCAAGCGGCACGGCAAGACCCTCGTCATCCACGACCGCGACGCCCACGAGGACGTGCTGCGTGTACTGAAGGAGGAGGGCGCCCCCGAGCGGACCGTCTTCCACTGCTACTCCGGGGACGCCGCGATGGCGCAGGTGTGCGCCCGCGCCGGATACTTCATGTCCTTCGCCGGCAACGTCACCTTCAAGAACGCCCAGAACCTGCGGGACGCGGTGGCCGTGGCCCCGTTGGAACTGCTCCTCGTGGAGACCGACGCGCCCTTCCTCACGCCGGCGCCGTACCGCGGACGGCCCAACGCCCCGTATCTCATTCCGATCACGGTGCGTGCCATGGCGGCCGTCCGGGAGATCGACGAGGACGTGCTGGCGGCGGCGCTCGGGACGAACACGGCACATGCCTTCGGTTACTGACCGATAACGCCGGGTAACGCTCGCACGGGTTTACGCGTGCCGCTCGCCACTGTGCGTAGTCGAGTCGCTTTGGTGAGCAACCGACCCTCCGCTAGGTTCTGGGGGCCCGAAACGGACCCCTCCGCTGGAGCGTGTCGTCGTGAGCAACGCGCAGTTCGAGACGTACGACCCGACCCCGGCCCAAGGGCCCTGGGCGTACGGCGGCTTCGACCCGTACAGCGCTCAGACGCTGGGGTACGGCGTGCCCAACCCCTATGTGACGCGTACGGACAGTTACGAAAGCGGCTACGAGAGATACGAGCCGCACGAGACCTACGGGGCGTACGAGGACACCTACCGGCCCGCCTATGAGACGAGTGAGGCGGCGTATCCGCCCGTGGTGCGCCCCAGGAGCGGACGGCGTGCCGCGCACCGGCGCAAGGCGCGGGCGGCCGAGCGGGGCGACGGGACGATGCGCCGGCTCGTACCGCAGGCGCTGGTGGTCGCCTTCCTCGCGGGCGGCACGAGCGCGTTCGTCGCCAAGGACAAGGCGATCGAGCTGAGCGTCGACGGCAAGCCGCGCAGTCTGCACACCTTCGCGGACGACGTCACCGAACTGCTCACCGAGGAGGGCGTCGAGGTGGGGGCGCACGACGTGGTCGCGCCCGCGCCGGACGCGGGGCTCGCCGACGGTGACGAGATCGCCGTGCGTTACGGGCGCCCCGTGCGGCTGACGATCGACGGTCAGCGGCGCGAGGTGTGGACGACGGCGCACACGGTGGAGGCGGCGCTCACACAGCTCGGGGTGCGTGCGGAGGGCGCGTATCTGTCGACCTCGCGCTCCCGGCGCATCGGACGGGAGGGGCTCGCGCTGGATGTGCGGACCGAGCGGGCGGTGACGGTCATGGCGGACGGGCGGGCACGCACCATCCGGACGAATGCCGCGACGGTGGGCGAGGTCGTGGAACAGGCCGGGATCACCCTGCGAGGCCAGGACACCACCTCCGTCTCCCTGGACAGCTTCCCGCGCGACGGGCAGACGGTCACCGTCCTGAGGATCACCGGCCGCAAGGAGATCCGCGACGAGGCGCTGCCGTTCGCCGTGGAGCGGATCGAGGATCCCTCGGTCTTCAAGGGCACGGAGGTCGTCGAGCGGGCCGGGCAGGCGGGGCTGCGACGGCTCACGTACTCGCTGCGCACCGTCAACGGCGTCCGGCAGAAGCCGCGGCGGCTCAGGACCGAGGTGGTGCGTGAACCGCAGACACAGGTGGTGAAGGTGGGCACGAAGCCCCTGCCGAGGTCCGTCAGCGGCGCCGGTGAGCTGGACTGGGACGGCCTCGCGGCCTGCGAGTCCGGTGGCCAGGCCGACGCGGTGGACTCGTCGGGGACGTACGGCGGGCTGTACCAGTTCGACACCCAGACCTGGCGGAACCTCGGAGGCGAGGGCCGCCCTCAGGACGCGCCGGCGGCGGAACAGACGATGCGTGCGAAGAAGCTGTATGTGCGGCAGGGGGCGAGTCCCTGGCCGCACTGCGGGGGGCGGTTGCACAGGTGAGACCCCGCTCACGGGTCACGTGCGGACGATCGCGCCCGGCGGCGCCCGTACCCTTGTCGGGTGAGCAGCCCCACCCCCGACGCCCTGCTGGGCCCCGCCGACGTCCGTGAACTCGCGGCGGCCCTCGGTGTGCGTCCCACCAAACAGCGCGGCCAGAACTTCGTGATCGACGCGAACACGGTCCGCCGTATCGTCCGCACCGCGGAGGTCCGCCCCGACGACGTGGTCGTCGAGGTCGGCCCGGGGCTCGGCTCCCTCACGCTCGCCCTGCTGGAGGTGGCCGACCGCGTCACCGCCGTCGAGATCGACGACGTACTGGCCGCCGCGCTCCCCACCACCATCGCGGCCCGCATGCCGGAGCGCGCCGACCGTTTCGCGCTGGTGCACTCCGACGCGATGCACGTCGCCGAGCTGCCGGGCCCGCCGCCCACCGCGCTGGTCGCCAACCTCCCCTACAACGTGGCCGTCCCGGTCCTCCTCCACATGCTCGCCACCTTCCCGAGCATCGAACGCACCCTCGTGATGGTGCAGTCGGAGGTCGCCGACCGGCTGGCCGCCGCGCCCGGCTCCAAGGTGTACGGCGTGCCGTCGGTGAAGGCCAACTGGTACGCCGAGGTCAAGCGGGCCGGCGCCATCGGGCGCACCGTCTTCTGGCCCGCCCCGAATGTCGACAGCGGTCTGGTGGCCCTGACCCGGCGTACCGATCCGGTCAAGACCACCGCCTCCAAGCGCGAGGTCTTCGCCGTCATCGACGCCGCCTTCGCCCAGCGCCGCAAGACGCTGCGTGCCGCGCTCGCCGGCTGGGCCGGTTCGGCGGCGGCGGCCGAGGCGGCCCTCGTGGCGGCCGGGGTCTCGCCGCAGGCGCGCGGAGAGGCGCTCACCGTCGAGGAGTTCGCGGCCATCGCCGAGCACAAGGAAGCCGGAGCCGGGCCGACGCGGTCCGCCGCCCAGCACAAGGAGTCCGAGTAAGTGAGCGCGAGCGTCACCGTACGGGTCCCGGCCAAGGTCAACGTCCAGCTCGCGGTCGGCGCCGCCCGCCCGGACGGGTTCCACGACCTGGCCAACGTCTTCCTCGCCGTCGGCCTCCACGACGAGGTCACGGTGACCCCCTCGCCCGACGGACTGCGCGTCACCTGTGACGGCACCGACGCCGACCAGGTCCCCCTGGACCGTACGAACCTCGCCGCCCGCGCGGCCGAGGCGCTCGCCGCGCGGTACGGCCGTACCCCCGACGTGCACCTGCACATCGCCAAGGACATCCCGGTGGCCGGCGGTATGGCGGGCGGCAGCGCGGACGGCGCGGGTGCGCTGCTCGCGTGCGACGCGTTGTGGGGCACCCGGGCCTCTCGCGAGGAACTCCTCGACATCTGTGCCGAGTTGGGCAGCGACGTGCCGTTCAGCCTGGTCGGCGGCGCGGCCCTGGGCACCGGGCGGGGCGAGAAGCTCCGCGTGCTCGACGTCGGCGGCACCTTCCACTGGGTGTTCGCGATGGCCGGCCGGGGGCTGTCGACGCCGGCCGTCTTCCGGGAGTTCGACCGGCTCGGCGAGGGCAACGACATCCCCGAGCCCGTCGCCTCGCAGCCGCTGCTCGACGCCCTCGCGAAGGGCGACGCCGACGCGCTCGCCGCGGCCGTCTCCAACGACCTGCAGCCCGCGGCCCTCTCCCTCTTCCCGGAGCTCGCCGACACCCTCGCCGCCGGCCTCGCCGCGGGCGCCCTCACGGCGCTGGTCTCCGGCTCGGGCCCGACCACGGCCTTCCTCGCCCGCGACCCAGAGTCGGCCGAGAAGGTCGCCGAGTCCCTGCGGGCGTCCGGCAGTTGCCGCGCGGTGCGCACCGCGTCCGGTCCCGTTCCCGGTGCGACGGTCGTGCGGATCACCGGAGCGTGACGCCGTACTCACAAGTACGCGTTCTTCGCTCGATCTCCACACGGATGTACTGCGATCGCGGTACACCCGGGACGAGTGCGGCGGTTAGGGTCGGTTGACGTTTCAAGCGTCGGGTCATGGCGTCGGCCATGGGTCTGCCCGCGCGTCGTCACCTGCACCCTGCACTTCTGGAAGGGGACACCTCCGTGTCCGAATCCCCCACCCCCGCCCAGTCGTCCCATCGTAGAAAGCGCTCCCTGTCCCGTCGCGGCATGATCGCCGCCGGTGGTGCGGTGGCCGCCGGAGCCGCGGTCACGCCGATGGTGTTCGCGTCCACCGACTCAGGCGAGACGGACAACTCCGCCGCCGGCTCCGGCGATTCCGGTACGACGCCGGAGAAGTTCCCCGCCACCCGCACCGAGGCCGCCACCGGCACCGGCGAGGCCACCACCGCCTTCGCCGCCTCCTACGTCGGGGTGCGCTGGTCCGGCGCGAAGGAGGGCGCCGCCATCCGGCTCGCGGACGGCAACTGGCAGAACCTGACGAGCGGTTGCGCCACCGTCGAGGGCGGCGGCACGGCCCTGGTAGCCGCCGCCGACGCCACCGCGTACCAGGTGAAGGCCCCGGGCGGCATCGACGGCGTACGGTCGCTCGCGATCGACACCACCGACGGCCCCGGCCGCACCTTCCAGGTGCCGAGCGAGCCCACGCGCGTGCGGGGCGTCCGCTACCTCTCGCGCCCGGCCTGGGGCGCCGACGAGTCCAAGCGGTACAAGGACGGCAAGGTCAACTCGCCGGAGACGTACTACCCGCTGCAGATCATCACGGTCCACCACACCGCGACGCCGAACGACGATCCCGACCCGGCCGCGACGGTGCGCGCGATCTACGAGTTCCACGCGATCACCAACGACTGGAGCGACATCGGCTACCACTTCCTCATCGACGAGGCGGGCAACGTCTACGAGGGCCGCTACTCCGGCGACGACGGCATCCCGGCCTTCGACCCGGACGGCGACCTCGTCACCGGCTTCCACTCCGTGGGCTACAACTCCGGCGCCCTCGGCATCGCCCTGATCGGCAACCTCGACCACCAGGCCCCCACGGACGCGGCCAAGGCGTCCCTGATCCGGCTGATCAAGGTGATATCCCGGTTCAAGGGTCTCGACCCCGAGGCGCGGGTGACGTACACCAACCCCGTCAACGGCACGAAGAAGGACACGAACACCGTCGGCGGGCACCGCGACTACTTCGACACCGAGTGCCCCGGCCAGATCATGTACGACCTCCTGGGCGAGGTCCGCGCGGCGGCGGCCCGCCGCTGACGCCGACCACGGCGATGCGCCCCGGGGACGATGGGGGATCCCCGGGGCGCACACGTGTCAGGGACCGGGCGCGGGTGCGGGGCCGTCGGCGGGCGCGACTACCCTGGAGGGTCGATCGTCCCCCTGGGCAGGAGAGAAATGGCCGTCAATCTGGTCAATGTCGAGAACGTCAGCAAGGTGTACGGCACCCGTGCCCTGCTCGACGGCGTCTCACTCGGCGTCTCCGAGGGGGACCGCATCGGCGTCGTGGGCCGCAACGGCGACGGCAAGACGACCATGATCCGGATGCTGGCCAAGCTGGAGGAGCCCGACACCGGCCGGGTCACGCACTCCGGCGGACTGCGGCTCGGCGTGCTCACCCAGCACGACTCCCTCGACCCCGAGGCGACCGTCCGGCACGAGGTCATCCGGGACCTGGCCGACCACGAGTGGGCCGGGAACGCCAAGATCAGGGACGTACTGACCGGCCTCTTCGGCGGTCTCGACCTGCCCGGCTTCCCGCAGGGGCTCGACACCGTCATCGGCCCGCTCTCCGGCGGCGAGCGGCGCAGGATCGCGCTCGCCAAGCTGCTCATCGAGGAGCAGGACCTGATCGTCCTCGACGAGCCCACCAACCACCTCGACGTCGAAGGCATCTCCTGGCTCGCCCAGCACCTGCGGGAGCGGCGCTCGGCGCTCGTGTGCGTCACCCACGACCGCTGGTTCCTGGACCAGGTCTGCACCCGCATGTGGGACGTGCAGAGAGGCGACGTCTTCGAGTACGAGGGCGGCTACTCCGACTACGTCTTCGCGCGCGCCGAGCGCGAGCGCATCGCCGCGACCGAGGAGGTCAAGCGGCAGAACCTGGTCCGCAAGGAGCTGGCCTGGCTGCGCCGCGGCGCGCCCGCGCGCACCTCCAAGCCGCGCTTCCGGGTCGAGGCCGCCAACGAGCTGATCGCGGACGTGCCGCCGCCCCGGGACAGCAGCGAGCTGATGAAGTTCGCCTCGACCCGGCTCGGGAAGACGGTCTTCGACCTGGAGGACGTCACCGTCCAGGCCGGTCCCAAGGTGCTCCTCAAGCATGTGACCTGGCAGCTCGGACCCGGCGACCGGATCGGCCTCGTCGGTGTCAACGGCGCGGGCAAGACCTCCCTCCTGCGGGCGATGGCCGAGGCCGCGCGGACCGAGGGCGAGGCACAGCCGGCCGCCGGGCGGATCGCGGTCGGGAAAACCGTCAAACTGGCCTACCTCTCCCAGGAAGTCGGCGAACTCGATCCCGACCTGCGTGTGCTGGAGGCCGTTCAGCAGGTACGGGAACGCGTCGACCTGGGCAAGGGACGCGAGATGACCGCCGGCCAGCTGTGCGAGACGTTCGGCTTCAGCAAGGAGAAGCAGTGGACGCCGGTCGGTGACCTGTCGGGTGGTGAGCGCCGCCGCCTGCAGCTGCTGCGGCTGCTGATGGACGAGCCCAACGTCCTCTTCCTCGACGAGCCCACCAACGACCTCGACATCGAGACGCTCACCCAACTGGAGGACGTCCTCGACGGCTGGCCCGGCTCGATGATCGTCATCTCCCACGACCGGTTCTTCGTCGAGCGCACCACGGACCGGGTGTTCGCCCTGCTCGGCGACGCCACCCTGCGGATGCTGCCGCGCGGCATCGACGAGTACCTGGAGCGCCGCCACCGCATGGAGGCGCAGGTCGCCGCCGCGGCCGCCGCTCCCGCCGCCGAGAAGGCCGTACCGGAGAAGAGCGCGGCCGATGCGCGCGCCGCCAAGAAGGAGTTGCAGAAGATCGAGCGGCAGCTCGACAAGCTCTCCGAGCGGGAGACGAAACTGCACGCGCAGATCGCCGAGCACGCCACCGACTTCGCGAAGGTCGCCGAACTCGACGCGGAACTGAGGGACCTGGCAGGTCAGCGCGACGAACTCGAGCTGCGCTGGCTGGAACTCGCCGACGACGCGTAAGCGCTCCGCCGACAGGGGCGCGACTGCGAAGTGCCGCTCTGTGAAGGGGGCGTGAAGGCGCATAACGGCGGTATCACGGGCCGGTCCTCCGTTGGGAACAGGGGTGGATGCGGCCCGGTGCGCTGTCGGTGGCGGGTGATAGAAAGGTCCGCCTGAGAACAGTCTGAGAAAAGCCGGTGTGGCGGAAACGCGACGGCACAGAACGTGGCACCACACCGGTCTCAAGGGGGAACCGCTCATGAGCCAGCCGCCCAACCAGCCGCCGCAGGGCGGTTTCGGCGCACCGCAGGATCCACGGCAGAGCGGTTTCGGCGCGCCGCAGCCGCCGCAGACCCCGCCCCCGCCGCAGGGCGCCCCTCAGACTCCCCCGCCGCCGCAGGGCCCGCCGCAGACTCCCCCGCCGCCGCAGGGCCCGCCGCAGACTCCCCCGCCGCCGCAGGGCCCGCCGCAGACGCCGCCGCCCCCGCAGGGCCCGCCGCCCGGCGCCCCGCAGCCCGGGTACGGCTACCCGCAGCAGCCGCCGGCCCAGCCGGGCCCGTACGCCTCAGGGCCGTACGCCCAGCCCCAGCAGCAGCCGGGGCCGTACGGCCATCCGCAGCAGCCCGGCCCCTACGGCCAGCAGCCCGCCCCGGGTTACGGCTACCCGCCCCAGCCGCAGTACCCGGGCGCCCCCGGCACCCCGCCCGGAGGCTCGCGCAACCCCTTCAAGGGCAAGCCCGCCCTGGCCATCGGTGCCGCGGTCGCGGCGCTGCTCGTCATCGGCGGCACCGTGTACGCGGTGACCAGCCGCGGCGACGACAAGGACGACAAGCCGGTCGCGCAGCAGAGCGACAACCCGAAGGGCTCCGAGTCCCCGTCCGACTCCGGCGGCGGCAGCGAGGGCGGCGACGACCCGGAGAACCTCAACGCGGGCCGCCAGGCGGGCGAGTCGAAGGTGCTCTGGTACCAGTCGGCGCCCGACGCGCCCAAGTCCGGCGCCGACGCCCCCGGCATGTGGATCACCGACAAGACCGCGGTGAAGGCGGCGTACAAGCAGCTCTCCGCCTACAACGTCGGTGACGGCAAGGCGACTTGGGACCCGATCGCCTTCCCGGAGAAGATCTGCGCGGTCACCCCGCAGAAGTCGGACAGCGAAAAGATCGTCGTCGCGTACATGAGCGGCGCCGGCGACCGCGCCAAGTGCAACCAGCTCCAGCAGGTCGACCTCAACACCGGCGAGAAGGGCTGGAAGGGCTCGGTCGCCAACGGCGAGCTGTTCGACAGCACACTCGACGTCGAACTCTCCATCACCGGCAAGACGCTGCTGGTCGGCCGCTCGCAGTCCGGCACGGCCTACGACATCGACAGCGGCGAGAAGCTCTGGGACAAGAAGCGGTTCGGCGACAAGTGCTTCCCCGACGCGTTCGCCGGCGGTGACAAGCTGATCGCCGTCGCCTCCTGCGACGCCTCCGGCAGCAACGAACACGACGCCGTGCAGGAGCTGGACCCGGCGACCGGCAAGGTGAAGTGGACCCTCGACTTCGACAAGGGCTGGCGCGTCGCGCGCGTCTTCTCCCTCGACCCGCTGGTCATCTACAGCACCAACGAGGACAAGAAGGCCGGCAACATCTCGGCGTTCACGGCCGGCGGCAAGACCCGCTCGCAGGTCGGCTTCAACATCGACATCGGCGCCGAGTGCGGCTGGGCCATCCTCCAGCGCGACCTCCAGGGCTGCAGCGGTGTGGTGGCCGACGCCGACACGCTGTACATGCCGACCAAGGCGACCGCCAGCGCCAATGAGATCGTCGCGATCGACCTCGCCAACGGCAAGGAGAAGTGGCGCGTGAAGTCCCCGGCGGACGAGACGATGCTGCCGATCAAGGTCGAGGACGGCAAGCTCATCGCGTACGTCCAGCCGTCGTACGACGCGGGCGGCCAGATCGTGTCGATCCCGATCAGCGGGAGCAACCACGAGCCGACGAAGGTGCTCCAGAACCCGGCGAGCGTCGCGGACATCGAGAACGGCTTCTTCTCCAAGGCCTACGACTGGGCCGACGGGCGCTTCTACCTCTCCAGCACCCGGCTGAGCGGCCAGGACGAAGCCAAGGAGAAGCTGATCCTCGCCTTCGGCAAGTGAGGCGAGTACCGGCCACGGCCCGCCCCGTAGTCGTCCCCGATCTGTCCGCCGCGCCCGCCGTCCCCCTCCCCTGAGGTACCCACGCCATGACCCAGCCGCCGCCTCCGCCGCCCAACCAGCCCCCGCAGGGCGGGTTCGGCCCGCCGCAGGACCAGCCGCCCCAGCAGCACGGGAGCGGCGGCTTCGGCACACCGCAGCAGCCGCCCGCGCAGCCTCCCCAGGGCCCGCCCACGCCGCCGTCGCAGCCCGGGTACGGCTACCCCCAGGCACCGCAGGCGCCCCAGGGAGCTCCCCAGGCCACACCGCCCGGATACGGCTATCCCACCCAGCAGCCCGCTCCGTACGGACAGCCGCAGAACCCCTACGGCCAGCCCCAGAACCCGTACACCCAGCCGCCCGGCTACGGCTACCCGCAGCAGACCGTGCCGATGCACCCGCAGCCCGGACAGGCCGCCGGCGGCGGGGGCAGGTCCAGCTCGCAGCTGGCCGTCATCGTGGCGGCCGCGGTGGTGGTGATCGCCCTGATCATCGGCGGCGGCGTGTGGTACGCGCAGTTGGGTGACGAGGGCGGCAAGGACGACACCGCGGGCTCCAGCGGGGGCACCGGAGGCGGGGGCGACGACCAGGGCGACGGCGGCTTCGACGCGCCCGACGGCACGGAGAAGGCGCCGGGCAACCCTTCCTCCCAGGTCCTCTTCCAGGTCCCGTCGCCCGATGTCGACGACGACACCAGCATCGTCGTGTCCGGCTCGTGGCTGACCGGCAAGGCGTACGTCAAGAGCGGCGTCGCGGAGATCGTCGGCTACGACCCCGACAAGGGCACCAAGCTGTGGTCGGTCAAGCTGCCCGGCCCGGTCTGCCAGGCCGCCAGGCACATCAGCGAGGACGGTGTGACGGCCGTCGCGTTCGAGCCCGCGATGCCGACCAAGGACAAGCCCTCGCACGGCTGCACCCAGGTCGCGGCGATCGACCTCGACGCCGGCAAGAAGCTCTGGACGAAGTCCGCCCAGAACGAGGACGGGCAGATCCGCTACGACAACATCACCCTCAGCGGGGGCACGGTCGCCGCCGGAGGCACCAGCGGCGGCGCCGCGTGGGACCTCGCGTCGGGCAAGCCGCTGTGGATCCCGAAGGCCAACGACAGCTGCTACGACCTCGGTTACGCCGGCGGTCCGAAGATGGTCGCGGTCCGCAAGTGCGGCAGCTACGACCAGCCCCAGCTGCACATCCAGACCATCGACCCGAAGACCGGGAAGGTGATCTCCGAGTACAAGATGGCCGAGGGCGTCGAGTACGCGAGCGTGATCTCCACCGATCCGCTCGTCGTGGCCGCCGAGGCCGGCCAGTCCGAGGACGCCATCGGCATCACGGACGCCTTCTCCATCGACAACAAGACCGGCAAGCTGCGCATCCGGATCTCCGTGCCGGGCGATCAGTACGCGGCCCGCTGCTCCGGCGTCACCACGATCGAGGCGTGCACGGGCGTCGTGGTCGGCAACGACCGGCTGTATGTGGAGACCGAACAGCACGACGGCGGCGGCGAGTACGGCCAGACCAACGAGATCGTCGCGTTCGACCTGGCCACCGGCAAGCAGACCGGCCAGCGCGCGGACGCGGGCGACCGGTACACGATCACGCCGCTGCGCATGGACGGCGGCAATGTGATCGCGTACAAGCGTCCGCCGTACGACAAGGGCGGGCAGATCGTCAGCATCGACGGCGGGAGCTTCAAGGAGACGAAGCTGCTGGAGAACCCGGCCACGAGGGCGGTGCGGGACGTGGAGATGCGGATGTCGCCGGAGTACTCCGAGATCCTCTACGCACAGGGGCATCTGTACATGTCCGCCAAGTTCGCGAGCGAGCTGGGCAGTTCGGACACGAGGAAGTCGCATGTGATCGCGTTCGGTGCGAGTGGCTGACGAAGACGAGCGCGATCGGTCGTGAATCACGGCTCCGTCCCTGCTCGGGACGGGGCCGTTCGCGTACCGTCTCATCGGCGTCGAATGCGGGGAAAGCCAGAAAATCCGTCGTTCCGGGGCACTTCTCGCCGGTAGGGGGAGCGCAACGTCGAACAAGCGTGTAGCTTCCGGGGGCATGAAGGGCGGGGGAGCCGGGAGGGGGCTTCTGTCCGCGCGGACCAGTGGGCATCCATAGTGGGGCATCCGGGCCTAAGCGGTCGGTCCTGGGTATTGATGGAGATCCATTGGGGGGACTGGGGGGTTGCTCGATGGGAGTGCGGCTCATGGTGGTCGACGACCACCGATTGCTCGCCGAGGCGCTGGCCTCGGCACTGAAGCTCAGGGGGCACCGGGTGCTGGCCGCGGCGGCGCCCACCGCGGGGGCGGCGGAGCTGGTGATCACGCGGGCGCCCGAGGTGTGCCTGCTGGGGACGGCGACGCCCGCGGAGCCGGGGATGTTCGACCCGGTGGCGAAGATCAAGCGGGAACGCCCGCAGGTGGCGGTGCTGGTGCTCGGCCCGGTGCCGAGCCCGCGCGGCATAGCGGCGGCGTTCGCGGCCGGGGCCTCCGGCTATGTCCGGCACGACGAACGCATAGAGGGTGTCGAGCGCGCGATCATGAAGGCGCGGGCGGGCGAGGCGGCGGTGGCACCGCAACTGCTCCAGGGGGCGTTCAGCGAGTTGCTCAACCCCGCGGCCCAACCGGACGACGAGGGCCAGCGCCTGCTCCAGATGCTCACACCCCGCGAGGTCGAGGTCCTGGTCCGGGTGGCCGACGGCGAGGACACCCGCCTGATCGCGGCCGGCATGGGCATCGCCCCGTCCACGGCACGCACCCATGTCCAACGGGTACTGATGAAACTGGGCGTCGGTTCACGGCTGGAGGCGGCGGCGCTGGCGGCCCGTACGGGGTTGCTGGACCGGGCGGGACCGGTGCCGCAGGTGCCGCAGATGCCGGAGGTGGAGACGGACGGGTAGGGGCGGTGGGGCCGCAAAAGTGAGGGCGAGGAAAGTGGGGGCGAGCAAAGGGGGGCGAGGAAAGCCCGGCCCGCCCCCACCCGGCGTCAGCCCCTCGGCTCCTCTCCCGGCTCATCCCCCGGCTCCACGACCGGCGGTGGCGGAGCCGTAGGGCGCAACTTCAGCCAGGCCAGGAAGAACAGGCCGAGAAGCAGCATCCCCAACCCGGTCCAGAGGTTGATGTTGACACCCTCGGCCTTGTCGATCGTGGCGTCGTCGTCCGTGAGCCCGACGATCGTGACGATGACGCCGTAGAGCACGAACAGCCCGCCGATGATGCGCCGGATGTCGAAGAGCCGGGCCGCCGTCGTGGACTTCTCCTGGAGTGCGGTGACCTCGCGCTGGACGTCCTTGTCGGAGTACCCGGACCCGGAGTGTTCGGAGTGGTGGTCGGTCATGGTCTGTCAGTCCTTCGTCGTCAGAGCGAGAACGAGAACGGGATGTAGCAGGCGGCGGCCAGCACCACCGCACCCCACCCCAGCAACGCCGGCTTGCGGTACCACGCGTCGTCCCCCTCGGCGGGCGGCTCGGCCATGCCGGGGGTGGGGGTCCCCCCGGACGCAGTCTGGGGGAGGGTGCCGTAGACCAGGCCCTGGAGTTCCTCGGCCGGCTTGGGGGCCGTGAAGAGGGAGACGGCCACCATGACGACCGCACCGGCCACGAAGCCCGCGATCGCGGAGACGAAGTTCGCGCCCTGGTCGGAGGGGATGGAGATGATGTCCTGCTTGTAGAGGACGAAGTAGTTGATCATCGCCGCCGTGGTGCCGGCCAGCAGGCCCCAGAACCCCGACTTCATCGATGCCCGCTTCCAGAACATGCCGACGATGAAGACCACGAACATCGGCACGTTGAAGAAGGAGAACAGGGTCTGGAGGTAGCTCATGATGTTCGAGAACGACGACGCCAGGAACGCCGTGCCGATCGACGCGAGCACGCCGACCGCCGTGATCAGCCGGCCGAAGTGGACGTAGTAGGAGTCCTCGCGGTCCGTGACCACGTACTTCGCCCAGATGTCCGTGGTGAACACCGTGTTGAAGGACGACACGTTCGCCGCCATGCCCGCCATGAAGGCGGCCAGCAGACCGGTCACCGCGATGCCCAGCACGCCGTTGGGCAGCAGGCCCTGCATCAGATACGGGATGGCGTCGTTGTACTGGTAGCCCGACTCCTCCGTGCCGAAGCCGGGGACCAGGGCCGCGGCGGCCAGGCCCGGGATCATCACGAGGAACACGATGAAGATCTTCGGGAACGCCGCGATCAGCGGGGTGCGCTGGGCCGCCGAGAGGTTCTTCGCGGACAGCGCCCGCTGGACCTCCGCGAAGTTCGTCGTCCAGTAGCCGAAGGACAGCACGAAGCCGAGGCCGAGGACGATGGTCAGCCAGTTCGCGCCCAGCGGGTTCGCGTCGCCGATGCCGGTGCCGCCCCAGGCGGTGACGAAGTCGTCGCCGTGGGACTGGGTCAGCTTGTCCGTCAGGCCGTCCCAGCCGCCCACCTTCTTCAGCGACAGCACGGTGATCGGGATCAGCGCGGCCAGGATCACGAAGAACTGCAGGACCTCGTTGTAGATCGCCGACGACAGGCCGCCGAGGGTGATGTAGGCGAGGACGAAGAAGCCCGCGACGACGATCGCCACCCATTGCGGCCAGCCCAGCAGCGCCTCGACCACGATGGCCAGGGCGTACAGGTTCACACCGGCGATCAGGATCGCGGCGAAGGCGAACAGCACCGAACTGAGCAGGTGGGCCCACTTGTCGAAGCGGAGCAGGAGGAACTCCGGGACCGAGCGGACCTTGCTGCCGTAGTAGAAGGGCATCATCACCAGGCCCAGGAAGACCATGGCCGGGATGGCGCCGATCCAGTACCAGTGGACCGTGTAGGCGCCGTACTGCGCGCTGTTGGCGGCCATGCCGAGGATCTCGGTGGCGGCCAGGTTGGCGGAGATGAAGGCCAGGCCGGTGACCCAGGCGGGCAGCGAGCGGCCGGACAGAAAGAAGTCGAGGCTGGTCTTGACCGAGCGGCGGGCGGCGAATCCGATGCCCAGCACGACGACGAAGTAGATACCCAGGAGCGTGTAGTCGAGCCAGTTCGTGGGGAGCCGTAGCTCCGCAGCGAGGTGTGTGGGGGATGCGGTGGCGGAAATTGTGGGGGTTTGCATATGTACTCGCTTCGTTGCGCGAACCGATACAGAGCGGAACCTACGCCCCCGCGTTCAGTAATTGAACACGTCCGGTGATGCTCTTTGTTTGATTGTGATGTTGACCGAGGGTGGTGAGTTGTGTTTTTCTGTGTTTAGTTCTGTTCGATGGGAGTCTGGCGTGAAGAAGACCTCGACCCGACTGGCCGACGGTCGTGAGCTCATCTACTACGACCTGCGCGATGACACCGTGCGGGACGCGGTCGACCGCCGTCCCCTGGACCGGACCGTCACGTCCTCCGAGGTCCGACAGGACGTGCTGCTCGGGGATGCCGTCGCCGTCGCCTCGCACCGCCAGGGGCGGACGTATCACCCGCCGGCCGACCAGTGCCCGTTGTGCCCGTCGGAGGGTGAGCGGCTGAGCGAGGTCCCCGACTCGTCTTACGACGTCGTGGTGTTCGAGAACCGCTTCCCGTCGCTCGCCGGGGACTCCGGGCGCTGCGAGGTCGTCTGCTTCACCTCCGATCACAGCGCCTCCTTCGCCGACCTGACCGAGGAGCAGGCGCGGCTCGTGCTCGACGCGTGGACCGACCGGACCTCCGAACTGTCGTCGCTGCCCGCAGTCGAGCAGGTGTTCTGCTTCGAGAACCGCGGCGCCGAGATCGGTGTGACGCTCCAGCACCCGCACGGGCAGATCTACGCCTATCCCTTCACCACCCCCCGCACCGCCCTGATGCTGCGCTCCCTCGCCGCCCACAAGGAGGCCACCGGCGGGGAGAACCTGTTCGACTCGGTCCTGGAGCGTGAACTCGCCGGTGAGCGGGTCGTCCTGGAGGGTGAACACTGGGCGGCCTTCGTGCCGTACGCCGCACACTGGCCGTACGAGGTCCACCTGTACCCCAAGCGCCGGGTGCCCGATCTGCTGGCGCTAGACGAGGACGCCCGCTCAGAGTTCCCCCAGGTTTATCTGGAACTCTTGAGGCGCTTCGACCGGATCTTCGGGGAAGGTGAGCCGCCGACGCCGTACATCGCCGCCTGGCACCAGGCGCCGTTCGGCACGCTGGCCGAGTTCGACGGTGTGAACAGGGGTGATTTCGCCCTTCACCTCGAGCTTTTCACCATCCGCCGCACTTCCGGCAAGCTGAAGTTCCTCGCGGGTTCCGAGTCCGGCATGAGCGTGTTCATCAACGACGTGCCGCCGGAGCGCGCGGCTCAGCGACTGCGAGAGGTAGCGAGTACATGAGTGGGAAGTTTCTGGTCACCGGTGGGGCGGGCTACGTGGGCAGCGTGGTCGCGCAGCACCTGATCGAGGCGGGCGAGGAGGTCGTCGTACTCGACAACCTCTCCACCGGTTTCCGTGAGGGTGTGCCGTCCGGGGCGTCGTTCGTCGAGGGCGACATCCGTGACGCCGCCAAGTGGCTGGACTCCTCCTTCGACGCGGTGCTGCACTTCGCCGCGTTCTCGCAGGTCGGCGAGTCGGTCGTGAAGCCCGAGAAGTACTGGGACAACAACGTCGGCGGCACCATGGCGCTGCTCGGCGCCATGCGCGAGGCGGGCGTGCGCAAGCTCGTCTTCTCCTCCACGGCCGCCACCTACGGCGAGCCGGAGGAGGTGCCGATCGTCGAGTCGGCGCCGACGCGGCCCACGAACCCGTACGGCGCCTCGAAGCTCGCCGTCGACCACATGATCACCGGCGAGGCGGCGGCCCACGGTCTCGGTGCCGTGTCCCTGCGCTACTTCAACGTCGCGGGCGCCTACGGCGAGTACGGCGAGCGCCACGACCCCGAGTCGCACCTCATCCCGCTCGTCCTCCAGGTCGCCCAGGGCAGGCGCGACGCGATCTCCGTCTTCGGCGACGACTACCCGACGCCGGACGGCACCTGCGTACGCGACTACATCCACGTCGCCGACCTGGCCGACGCCCACCTGCTGGCGCTGAAGGCCGCCACCTCGGGCGAGCACCTCATCTGCAACCTCGGCAACGGCGAAGGCTTCTCCGTCCGCCAGGTCATCGAGACCGTCCGCCAGGTCACCGGGCATCCGATCCCCGAGGTCGTGGCCCCGCGCCGGGGCGGCGACCCCGCGGTCCTGGTCGCCTCCGCCGGCACCGCCCGTGAGCGGCTGGGCTGGAACCCGTCCCGCGCGGACCTCGCGGGGATCGTCGCGGACGCGTGGGAGTTCGCGCAGCAGCGCGGCAAGTAGAACGTACTGGAGGGTCAGGGGATGAGCGTCGAGAGGGCAGCCGCGGTCGCCGAGCGGTTCAGGGAGCTGTACGGGGCCGAGCCGGAGGGAGTGTGGGCCGCGCCGGGCCGGGTCAACCTGATCGGCGAGCACACCGACTACAACGACGGCTTCGTCATGCCGTTCGCGCTGCCGCACACCGCGGTCGCCGCGGTCTCGCGGCGTGACGACGGCGTCCTGCGGCTGCACTCGGCGGACATCGACGGCGAGGCGGGCGGCGTCGTGGAACTGCGCGTCGACGACCTCGCGCCCGAGACGGACCGGAACTGGACGGCGTACCCGTCGGGCGTGGTCTGGGCCCTGCGGCAGGCCGGCCACCAGGTGACCGGTGCCGACATCCACCTGGCCTCGACGGTCCCGGCGGGCGCGGGCCTGTCGTCGTCGGCGGCCCTGGAGGTCGTCGTGGCGCTCGCGCTGAACGACCTCTACGAGCTCGGCCAGAAGGGCTGGCAGCTGGCCCGTCTGTGCCAGCGCGCGGAGAACGTCTACGTCGGCGCCCCGGTCGGGATCATGGACCAGACGGCGTCCGCCTGCTGCGAGGCCGGCCACGCGCTGTTCCTCGACACCCGGGACCTCTCACAGCAGCAGATCCCCTTCGACCTGGCGGCCGAGGGGATGCGTCTGCTGGTCGTCGACACCCAGGTCAAGCACTCGCACAGCGAGGGCGAATACGGCAAGCGGCGCGCGGGCTGCGAGAAGGGCGCCGCGCTGCTGGGCGTGGACGCGCTCAGGGATGTCGCCTACGACGGACTCGAAGCGGCGCTCGAACGGCTGGGCGACGACGAGGAGGTGCGCCGTCTGGTGCGTCATGTCGTCACCGAGGACCAGCGCGTCGAGCGGGTCGTCGCCCTGCTGGAGGCGGGCGAGACCCGGGCGATCGGCCCGGTCCTGACGCAGGGGCACGCCTCGCTGCGGGACGACTTCCGCATCTCCTGCCCGGAGCTGGACCTGGTCGTGGACACCGCTCTCGCGGGCGGCGCCCTGGGTGCCCGTATGACGGGCGGCGGCTTCGGCGGATCGGCGATCGTGCTGGCCGAGGCGGCCGACGTCGAGACCATCACCAAGGCCGTCGAGGAGGCCTTCGGCGCCGCGGGGTTCATCGCACCGCGCGTGTTCGAGGCGGTGCCCGCGGCGGGTGCGCGGCGACTGAGCTGACCCTGGGACGAACAGGGTTGCGGGGCTGGGGGCGGCGCGCCCCCGGCCCCGTTGCCGTTGGCCGTCTCTAGAGGTAGCCCCAGGTCCGGCACATCGGCCGCAGCGCGTCGGCGATCTCGTCCTCCGCCGGCGCCGGACGGTCCGGCTGCACCCGCCCGGAGCGGATCTTGTCGTTCCAGTCGCCGAAGCCGCCGCCCAGCACGGCGCCCTCCAGGCTGCCGCCGTAGTCGAGCATGCCGGACTCGAAGCCGAGGTCCAGGAAGCGGCAGATGCCGCGGAGTGCGGCGGCCGGGTCGGTGGTGAGGTCCTCGTAGCGCAGGATGTGCCCGCCGAGCTCGGTGAACGCCTCCTCCATGGCCTCCATGTACTTCAGCACCCGGCCGGCCGCCTCCGCACGGCTGCGGTCCGGGACGGCCTCGTGCCAGGAACGGGCCACCGCGGCCGGGTGCCGGCGCAGGAAGAGAAAGCGGGCGTCGGGCCAGGTCTCGGCGATGCGCCGCCAAGCGAAGGCGTTGCCCGGCGTCTTCTCCACGACGAACGACTTGCCCGACTTCACCAGTTCCCGGTGCAGCGTGCGGTCCCACAGCAGCGCTTCGAGCTCCTCGTGTCCGAGCCCGAGGGCGCGCATGGACTTCTCGGTGGGACTGTGGGTCTTGAAGTACACCTCCAGACCGGTCAGATGCAGCTCGTGGGAGGCGTGCAGGCGGGAGTGCCCGCCCAGCATCATGCGCAGCAGGGTCGACCCGGACCGCACCGACGTCAGGATGAACACCGGCCGTTTCAGCAGCCGGTCGAGCGCCGGATCCAGCGGCCTCCGCAAGGCCCCGGTCGCCGCCGGCCGCTCCGGACGCGGCCCGCGCGGGGTGGGTATGGCGCCGAGGTTCTCTGAGGTCGAGGGCGTCTGCACCCGGCGTACCTGGTATCCGGTCCTCGCGCCGATCTTCGAGTTCAGCTTCCGCAGCATGCTCATGGGGCGGAGGGTAGGGAAGGTGTCTGAGACGACACTGAGACTCAGCTTGGTCCCAGATGTTTGATCAGTGTGTACTCCGTGATCCCCGGCGGATAGTCCGGAATCACGCAGACCACCTCATACCCATGCCTCTTGTAGAACTCCGGCGCCTGGAAGTCCCATGTCTCCAGACGTGCGGAGGTGCAGCCCCGCTCGGTGCGGGCCATGCCCTCCGCGTGTGCGAGCAGGTGCGAACCGAGCCCGTTGCCGCGGTGGCGTTCGTCGACCCAGAGGTACGTGACATGGAGCCAGCTGGTCCAGGTGTGTCCGACGAGGCCGCCGGCCACGTCGCCGGCGTCGTCCAACACCCAGGCGTGGAGCGGAAGTTCACGTTCACCTGGGGTTCCGCGCAGGGCGCGCAGGATCGGGGAGGCCGCGGTGTTGGTGTCCCGCAGTCGGCGGCGGAGCAGATCCTGCCGTGATTTGTCGACTTCTGTCTCCAGACGAAACATGCGGCTCACCATAAACGCGTCGGCCAACCAGTTCTGCAAATTACCTTCCGCTCCTGCCCCCCGCCCGTACTCTGATGAGCAGCACCGGTGGGGGCCGGTGCTGATCAGGGGGCGAGACAGGTCGGGTACGACGCCCGAAGTGGGGGTAGCAGTTCTTGCACGGCGGCGGCCGTGCGGCCATCCGCGCTTCGGGCGTCGCGCCCGCGACGGTATTCGTCTCCCGGTGTCGTCCTCATGACGATGGGGTATCCCCTGCTCTTCGAGAGCGTGGGGAAGGGGGTTTCGTGGTTCGCATCCGAGTCCTGGTCGTCGACGACCATCGCATCTTCGCCGAGTCTCTCGCCGCCGCCCTGGCGGCCGAGCCCGACGTCGACGTCTCCGCCGCGGGCAGCGGTCCGGCCGCCCTGCGCAGCCTGGAGCGTGCGGTCGCCGAGGGGCGCCGTTTCGACGTCTTGCTCGTCGACGCCGACCTGGGCGGCAGTGTGCCGGGGGTCCGGCCGGCCGTGCCCGTTCAGGAGGTGGGCGAGGACGGGCTGGTGGACGGCATCTCGCTGGTCGCCGGGGTCCGCTCCGCTCAGCCGGCCGTACGGATAGTCGTCCTCGCCGAGAAGGACGATCCGCGCCGGGCCGCGCTCGCCCTGCAGGCCGGGGCGTCCGGATGGGTGGCCAAGGACTGTTCGCTGTCCCGGCTGCTCACCGTCATCCGTGGCGTGCTGCGCGACGAGACGCATCTGCCGCCGGCCCTGCTCACCGGGGTACTGCGAGAGCTGACCGCCGCCCGCAAGCACCGCACCGAGAGCGAGCGGCTGGTGGAGTCCCTCACTCCGCGCGAGCGGGAAGTATTGCGGTGCATGGTGGCGGGGCTGGGGCGCAAGGCCGTCGCCGAGCGCCTGTATCTCTCCCCGCACACCGTCCGCACCCACATGCAGAACGTCCTCGGCAAACTGGGCGTCCACTCGACGCTGGCCGCGGTCGCGCTCGCGAGGCGGGCGGGGGTCGGGCCGGTGGACCTGGGACCAACCGCCCGAATCCTGCCGGAGGAGAGCAGCAGCGCCTGATGGACGCCGCTGAGCAGCAACCCCCTCAGGGGCGCGGGGAACTGCGCGACCAGCCACAACGGCGCCGCAGACAACCAACGACACAACCCGGCACCACCAGCGGAGCGGCTAGCCAGGGATGTTGTCGAAGGGTGCCGTCAGCTGCCGCAACAGCCCGGCCAGTTCACCTCGCTGGGCACGCGACAGCTCCGCCAGGATCGCGCGCTCCTGGTCCAGCAGCCCGGCAAGGGCCTGGTCGGCGCGGTCGCGGCCCTCGTCGGTGAGGCGGACCAGCACTCCGCGCCGGTCGCTGGGGTCGGGAAGGCGCTCCACCAGCCCCTTCTTGGCGAGGCGGTCGATGCGGTTCGTCATCGTGCCCGAGGTGACCAGGGTCTGCGTCAGCAGCTGTCCCGGCGAGAGCTGATACGGCGTCCCGGCGCGCCTGAGCGCGGTCAGCACGTCGAACTCCCAGGGTTCCAGGCTGTGCTCGGAGAAGGCCAGCCGGCGTGCGCGGTCCAGATGCCGGGCCAGTCTGCTGACCCGGCTGAGCACCTCGAGCGGTTCCACGTCGAGGTCCGGGCGCTCCCGGCGCCACGCTGCGACCAGCCGATCGACCTCGTCCTCCATGACGATCAGTGTAGTGGTTGTGTCGACGTGAAGTCTCTTGACGTCAAGATACTTGACGGGGCAGGCTGGAGGCCGAGTACAGACAGGAGGCCCTGCCATGTCCGCTGCCGCCGCCGCCACCTGGGATCCCGCCCAGTATCTGCGCCACGCCGGCCACCGCGCCCGCCCCTTCGCCGACCTCCTCGCCCGCGTCCCCGACCTCCCCGGCGAGCGTCCCCGCATCGCCGACCTCGGCTGCGGCCCCGGCAACGTCACCGCCCTGCTCGCCGAGCGCTGGCCCACCGCGCACATCACCGGCCACGACAACTCCGCCGAGATGCTCGACCGGGCCCACGTCGAGCACGAGGGCCCGACGACGGGCGGCGGCCGCCTCGACTTCACCCACGCCGACGTACGGACCTGGACGCCCGCCGAGCCGTACGACCTGATCGTCAGCAACGCCACCCTGCAGTGGGTGCCGGGCCACGCGGAGCGCTTCGGCGACTGGGTGGCGGGCCTGCGCCCCGGCGGCACCTTCGCCTTCCAGGTCCCCGGCAACTTCGACGCCCCGAGCCACCGCCTGATGCGCGAGATCGCCCCCCGGTACGGCCTCGCCGACACCCTGCGCCACGAGGACGCCGTGCTCGCCCCCGGGGCCTACCTCGGCGGGCTGGCCGACCTGGGCTGCGCGGCCGACGTCTGGGAGACGACGTACGTCCATCTCCTGACCGGCGAGGATCCGGTGCTGGACTGGGTGAAGGGGACGGGACTGCGGCCGGTCCTCACCGCGCTCGCCGACGAACCCGAGGCGCGGGAGGCATTTCTCGACGAGTACCGGGCCGCCCTGCGCGAGGCGTATCCGGCCGGTGCGCACGGCACCCCGTTCCCGTTCCGCCGCATCTTCGCCGTGGCCCGCAAGGAGGCTTGATGATCACCGCCGTCGACCACGTCCAGCTGGCGGCCCCACCCGGCTCGGAGGACCGGCTGCGGACGTACTACGTGGACGTCCTCGGCATGACCGAGATCCCCAAGCCGCCCGTGCTCGCCGCGCGCGGGGGCTGCTGGTTCCAGGCGGGCGGCGTACAGCTGCATCTCGGGATCGAGGCGGATTTCCGTCCCGCGAACAAGGCGCACCCAGGCCTGCGGGTCACCGGCATCGAGGCCTACGGCACCCGGCTGGCGGCCCGTGGGGCACGGGTGGACTGGGACGAGCACCTCCCCGGGCACCGGCGGTTCTACTCCTACGACCCCGTCGGGAACCGGCTGGAGTTCCTGGAACCCCTGACAGCTGTTTGAGCGGCACGGCTCAGGGTCACCCGCTGAGGGACACCGACGTCGAACCTTGCAGGAGTGAGGAACGTGGCGAAGGAAGAGAAGACCCGGGCCAAGAAGGAACAGGTCAAGGGCAAGGCCAAGGAAGCGATGGGCCGCATGGTCGGCAACGAGCGGATGACCGCCGAAGGCAAGGCCGACCAGATGAAGGGCGACGCGCGCCAGGCGAAGGAGAAGGGCAAGGACACCTTTAAGCACTGAGCGCTCAGGCAACTGAGCGCGCGGGAGGGCGTCAGTTCTTGCGGCGCCCTATCAAATGCGGCTTCGCCTCAAGCCCGTCCAGCCCGTGCCAGGCCAGGTTCACCAGATGGGCCGCCACCTCCGCCTTCTTCGGGCGGCGGACGTCCAGCCACCACTGGCCGGTCAGGGCGACCATCCCGACCAGGGCCTGAGCGTAGAGCGGGGCGAGCTTGGGGTCGAAGCCGCGGCTCTTGAACTCCCGGCCCAGGATGTCCTCCACCTGGGTGGCGATGTCCGAGATCAGCGAGGCGAACGACCCCGTCGACTGCGGGATGGGCGAATCACGGACCAGGATGCGGAAGCCGTCCGTGCTCTCCTCGATGTAGTCCAGGAGAGCGAAAGCCGCCTGCTCGCACAGCTCACGGGGGTGGCCTGCGGTCAGGCTGCCCGTGACCATGTCCAGCAGACGGCGCATCTCGCGGTCCACCACCACCGCGTACAGCCCCTCCTTGCCGCCGAAGTGCTCGTAGACCACCGGCTTGGACACCCCGGCCTTCGCCGCGATCTCCTCCACCGACGTGCCCTCGAAGCCCTTCGCGGCGAAGAGGGTGCGACCGATCTCCAGCAACTGCTGGCGACGCTCCGCACCGGTCATCCGGGTACGGCGCGTCCGCCGAGGCTTCTCGTTGCTGGGGGTACTGCTGGAGTCGGTCGCCACGGCGTCAATCATGCCGTCTTTACGGGTTCCTTCCGGCGCCGGGAGCTGCCTTCCTCGTCGTTCCGGCGCGAATCGATACGCGAGCGTGACGGCCAGCGCACGTCATAGGCCCAGCCGAACATCTCGCACCAGCGGATGATCCGCGCCGAGGAGTCGATCTGCCCGCGCTCCACACCGTGCCGGGCGGACGTCGGGTCGGCGTGGTGCAGGTTGTGCCAGGACTCGCCGCACGACAGGACCGCCAGCCACCACACGTTGCCCGAGCGGTCACGGGACTTGAACGGGCGCTTGCCGACCGCGTGGCAGATCGAGTTGATCGACCAGGTCACGTGGTGCAGCAGGGCCACCCGCACGAGGGAGCCCCAGAAGAAGCCCGTGAACGCACCCCACCAGGACATCGTCACCAGACCGCCGATCAGCGCCGGCAGGGCCAGCGACAGCACCGTCCACCAGATGAACTGACGGGAGATCGTCCGGATCGCGTTGTCCTTGATCAGATCCGGCGCGTACTTCTCCTGCGGCGTCCGCTCCTCGTCGAACATCCAGCCGATGTGCGCCCACCACAGGCCCTTCATCAGCGCCGGGACGGTCTCGCCGTAACGCCACGGGGAGTGCGGGTCACCCTCCGCGTCGGAGAACTTGTGGTGCTTGCGGTGGTCGGCGACCCAGCGGACCAGCGGGCCCTCCACCGCCATCGAGCCCGCGATGGCGAGCGCGATGCGCAGCGGACGCTTCGCCTTGAAGGAACCGTGGGTGAAGTAGCGGTGGTAGCCGATCGTGACGCCGTGGCAGGCGTAGAAGTAGAAGAAGACCAGCAGACCGAGGTCCAGCCAGCTCACGCCCCAGCCCCAGACCAGCGGCACCGCGGCGGCGAGCGCCAGGAACGGGACGACGATGAAGAGAAGGAGCGCGAGCTGCTCGAGCGACCCCTTCTTCTCGCCGCCGAGCGTGGCTGGGGGAAGTTGGGTGTCGTCGTTCGCCTTCGGGGCGTCTTCGATCACATCGGAGCTTGTGGTCATGGGGCGTCCCCTGTGGGGTCGAGGGTTTTGGCAGGTGCCGGGGTTGCGGGAACTGTTCCCGGGTTTCGTTACAACGGTCCCTACGGTTCCGTAACCTACGGCGTCGTAAGTATGGCAGTGCGTCGTCCGGCGGCAAGAGCCCGAGAGACTGCGCGTCCGCACGGACACCTATCCTTGTGTCGGTCGGACAGCGCGGTCCGCTCTGATTTCTTTCCCGGATGTCAGGAGCCGTATGCGGCACCCGCCGCGCGGTACTACCTGCGCCGGGTTCCCTCCGGACGAGCTTCAACACTGCAAGGAGCCGCACCTGTGAGCAGTGCCGACGACCAGACCACGACGACCAGCAGCGAGCTGCGTGCCGACATCCGCCGGCTGGGTGACCTCCTCGGGGAGACCCTGGTCCGCCAGGAGGGCCCGGAGCTGCTCGAACTCGTCGAGAAGGTTCGCCGACTGACCCGCGAGGACGGCGAGGCCGCCGCCGAGCTGCTGCGGGGTACGGAGCTGGACACCGCGGCCAAGCTGGTCCGCGCCTTCTCCACCTACTTCCATCTGGCCAACGTCACCGAGCAGGTGCACCGCGGCCGTGAGCTGCGCGCCCGGCGTGCCGCCGAGGGCGGACTGCTCGCCCGCACGGCCGACCGGCTCAAGGACGCCGACCCCGAGCACCTGCGCCAGACGGTCCAGCACCTCAACGTCCGCCCCGTCTTCACCGCCCACCCCACCGAGGCCGCCCGCCGCTCGGTCCTCAACAAGCTCCGGCGTATCGCCGCGCTCCTGGAGGCCCCGGTCCTCGAAGGCGACCGTCGCCGCCATGACACCCGACTGGCCGAGAACATCGACCTCGTCTGGCAGACGGACGAGCTGCGCGTCGTACGCCCCGAGCCGGCCGACGAGGCCCGCAACGCCATCTACTACCTCGACGAGCTGCACGCCGGTGCCGTCGGCGACGTCCTGGAGGACCTCACCGCGGAGCTGGAGCGCGTCGGCCACAAGCTCCCCGACGTCACCCGCCCGCTCACCTTCGGCACCTGGATCGGCGGCGACCGCGACGGCAACCCGAACGTCACCCCCCAGGTGACCTGGGACGTCCTGATCCTCCAGCACGAGCACGGCATCAACGACGCCCTGGAGCTGATCGACGAGCTGCGCGGCTTCCTGTCGAACTCCATCCGCTACACCGGCGCCACCGAGGAACTCCTGGAGTCCCTCAAGGCCGACCTCGACGCCCTCCCCGAGATCAGCCCCCGCTACAAGCGCCTCAACGCCGAGGAGCCCTACCGGCTCAAGGCCACCTGCATCCGGCAGAAGCTGGAGAACACCAAGCAGCGCCTCGCCAAGGGCGTCCCGCACGAGAGCGGGCGCGACTACCTCGGCACCGGCGAGCTGCTGCACGACCTGACGCTGATCCAGACCTCGCTCAGGGAACACCGTGGCGGCCTGTTCGCCGACGGCCGTATGAACCGCACCATCCGCACCCTGGCCGCGTTCGGCCTCCAGCTCGCCACCATGGACGTACGCGAACACGCGGACGCCCACCACCACGCCCTCGGCCAGCTCTTCGACCGCCTCGGCGAGGAGTCCTGGCGCTACGCCGACATGCCCCGCGAGTACCGCGCCAAGCTGCTCGCCAAGGAGCTGAGGTCGCGGCGTCCCCTCGCCCCCACCCCGGCACCCGTGGACGCGGCCGGTGAGAAGACCCTCGGCGTGTTCCAGACCGTCAAGCGCGCCCTGGAGGTCTTCGGACCCGAGGTCATCGAGTCGTACATCATCTCGATGTGCCAGGGCGCCGACGACGTGTTCGCGGCGAGCGTCCTCGCCCGTGAGGCCGGCCTGATCGACCTGCACGCCGGCTGGGCGAAGATCGGCATCGTGCCGCTCCTGGAGACCACGGACGAGCTCAAGGCCGCCGACACGATCCTGGAGGACATGCTCTCCGACCCGTCGTACCGGCGCCTCGTCGCGCTGCGCGGCGACGTCCAGGAGGTCATGCTCGGCTACTCCGACTCCTCCAAGTTCGGCGGCATCACCACCAGCCAGTGGGAGATCCACCGCGCCCAGCGCCGGCTGCGCGACGTCGCCCACCGCTACGGCGTCCGGCTGCGCCTCTTCCACGGCCGCGGCGGCACCGTCGGCCGCGGTGGCGGCCCCTCGCACGACGCGATCCTCGCCCAGCCCTGGGGCACCCTGGAGGGCGAGATCAAGGTCACCGAGCAGGGCGAGGTCATCTCCGACAAGTACCTCGTGCCGTCGCTCGCCAGGGAGAACCTGGAGCTGACCGTCGCCGCCACCCTCCAGGCGTCCGCCCTGCACACCGCGCCCCGGCAGTCCGTGGAGGCGCTGGCGCGCTGGGACGCGGCGATGGACGTCGTCTCCGACGCCGCGCACCAGGCCTACCGCAGCCTCGTCGAGGACCCCGACCTGCCGACGTACTTCCTCGCCTCCACGCCGGTCGACCAGCTCGCCGACCTGCACCTGGGCTCGCGGCCCTCCCGCCGCCCCGGCTCGGGCGTCTCGCTCGACGGACTGCGCGCCATCCCGTGGGTGTTCGGCTGGACCCAGTCCCGGCAGATCGTCCCCGGCTGGTTCGGTGTCGGCTCCGGCCTGAAGGCGCTGCGCGAGGCGGGTCTGGACACCGTGCTCGACGAGATGCACGAGCAGTGGCACTTCTTCCGCAACTTCGTCTCCAACGTCGAGATGACGCTCGCCAAGACCGACCTGCGGATCGCCACGCACTACGTCGACACCCTGGTGCCGGACGAGCTGAAGCACGTCTTCGACACCATCCGCGCCGAGCACGAGCTCACCGTCGCCGAGGTCCTGAAGATCACCGGCGAGAAGGAACTCCTCGACGCCCAGCCCGTCCTGAAGCAGACCTTCACCATCCGCGACGCCTACCTGGACCCGATCTCCTACCTCCAGGTCACCCTGCTCAAGCGGCAGCGCGACGCGGTGGCGGCGGGCGCCGAGGCCGACCCGCTGCTCGCCCGCGCCCTGCTCCTCACGGTGAACGGCGTGGCGGCCGGCCTGCGCAACACCGGCTGAACCACCCCGCACATGACGGTGCCCCCGTGCTTCGTACGAGCACGGGGGCACCGTTCTTCTCTCGCCGTGCGTCAGGCTCGACGACGCCGGAACGCCAGGTACCCGCCCGCGCCCAGCAGTGCCGCGGCGGCCGCGGACAGCAGGCCCACCGGGGCACCGTTGCCGGTCTCGGCGAGATCGCCCTCGGCGCCGCCCTGCGGGGACGCCGACGGGGCGGCCTCGCCGGACGTGGACGGGCTCGGGGCCGGCTCGCCCGGCGTCTCGGACCCGGGCTCGGACTCGGTGGCGGACGGCGTGGCCGTGGTGCCGCCGCCCTCCTCCTCGTCCGCGCAGTCCGTCCAGAACACCTTGTGCTTGGCCGACCCCTTCTCACCGGCGAAGTTCCAGAACAGCTTGTAGTGGCCGTCGGGCAGGGTCATGTCTTCGGTGCGGCCGTGGCCGTCGCCGTCCAGCGTGATCGCGCCGGACTCCACGGTCTCGCCCTTGACGGCGGCCGTGGGGGCCCAGGCCTCGATGTGCCAGGAGACCTGCTGGACGGCGTCGAAACCGAACGCGTCCAGGTAGAACTCGCACACGTGCGGTTCGTTCTTGCGCAGTTCCGCACCGGTGGTGGCGTCGTGGATCTTGACGGTGCCGTTGTCTCCGGGGGCGGTTGCGTGAGCGGCGGCCGGAGCACTGAGCAGGGCCGCCGCGGCGACGGCGGACAGGGCGCCGGCGCGACTGAGGGTACGCATGGGGCAGTAGTCCATCTTCGAGAAGGAACGGGAAGATGTGGAGGGGGCGGCTCAGCTTCCAGCCGGCACTGACCCAAGGTCAATCACGAACAGGGAACACACAGTTCCTCCACGGGCCAGGAGGAGGCCAGAACCCTCAAACCACCAGAAATGCCGCCGTCAGCAACATGGTCCCCGACCCCGCCATCACCCAGGCCAGCCGTGTCCGCCGCAACCCGCCCGCGACCACCACCGAGGCCAGCAACAGCGCCCCACCCAGCGGAACCCACGCATAGAGAACGCCCGCAGGACCGGACCGTACGACCTCGTCACTGCCCGGCTTCACCACGACCGTGTACGTCTGCCCCTTGCGCACGGCCACGTTCTTCTCGATGACGACCGACTCGCGCCGCCGAGAGCCCTCGGAGATCGGTGTGTACGGCCCGCTGCACGTGTCCGCGCCGCACCGAGTCACCTCGATCGTGCCGCTCTCCCGGCCCTTGGTGAGCATCACATGATGAGCGGTGCCCCAGGAGGCCCACACACCCGCGATCAGAATCAGCACCGCGACCGTACCCATCGCCGCGAACCGCCCGAACCGCAGCGCGGTGAAAGCTCCCCGACTGGAAACAACGGCAGAAGGCATGGCCGCGATCCTTGGCCATGCCCATGCGCTCGGTCAACTTGGGTCCGGTCGGGTGGACGGACAAGTCACGAGTTGTACGTGCTTTGCGACCGCTCCAACCCCTCGATCACCAAACACTCCACGGCATCCGCGGCGCGGTCCACGAAGTAGTCCAGCTCCTTGCGCTCCGTCGAGGAGAAGTCTTTCAACACGAAGTCCGCGACCTGCATACGGCCCGGCGGACGCCCGATCCCGAACCGCACCCGGTGATAGTCCGCACCCATCGCCTTCGTCATCGACTTCAACCCGTTGTGCCCGTTGTCCCCACCACCGAGCTTCAACCGCAGCGTGCCATAGTCGATGTCCAACTCGTCATGAACCGCCACGATGTTGCCCAACGGCACCTTGTAGAAGTCCCGCAGCGCGTTCAGCGGCCCGCCCGAGAGATTCATGTACGACATCGGCTTGGCCAGGATCACCCGTCGGTTCATCGGCCCCGGCGGCCCGATCCGCCCCTCGATCACCTGCGCCTGAGCCTTGCCGGCCCGCTTGAACTTCCCCCCGATCCGCCCGGCGAGCAGATCCGCCACCATGAACCCGACGTTGTGCCGGTTCATGGCGTACTCGGGTCCCGGATTACCGAGGCCGGCGATCAGCCAGGGGGCGCTCGGATCGGTCGTCACGTCCATGTCTCCTTGATACGCGCCAGCCGCTGCCCCCAGCGGGAACAGCGGCTGACGAACCGATGACAGAGCCGAGGATCACGCCTCTGCCAGAGTCGAGGATCAGGCCTCGGCGACTTCCTCGCCCTCGGCCTCTTCGCCCTCGGGGGCCTCCTCGGCCTGCGCGGCCAGGACCTGGAGGACGACCGTGTCCTCCTCGACGGCCAGCGTGGTGCCCTTGGGCAGCTTGATGTCCTTGGCGAGGACGGAGGAGCCGGCCTCCAGGCCCTCGACGGACACCGTGAAGGACTCGGGGATGTGCGTGGCCTCGGCCTCGACCGGCAGCGCGTTCAGGACGTGCTCCAGCAGGTTGCCACCGGCGGCAAGCTCGCCCTCGGCGTGGACCGGGACCTCGACGGTGACCTTCTCGCCGCGCTTGACCAGCAGCAGGTCGACGTGCTCCAGGTAGCCCTTGATCGGGTCACGCTGCACGGACTTCGGGATCGCCAGCTCGTTGGTCTTGCCGTCGATGTCCAGGGCGATCAGGACGTTCGACGTACGCAGCGCGAGCAGCAGCTCGTGACCCGGGAGGGTCAGGTGCAGCGGGTCCGAGCCGTGGCCGTACAGGACACCGGGGACCTTCGAGTCACGACGGATACGACGGGCGGCACCCTTGCCGAACTCGGTGCGGGTCTCGGCGGAGATCTTGACCTCGGACATGATCACTCCTCGTAGAAATAGGAACGGACGTGGTCACCCGGCCACGAACGGCCTGCTACGAAGAGCGCGTCGATAACGGAGCACCGAATCCCACAACGGGAACGGCCTCCCTCGCCGAGCAACTGAAGCAGTCTACTCGGAAGGGGAGGCCGCACCCAAAAGGATCTCTACTGCTCGTCGAACAGGCTCGTCACCGAGCCGTCCTCGAACACCTCACGCACCGCGCTCGCGATGGTCGGAGCGATCGACAGCACCGTCAGCTTGTCCAGATCCCGGGCCAGCTCGCCCGGCGTCGGCAGCGTGTTCGTGAACACGAACTCGCCCACCCGCGAGTTCTTCAACCGGTCCGCCGCCGGACCCGACAGCACACCGTGCGTCGCCGTCACGATGACGTCCTCCGCACCGTGCGCGAACAGCGCGTCCGCCGCGGCGCAGATCGTGCCACCGGTGTCGATCATGTCGTCGACCAGAACACACACCCGGCCCTTGACCTCACCCACGACCTCGTGGACGGTCACCTGGTTCGCCACGTCCTTGTCGCGCCGCTTGTGCACGATCGCCAGCGGCGCGCCCAGCCGGTCGCACCAGCGGTCGGCCACGCGCACCCGCCCGGCGTCGGGGGAGACGACCGTCAGCTTCTCCCTGTCCACCTTCCGGCCCACGTAGTCCGCGAGCAGCGGAAGGGCGAAGAGGTGGTCGACGGGACCGTCGAAGAAGCCCTGGATCTGGTCGGTGTGCAGATCGACCGTGAGGATGCGGTCCGCACCCGCGGTCTTCATCAGATCCGCGATCAGACGCGCCGAGATCGGTTCACGTCCACGGTGCTTCTTGTCCTGACGGGCGTAACCGTAGAACGGCACAATGACGGTGATGGACCGTGCCGACGCCCGCTTCAACGCGTCGATCATGATCAACTGCTCCATGATCCACTGGTTGATCGGAGCCGTGTGGCTCTGGATCACGAAGCAGTCCGCGCCGCGGGCCGACTCCTGGTAGCGGACGTAGATCTCGCCGTTGGCGAAGTCGAAGGACTTCGTCGGAACGACCCCCACCCCCAACTGCTGGGCGACCTCCTCGGCAAGCTCGGGGTGGGCGCGGCCGGAGAAGAACATCAACTTCTTCTCGCCGGTCGTCTTGTTCCCGGTCACAGCACTGTCTCCTCAGAGGTATCTCAGCTGGGTGTGCACTTATCACGGTACGCCGTGTTTGACGCGCCCGTTTCTGGTCAGTCTTCGCTCTCCACCTGCCGCGAAGCCGCCTCCGCCGCCTTCGCGGCAGCGCTGCCCGGACGCTTTCGAGCCACCCAACCCTCGATATTCCGCTGCTGACCACGGGCCACGGCCAGCGAACCGGGCGGTACGTCCTTCGTGATCACGGACCCGGCGGCGGTGTACGCACCGTCCCCGACCGTGACAGGAGCCACAAACATGTTGTCCGAACCGGTACGGCAGTGCGAGCCCACGGTGGTGTGGTGTTTGTCCTGTCCGTCGTAGTTCACGAACACGCTCGCCGCACCGATGTTGGTGTACTCACCGATGGTCGCGTCACCGACATAGGACAGGTGCGGCACCTTCGTGCCCTCACCGATCGAGGAGTTCTTCGTCTCGACGTACGTACCGATCTTGCCCTTCGCGCCCAGCCGCGTCCCCGGCCGCAGATAGGCGAACGGCCCCACGCTCGCCTGCGCGCCCACGACCGCGCCGTCCGACACCGTGTTGTCGATCCGCGCCCCCGCGCCGACCCTGGTGTCCTTCAGCCGGCTGTTCGGCCCGACCTCCGCGCCCTCACCGAGATGGGTGGCGCCCTGCAGCTGGGTGCCCGGCTGGACGACGACGTCCCGCTCGAAGGTGACGGTCACATCCACCCAGGTCGTCGCCGGGTCGATGACGGTGACACCGGCGAGCATGGCGGCGGTCAGCAACCGGTCGTTGAGGATCCGGCGGGCCTCGGCCAGCTGCACACGATTGTTGATCCCGGCGATCTCACGGTGATCGGCGGCCACGGAGGCACCGACGCGGTGACCGGCCTCGCGCAGGATGCCGAGGACGTCGGTCAGGTACTCCTCGCCCTGGCTGTTGTCGGTGCGGACCTTGCCGAGGGCGTCCGCGAGGAGCTGCCCGTCGAACGCGAAGACACCCGAGTTGATCTCGCGGATCGCGCGCTGCGACTCGGTGGCGTCCTTGTGCTCGACGATCGCGGTCACGGCACCGGAGGCGCCGTCGCGCACGATCCGCCCGTAACCGGTCGCGTCCGGCACCTCGGCCGTCAGCACGGTCACGGCGTTGCCGTCGGCGGAGTGGGTGGCGGCGAGATGCGTCAGGGTCTCGCCGGCGAGCAGGGGGGTGTCGCCGCACACGACCACGACGGTCCCGTCGACACCACCACCGAGCTCCTCCAGGGCCATCCGTACGGCGTGCCCGGTGCCGTTCTGCTCGGCCTGCACGGCGGTGCGTACGCCGGGGTCGATCTCGCCGAGGTGCGCGGTGACCTGCTCGCGGGCGTGGCCGACCACGACGACGAGATTCTCGGGGTCCAACTCACGCGAGGCGGCGAGCACATGCCCCACGAGGCTGCGTCCGCAGAGCTCGTGCAGGACCTTCGGTGTGGCCGACTTCATACGGGTGCCCTCACCCGCTGCGAGAACGACGACGGCTGCCGGGCGAATGGCGCTCACGGTTTGCCCTTCGGATGTGGCGTGGGGTGACATCCGCAGGATACCGGGGCGATTTGTGGGGGACATGAGAGCGGGTCCCGACTGAGCTGCTGCAGTCAGGACCCGCTCCGAGTATGTGCTCCCCCGCCAGGACTCGAACCCGGACAGATGGCACCAAAAGCCACAGTGCTGCCAATTACACCACGGGGGAAAATCTCGACTAACCGGACGTTTGGTCAGGCCGCCGAGTCGGCACCCCACACTATGCCGTACCGGGTGCCCTCCATGCGACGGTGGATCGACGGTCTTCGCGCTGGGATATCGGGTGGTTTCGTTTACGTTCGGTCACGCAGTGTGGTGTAGGCCAGTCGTCAAAACTCCCCGGAAATGGACGTGCGGCGGCCCGTAGGCTGGAGGCATGACCACGACGGGGGAAGAGCGCGCCGAGGTCCCGCCGCCGAGGGCGGGGCCGTTGTGGTGGGGTCGGGTGCGCAGTGCGGTACTGGACGTGAGTCTGGGTGTCGTATCGGCGCTGGAGTGCGGGATCGAGGGGGTTCGGTTCGCGGGGGATGCCGGGATACCGGTGGCCGCGGGGGTCGTGTTCGGGGTGCTGGCGGGGGCGGTGCTGGTGCTGCGGCGCCGGTGGCCGATCACCGTCGTTCTGGTGTCCATCGCCGTGTTGCCCGCTCAGATGGGGTTTCTGCTGGGCATCGTCGGGCTGTACACGCTCGCCGCTTCCGAGCTGCCGAGGCGGATCATCGCCTCGCTGGCCGGGATGTCGTTCGTCGGGACGTTGATCGTGACGTTCGTGTGGGTGCGGCAGGGCGTGGACCGGGGGGATCTGAGTTTCGGGGACTGGGTGGTCCCGTTCGCCTCGCTCACCACGGCTCTCGGCGTGACCGCGCCGCCGCTGCTGCTCGGCTTGTACGTGGGGGCGCGGCGGCGGCTGATGGAGAGCTTGCGGGAGCGCGCGGACAGTCTTGAGCGGGAGCTTCAGCTGCTCGCGGAGCGGGCGGAGGAGCGGGCCGAGTGGGCGCGCAACGAGGAGCGGACGCGCATCGCACGCGAGATGCACGATGTCGTCGCTCATCGGGTGAGCCTGATGGTGGTGCATGCCGCCGCGTTGCAGGCGGTCGCCCGCAAGGATCCCGAGAAGGCCGTGAAGAACGCCGCACTCGTCGGCGACATGGGCCGGCAGGCGCTGACCGAGTTGCGGGAGATGCTCGGGGTGCTGCGCAGCGGGGGTGTGGCTGCGGAGAAGGTCCAGCGGGCGGTCGTGCCCCTTGCCGCTGTGGGGGCCGCGGCCGCCGCGGCGGCGGACCGGGAGCGGGTCGGCGGGGACGAGTCGGCCGCCGAGGGGCCGTGTCTGTCCGAGTTGGACGAGTTGATCGGGCAGTCCGCCGCCGCGGGCATGGTCGTGGATCTGTCCGTGGAGGGCGAGACCCGGTCCTATGCGCCGGAGATCGAGCAGACGGCGTTCCGGGTGGTGCAGGAGGCGCTGACGAACGTCCACAAGCACGCGGCGGGTGCCAAGACGCATGTGCGGCTCGCGCATCGGGTGTCCGAGATCGCGATGCAGGTGGAGAACGAGCCGCCGCCGGAGTTGTCGTCGGCGTCGTCGGTGCGGTTGCCCTCGGGGGGCAATGGCCTGGTGGGGATGAAGGAGCGGGTCTCGGCGCTGGGCGGGGTGTTTGTGTCGGGGCCGACGGACGCGGGCGGTTTTCGGGTGTCGGCGGTGATTCCGGCCGCGTAGTCGCCGTGGCGCCCGGTGGGTCAGCCCGCGGTCAGGCGTACCGGTTCTATGCCGGTGACGAGGCCGGAGAGGGCCTGGTCGATATCGGGGCCGAGGTACCAGTCGCCGGTGTGGTCGAGGGTGTAGACGCGGCCTTCGGCGTCGATGGCGAGGAGGGCCTGGGTGTCCGTCTCGGCACCGAGCGGGCAGACCTCGGTGTCGAGGGCGCGGCCGAGGTCGCCGAGGGTGCGGGCCATGTGCAGACCGTGCAGCGGGTCGAAGTGGAGGCTTGCGGGCGCGACCTGGCGGCCGGGGCCGGTGGGCGCGATGTGCAGGCCGCCGAATTCGGCCCAGGCCTCGACCGCGGCAGGGAAGACGGCGTGACGGTGACCGGCGGGTGATGCGTGCTCGCGCAGGGTGTCGGCCCAGACCTCTGCTTGTTTGATGTCCCAGCGTCCGGGCTGCCAGCCGGCGGCGCGCAGGGCGGCGTCGACGGGGACGGGGAAACGGGTGGTGGAGGTGCGGTCGGTGTGCATCTGCCCTTGGTTCGTCGGCGCCTACGGGATGTGCGGGGGGTTGATGGGCGGCGGGTGTGCTGTGGCGGGGGCGGGGTGATCAGCCGTCCGCCGTGGCCGGGTCGACGATGCGGACGCCGAAGTGGTCGCTGAGGGCGGTGCAGGCGCGGCAGGGTGCCGCGAAGCTGCCGTGCAGGGGGTCGCCGTCCTCACGGATGCGGCGGGCGGTGAGCTTGGCCTGCTTGAGGACTTTGCGCGCTTCGCCGTTGGTCATGGGTTTGCGGGCGGCGCGTTTGCTGCGGGCGGCGTCCGCGGTGGCGATGTGGCGTGAGATGAGGATGGTCTCGGCGCAGCGGCCGGTGAAGCGGTCGCGTTCGCCGCTGGTCAGGGTGTCGAGGAAGTCCTGCACGAGGTGATGCAGTTCGGGGGGCTGGTCGCCGCGGGCGGCGGTGCCGGTGAGGGTGGCGCCGCGGACGGAGAGGGCGGCGGCGACGGTGGGGAGTATGCCGTCGCGGCGGTGGCGAAGGGCGGGGGCGTGGGGGTTCTCGGTGGCGCTCCAGCCGATGCGGGGGTCCCCGGACCTCGCCGCGTGTGGCCCTGTTTGCGTCGCGTTCATGATCATCATCCCCTCCCGAGCATCCCCCGGGCATGCTCTCGGACGTCACAGAGTGCCAAATGCCGTGGCGGGTGCGGAAGCTGGGGCGACGCGACACGCCCGGGTTTGGGCAGGCTGTCACGGCAGGGTGACGGCTGGTCACGGAAGCGGAGGGGGGTGTGACCGGCGCCGGTGACCGGTGTCCTCGTACCGCATAGGCTGTCGGCACCGCTTTCCATGCGATGACGCGTGGGCGCAGACGAGACAGTCGATACGTGGCGTTGTGACCGAGAGTGGTCATGCTGGCGCGTATCAGAACGCCGCAGGGGGCAACCGCCATGACGACAGGTCGGCTCGGGCAGCAAGCCGCGCCGCCGAACGCGGCCTACGCCGGGCAGGTCGTGCATTTCCCGGATCCGGTACGGGCGTCCCGTCACCCGAGAGGGGTACGCGTCGACGAGCGTGGTTACCCCGACTTCTCGCCGTACGCGCGCGCGGCGGTGGAGATCGCGGAGCCCCCGGAGGGTTTCGGGGTCGACGAGTTGCGGCTGACGGACTATGTGTCGGCGAACGCGGCACTGGCGGCATCGGGGCACGAACTGTGGGACACCGTCCCCGCGGTGGCGACGCCGCATGGCTGGACCTGGCATCACGTGGTGGGTTCGCGGCGGCTGGAGCTCGTTCCGGTCGAGGTGAAGGCGTTGCTGCGGCATCACGGCGGGATCGCGACGTCGGCGGTGGACCACCACAAGCGTGGGACGCGGCCGTTGCAGGAGACGCGGCCCGCGCACTTCCGGCTGCCGAAGTCGGGTGTGGCGGTGACGGAGGCGCAGGCGCTGGGTGTCGAGGAGGATCTCGGATACCGGCTGCCGGGTGCCTATCGGTCCTTTCTGAAGGCGGCCGGCGGGTGTGCTCCGGTGGGGACGGCGCTGGACGCGGAGCTGGGGTTGTTGATCGACCAGCCGTTCTTCACGGTGCGGGACGAGGCGGCGGTCAATGACCTGGTCTACGTCAACAAGTGCCTGCGCGATCATCTGACCAAGGACTACCTGGGTGTTGGTTTTGTCCAGGGTGGGCTGCTGGCCGTGAAGGTGAAGGGCGAGCGGATCGGTTCGGTGTGGTTCTGCGCGTACGACGACGCGCGGGACGTGGATCCCTCGTGGCCGCCGGCCGACCGCGTGGAGCGGCTGCTGGTGCCCTGCGGTGAGGACTTCGACGCGTTTCTGTCCCGGCTGGCGGGTTCTCCGCCGGAGTTGGAGACGGTGGCGAATCTGATGGTCGACGGTGGGTTCGCGCGTGCGGTGCCTGCCGTGGCCGCGGCTGTGGGGGAGTGAGCTTCGCGATGGTGACGTTCGCACAGGCGCAGGAGCGCGCCGAGGAGTGGATCAACGGGGATGTGCCGTCGTACCAGCACCGTGAGGTGCGGGTGCGGGAGTTCGAGCGCGGGTTCGTGGTGTGGGGCGAGGACCGTGCGGACGGGCCGCGTTCGGACGCCGGCGCGCAGCGGCTGGTCATCGCCCGGGACAGCGGCGAGGCCACGCTGTGGCCGGCGCTGCCGGTGGGCGAGGTGATCCGCCGCTACGAGGAGGAGTACGGCCGTGTCGCGGCCGCGGAACCGGCGCCGGCCGCTCCGGCGCGGGTGGATCTGAACCAGACGTCGTTCCTGCTGACTCCGCCGGAGTGGCTGCAGGAGGCCGCGGACCGGTTGGGGGCACCTGAGGGGCGGGACGGGGACGGCAGTTCGGGGTCGGGCGATGCCGAGGCCGGTGCCGGGCCGCTTCCTGAGACGTTGGGCGGGCCCCCGGTGGGGGTCGGCTCGGCGGCCGGCTCTTCGCCGGCTCCGCCGCCCGGGGCGCCCGGTGTGCCGGTCGGGGCCACTCCCTGGGCCGGGACGGACACCAACGCCGATGTCGGTGAGGACCGTTCCGTGCCGTTGCCCGAGACGGTGTTCGCGCCGCCGTTGAGCGGCGACGACAGTGTGCCGCCGGACGCCAAGACGGCGCTGATGTCGGGTGGCAGCCAGCTGCCGTCGACGGCCGTGTCACCGGCGCTCGACGATGCGAACGGGGCCGGGGCGCCGCAGGGCGGTGCGGCGGCTTCCGGACCGGGTGGCGCGTCTTCGTACGGGTATCCGCAGGGACCCGGTGCCGGTGCCGGTGGTCCTGGTACGCCGCCTCCGCCGGGTGCGCCCGCGCCGGGTTCGACGCCGCCGCCCGCGCCTTCCTACGGCTACCCGCAGGCTCCGGGCGGTCCGGGGCAGCCGCCCGCGCCGCACGCTGCGGACATCGCCGACGCCGCCACGAGCAAGGCGGCGCCCCCTCGGCCTCGGAGTGGGGCGACGCCGCCTCCGCCGCCGGGTGCGCCGGGTGTTCCGGGTGCGCCGGCCGGGAGTACGCCTCCCGCACCGCCGTCGGCCCCGGGTGCTCCGGATGCCTCGGGTGGCGGGTACGTGCCCACGCAGCTCGTGTCGGCGCTCGGGCCCGAGGGGCCGGAGGGCGCTGCCGGGCCCGGGGCTCCGCAGGGTCCCGGTGTCCCGAACCCGCCTGGCCCGTCTGGCCTTCCGCAGCCGCCCGGTGCCCCGGGTGCGCCCGGTATGCCCGGCGCGCCGCAGCCTCCTGGCGCGCCCAACCCGCCCGGCACGCCCGGCGGTACGCCCCCGGGTGGGGTGCACCATGCCGCCACCGTCCTGGCCGACCCGAACCGGATGGGGGGTGCGCCGCAGCCTCCGGGTGCGCCCGGTGCGCCCGGTGCTCCTGGGGCGCCCAACCCGCCCGGCCTCCCCAACCCGCCTGGTACTCCGGGTGCCCCGGGCATGCCTGGCGCGCCGCAGCCTCCGGGCTTCCCCGGGGCGCCGGGTGCCCCCGGTGCTCCGATCCCGCCCGGAGCCTCCGGCGGTGCGGGAGGTGCCGTACACCACGCCGAGACCGTGCTGTCCGGACCCCCGGTGGGCGGTCCCGGCATGCCTCCGCCGCCGCAGGCCCCAGGTGCGCCGCAGCCTCCGGGCGCTCCCGGCATGCCGCCGGGTGCCCCCGGTATGCCCCCGGCGGGACCGGGGATGCCGCCTCCCGGCGCTCCCGGTGCCCTCGGCACGCCTGGTGCCCCGGGCATGGCCGGCGCACCTCAGCCCCCCATGCCGCCGGGCGCCGTCGCGCCGCCCCTCGGGCACGCCGGGCCCGGCCAGCCCGCCCCGGGCCAGCCGTCGTACGGCTACCCGCCGCAGCCCACCGGCCAGCCGACCGTCGGCCCCGGCTACCAGGCTGTCCTGCGCTACCGCGCGCAGGACGGCTCGGAGCAGCAGCTGATCCGGCGTTCGGCGCCGGGTACGCCGCACCCGGAGTGGCAGATCTTCCATGAGCTGCGGGGCATGAACGTGCCGTCGGACCAGGTCCTGGAGCTGCACACGGAGTTGGAGTCGTGCGAGCTGCCGGGCGCGTACTGCGCGCGGATGATCCGGGAGCAGTGGCCGCAGGCGCGCATCACGTCGATCGCGCCGTACGGCACGGATCACGCGAGCCGGCAGCAGGGCATGCAGCAGCTGCTCGCCCACCAGGGCGAGTTGCACGAGGTCGCCGACGGCCCCGCCCGTCCGGCACCGGTGCGCGCGCCGCTGCCGCAGGTGCAGGCCGCGCCGCCGATTCCGCCGGAGGGCGTGGCGCAGGAGCTGGCGGGGGCGTTCGGGCCGGGCATCTTCCGGTTCGAGCAGGCCGCCGTGTCCCGGCAGGGCGTACCGCCGCTCGTGGCGCACTGCCTGGTCGTCGGCGGGCTGCCGATGGACATGGGCCCGTTCTTCTGGGCGCAGGCCCAGCCGGGGCGGCCCGTTCCGACGCTGGCGGAGCTGGCGCAGGAGCGCGGGGTGCAGCCGGCGCCGGACGCGGGGTCGTACCTCGTCATGGGCAGCGACTTCGGCAAGGCGATCTGTGTGCAGTACGGCACGGCGAACATCGTCGCCGTGCCGGTGGAGGCCGGCCCGGGCGGTGCGCCCGTACCGCCGCAGTTCGTGAACACGGGCCTGCCCGAGTTCCAGCGCTGCCTGGCGCTGCTCGGCCGGATGTGGCGGCTTCGCTTCGGCCTCAACCAGGAGCAGGCGGGCCGCTGGACCGTCGACTTCCAGGCCCAGCTCGCCGCCTTCGACCCGGCGGCGCTCGGCTCGCCGGAGAGCTGGTGGTCGGTGCTGCTGGAGCAGATGTGGGACGGATTGCTGTGACGCCGCCCGACTGGTTCGCCCGACTGTCCGTCGTGACCCCGACCGGCTGCCGCTGACGGCGGCGGCGGGCGGGGCGTAAGGGGCCGGCTCCCGGTTGTACGACCGGGAGCCGGCCCCTTCGTATGCCCCCTGCCGTGCCTCTCTGCCCCCTCCCTGGGCTCCCCCATGCCCGGAGTGTCGCGTTATGAAGGCCTCCACCCGATACATCAAGATGTGCGCTAAATCATCATTTTCGTATCCGGCCGGCCGAGAGGGGTTCTCAGGATGAGCAGCGCACCGGTCTCGCTCCACGACTTCGTGGTCGTACGAGGGCGTGGCTACCGTCCCGAACAGGTCGACGCCTATGTCGACGCCCTCTTCCACGACCGGGACGCCGCCTGGGAACGGGCCGCCCGGCTCACCGTGCTGGCCAAGGAGATGGAGACCGAGGCGGAGCGGCTGCGGGAGGCGGTGGCGGAGCTCGGCCCGCAGACGTACGAATCGCTGGGGGAGAGCGCGCATCGGCTGTTCGAGTTGGTGCGGGAGGAGGCCGAGGCCCTGACGGAGGGCGCACGGCAGGAGGCTCAGCGCCTCAAGGACGAGGTGCAGACGTGGGTGAACGGTCTGCGGGACGCCGCGCAGGCGCACGCCGACGCCCTGGTCGCGGAGGCCGACGAGTACGCCGATGAGCGGCTGGTCGCGGCACGTGCCGAGGCGGACGAGATCCGGGTCGCGGCCCGGCGCACGGTGCGCGAGGAGCGCGGCCTGGAACTCCTCGCGCTGCGCGAGCTGCGGCATCGGACCACCCGGATGCTCACCGATCAGGCCAGGGACCATGGCGAGCGGTGGGCCGAGTTCCGGCGGCAGGCCGACGAGCGGCGGACCGCGCAGAGGACGTCGGAGGACGAGCGGCAGACCCGGGCCGAGGCGTCGTTGGTCGAGGCGAAGCAGATCTTCGCGGACGCCAAGATCTCGGCCCGGCGGGCCGAGGAGGAGGCGCAGGCCCGCGCGACCGAACTGGTCACGCAGGCCCGGGAGCGGTCGGACGAGATCGCCCGGGAGACGGAACAGGTGCTGCGCGAACACGGGGAGATGTGGGACGACGTACGGACCCACATCGGCCAGATGCGCAACAGCCTCACGGCACTCACGGGCCAGACCGCGCTGGAGTGACCGACGGCGGCACCGGCCACGGAACCGGCCGTGCCACCGCCCCCGCCGCCGACCACCCGAGGCCGCTCAGTTCCCCCTGCGCACCGCCCCCGCCAGAATCCAGCCCTCCACGGCCTCGTACTGCCGCCGTTGCTCCTCCGACTGCCGCCGTCCCGACACGACCGTCCCCAGCCACCCGAGCAGGAACCCGGCCGGGATCGACACCAGCCCGGGTGTCGTGAACGGGAACCAGTTGAAGTCGGCCTCGGGGAAGGCTGCCACCGGCGATCCGGAGACCAGATTGGTCCACGGCATCAGCACCAGCACCACCGCCGAGCCGCCGATCAGGGTCCACAGCAGGCCGGCCCTGGTGTACCTGCGCCAGAAGAGGCTGTAGACGAGGGCCGGCGCGATGGCCGAGGCGCCCAGCGTGAAGGACAGGGTCACCAGGGGCTGCAGGCTGCGGTGCTGGACCATGGTCGCCAGCACGATCGCGGGGACGCCCACCGCCAGCGCCGCCAGCCGCGCCAGGGCCATCTCGCGGTGTCCGGACAGCTCCCGCATCCGTGTGGCGAACAGGTCATGCGCGAGGGAGTTCGCGCAGGCGAGGATCATGCCCGCCACCGAGGCGAGCACGGTCAGGAAGATGGCCGTGGTGACCGCCGTGAAGAGCAGGCTCTCCGCGGTCGAGACCTCGGCGCCGAACACGGCCCTGGAGCCCAGCAGATACGCCGTGTTGCCCTGCGGATCCGCCCCGGCGATCACCTCCCGCCCGATCAGCGCCGTCGCCCCGAAGCCGACCACCGTGATCACCAGCACGAACAGCGCCACGCTCGACACCGCCCAGGACATGGACCTGCGCACCTGACGCGCACCGGTCGCCGTGTACATCCGCATGGTGATGTGCGGCAGAACCGCGCCGCCGAGGACGACCGCGAGCTGGGAGCTGATCATGTCCAGGCGCGGATACGGGCTGCCCGCGAACTGAAGCCCCGACTCCAGGAACGCCGAGCCGACGCCGCTCTGCTCGGCCGCCGCGTTGAACAGCGCGCCGGGGTCCCAGTCGAACCGCCGCAGCACCAGCAGGGCGACCACGGCGCCCGAGCCGAGCAGCATCACCATCTTCAGGATCTGGATGAGGGCCGTGCCCTTCATCCCGCCGATGGCCGCGTAGCTGATCATCAGCACACCCAGCCCGATGACGCACCCCGTCTTCAGGGAGTCGCTCGAGAACCCCAGGATGAACGCCAGCAACTGCCCGGTCCCCGCCAGCTGCACCAGCATCAGCGGCACCAGCGCGGCCAGCGTCACCGCGCACGCGGCGATCCGTACGCCCCGCCCCGGCATCCGGCGCGCCAGCGCGTCGCCCATCGTGAACCGGCCCGCGTTGCGCAGCGGTTCGGCCAGCAGGAACATCAGCAGCATCAGCGACAGGGCCGTGCTCAACGCCAGCACGATCCCGTCGTAACCGCACAGCGCGACCACACCGGTGGTCCCGAGCACGGTGGCCGCGCTGATGTAGTCGCCGCCGATCGCCAGGCCGTTGCGCATGGGGGACAGGGAGCTGTAGCCCGTGTAGAACTCGTCGAGGTCGTCCCGGTCCGGGCCGGTCATCACGCAGAGCAGCAACGTGATGGTGACGACGACACAGAACGCGACCAGCGACATCGCCTGCGCGTCTCCGCTGAAGTTCGTCATCGGCCCGCTCCCCTCTTGCCGGCCTCACGCTTGGCTTCCACCGCGGCCTCCTTGCGGATCCGGTCCGCGATCGGGTCCACGTAACGGCGGGCGGTGTGCTCGTACAGGCCTATCGCCAGCCAGGTGACGGGCAGTTGCAGCAGCGCGAGCAGCAGCCCTGCGGGCAGGCCGTCGGTGACCGTGCTGGTCATGAACCCGGGCGCGAAGGCGGACAGGATCAGGAACAGCGTGAAGTACCCGAGCGCGGTCAGCGTCGCCACGCGCCGCTGCCAGCGGTAGGCGCTGCGCAGGATCCGCAGGTCGCTGTGGTGCCCGAGGGGAGGGTGGTCGGGGGTTCGGTGCCGTGCGGATTCGGGTGGGTGGGGTGGGGCGGATGGCTGCCACGGATAGGTGGCGTACGAGGGAGGTGGAGACAGGGGTGGCTGGAACCGTTCGTAGGGTTCGTATGGGCCTTGTCGGTCGTACGGGTCGAACTGGTCTTGCCGGCCGTACCGATCGTGCGGGTATTGCGGGTCGTGCGGGGAGGACATCCCGGGACTCCTTGCGTGGCTCGGGTCCGGGTTGGCGGACCGCAGGGAGGTGGGGGGCGGGCGAGCCACGCACGTTACTGCGGAGTACTGACAAACGCGAGGGTTTCAGCAAACTGAGTGGTCGGTACGCGCTTGCTATGCGGAACCGTGTCTGACCTGGGGTGTTACCGCCGTTAACTCAGACTTTTGAAGTGCCTGTGCTGCGACTGAGGGCGACGACCGCATTACTTCAGGTGCACCAGCCCGACGGTGCCGGGCACCTCACCGCCACCGTCGAGCCGCGCCCCGAACGTCAACCGACGGTCGACCCTCCGACGCACCGGCCGCCCCGCCACGATCACGAACTCCACCCCGACCCGCCCTCCCGCGGGCACCCACACACGCGTGGCGGACCCGGTCGCGGGCCGGACCGACCAGCCCGCCCCCATCGCCTCCGCCGCGACACGCACGTACCGCCCCGAGCCGCCGAAGTTGTAGACATCGAGGCTCATGCGCGTACGACGGCCGAGACGGTATCCGTAAGGCGGCGGCGCGTCGCCGTTGTCCTTGCCGGGAGCGGCATTGCGGGCGGAGTAGCGCTGGCTGAGGACGATGTGCTCGGCCGGGGAGAGGCAGCCGGGCCGGCGACGGATCCCCGCATCCGCCTCGCCTCCGTCGGAAGGACGGGCCCGCGAGACGAGGTAGACGGGATCCGGCGAGGCGACGACCTCCGAGCCCGACTCGGTCATCCGGCGCCCCATGACGTCGTACGCCACCCCGGGCACCCCCGGCACCCGCACGCGCGCGTGCCGCTCACTCCACACCACGGTCACCCGCTGCCCGCACCCGTCGTCGAAGACGAACCCCCGCACCCCGGCGGGCAGCTGGCGCACCGGCCCCCTGAAATGCGCGGCGCCCAGCAGCGAAGTCAGCGCGGCGAAAGCGCTGTACGCGGGAAGCGGCCCGAAGTCCCGGTCGAACAACCCGAAATAGACGCCGTCGTCGTGCAGCGGCGGCCCCGCGAACCAGAACTGCCGACCGTTCCCGGCGGCCAGCCCTTCCACCATCGAACGCACGAGGTACCGCGCCTGCACCCGCTCCTGCGCGGCGGACAGATCCCCCGGCGTGGTCAGGAAGGCCCCGCACTCGGTCATCCACAGCGGTACCTCCCCAGCCGCCCCGTGCCGCCGGGCGAGTGCGTGCTGCTCGTCCGCGGCACCGGGGAACTCGGGCTCGTCCTGCTCCCACGGATCCGGATACCCGTGAAAGGCCCACACATCGGCGTACCGGACCACGTCGTTCGCCAGCATCAGGTCCTGGAAAGGCCCGGCTTGCGCGATGCCGGGCAGGACGACCAGCGGCGGCTCGTCGCAGGCGTCCTTGATGCCCAGCGCGGCCGCTTTGACGAAGGCCGCGTGGGCGTCGCCGGTGCTGCTGGTGGTGTCGACGTCGGGTTCGTTGGAGAGCTGGAGCGCCTCGGGGCAGGCCAGTGCGAGGCGGCGGGCGTAGCGGTACGCGTGACGCAGGTCTGCGGGGAGGGGCAGCGAGGCGTCGGTCATCGCCCACTCGGGGGCGGGGGAGAGCACGTCCAGGACGGCGAGATCGTGGGCGCGGAGGACACGGGTGGCCCGGTCGTGGTGCGCGGTGTCGTACACGCCGGGCGCGGGTTCGGCGACCGGCCAGGACTGTCCGTCACGGATCCATCCCGCACCCATGTCGCGTACGGCGGCGGCGAATTCGGGCAGCCGGGAGGGCGGGATGAGGGAGGAGGCCCAGAGGTTGACGCCGAAGCGGTTGGCGGTCACGTCGGTGGTCCCGGAGCGACGGCGGGCGGGAAGGCGGGCGAAGGTGCCGGTCGTGCCGTCATCCGTGCGGATGCGGTAGTGGCCGGGCGGGAGGTCGGCCGGGAGGGCGACGGTGGTGGTCCTGCGGCCTGCGGGGATGGCCGTGCGGCCGGCGGCGACCCGTTGGCCGAAGTAGTCGGTGACGGCGTAGTGAACGGGATGCGGGCGGGCGGCGCGGCCATTGAGGGTCAGGCGCAGACGAGCGGGCTCGCCGACGCGGTGACGGGAGACGGATGCCTGGCAGAGAGCGAGACCTCCGGGCAGGGGGCGCAGGAGAAGGTGGTCCAGGGACAGGACGTACATGATGCTGTTGTCAAGGATCGTCGGCTCGACGACTCGTAAGCAGAACGCGTTGCCCCCGCCGCGGAGTTCCCACGAGCCGAGATCCAGTACGGACAGGTCTCCCCAGGCGGGTGGGGACGCGTACCAGTGGGGTTGCGAGCGGGCGAGCTCGCTGAACGGTCCGTCGTTCACCGAGAGCTGGAGGTAGGAGCCGACCGCTTCGGTGTGCGGGGTCTCGACGGGGGCGATCGCCACAGCGGTCAGGGCGTACCGCCCCGCCTGCGGGACGCGGACGCGGTAGGTGGCGTACCAGCCGGTGTCCGCCGGGGGTTGTCCGGTCGTCAGCAGAGCGAGGTGGCGGCCGCCGGAGGCGCGGCGGTCGCGGGCGACAGGGATGTTGGTGCGGGTAGGGGACTCGCCGGGGACCGTGATCGCCGCCGGGCCGGCCGCGTGTGCGGCGCCCCGTCGGGTGCCGCCCGCCGCCGTCACCGCCGCAACGAGCCCTGCCGCCATCGCCGTTCGCCTGTTGAGGTCCATGACTTCAGCAGACAGGGGCGGACCGGGGAGCACGTCATACGGGAGGGCGGACGGTCCCGGAGAAGGTGTGCGGGGTGGGCCCTAGGGGCCGACGGAGGCGCAGGTAGGGTGCCGAGGGCGTCCCGGTGATCAGTCATTCGGGCCCACGCCGGTTCCCCCACCGAAGGACAACGCAGTTCCGTATGGCCGACTCCCGCACTGTCCCCCGCACCCGAGGCCCGGTGGCCAGGGTGTTCCTCTGGCTCGGCGGCGGCGTCATCGCCTTCGCCGCCACCTTCTGGGTGGTCACCGCGACCACCGATCTCGCCCTCTCCGTGGGCGTCTACGGAACGCCGGGCACGTACAAGGTGGCCAGCTGCCACGACACCGATGCCAGCCGTAAGAACTCCGACATCTCCTGCTACGGCGACTTCACGCCGGACGGCGGCGGCGCGGACGGCGCGGTCTATGTACGTCTCGAGGACACGGGGCACGACTACCCGGACGGCACCGAGTTCGCGGCGCGGCAGGGGCTGGAGCCGGAGACGATTCAGCGGGCAGGGATCCGCGGTGTCACGGACGAGCTGTGGCAGATCGGATTTGCCGCGGCCATCCTCTGCTGGCTCGCGTACATGGCCGTACGGCCGCCCCAGTCGGGCCGGCCGAACCCGGGCCGGGTGCTCTCGCGGCGCGAGAAGGTGGCCGAACGGCTGATGGGCGGAGTCGTCGTCTGCGTCGGGGTGGGCGTGCTGGGCTTTCTTGCCGGCCTGGTCGAGGAGATCGCTTTCTAGCCCTTTCTGGCCCTTTCTAGCCCTGAGGGAGAAGCGCGCGTCGATAGCGGACCCCGGGCTCACTCGAGATCGTCACGTCCCCCACGGCGATGAAGGCGTTCCTCTCCAGCACGGTCCGGGACGCCAAGTTGTCGAGCGTGGTCTTCGCGACCAGCGACGTGAGCCCGTACGTCGTAGGGGCCACCCGGCACATCTCCGCCACCGCCGCCGTGGCGACGCCCTTGCCGGCTGCGAACTCGCCGACGCGATAGCCGAGTTCGGCCGACCCTTCCTCGACGTCGACCAGGTTGATCCGCCCGACGAGACGTCCTCCGTCGTCGAGTACGACGTGGAAATGGCAGACCCCGGCGTCCTGTTCGGCCAGCAGCGCCTCGTGCCGGGCCGCGAAGCCCGCGGGGTCGAAGTACGTGTCCCCGCGGTCCGGCACCGTACGGGCGAAGTACTCCCGGTTCTCGCGCTCGAAGGCCAGCACGGCGTCCGCGTGGTCGGCGCGCAGGCGCTCCAGGGTCAGCATGGGGAAAGGGTAGGTGAGGGCGTCGGGGACGTGTCCGACGGGGGAGGAGCCCGGGACACCGCCACTCGGCACCCCTGGCCTACGCCCCCCCGAGGTCAGCGTCCGTCCTCCTTGACGCCGTCGGTGACGCCCTCAACGACTCCCTCGACGACGGCGTCATCGGGGGCCCGGTCATCGGCCTGATCGCCGACCTCCTTGAGCACCGGGAAACGCCGCGGCGCCAGCAGCAACAGCACCAGGAAGGCCAGCGCCGCCGCGCAGGACGCGCCCAGATACACGGCGTGCACCGCGTCGGCGATGGCCCTCCTGGTGGCCTCCGGGGCCCTGCCACCGGAGTCCAGTGCCCGGGTCACCGAGTCCAGGTCGCCCGCCCCGCCGAGCCGTGACGCCAGTACGCCGTTGGCCACCGCGCCGAAGACCGCCGCGCCCACCGTCTGGCCCGTCTGCCGGCAGAACAGCACCGAGGCCGTCGCCGTGCCCCGCTCCGACCAGCCGACCGTCGACTGCACGCCGACGATCAGCGGCAGTTGGAACAGCCCCAGCGCAGCTCCCAGCAGCAGCATCAGCAGCGTCGGCTGCCAGGCCTGACCGGGATACGGCAGGAACAGGAAGGCCAGCAGGATCAGGGAGGCCGTTCCGATCCCCAGCATCGCAGTGTTGCGGAAGCCGATCCTTCGGTACACGTGCTGACTCAAGGCCGCCGACACCGGCCAGCTCAACGTCCAGACGGACAGCACGAATCCGGCCGCGACCGGCGCCAGTCCGAGGACGGCCTGGGCGTACGTGGGGAGGAACACCGTAGGTGCCACCATCAGCAGGCCCAGCGCACCGAGCGCCAGGTTCACCGCCGCGATCGTCCGGCGCCGCCACACCCACCCGGGGATGATCGGTTCGGCCGCCCTGCGCTCCACCATCACCACGACCGCCACGAGGGCGAGTCCCATACCGAACAGGGCGAAGGACGGTCCCGACAGCCACGGCCACGCCACCCCGCCCTGCACCAGCGCCGTCAGCAGCACGCCCCCGCACGCGAACACCGCCAGCGCGCCCGCCCAGTCGACACGCGCGCGCGTACCCGTCCTCTCCCGCTCCGGCTCGTGCAGATGACGCGCGATCAGCCACAACGCCACCGCCCCTATGGGCAGGTTGATGAGGAAGATCCAGCGCCAGTCCGCGTACGCCGCCAGGACGCCGCCCACCCCCGGTCCGGCCACCGCCGACAGCGCCCACACCGTGGACAGCTTCGACTGGATCTTCGGGCGCTCCTTGAGCGGATACAGGTCGGCGGCCAGCGTCTGGACCGTGCCCTGCAGGGCGCCGCCGCCCAGTCCCTGCACGATCCGGAACGCGATCAGGGCCCCCATGTTCCAGGCCACCGCGCACAGCAGCGACCCCAGCAGGAACACCGCCGCGCCCGCGATCAGCACCGGCTTGCGGCCGAAGGTGTCGGAGAGCTTGCCGTAGACCGGGAGGGTCACCGTGACGGCGAGCAGATAGCCGGAGAAGAGCCAGGAGAACACGGAGAAGCCGCCGAGGTCGCCGACGATCTGCGGTACGGCCGTGGAGACGATGGTGGCGTCGAGCGCGGCCAGCGCCATCGCGAGCATCAGGGCCGCTACGACGGGCCCCCGCCGGTCGGTTCCGGTGCGCCGTGCGGTGTCGCGTATCGCGGGTCTCGTACTGCCCACCGGGGTCCTCTCCTGTTGCTTTCCCCTTGCACCTATCTGCCGCCGAACAGCTTCCCACTTGAACCTGACGCCGCGGGAGGGTGGAGGCTCGATGCGTCCGAGGGTGGAGACAACCCCGACGCGCGCTCCACCGAAGGGTGGACGGCCCCTAGGGGGACCTCCGTACTAGGTCTCGGGGAGGGTTGGTACCGCCGGAGGACGAGAGGGCACGGGGTGCGTCCTTAACCTGGCTTTATGCCGCTGGGGGGCGGCTTTCCGAACCTGTGGGGGTGGGGTTTTCCCCCGCACAAGACGGGGCCGGGCACCAGCGCGCCGGGCCCTCTCCCACCACGAGACTGACCGTCGTAGCGGTTCTCGTGACCGACCTGCTGACCGACTTAGGAGACATACCGTGACATCGGCTGTGACCATTCCCAGGCACGGGGGTACTGGAGGGCGTACGGCCGTTGCCGCGCGGGCGCGGCAGGTCGTCAAGGCGTACGGGTCGGGGGAGACCCGTGTCGTGGCCCTGGACCATGTGGACGTGGACATCGCGCGGGGTCAGTACACCGCGATCATGGGTCCCTCGGGGTCCGGCAAGTCCACCCTGATGCACTGCCTCGCCGGGCTCGACACCGTCACCAGCGGCCAGATCCACCTCGACGACACCGAGATCACCGGGCTGAAGGACAAGAAGCTCACGCAGCTGCGCCGGGACCGGATCGGCTTCATCTTCCAGGCGTTCAACCTGCTGCCGACGCTCAACGCCATCGAGAACATCACGCTGCCCATGGACATAGCGGGCCGCAAGCCGGACAAGCAGTGGCTCGGTCGCGTGGTCGACACAGTTGGACTTTCCGACCGACTCAAGCACCGGCCCACCCAGCTCTCCGGCGGCCAGCAGCAGCGCGTCGCCGTCGCCCGCGCCCTGGCCGCCCGGCCGGAGATCATCTTCGGTGACGAGCCGACCGGAAACCTCGACTCGCGCGCGGGCGCAGAGGTCCTCGGCTTCCTGCGGCGGTCCGTGGACGAGCTCGGGCAGACCATCGTGATGGTCACGCACGACCCCGTCGCCGCCTCGTACGCGGACCGGGTGCTGTACCTCGCCGACGGACGCATCGTCGACGAGATGTACAAGCCGACCGCCGACGCCGTCCTGGACCGCATGAAGGACTTCGACGCCCGGGGGCGTACGTCATGACCGTCCTGAAGACGTCCATGCGCAACTTCTTCGCGCACAAGGGGCGCATGGCCCTGTCGGCGGTGGCGGTGCTGCTGTCCGTCGCGTTCGTGTGCGGGACGCTCGTGTTCACCGACACGATGAACACCACGTTCGACAAGCTCTTCGCCGTCACCTCCTCCGACGTCACCGTCAGCCCCAAGGAGGCGAAGGACGAGGACAACGGTTCCGGCACCGGCAAGCCCGTCTCGCTGCCCGCCTCGACCGTCGAGCAGGTCGCGGCCGTGGACGGCGTCAAGGACGCAGAGGGCTCGGTCGGCTCGTCGAGCGTGACCGTCGTCAACTCCGAGAACAAGAACATGGGTTCCTCCACCGGCGCTCCCACCATCGCCGGCAACTGGACCAGGAACGACCTGAAGTCCATGGAGATCGCCTCCGGGCACGCCCCGCGCGGACCCACCGAGGTCATGGTCGACGCGGACACCGCGGACAAGCACGACCTCAAGCTGGGCGACGAGTTGCGCACCATCGCCGCCACCGGCGACATCCGCGCTCGGATCGTCGGCATCGCCTCCTGGAAGGTGACCAATCCGGGCGCGGCCGTCGTCTACTTCGACACCGAGACAGCCCAGCGCACCCTGCTCGGCGCCACCGGCCGCTTCACGCAGGTCTCCGTCACGGCGGCCGCCGGAGTGAGCGACGCGCAGCTCAAGCAGGACGTCGCGCAGGCCCTGGACGGCACGTACAAGATCCAGACGGCCAAGGAGAACGCCGACGAGAACCGCAAGGACGTCGGCGCGTTCATGGACGTCATCAAGTACGCCATGCTCGGCTTCGCCGGGATCGCGTTCCTGGTCGGCATCTTCCTGATCATCAACACCTTCTCGATGCTGGTCGCCCAACGCACCCGCGAGATCGGCCTCATGAGGGCGATCGGCTCCTCGCGCCGGCAGGTCAACCGGTCGGTGCTGGTGGAGGCGCTGCTGCTCGGCTTCGTCGGTTCCATCCTGGGCGTGGGTGCCGGTGTCGGTATCGCGGTCGGCCTGATGAAGCTCATGTCGATGGCCGGCATGAACCTCTCCACCGACGATCTGACGGTGAAGGTGACGACCCCGGTCGTCGGCCTGATCCTCGGCGTCGTGGTCACGGTGCTGGCCGCCTACCTCCCGGCCCGCCGCGCGGGCAAGGTCTCCCCGATGGCCGCACTGCGCGACGCCGGTACGCCGGCCGACGGCAAGGCGGGCTGGGTACGCGGCCTGATCGGGCTGCTGCTGGCCGGCGGTGGCGCCTTCGCGCTCTACGCGGCCGCCACCGCCGACAAGGCGAGCGACGGGGCGCTGATGCTGGGCGGCGGTGTGGTGCTGTCCCTGATCGGCTTCGTGGTCATCGGCCCGCTGCTGGCGGGCGCGGTGGTCCGGGTGATCAGCGCGGTCCTGCTGCGGGCCTTCGGACCCGTGGGCCGCATGGCCGAGCGCAACGCCCTGCGCAACCCGCGCCGTACCGGCGCCACGGGCGCGGCCCTGATGATCGGCCTCGCGCTGGTGGCATGTCTGTCGGTGGTCGGCTCCTCGATGGTCGCCTCGGCGACGAGTGAGCTGGACAAGTCGGTGGGCGCGGACTTCATCGTCATGAGCGAGCAGCAGGACTTCGTGCCGCAGGCCGAGAAGGCCATGCAGCAGACGCCCGGCCTCGCCCACGTCACCCGTTACAAGGACGTCGACGCCACCCTGACCTCGCCGGACGGCAAGACCGACGACAGCGGCATCACGGCCGCCGACCCGACGTACGCCGAGGACCTGCGCCGTACGACCACAGCGGGCACGCTTTCCGCCGCCTACGGCAAGGACGCCATGTCGGTCGGCTCCGACTACGCCAAGAAGCACGGCGTACAGGTCGGCGACACCATCGACGTCGCCTTCAAGGGCGGCGACACGGCCGAGCTGAAGGTCGCGGCCATCACGGACGACGACACCGCCATCGACCAGGGCGCTCGCTACATGAGTATCGAGACCCTGTCGAAGTACCTCCCCGCCGACCGGATCCCGCAGAACGTGATGATGTTCGGCAAGGCGAAGGACGGCCAGGAGGAGGCGGCGTACGCGGCCCTGAAGAAGTCGCTCGACGGCTATCCGCAGTACCAGGTCCGCGACCAGACCGACTACAAGGAGGAGCTGAAGGACCAGGTCGGCCAGCTCCTGAACATGGTCTACGGCCTGCTGGCCCTGGCGATCATCGTGGCGGTCCTGGGCGTGGTGAACACCCTCGCGCTGTCGGTGGTCGAGCGGACGAGGGAGATCGGCCTGCTGCGCGCGATCGGCCTCTCCCGCCGTCAGCTGCGCCGCATGATCCGCATGGAGTCGGTGGTCATCGCCCTCTTCGGTGCCCTGCTCGGTCTGGGGCTCGGCATGGGCTGGGGCGCGACCGCCCAGAAGCTGCTGGCTCTGGAGGGCCTGAACGTCCTGGAAATCCCGTGGCCGACGATCATCGGAGTCTTCATCGGCTCGGCGTTCGTGGGGCTGTTCGCCGCACTGATCCCGGCGTTCCGGGCGGGCCGGATGAACGTACTGAACGCGATCGCGACCGAGTAGCCGGGCGGTCGCCCGGCCCGATTGACCACCGCGGACGGGGGTTGCGGGGGAGGGGCCCGGGGGGGGGGGGGGGGGGGGGGCGCACAGGAGCGCCTCCCTTTTGCTTTTGGTGGGGCTCTCCTCTCTTTTTTTTTTTTCTCTCCCCT
>NZ_JBHTRZ010000006.1:0-120732 GCF_042795335.1 Streptomyces sp. NPDC056479 | reverse complement strand
CAAAAGAGAGGGGGGACAACGGACTTGTCACTGTCCCTCGCCCGGGAGAGGACGGGGGGGGGGGGGGGGGGGGGGGGGGGGGTGTTCCGCCGCCCCCCCCCCCCCCCCCCCCGGCCCCGCTGCTGTTCGGCGGCGGCCGCCGCTATCACGTGCGGCGTTCGTCGCTATCCCGTACGGCGTTCCAGGAGTACGACTCCGTAGGCGGTGCCCTTGACGGTGTACCGGGCGTCGGGGTGCAGGGTCCGGGCGTAGGCCTCGACGTCGCGGTAGCGCTTGCGGGAGTTGTCCAGGGCGATGAAGTCCGGCTCGACACCGTGGGTGTTGCTGACCCAGAAGACCCGGCAGCGTGCGGTCAGCCGGCTGATCGGGGCGATGTTCGCCTCGACGGAGGCGTCGTCGGGAACCTCGGCGAGCAGGCGCTCTATCGCGCTCACGCGCGCGGGCTTGCGGTAGATCTCGCCTTCTGCCAGCGCGGCCAGCGGCAGCGAGGTGGTCAGCGCGAGCGCGGCGGCCGCGACGGCGGCGGGCAGGTGATGGACGTACGAACGCAGCCACGCGCGCGTGCTGTGCCGGCTGATCGCGAGGGCGTCGACGAGCGCGAGGGTGACGACCGGCATGAGGACGGCGTTGTAGTGCCAGTCCGTCCCCCAGTACTGCGGATAGGAGGAGACGAAACGCCAGCCGATCGTGGGCAGGGCGACGAGCAGGATCGGGGACCGCAGGGCGAGCAGTCCGGTGGTGGGTATCAGAAGCCAGGCGAGCGTACGGAGCTTGGTGTCGAGGCCGTCGAGGGGCCCGCCGCCGCCCGACTCGTTCACCTTGTTCCAGTAGTCGTAGGTGCCGCCGGAGTTGAAGCTCGGTATGACCACCAGGAGCGTCACCGCGAGGGCCACCGCACCGAGGACGGCGACGCCGATCGCGTACCGGTACGCGCGCGGCGAGTCCTTGCGGGCCCGCCAGGCGACGACCAGGGCGATGGCGGTGAGGGTGAACCCCAGGTCCTCCTTGACGAGGACGAGCGGAACGGCCCACAGCAGCGCGGCCCGCCACCGCCGCGCGAGAAGCGCCTCCAGGGAGAAGGCGATCAGCGGCACGGCGAAGCAGATCTCGTGGAAGTCGAAGTCGACGGCCTGCTGAAGCCCCCACGACAGCCCGAACGCGATGCCGATCGCCAGCCCCCGCTGCCGCCCGAGCAGCCGGGCCGCGGCGCGGGTGACGGGGACGGCGGAGAGCGCGAAGAGCGCGGCCTGCGCGACGAGCAGGGTGACGGGAGAGGGGAAGACCCGGTAGAGCGGCGCGAGGAGGACGGTCACCGGACTGAAGTGATCGCCGAGGATGTTGAACCCGGGTCCCTTCAGGTCGGCGACCGGCGCCTGCAGATGCGCGTACGACCGGATGACCTGCTCGAAGATGCCGAGATCCCAGGAACGCTGGCCCAGATGCCGGAAACGGCCCACGGAGACGATCGCATAGCCCACGAAGAGCACGACGGCGAGGAGCCAGGGGTCACGCCGGCCACCCGGGTCGGGGTGGGCGTGGCCCGGGTCGCTCGCTGCGGGCGCCGGTATGTGAGGGTCCGAGGAGGTGTCCGCGGGTGCGGACGTGGCGGGGGTGGGCATGAGGGGACCTTACGCGGTGTGCATCCCTGGCCTTTACTCGCGGGCGGGGCGGTGTGGGGCACACCAGGGGCAGCCGTCTTCGGTCGCCCATTCCTCACGGCGGTCAATTCATGAGAACGGACGTTATCCACAGCCCCAGGCGTCCACCCGCCCGGCGACGTACGCTGGAACACCCGGCTCGTCACACGTGTCGGGCCCTTCGTGTTGCCCACCCCTGGACGGAAAGCGCCCTCCATGAGTCTGCACGGTCTGCTCGACGCCGTAGTCAAGGACACCGCCCTCGCGGAAGCGATCACGGCGGCCGCAGACGGCAACCGCATGCACGTCGACCTGGTCGGCCCGCCGGCGGCCCGGCCGTTCGCCATCGCCGCCCTCGCCCGCGAGGCCGACCGTCCGCTCCTCGCGGTGACGGCGACGGGCCGCGAGGCCGAGGATCTGGCGGCGGCCCTGCGCTCCCTTCTCCCCTCGCAGGGGGTCGTGGAGTACCCGTCCTGGGAGACCCTCCCGCACGAGCGCCTCAGCCCCCGCAGCGACACCGTGGGCCGACGCCTGGCCGTGCTCCGCCGCCTCGCCCACCCCAGGGATGACGACCCCGAGACGGGCCCCGTCTCCGTGGTCGTGGCACCGGTGCGCTCCGTGCTCCAGCCGCAGGTCAAAGGCCTCGGCGACCTGGAACCGGTGGCGCTGAGGACCGGAGAGACCGCCGACCTGAACGCGATCGTGGAGGCCCTCGCGGCCGCCGCGTACGCGCGTGTGGAGCTCGTCGAGAAGCGCGGCGAGTTCGCCGTACGAGGCGGCATCCTGGACGTCTTCCCGCCCACCGAGGAACACCCTCTGCGGATCGAGTTCTGGGGCGACGACGTCGAGGAGATCCGCTACTTCAAGGTCGCCGACCAGCGTTCCCTCGAAGTCGCCGAGCACGGCCTGTGGGCCGCGCCCTGCCGGGAGCTGCTGCTCACCGATGACGTACGGGCACGCGCGCGTGCCCTCGCCGAGGAGCACCCCGAGCTCGGCGAACTGCTCGGCAAGATCGCCGAGGGCATCGCGGTCGAGGGCATGGAGTCCCTGGCGCCGGTCCTCGTCGACGACATGGAACTGCTGCTCGACGTCCTGCCCAAGGGCGCCATGACGGTCGTATGCGATCCGGAACGGGTACGCACGCGTGCCGCCGACCTCGTGGCGACCTCGCAGGAGTTCCTCCAGGCGTCCTGGGCCGCCACGGCCGGCGGCGGCGAGGCGCCCATCGACGTCGGCGCGGCCTCCCTGTGGTCCATCGCCGACGTCCGCGACCGCGCGCGCGAGCTGGAGATGATGTGGTGGTCGGTCTCGCCCTTCGCGGCCGACGAAGAGCTCGACGCGGACACCCTCAAGCTCGGCATGCACGCGCCGGAGTCCTACCGGGGCGACACCGCCAAGGCCCTCGCCGACACCAAGGGCTGGCTCGCCGAAGGGTGGCGCACCGTCTTCGTGACCGAGGCCCACGGCCCGGCGGCCCGCACGGTCGAGGTGCTCGGCGGCGAGGGTGTCGCGGCGCGTCTGGAGGCCGACCTGGGGGAGATCTCCCCGGCCGTCGTCCACGTCGCCTGCGGTTCGATCGACTACGGCTTCGTGGACCAGGCGCTCAAGCTGGCCGTCCTGACCGAGACCGACCTGTCCGGGCAGAAGGCGGCCGGCAAGGACGGCGCCCGGATGCCGGCCCGCCGGCGCAAGACCATCGACCCGCTCACCCTGGAGACGGGCGACTACATCGTCCACGAGCAGCACGGCGTCGGCCGCTACATCGAGATGGTGCAGCGCACCGTCCAGGGCGCCACGCGCGAGTACCTCGTCGTCGAGTACGCCCCCGCCAAGCGCGGCCAGCCCGGCGACCGGCTGTACATCCCCACCGACCAGCTGGAACAGATCACCAAGTACGTCGGTGGCGAGGCCCCCACCCTGCACCGCCTGGGCGGCGCCGACTGGACGAAGACCAAGGCGCGCGCCAAGAAGGCGGTCAAGGAGATCGCCGCCGACCTGATCAAGCTGTACAGCGCGCGGATGGCGGCCCCCGGACACGCCTTCGGCTCGGACACGCCCTGGCAGCGGGAGCTGGAGGACGCCTTCCCGTACGCCGAGACCCCGGACCAGCTGACGACCATCGCCGAGGTCAAGGAGGACATGGAGAAGTCGATCCCGATGGACCGCCTGATCTGCGGCGACGTCGGCTACGGCAAGACGGAGATCGCGGTGCGGGCCGCGTTCAAGGCGGTGCAGGACGGCAAGCAGGTGGCCGTACTCGTCCCCACGACCCTGCTGGTGCAGCAGCACTTCGGGACGTTCTCCGAGCGCTACTCGCAGTTCCCGGTGAACACCCGGGCCCTGTCCCGCTTCCAGAGCGACACCGAGGCGAAGGCGGTCCTGGAGGGTCTGCGCGAGGGCGCGGTGGACATCGTGATCGGCACGCACCGGCTGTTCTCCTCGGAGACCAAGTTCAAGGACCTGGGCCTGGTCATCGTCGACGAGGAACAGCGCTTCGGCGTCGAGCACAAGGAACAGCTGAAGAAACTGCGCGCGAACGTCGACGTCCTGACGATGTCCGCGACCCCGATCCCCAGGACCCTGGAGATGGCCGTCACCGGCATCCGGGAGATGTCGACCATCACGACCCCGCCCGAGGAGCGCCACCCGGTCCTGACCTTCGTCGGCCCGTACGAGGAGAAGCAGATCGGCGCCGCGATCCGCCGTGAACTGCTGCGCGAGGGCCAGGTCTTCTACATCCACAACCGGGTCGAGTCGATCGACCGCGCGGCCGCCCGCCTGCGCGAGATCGTCCCCGAGGCACGCATCGCGACGGCGCACGGCCAGATGTCCGAGCAGTCGCTGGAGCAGGTGGTCGTCGACTTCTGGGAGAAGAAGTTCGACGTCCTGGTGTCGACCACGATCGTCGAGTCCGGCATCGACATCTCCAACGCCAACACCCTGATCGTGGAGCGCGGCGACAACTTCGGCCTCTCCCAGCTGCATCAGCTGCGCGGCCGAGTGGGCCGGGGAAGGGAGCGCGGCTACGCCTACTTCCTGTATCCCCCGGAGAAGCCGCTCACCGAGACCGCCCACGAGCGCCTCGCCACCATCGCCCAGCACACGGAGATGGGCGCGGGCATGTACGTGGCCATGAAGGACCTGGAGATCCGGGGCGCCGGCAATCTGCTGGGCGGCGAGCAGTCCGGCCACATCGCGGGCGTCGGCTTCGACCTGTACGTCCGTATGGTCGGCGAGGCGGTCGCGGACTACCGCGCCTCGCTGGAGGGCGGGGTGGAGGAGGAGCCGCCGCTGGAGGTCAAGATCGAGCTCCCGGTCGACGCCCACGTCCCGCACGACTACGCGCCCGGCGAGCGGCTCAGGCTGCAGGCCTACCGCGCCATCGCCTCCGCCAACACGGAGGAGGACATCAAGTCCGTACGCGAGGAACTCGTCGACCGCTACGGCAAGTTGCCCGAGCCGGTCGAGAACCTCCTCCTGGTGGCGGGTCTGCGCATGCTGGCCCGCGCGTGCGGCGTCGGCGAGATCGTCCTGCAGGGCAACAACATCCGGTTCGCGCCGGTGGAGTTGCGTGAGTCCCAGGAGCTGAGGGTCAAGCGCCTGTACCCGGGCAGTGTCATCAAGCCCGCGGTGCACCAGGTGCTGGTGCCCCGCCCGAAGACCGCGAAGGTGGGCGGGAAGCCGCTGGTCGGGCGGGAGTTGCTCGGCTGGGTCGGGGAGTTCCTGGCGTCGATTCTGGGGTCGTGAGCCGGGCGGGTTCCAGGGCGCCTTGACGTTTCCTGGGCTCCCCGGGGGCCCCAGGAGTCCCTGGGGTCGTCAGTCGGCCCGCACCTCGGTGTTCTGGCAGGCGTGCAGGAGCCACCTTCCGTCGTCCTGCCTGGTCATGACGTAGAGCGGGGCGCCCTCCGTGTCGCCCTGCGGCGAGTGGTAGACCTGCCGGACCTTCACGGCCGCGACATCGGGGCGCAGGAACTGCGTGTGCGCCACCTCGTAGGTGACCTCGCCGTCCCAGGTCGCGGCCGGCAGCACGGCACGGGTGAACTCTGCGATGGCCTCGAGACCGATGAGGACCTTGCCGTGGGCCGTGGTCCACAGGGCGTCGGGGTGGAAGAGGGCGAGGAAGCCGTCGGGGTCCTTGGCGCGCTGGGTACGTTCGACCGTGGCGACGACCTCGGCCATGGCCTGGAGGTCTTCGTCGGCGACGGCCTTGCCTTCTGCGGTTTCGGTGGTCATGCGGATCACCTTGGGACCTCAAGTGGGCTTGAGGTCAAGCGTCGATCGCAGGCTGCTCAGAGTTCGTCCGAAGGCTCGCTGCGGAACAGCATCACCGCCAAGGTCCGGAACACCTCCTCGGGGTCCTGGTCGCCGACCGGGCCGTCCAGGTTGTGGCTGAGGAGCAGCGTGGCGAAGCCGTGGGCGAGGGACCAGGCGGCCACGCCGGCCAGGCGGTGGTCGATGCCGAGTTCCTCGGGCCGTACGGCGGCGACGGCGCCGCGCAGGGTGTCGGCGGCGAGGGCGCGTGCCGTGGTCAGTTCCAGGTCGCCGGCGCGCAGCAGCTCGGGTCCGAACATCACCTGGAAGTGCGCGGGGTGCTCGCGTGCGAAGCGGACGTAGCGCACGCCCGCGTCCTTCAGGTCCGCGGCCTCGATGAGGGCGGTCGCCAGCAGTCCGAACCCCTCGGCGGCGATCGCCGTCAGCAGGCCGGTGCGGTCCTTGAAGTGATGGGCCGGCGCCGCGTGCGAGACACCGGCGCGGCGGGCGAGGTCACGCAGGCTCAGCGCTGACGGGCCGTCGGCGGCGATGACGTCCAGCGCCGCGGTGAGGATGGCTCTGCGCAGGTCGCCGTGGTGGTAGGGGCGGCGGGTGGACGGCTGTTGTGCGGCTGTCATGGGCAGCAGCGTACGCCCAATCTTGGCGGCGACAAGTTTCTGTTATCTAGACATTGACAAGTTGTTCGGAGTGAGGCAATCTTGCCAGTGTCAAGTTGTGAGTCGCGAAGGGTGCCGGAGATCCCGACACCTCGAACCAGGGGGAGCGTCATGGTGAAGCAGGACGGCGGTCTGGAGTCGAGTCGTGTACGTCAGCTCTGGCACCTGCTGGAGCCGCTGCACGCGGTGCTGTACTACGCGCCGGAGGCCTTCGAGGAGGCGGCCGCGATCGGATACGCCACTGAGGAGCGCTGGCCCAGCTACTTCCCTTATCGGGCAGCGCCGTTGGGGCCGGTGAGCGCGGAGCAGGTCGCGTCCGCTTTCTACAGCTTCAGCCCGCGCATGGTCGCCGAACACATCGACCCGGCTTGGAAGATCGCGACCCCCGAGGCCCTGTTGGCGGCGCGGATGCGCGGGGTCGACCGGGCCTACCGTGCGATATTCGCCGACCGGATCGACAGCCCGGAGCTGGCGGAGGCAGCGGCCCTCGCACGCCGTGCGGCCGAAGCGACGAACACGGCGGGCCGCCCGCTCGCCGCGGCCAACGCCGCCTTGGACTGGCCCCAGGCTCCGCATCTCCAGCTCTGGCAGGCGGCGACCCTGCTGCGTGAACACCGGGGCGACGGCCACATAGCCGCCCTGCTGGTGGCCGGCCTGGACCCCGTCGAGTCGCTCGTGTCGTTCGCGGCCATAGGCGCCGCATCCGTCGAGCGCTTCGAAAGCCGTGGCTGGAGCCCCGAGGAGTGGGCGTCCGCCCGCGACCGCCTGGTCGCCCGAGGTCTGGTTCACGTCGACGGTACGGCCACGGAGGCGGGCCGCGAACTGCGCCGCAGCGTCGAGGAGCGCACCGACCAACTCGCTGCCGGGCCCTGGCAGTCACTCACGCTGGACGAGGCCGACCGGCTCGTGGAACTGCTCGGCGAGTTCTGGGTCGCGGTGCTGTCCTCCGGGCTGATGCCATCGGAGACGACGTTGGGGATCGGGAAGGTCTGAGGGGCGGGCGCGTTGGAACGACGTGCACTGAACGGCTCGTTGTGACCAGGGCGTCGTGAACGACGTTCGTCGACCGGTCGGTGCGAAGCCGCCCGCAGGAGGTGCAGCTCCGCGGACGGCCTCTGTTCTCGAGGTGGCCCGATGAAAGCCTCGCCATGATGCCTGCGCAGGCAGGGCGTTGCAGCCCGCCCTCGCGTCGGGGTCGTGCCCGACCGGTCTCGTGGTCCTCCGCGGGCCGCGGCCTTACGGCTGCTCGGGCCTGTCCCGGTCCATGCCGGCTTCGCGCTCCATCCGCCGCTGCGCTTCGTCGACCTGGCTCTCGTACTTGTTGCCCGTCCGCTCGTTGACCTTCCGCTCCGCGGTGTCGGACGCGTCCTGCGCCTTTTGCTGGGCGTGGCGGTTCTTGAACTTGTCGAAGATGCCCATCCAAGAGCTCCTTCCGGAGGTGATTCATCACCGACGATACGCCCGAGGTACGAGGTATGCGCGATTGATCCCGTTCTCGTCTGAACCTCCTGCCTGGGACCTCTGCCTCGAACCCCTGCCTGCGACGTCCTCCCTGGACCTCCCGAATGCCGCGGTGCGCCGGGTCGCTACCGTGTGCGCGACGGTGTACCAGGGAAGACCGCCGGTGCGGGGCGGAACGGGCAGCAAGGGGAGGGACGCATCGTGATGCGTCTGAGGGGCGGGGCGGCGAGCGCCGCGGCGATGCTCGGCATGGTGCTGGTACTGGCGGGCTGCGAGAACGTCGATCTGCCGGTGGACGACGAACCCTCGGGCTCGGTCCCGGCCGGCGGATCCGGTCGTGCCGTGAGCCCACTGGACAACCCCGACGGCACGAAACCGGGGCTCGCGCCCCTCACCTCGGACGCCGACCGGGCCGAGGCGCGGGCGCTCATCGAGAAGGTGACGACGAAGGGCCGTGGCCCCAAGACGGGCTACGACCGGGACAAGTTCGGCTACGCGTGGATGGACTCGGCCCCGGGCGGCATCCCGTTCGCCCGCAACGGCTGCGACACCCGAAACGACCTTCTCAAGCGCGACGGCGAGGACGTCAGCTTCCGCTCCGGCTCCGACTGCGTCGTGATGTCCATGACCCTGGACGACCCGTACACCGCCCGGACGATCGAGTGGGCCAAGTCCCGCGCCACGACCGTACAGATCGACCACGTCATGCCGCTGTCGTACGACTGGCAGATGGGCGCCTCCCGGTGGCCGAAGGGCAAGCGGCAGGACATCGCCAACGACCCTCTCAACCTCATCCCGGTCGACGGCCCGACCAACGGCTCCAAGGGCGACTCCGGCCCCGCGTCCTGGCTGCCCCCGAACAAGCGGATCCGCTGCTCGTACGTAGTGCGCTTTGCCCAGGTGTCACTGAAGTACGACCTGCCCGTGACCACCGCCGACAAGGAGATGATGCTGCGCCAGTGCGCGGGGTGACCCGTCGCGCGGGCGGGAGCCGAGCCGTGGGCCGAAAACGGCTTTCCGGCGCGGGCGGCCCGAGCCTACGGTTGCCGGCATGGAACTGAAGGTGGCGAGCCTCGCCGAACGCCCGGAGATGCTCGGCCCGGTCCTGGAAATGCCGGACACCTGGCCGGAGTTCGTCGTCCACGATCCGGTGGGCAACGCCCACTACGGCCGGATCCCGCGCGAGTTCCCGGAATACGCGCTGTTCGCGGAGGACGAGCGGGGCGAGGTCGTCGCCCATGCCTTCAGTGTTCCGTTCGCCCTGCACGCCGAGGGACGCGGGCGGCTGCCTGCCCGGGGCTGGGACGAAGTGCTGGTGTGGGCCTTCGCCGACCTGCGGGCCGGAGTCCGCCCCGACACGGTCAGCGCCATCTCCGTCGTCATCTCCCCGCACGCACTGGGCGGCGGCCTGTCCGCCCGGATGCTCTCCGCGATGCGCGACAACGCCCGCGCGCACGGCTTCCGCGAGGTCGTCGCGCCGGTCCGCCCCAACGCCAAGCACCTCGAACCGCACACCCCCATCGAGGAGTACGCCCACCGCGTGCGCCCCGACGGTCTGCCCCACGACCCGTGGCTGCGCGTCCACGCCCGTGCCGGTGCCACCATCGACTCCATCGCCCCGGCCTCGATGACCATCGCCGGTTCGCTGGAGCAGTGGCGCGGCTGGACCGGCCTGCCCTTCGACACCGCGGGTGAGATCGAGGTGCCCGGCGCGCTGGTGCCCGTGCGGTGCGAACCGGAACGGAACCACGCGGTGTACGTCGAGCCCAATGTGTGGATGAGGCACTCGATCTGAGCCGCCCGGGGCGGGCGGAGTCGGGGCGGGCGCGCGCGATGGGCCCGGAAGTCGAGCCTCCGCGCGACCTGCGCCGTCTTACGAAGTGATCAGCACGACAACGGTTCGGTACAACCGGTGACCGTATGTCGGTGTCGGCCTATACGCTCGAAGCGACAATCGCACGACCGAGGTTGCCTGCCCCGCACCGGGCGGGGTCGGTCGGCCCCGCAGGTCCACTTCAGGCATCAGGAGCAGCCATGCAAGGCCACGGCTACACGCAGCCGGTGAACCAGCCGCCGCCAACCGGTTGGCTGGTCTTCCTGCGCGTGGTGTTCGTCGTGATCTCGGTGCTGAGCTTCGGTCTGCTGATGTGGACGATGATGCTGCGCCTGGCCATCGTGACCCGTAGGGCGCTCGACTGGTGTCTGTTCGCGGCGTCGATCGTGGTGGAGTTCCTCGGTCTGTACCTGATGGGTTCCGAGCCCGGGGACGAGATCCACACCGTGGGCGGCTGGACGGGCCTCGCGCTCGTTCTGGGCGGCCTGGTGGCCTCGATCGCGTACTACCTGTCCGCGGACATACGCCACTTCCACCAGCTCCGCTTCGCCGGCTACCCCGCGCAGCGGCCCCCGACCCAGTCCTACGGCTATCCGCAGTCCCGGTCGCCGTACTCCAGCACCACGGTGCCGCAGTCGCCGTCGATGCCCCAGACACCGATATCTCAGACGCCGATACCCCAGACGCCGGCGCCCCGCACGCCGGTCCCGCCGCCCCCGCAGCGGCCCGCGCCCGCGCGTATCGACCAGGTGCGTGCCGAGCTCGACGAGCTCAGTGACTACCTGCGCAAGCACGACGGGCGGCAGGACGGCAACCACGAGGGCGGAAGGTGACCGTGGCGACAGGACGCGTCGTCGCCGGCCGCTATGAACTGTCCACGCTCATCGGACAGGGCGGCATGGGACAGGTCTGGACGGCCTACGACCAGCGACTCGACCGGCGGGTGGCGGTGAAGCTGCTGCGCCCGGACAAGGTGGCCGGGCAGGAGGCGGGCGAGCTGCGCCGGCGGTTCGAGCGTGAGTGCCGGGTCACCGCGCAGGTCGACCACCCCGGGCTCGTCACGGTGCACGACGCCGGCAGCGAGGGCGAGGAACTGTTCCTCGTCATGCAGTACGTCGACGGTGTCGACCTCGCCGCTCATCTGGCCGAGCGCGAGCAGTACCCCTGGCAGTGGGCGGTCGCGATCGCCGGGCAACTGTGCGCCGTACTGAGCGCCGTGCACGCCGTGCCGATCGTTCATCGCGACCTCAAGCCGCGCAACCTGATGGTGAAGCAGGACGGCACGGTCACCGTCCTCGACCTCGGCGTCGCCTCCGTCATGGACGCCGACACCACCCGCCTCACCCACACCGGCACCCCCATCGGCTCGCCCGCCTACATGGCCCCCGAGCAGGCGATGGGCGGCGCGGTCGGCCCGTACACCGACCTGTACGCACTCGGCGTACTGCTGCACGAACTCCTCAGCGGAGACGTGCCGTTCTCGGGTTCGACGGCGCTCGGCGTGCTGCACCGGCATCTGTACGAGCCCCCGGTGCCCGTGCGCCGGGTCCGCCCCGAGGTCCCGGAGGCGCTCGAAGCGCTGGTGCTGCGCCTGCTCGCCAAGGACCCGCAACATCGCCCGGCATCCGCTCAGGAGGTGTATGAGGACCTGGCGCCGCTCCTGCCCGCGCGCGGCATGCCCACCGGAGAGCCCCGCGACCCCACCCGCCCCTTCCTGCGCCCGCACGCCCCCTGGCCGGACCGCGCCCGCACCCCGGCGCCCCAGCCCGCTCCCGCCACCCCGATCCCGTCCGACATCGAGAAGACCGGTGTCGCGCGGGCCGTCGACGAGGTCAAGCGCCTCCTCGGCGAGGGCCGTATCACCCAGGCCGTCGACATCCTCGGCGCGATCCTGCCCACCGCCGCCGAGCAGCACGGTGAGCACTCCCCGGTCGTGCGCACCCTGCGCAAGCAGTACGCGGCCACGCTCATGGACGACGGTCAGTACCGGCGTGCGCTGCCCGAACTGCGCCGTCTCGCCGACGAACGCGCCGCCGAGGCCGGCCAGGCCGACCCACAGGCCCTGCGCTTCCGCTTCGACGTGGCCCAGTGCCTGGAACAGCTCGGCGATCCGGCGGCCGCGCTCGCCCAGTACCGCGCGCTGCTGCCGTACTACGAGAACCAGTACGTCTCCGGCGACCCCGAGCTCGCCCACGACGTCCGCCGCCGCATCGGCCACCTCCTGCTCGCGCTGGGCGACCGGCCCGCCGCCCACGACACCCTGGCCCGCCTGCTGATCGACGTGGAGCGCAGGCACGGCCCCGGCCACCCGGTCGCTGCGGAGGTAAGGCGGACCCTGCAGTGGCTGGGGCAGGTGCGCGGCTAGCGCACCGCGCGCCAGGACGTACCGCAGCGGCTACTGCGGCTCGGAGCGGCTGCACGATCACCGTGGACCGCGACGCCTGGGACGGACCGTTGGCCATCAGGGGCTGACCCCCGTACGGCGAGGTGCGGCGGTGCCCGAAGTCCTGGTGAATCGTTGGTCCAATGGGTTGGCCAGAGCCTGCCCACTGCCTACCATCGATCACCGCAAGACTTTGTGCACCGTCGCACAAGCTCTCCTCGGGAGGTCTCCTTGCACCGCCGCCGTCGTACCGCGCTCCTGCTCTCCGCCGTGATCGTCGCGGCGCCCCTGCTCACCGCTTGCGGATCCGACGCGCACCCCGGTGCGGCCGCCGTCGTCGGCGGCCAGCGGATCACCGTCTCGCAGCTGGAGAACAGGGTGAGCGAGGTCCGCGCGGCACAGCGCGCGGCCGTGCCGGACGAGGCCGCGTACGCGCAGGTCATCGCCAAGTCCGGCAGCCTCCCGCGCGACGTCCTGCACAACATGGTCCTCGACGAGGTCCTGCACGAGGCCGCTCAGGACGCGGGCGTGAGCGTCACCCGCAAGGAGATCCAGGGGATGCGCGGCGAACTGGAGGACCAGGTCGGCGGCGCCAAGGCCCTGGAAGCCGCCTGGCTCCAGCAGTACGGCATCCCGCCGCAGCGCCTCGACGAGAACCTGCGCCTCCAGCTCGAGGCCCAGAAACTCGCCACCAGCCTCGGCACCGACACCGGCAAGCCCGCCTTCTGGAACGCGCTGGCCGAGGCGTCCAAGAGGCTCGACATCGACCTCAACCCGCGCTACGGCACCTGGGACGTCCAGAAGAGCAGCCGGGCCGACGCCAAGACGCCGTGGGTGCGCGAGGTGACGGCGGCGGGGACGCCGCAGACGATGTGACCGCCGGGCTGTCCCGCCCGGCCTGTGGATAACTCCGGGGGTCGTCGGTCGCTTGGGTTACGTTCGGATCGTGAACGCAACCAGTCCCGAAGCCGCCGCCCCCGGCCGCATCGTCCTGCTCACCACCAGCCACCGCGTCGCCCCCGGCCTGCTGTCCTGGCCCGCGTGGCAGGTGCTGCACTCCGCCGACCGTGTGCTGTGCGCGGACGGCGCGCATCCGCAGCTGCCGTATCTGCGCGAGGCCGGGATCAGCGTCGACGAGGCCGCCCCGACCGCCCAGGACCTGATCGAGGCGTGCGCCGGCGGCCGCACGGCCGTGGTCGTGGCGACCGGAGAGGGCGAGCCCGCACTCACCGACGGCCTCGCCCGCCTCGCCGGCACCGGCCGCGTCCAGATGCCGGACCTGGAACTGCTCCCTGCCTCCTACGACCTGCCCGGCGCCCGTCTCCTCGACCTCGTCCAGGTCATGGACCGCATCCGCACCGAGTGCCCGTGGTCCTCCCAGCAGACCCACAAGGGCCTGGCGAAGTACGGCATCGAGGAGGCCTACGAACTCGTCGAGGCGATCGAGGACGGCGACCGCGACGAACTCCGCGAGGAACTGGGCGATGTCCTCCTCCAGGTCGTCTTCCACGCCCGTATAGCGGAGGAGGACCCGGAGGCCCCCTTCTCCATCGACGACGTGGCCGGCGGCATCGTCACCAAGCTCATCCACCGCCACCCCCATGTCTTCGGCGACGAGACGGCGACGACCCCCGAGGAGGTCAAGGAGCACTGGCTGCGCACCAAGGCGGTGGAGAAGCAGCGCGAGTCGGTGACGGAGGGCATCCCCCTCGGCCAGCCGGGACTCGCCCTCGCGGCGAAGCTGGCGTCCCGGGTGCGGACGGCGGGCCTTGAGGTGCCGCTGCCGACGGGCGAGGGCCTCGGGTACGAGCTGCTGGCGATGGCGGTCAGAGCGGAGGCGGCCGGGGTGGACCCGGAGGCGGCCCTGCGGGTGGCGGCACGCGCCTACCGGGACGCGGTGCGAGCCGTTGAAGGCCTCGGCGCCCAGTAGCGTCCCCCGCCCTCGCCGGACTCCCCGCTTCCCCGCGCCCTCAGCAGAACCCTCGTTTCCCGGCCCCCTCGCCTTCGCACTCCCCCCAGACGGCCCCCGCTTCCCGCCCCCTCGGCAAATCCCCCAACCCGCCAGCTACCGTCAAGGAGTGACCAACCAGCCCCACCCCCCGACCCCCACCCCCGCGGCCCCCGAGCTCTTCACCTGGGAGTTCGCCACCGACCCCTACCCCGCGTACGCCTGGCTCCGTGAGCACGCCCCCGTGCACCGGACCCGGCTGCCCAGCGGGGTGGAGGCCTGGCTGGTCACCCGGTACGCCGACGCCAAGCAGACCCTCGCCGACCCCCGGCTCTCCAAGAACCCGGCTCACCATGACGAGCCCGCGCACGCCAAGGGCAAGACCGGTATCCCGGGGGAACGCAAGGCCGAGCTGATGACGCATCTGCTCAACATCGACCCGCCGGACCACACCAGGCTCCGCCGGCTCGTCTCCAAGGCCTTCACGCCCCGCAGGGTCGCCGAGTTCGCCCCCCGGGTGCAGGAGCTCACGGACCACCTCATCGACCAGTTCGCGCGGAAAGGGAGTGCCGACCTGATCCATGAGTTCGCCTTCCCGCTCCCCATCTACGCCATCTGCGACCTGCTCGGCGTCCCCCGCGAGGACCAGGACGACTTCCGGGACTGGGCGGGCATGATGATCCGGCACCAGGGCGGCCCGAGGGGCGGGGTCGCGCGGTCGGTGAAGAAGATGCGCGGGTATCTGGCCGACCTCATCCACCGCAAGCGCGAGGCACTCCCCGCCACCCCCGACCCCGGGGAGGACCTCATCTCGGGCCTGATCCGCGCCTCCGACCACGGTGAGCACCTCACCGAGAACGAGGCCGCGGCCATGGCCTTCATCCTGCTGTTCGCCGGTTTCGAGACAACCGTCAATCTCATCGGCAACGGCACCTACGCCCTGCTCACCCACCCCGAGCAGCGCGCCCGTCTCCAGTCCTCCCTGGCCGCCCACGACACCGCCCTCCTCGAGACCGGCGTCGAGGAACTCCTGCGCTACGACGGCCCCGTCGAGCTCGCCACCTGGCGGTTCGCCACCGAGCCGCTCACCATCGGCGGGCAGCAGATCGCGGCCGGCGACGCCGTCCTCGTCGTCCTGGCCGCCGCCGACCGCGACCCGGCGCGGTTCGGCCACCCGGACGTCCTGGACCTGGGCCGCCGTGACAACCAGCACCTCGGTTACGGCCACGGCATCCACTACTGCCTCGGCGCCCCGCTCGCCCGTCTGGAGGGCCAGACCGCCCTCGGCACGCTCCTCACCCGCCTCCCGGACCTCCGACTCGCGGCGGATCCGGGGGAGTTGAGATGGCGCGGCGGACTGATCATGCGCGGACTGCGCACTCTTCCGGTGGAGTTCACCCCGCTTGGGTGAGTCTGTCCGCCCTCGCGAACGTGACATGCGCTCAAGTCTGTGATCTTCACGTGATCTACGCGGCATTAACTTGTGACAAGTGATCGTCTGCCTATACGTTCACGGATCAACAAGGCGCCCAGGTTTCACGCGCCACAGTCACTGCTGTCTCGTGAAAGGCGCCCGCATGCTCTCCGGGAACGGTCGTCACCGTCGCCCTCGTCAGGCTCCGGCTCTTCTCGTCGCGGCCGGGGTGACCGGTTCCGCCATCGCCATCCCGCTCCTCGGTGCCTCGGGCGCCAGCGCGGCCGACGGCAATGTGTGGGACAAGGTCGCCGAGTGCGAGAGCGGCGGCTCCTGGAGCGCCGACACCGGCAACGGGCGGTACGGCGGACTCCAGTTGACCCAGGACGACTGGGAGAAGTTCGGCGGCCTCGACTACGCCTCCACCCCCGACCTGGCCAGCCGCTCGCAGCAGATCGCCGTGGCGCAGGACGTCCTGGCGGACCGGGGGACCAGCCCCTGGGGCACCTGTGCGGTGCTCAACGGGCTCACCAAGGCGTCCGGCTCGGTCGACCTCGACACCGGGGTGGCGGAGGACTCGCCCTCCGAGGTGTCCGGATCCTCCGGATTGCTCGATTCGCCCAAGTCGTCCAGCTCGTCCAGCTCGTCGGGTTCATCTGATTCATCGAGTGATTCCGAGTCCTCCGGCGCGTCGGCCTCGTCCGGCGATGCCTCGAACTCGCCGAGCGACTCATCCGACGCTTCGTCCGAATCGCCCGATAATTCCTCGTCTTCGCCCTCATCGTCCGCTTCGGCCGACAAGTCTGCGAAGTCCGATGCGTCACCCGACTCGGAAGCCTCACAGTCGCCGGACAGCTCTCCCATAGAGACCCCCAAGAGCGACAATCAGGACAACTCTGAGCAGGATGCGGGCTCCTGGAGCCTTGTCGACACCGGGTCGATCGACGACGCGGCGGCCGGCTCCGGGCGTCATCGCGGCCCCAGCGCCGACGAGAGCGCCGCCGTCGAGGGCGCCGTCAAGTCCTCCGGTCGCCACGCCTCGTACAGCGTCCGCCCCGGCGACACTCTCGCCTCCATCGCCGACTCCCTTGAGCTCGAGGGCGGGTGGCGCGCGCTGTATGACGCGAACAAGAAGGCCATCGGCGCCGACGCGAACCACATCTTCGCCGGTCAGACCCTGGACGTCCCTGCCGAATAATGGTCGAACAGGGCGAAAAACAGCGGCAGTTCGCGTCACGTTTCGCCATGTAATGTCCGTTTTGAAAGCAGTGAGAGATAGATCTCAGAAGCCCTGATCGTCTTTGTAATTCCCCGATTCGCGTGTCTACGGTCATGACCGCTCGCCACCAGTGCGAGCCCCGACAGCCGTCACGCCGAATCCTGCCGGCGGCCGTACGGGAACAGTCGTCGCGTCAAGCGCCGTAGGCAGGAGCGGGGGACCCAAGGTTTGCGCCGGGTCCGGCAGTTGAGGTCCTTCGGGGCCGCACGGCCGGAACCGGCTCGGGGTGAAGTCGCGCAGCGGGAGCCGAGAGGCGAACGTGCGCGGCCGGGCAACTCAACCGGCCCGAACCCGACAGCTCACCTCGTAGGCGTCGGTGAGGGGATCCAACCATGCTGTTTTCCAGCAAGGGCAAGCACCGTCGTCCGTCCAAGGCCGCTCGCGCCATCGCCGTCGTCGGCGTCACCGGTGCCGCCGCCGTCGCCGCCCCGCTGATGGCCGCCGGCAGCGCCTCGGCCGCCACCGCCTCCGAGTGGGACGCCGTCGCCCAGTGCGAGGCCGGCGGCAACTGGTCGATCAACACCGGCAACGGCTACTACGGCGGTCTGCAGTTCTCCGCCTCCACCTGGGCCGCGTACGGCGGTACCCAGTACGCCTCCACCGCCGACCAGGCCACCAAGGCCCAGCAGATCGAGATAGGCGAGAAGGTCCTCGCGGGCCAGGGCAAGGGTGCCTGGCCGAACTGCGGCACCGGCCTGTCGAGCGCCGCCTACAACGGCTCCTCCGCCAGTGGTTCCTCGCAGAGCAGCGAGACCACCACCCGCTCCTCCGAGCAGCAGTCGGCCTCCCGCTCCGCCGACCGCCCGGCCGCCAAGAAGAGCACCAAGACCGTCACCACCCCGACCGGCAAGAAGGTCAAGAAGGGTGACGGCGAGTACAAGGTCGTCAAGGGCGACACCCTCAGCTCGATCGCCGAGAAGAAGAACGTCAAGGGCGGCTGGGAGAACCTCTTCAAGCTGAACAAGGACATCGTCGAGGACGCGAACCTGATCTACCCGGGTCAGCAGCTGCACCTGAAGTAAGCCGGCGCGGCGGGCCGCGACATCCGGCGGCCCGCGGTACTACGCGGCCGACAGCTGAACCACAGCGCCTTCACATCCGTGGACCTCATAGTGAAGGCGTCGTGAGGGCCACCCCCGTCCCCACGAACTCCCCGCCTCGGTGCGTTTTCCCCCGTACGCACCGGGGCGGGGCTCTTTCTTGTGCGGGTCCGAGCGCGGGTCCGAGCGCGGGTCCGGACACGGGGCCGAGCGCGGATCGTTTTTGTTCCGTTCGGAAACAATTTACTCTCGGTTCTGTCCACGGGGCGGTCGACCGCTGGCCGAACGCCCGGAGCCGGTTAGGCTCGTCTCGCAGTACCCACCGCGGTCTGCGTACCCGCGTCACATCCGAAGAAGGAGATGCTCGTGCCGTCCATCGACGTCGTCGTAGCCCGGGAAATCCTGGACTCCCGAGGCAACCCCACGGTCGAGGTCGAGGTCGGCCTCGACGACGGCAGCACGGGTCGTGCCGCCGTCCCGTCCGGCGCCTCCACGGGCGCCTTCGAGGCCATCGAGCTCCGCGACGGTGACCCCAACCGCTACCAGGGCAAGGGCGTCGAGAAGGCCGTCCTCGCCGTCATCGAGCAGATCGGCCCGGAGCTGGTCGGCTACGACGCCACCGAGCAGCGCCTGATCGACCAGGCGATGTTCGACCTGGACGCCACCGACAACAAGGGCTCGCTCGGCGCCAACGCCATCCTCGGCGTCTCGCTCGCCGTCGCGCACGCCGCCTCCGAGGCCTCCGACCTCCCGCTGTTCCGCTACCTCGGTGGCCCGAACGCGCACCTGCTCCCCGTCCCGATGATGAACATCCTCAACGGTGGATCCCACGCGGACTCCAACGTCGACATCCAGGAGTTCATGATCGCCCCGATCGGCGCGGAGTCCTTCTCCGAGGCCCTGCGCTGGGGCACCGAGGTCTACCACACCCTCAAGAAGGTGCTGAAGAGCCGCGGCCTGTCCACCGGCCTCGGCGACGAGGGCGGCTTCGCCCCGAACCTCGGCTCCAACCGCGAGGCCCTCGACCTCATCCTCGAGGCCATCAAGGAAGCCGGTTACGCCCCCGGCGAGCAGATCGCCCTCGCGCTCGACGTCGCCGCCTCCGAGTTCTACAAGGACGGCAAGTACCTCTTCGAGGGCAAGGAGCGCTCCGCCGCCGAGATGACGGAGTACTACGAGGAGCTCGTGGCGGCCTACCCGCTCGTCTCCATCGAGGACCCGCTCTTCGAGGACGACTGGGCCGGCTGGAAGGTCCTCACCGACAAGCTCGGCGACAAGGTGCAGATCGTCGGCGACGACCTGTTCGTCACCAACCCGGAGCGCCTGGCCCGCGGCATCGACGACGGCGCCGCCAACGCGCTGCTCGTGAAGGTGAACCAGATCGGTTCGCTCACCGAGACCCTCGACGCCGTGGAGCTCGCCCAGCGCAGCGGCTTCAAGTGCATGATGTCCCACCGCTCCGGTGAGACCGAGGACGTCACCATCGCCGACCTGGCCGTCGCCACCAACTGCGGCCAGATCAAGACCGGCGCCCCGGCCCGTTCCGAGCGCGTCGCGAAGTACAACCAGCTGCTGCGCATCGAGGAGATCCTCGACGACGCCGCGGTGTACGCCGGCCGCAGCGCCTTCCCGCGCTTCAAGGGCTGAGCCCGGCTGACCCCACCTGGGTAAGGCTTAGCCAGTCGTACGTACGTCCCCGTACTCGGTCCCGTACCGTGTGCGGGGACGTACGCACGTGAAAGGGGAGGCGGAGAGCCGATGGCCGTCAAGGACCGGGACCGTTTCTCCACCGCGACCAGGATCCGGTTGCTCGGCGAGCAGACCGCGGCCCGTGTCTACCGCTCCCAGACCAAGCGGCAGGCCCGGCGCTCCCGGCTCACCGGACGCGCCGCGCTGCTCGCGCTGGTGGTCTGCTCCCTCGTCGTGGCACTGGCCTACCCCATAAGGCAGTACGTCTCCCAGCGCGCCGAGATCGCCGATCAGCAGCGGCAGCAGGAGGAGGCCGCCCAGCGCGTCGAGCAGCTGCGTGACATCAAGGCACGCTGGCAGGACGACGCGTACGCCGAGCAGCAGATCCGGCAGCGGCTGCACTATGTGATGCCCGGGGAGACCGGCTACATCGTGGTCGACCCGGACGCGGTGAAGAAGTCGCGGACCGACCAGAGCGCGGCCGACCGCCCCTGGTACGCGAACATCTGGGACGGGGTCGACAAGGCCGACGCCGCCGCCCAGTGAGAACCGATCGCCCGGACCGGTCCTGAGATCGCCGGCGAGAACCGATAGAAAGACAGGCATGGAAACGCCCCCGCCGCCCACCCCGCGCACCGAGCCCACCGACGCGGACGTCGAGGCCTTCAAGCAGCAGCTCGGGCGGCCCCCGCGCGGGCTGCGCGCGATCGCGCACCGGTGCCCGTGCGGGCAGCCGGACGTCGTCGAGACGGCCCCTCGGCTGCCCGACGGCACGCCCTTCCCGACGCTGTACTACCTGACGTGCCCGAAGGCATCGTCGGCGATCGGGACGCTGGAGGCCGAGGGCGTGATGAAGGAGATGACCGCTCGGCTGGAGACGGATCCGGAGCTGGCCGCCGCGTATCGCTCCGCGCACGAGGACTACATCCGGCGCCGGGACGAGATCGAGGAGCTGACCGGGTTTCCGAGCGCGGGCGGTATGCCGGACCGGGTGAAGTGTCTGCATGTGCTGGTCGCGCACTCGCTGGCGGCCGGGCCCGGGGTGAATCCGCTGGGGGACGAGGCCATCGCGATGCTGCCGGAGTGGTGGCGGAAGGGGCCGTGCGTCGTTCCGGCCGAGTGATCTCGCCCCCGCCGCCCCTGGACCCCCGCATCGGCCCTGGACGGGCCTCGTCCTCGAACGCCGGACGGGCTGAAAGATGCGGACCGGTGTTGAAAATATCCCGTACGTCAGAAGGGCACCCATGACCCGCGTCGCCGCCATCGACTGCGGTACGAACTCCATCCGGCTCCTCGTCGCCGACGTCGACCCTGTCACCGGTGAACTCGTCGACCTGGACCGCCGTATGACCATCGTGCGGCTCGGCCAGGGCGTCGACCGCACGGGGCGGCTCGCTCCGGAGGCGCTGGAGCGGACCTTCGCCGCCTGCCGTGACTACGCGGCGATCATCAAGGAGCACGGTGCCGAGCGGCTCCGCTTCGTGGCCACGTCCGCCTCCCGGGACGCCGAGAACCGGGACGAGTTCGTGCGCGGGGTGATGGACATCCTGGGCGTCGAGCCCGAGGTCATCACCGGGGACCAGGAGGCCGAGTTCTCCTTCACGGGCGCGACGAAGGAGCTGACGGGGCGTGAGGACCTGCATCGGCCCTACCTCGTCGTGGACATCGGCGGAGGTTCGACCGAGTTCGTCGTCGGCGAGGAGCATGTGCGCGCGGCGCGGTCCGTCGACGTCGGCTGTGTGCGGATGACCGAGCGGCATCTCGTGCGGGACGGTGTGGTCTCCGACCCTCCGTCCGAGGAGCAGGTCGCGGCCATACGGGCCGACATCGAGGCGGCTCTCGACCTCGCCGAGGAGACCGTGCCGCTGCGCGAGGCCAGGACGCTGGTGGGGCTGGCCGGCTCGGTCACCACGGTGTCGGCCATCGCCCAGGATCTGCCCGAGTACGACTCGACCCGCATCCATCACTCCCGGATCGCCGCCAACCGGGTCCGTGAGATCACCGGCTGGCTGCTGCGCTCCACCCACGCCGAGCGCGCGGCCGTGCCCTCCATGCACCCGGGGCGGGTCGACGTCATCGCGGCCGGCGCGCTGGTGCTGCTCGCGATCATGGAGCGGATCGGCGCCGAGGAGGTCGTCGTCAGCGAGCACGACATCCTCGACGGCATCGCCTTCAAGGTGGCGGAGGACGCGGAGATCGCCAAGCGCGGCCAGTGACACGCGCGGTGGCGCGGAGCGGCCCCGGTGCCTCGTGGGGAGGGACCGGGGCCGTCGTGCGAGCCCGTGCGGGCGGTGGATCAGTTGCAGAGGAGGACGATGAGGCCGCTGCACCCGTCGTCGTCGTCATCGCCGTGGCCGTGGCCGTGGCCGTGGTCGGAACTGGCCTGTACGACCGTGGCCTTGGCGGGTGCGTGGACGGGGATGGCCGCCGCGGACGCGGCCGTGGCCACCCCCGCCGTCAGGGCGATGCCGAGGGCAACGCCGACCGAGGCTATTCGCTTGCCGGCCCGCTTGGGGGCCTTCTGTGAGGTGATCATGGCTGCACGTTATGTGGCCGTTCGATCATTTTCGCGTGGAGTGTGACCGACCGGGTGACGGTGCCTCAGATCGCCTCGGCGGGGTGGTTCGCGTCTCGTTTACTACCAGCCGGTAGCCATCGGCTGAGCGGTGCGGTTAGCGTATGAGCGCCCTTGAGGGGTCTTTCAGGCCCGTCGGAGCCCGCTCGAAGTGACGCGCTCAAGAAAGTTCGTGAAGTTCTTCACAAGGAATTCGGCCCTGTCGGAGCACTGATCGGTGTCGGTTGACCCTTCCGAGGGGTGAACGGGCCCTTGAACATGTTCAGATGGCCGGTGTAAAGAAGCTTCGGGAGCGTCGCGGCGGAGGGCGTTCCAGCCCCCTCACAGGGAGCCCGGCGACCAGGAGGGGCAGCTCACGCGGCATTGACAACGGGTCGTACCGCACGCCGGTTCCTCAACTTGACCATGAGCTGTGTCACTCGGGCCGGGGATGGTAGCACAACCCCTGCAAGAGCTTGTGAAGGGGCGCACGAGCGACCCCCCTGAGGCGGGTGGATACTCGATGGCATGAGCACCACGGAGCGTCCCAGGATCCTCGTAGTAGGCGGTGGGTACGTAGGCCTGTACGCAGCTCGGCGCATTCTCAAGAAGATGCGCTACGGAGAGGCGACCGTCACGGTTGTCGACCCCCGGTCGTACATGACCTACCAGCCCTTCCTCCCCGAAACCGCCGCCGGCAGCATCTCCCCGCGCCACGTCGTCGTCCCGCTGCGACGCGTGCTGCCCAAGGCGGAGGTCCTCACCGGCCGGGTCACCACCATCGACCAGGACCGCAAGGTCGCCACGATCGCGCCGCTGGTCGGCGAGGCGTACGAGCTGCCCTTCGACTACCTGGTGATCGCGCTCGGCGCGGTCTCCCGCACCTTCCCGATCCCCGGCCTCGCCGAGCAGGGCATCGGTATGAAGGGCATCGAGGAGGCCATCGGCCTGCGCAACCACGTCCTCGAGCAGCTCGACAAGGCCGACTCCACCACCGACGACGAGATCCGCCGCAAGGCGCTCACCTTCGTCTTCATCGGCGGCGGCTTCGCCGGTGCCGAGACCATCGGTGAGGTCGAGGACATGGCCCGCGACGCGGCCAAGTACTACACCAACGTCTCCCGCGAGGACATGCGGTTCATCCTCGTCGACGCCGCCGACAAGATCCTGCCCGAGGTCGGCCCCAAGCTCGGCCAGTACGGCAAGGAGCACCTGGAGGCCCGCGGGGTCGAGGTCTACCTCTCCACTTCCATGGACTCCTGTGTCGACGGCCACGTGGTGCTGAAGAACGGTCTCGAGGTCGACTCCAACACGATCGTGTGGACCGCCGGCGTCAAGCCGAACCCGGCCCTCGCCCGCTACGGCCTGCCGCTGGGCCCGCGCGGTCACGTCGACTGCGAGCCCACGCTCCAGGTCAAGGGCACCGACTACATCTGGGCCGCCGGCGACAACGCCCAGGTCCCGGACCTCGTCGGCCGCAAGGCGGGCAACGAGAACGCCTGGTGCCCGCCGAACGCGCAGCACGCGCTGCGTCAGGCCCGCGCCCTCGGCGACAACGTGATCTCCGGTATGCGGGGCTTCCCGCAGAAGGACTACTCGCACGCCAACAAGGGCGCGGTGGCCGGTCTCGGCCTCCACAAGGGCGTGGCGATGATCGTCATGGGCAAGATGAAGATCAAGCTCAAGGGCCGTCTCGCCTGGTACATGCACCGTGGCTACCACGGCATGGCGATGCCGACCTGGAACCGCAAGGTCCGTGTCTTCGCCGACTGGACCCTCGGCATGTTCCTCAAGCGCGAGGTCGTCTCCCTCGGCGCGATGGAGCACCCGCGCGAGGAGTTCTACGAGGCCGCCAAGCCGATGCCCGCGGCGCCCAAGGCGGAGAAGACCGAGGCGAAGGCCTCCTGACCGGCTCCGGTCGCTGAACGATCCGAAGGACCTCCCGCCATCCGTGGTGCGGGAGGTCCTTCGGCGTTCCCGGAACCACCGGCCGGCCGGGCGGACCCTGCTTGGCCGCTGCAGCTATTTTGCCCGCTTGTAACGCGCGTGGGGGACTGCGCGGGCGCCCCGCAGGTGTTTACGTGGTGTTGGACATTCCGGGATCGTTGTCACGGAGGTGTGCGCCATGGCCGACGCCGCGGTGCGGCTGAGAAGCCTCGTCGAACAGTTGCTGGGGGTCCCGCTCCCGGTGCGCATCCGCGCCTGGGACGGTTCGCAGGCGGGTCCGCCCGGCGCCCCGACTCTTGTCGTACGCAACCGCCGTGCCGTACGGCGGTTGTTGTGGAAGCCCGGTGAGCTGGGGCTGGCCCGCGCCTGGGTCGCCGGGGACGTCGACATCGAGGGGGATCTCTACACCGCCCTCGATCTGCTCGCGGGGCTCGTGTGGGAGCGGGGGGAGGACGCCCGGAGCCTCGCTCAGGCGCTCCGGGACCCCGAGGTGCGCGCCGCCGTGCGCGGCCTCGTCAAGCTCGGCGGACTGCCGCTGCCGCCCGCGCCGCCGCCCGAGGAGGTGCGCCGGCCCGGTCATCTGCACACCAAGCGCACCGACAAGCGCGCCATCAGCCACCACTACGACGTCGGCAACGACTTCTACGAGATCGTCCTCGGGCCGTCCATGGTGTACTCCTGCGCCTACTGGCCGGCCCCGCCGCCGGAGGGCAACCTCGAGGACGCCCAGCGCGACAAGCTCGACCTCATCTGCCGCAAGCTGGATCTGAGACCCGGTCAGCGACTGCTCGACGTCGGCTGCGGCTGGGGTTCCATGGCCATTCACGCGGCCCGTGACCACGGCGTGAGCGTCGTCGGCATCACCCTCTCCCAGGAGCAGGCGGCGTACGCCCGCAAGCGCGTCGCCGACCAGGGGCTCACCGACAAGGTGGAGATCCGCGTCCAGGACTACCGGGACGTCGGCGACGGGCCCTACGACGCCATCTCCTCCATCGGCATGGCCGAACACGTCGGCGGGGAGCGGTATCTGGAGTACGCCGATGTGCTGCACCGGCTCCTGAAGCCCGGCGGACGGCTGCTCAACCACCAGATCGGGCGGCGGCCGCAGCGCGACGAATCGTCGTACGAGGTCGACGAGTTCATCGACGCCTATGTGTTCCCCGACGGCGAGCTCCAGCCCATCGGGGCCACCGTCGACCGGCTCGAACTCGCCGGCTTCGAGGTGCGCGACGTCGAGTCGATCCGGGAGCACTACGCCCTGACGCTGCGCCGCTGGGTCGCCAACCTGGAGGCCGAGTGGGCCCGCGCGGTCAGGCTCAGCAGCATCGGGCGCGCCCGCGTCTGGCGGCTGTACATGGCCGCCTGCGCGGTGTCCTTCGAGCGCAACCGCATCGGCGTCAACCAGGTGCTGGCCGTCAGAACACCCGATTCCGGTGACTCCGGGATGCCGCTGCGGGCCCGCAACTGGGGTGAGCCCGAGCGCCGTTGATCCGGACACAGGCGGAAGGGCCGGGCTCCCCCGTGGTGGGGAAACCCGGCCCTTCGGCGTGTCAGAGCGTCGTGCAGAGCGTGGTCACTCGGCCTTGATCGCGTTCAGCATGTTCAGCCTCGCGGCGTTGCGGGCCGGCCACAGCGCGGCCAGGACGCCCACCAGACCGGCCAGCACCAGGAAGATCCCGATCCGGTCCCAGGGCAGGACCAGCGCGTAGCCCGGGATCTGGTCCGCGAAGGTCTCGCCGATCGCCCAGCCGAGGAACGAGCCGAGACCGATGCCGACCACCGCGCCGAACACCGAGATGACCACGGCCTCCAGCCGGACCATCCGCTTCACCCGGCGCCGGTCGAGACCGATCGCGCGCAGCATGCCGATCTCCTGCTGCCGTTCGAAGACCGACATCGCGAGGGTGTTGACGACGCCGAGCACCGCGATGATCAGGGCCATCGCCAGCAGGCCGTACATGATGTTCAGCAGCGTGTTGATGGCGCCGCCGAACTCGTTGCGGATGTCCTGCCGGTCCATGACCGTGATCGCGGGGTTGTCGCCCAGCGCGTCGACGAGGACCTGCTCGTTCGCCGAGGTCTGGCCGCCGTCCACCTTCACGAAGATCTGCCGGATGTACGGCTTCGCCTCGTGCTGGTTCACGATCTTCCGGTCGACGAGGACGGGGGAGAGGAACTCGCTGTCCTTGTAGACGGCGCCGACCGTCAGCGTGCCCTTCTTCTCGTCGCCGAAGGTGACGGGGACGGTCTCACCGGGCTTCCAGCCCTTGCTCTTGGCCGTCTTCTCGGCGACCGCGATCTGGCCCTTGGCGAGCGAGTCGACGCTGCCGCTGACGACGTCGACGTTCAGGACCCGCTGAATGTCGCCCGGGGTGACCGCGGAGGCGGAGACGTAGTCGTCGTTGACCTGGAGGTAGGCGTCCTGCTGCGGCGAGACCGCCGAGACGCCCTTGGCCTTCTCCAGCGCCGTCAGCGCGGACTGGTCGAGGTCGCCGCCGTTGGCCATCGAGACCATGTAGTCGGCCTTGATGTTGTCCGTGGTCATCTTGTCGATGGCCGTACCGACCGTGATACCGAGCACCGACAGGCCGGTCACCAGCGTCAGACCGATCGCCAGCGCCGAGGCGGTGGCGCCGGTACGGCGCGGATTGCGGACCGCGTTCTGGCCGGCCAGCTTGCCCGCCACCCCGAAGGGGCCGACGAGCAGCGGACGGACGAGCGCGATCACGGGCCGGGACAGCAGCGGGATCAGGATGATCACACCGATCAGCGCGAAGAACGCGCCCGCCCCGATGAGCATCCGGCCGTCGTCGCCGCCGGAGGAGGCACCCAGCACGATCCCGACCGCGCCGAGGGCGGTGATGGCCGCGCCGATGGAGTTGCGCAGCACCAGCGACTTGGTGGTGGCCACCGCGTGGACGCTGTTCATGGCCGCCACCGGCGGGATCTTCGCGGCCCTGCGGCCGGGCAGCCAGGCGGCGAACATCGTGATCAGCACACCGACGCCGACCGCGGCGAGCACCGGCGTGGCGGACAGGATCAGCGGACCGTCCGGGATCTTCATCTCGAACGCGGCCATCCCGGACCGCAGACCGACCGCGAGCCCGATGCCGAGCACAAAACCGATCACCGAGGCGACCAGGCCCACCACCGCGGCCTCGGCGAGCACCGAGCGGGTGATCTGCTTGCGCGACGCACCGACGGCACGCATCAGGGCGATCTCCTTCGTGCGCTGGGCGACCAGCATCGTGAAGGTGTTGGAGATCAGGAAGATCCCGACGAACAGCGCGATGCCCGCGAAGCCGAGCAGGATCTGCTTGAGATTGCCCATGCCCTGTTCGATCTGTTCGGCCTGCTCGTCCGCGAGCGCCTTGCCGGTCTGGGCCTCGGCGGCGTCCGGCAGCAGCGGCTTGACCGCGTCCAGGATCTTCGCGTCGTCGGCGCCGGGGGCGGCGGTGACGGTGACGCTCTCGAAGTAGCCCGGCTTGAGGTACTGCTTCTGGGCGACCGCGGTGTCGAACAGGACGAGGCTGCCGCCGGCGTTCACGGCGCCGTCCTCGGTGGTGAACACACCGCTGAGGGTGTACTCCTTCACCGGTCCGTTGGTCGCGACCCGGACCCGGTCGCCGACCTGGTACTCGCCCTTGGTCGCGGACTCCTTGTCCAGGGCGATCTGATCGTCCTTCACCGGGCCGGAGCCGTCGGTGAACGTGTAGGCGGTGTCCTTGCCGTCCTTGCCGGGGGCGAAGTTGGAGCCCTTGTTGGACCAGCCGACGCCGATCAGCTTCCCGTCGGGGTCGGCGACCCCGGCGAAGCCCTCGACGCGGCCGTACGCGCCGGCGACGCCGTCCACGGCGCTGATCTTGTCGAGGGTCTTCCCGGAGAGGCCGGGCTCTTCCTTGGCGTCGTCGGGGTTGGCGTACGAGGTGACGGAGACGGCGACGTCGTCGTAGCTCTTCGCCGACTGGTTGCGGAAGGCGTTGGAGAGGGTGTCGGCGAAGACCAGGGTGCCGGAGACGAACGCGACGCCGAGCATCACGGCGAGCACGGTCATCAACAGCCGGGCCTTGTGCGCGAGTACGTTGCGCAGGGCGGTGCGGAACATCAGCTGGTGCGGCCCTTCGCGTCGAACTGCTTCATGAAGTCGAGGACGTTGTCCGCGGTCGGCCGGTACATCTCGTCGACGATCCGTCCGTCCGCGAGGAACACCACGCGGTCCGCGTACGCCGCGGCCACCGGGTCGTGGGTCACCATCACGACCGTCTGACCCATCTCCCGTACGGAGTTGCGAAGGAAGCCCAGCACCTCGGCGCCCGAGCGCGAGTCCAGGTTTCCGGTCGGCTCGTCGCCGAAGATGATCTCGGGCCGGGAGGCGAGCGCGCGGGCCACGGCGACGCGCTGCTGCTGGCCGCCGGAGAGCTGGGCGGGGCGGTGGCTCAGCCGGTCGGCGAGACCGACCATCCGGATCACCGAGTCCACCCACTGCTTGTCCGGCTTACGGCCCGCGATGTCCATCGGGAGGGTGATGTTCTCCAGGGCGGTCAGCGTGGGCAGCAGGTTGAAGGCCTGGAAGATGAAGCCGATCTTGTCCCGGCGCAACTTGGTGAGCTGCTTGTCCTTCAGGGAGCCGAGCTCGGTGTCGCCCAGGCGCACCGAACCGGAGGAGAAGGTGTCCAGACCCGCCACACAGTGCATCAGCGTGGACTTGCCGGAGCCGGAGGGGCCCATGATCGCGGTGAACTCGGCCTGCCGGAATTCGACGGAGACCCGGTCCAGGGCGACCACCTGGGTCTCGCCCTGTCCGTAGATCTTCGACAGATCCGTGGCGCGCGCGGCCACGGTGGTGGCCCGGCCGGCGATGGATGCGGTGGTCACGAGAAGAACGCTCCTGAAGGGACGGCGGTGTGTTCGAAGGACGTATCCATCGTCCCGGCCGAGGATCGCCGTGTAGTCCGTCCCTGTTCTGGTTCCGAAGGCAGACTGCGGATGGACCGGGGGCGGCTGTGTCATACCTGAGGATGACGAGGACCCCTGACAGTCGTTCGCATCGGGAACAGGTGGAGCGGCCTCGTTTGGACGGTGAAATTCCGTCATTCCGTATGCGCCGCCGACCGTCGCACGTAAGGCTATTGGCAAGTGCGGATGGCGTGTTCCGCGGGCTGATGCACCCTCAGACGTCAATAAAATAAGACAACATCGGTCCGCCCGTCCGCTGTTCGGGGGATGTATCCCGATAGGCTCGGGACCTCGATGCGGAGCCCATGGCCTGCCCAGATGGTGGAATGCAGACACGGCGAGCTTAAACCTCGCTGCCCCTTCGCGGGCGTGCCGGTTCAAGTCCGGCTCTGGGCACTTCCGACGCACTTCCTTCCTTCAAGAGTTCACCGCAACCGTTGACAGCGGGCGCTTGCGGCCGGAGACTCGCGTCCAGAAGTGGTGAATAAAACTTCACCATACGAACAGCGAGAAGGGAAGCGCCCGATGCGCACCACCGTCGGCATCATCGGAGCGGGCCCCGCCGGCCTCCTCCTCGCGCGGCTGCTCCACGGCGCCGGCATCGACTCGGTCGTCCTGGAGAGCCGTGACCGCGCCTACGTCGAGCACCGCCAGCGCGCCGGAATTCTGGAGCAGGGCACGGTGGACGTGCTGCGCGCGGCCGGCGCCGGGGAGCGGATGGACCGCGAGGGCCTGCGGCACGACGGCATCGAGCTGCGCTACGACCGCCGACGCCACCGCGTCGACTTCCCCGCCCTCACCGGCGGCCGCTCGGTGATGGTCTACGCCCAGACCGAGGTGTGCAAGGACCTCATCGACCTCCAGCTCAAGGAGGGCGGCCCGCTGCTGTTCGAGGCGGAGGCGCTGGCGGTGGAGGGCGCGGACACCGACCGCCCGCACGTGCGCTTCCGCCACGAGAGCGTCGAGGACGTCCTTGAATGCGACTACGTCGTCGGCTGCGACGGCTTCTGGGGCGTGTCCCGCAAGGCGATCCCGGCCGAACTGGTCCAAGTCTTCGAGCGGTCGTACCCCTTCGGCTGGCTCGGCATCCTCGCCGACGTCGCCCCCTCGCACGACGAACTCGTCTACGCCCGCCACGACCGCGGCTTCGCCCTGCTCTCCATGCGCTCCCCGTCCGTCTCCCGCCTCTACCTCCAGGTGCCCGAGGGCACGGACGCCGAGGCGTGGAGCGACGACGAGATCTGGGCGGAGCTGGAGCGCCGCCTCGAAACGGCCGACGACTGGCGGCTGGAACGCGGCCCCATCACCCAGAAGTCGGTCACCCCCATGCGGTCCTACGTCCACGAGCCGATGCGGTACGGCCGTCTCTTCCTGGCCGGTGACGCGGCGCACATCGTGCCGCCGACGGGTGCGAAGGGGCTGAATCTGGCCGTTGGTGACGTCGTCACCTTCGCGCGGGCGCTGACGTACGAGAAGGAGAAGGGTTCGGCTCAGCTCCTCGACGCCTACTCGGAGACCTGTCTGCGCCGGGTCTGGCAGGCCGAGCGGTTCTCCTACGACATGACGACGCTGCTCCACCGTGCCCCCGAGGTCACGCCGTTCGAGGACCGGCTCCAGCTCGCCCGGCTGGAGCGGATCGCGGGGTCGGCGGCGGCCGGGACGGACCTCGCCGAGGCGTACACCGGGCTTCCGTTCGGGTGAACGGGGGCCCGGGCCGGTCGGGTGATCTCCGACAGGTTCCGGCCATGTCGCAGGTTGGTCATGAATGAGCTCCTTCGTGGCTGGGAATCACCCGGCCGCGTAGCGTGTTGGCCAGCACGACAAGGGAAAGATCCTCCCCAAGCACTAGGGTCAATCCTTTGCCTACCTATTACTCTTGAGCCAAGGCCGCGCACGGCGGCCATGGAGGAGTGAAATGAGGAGCAGCAACCCGGTCTTCTCGCGACGGGGGTTCAGCCGCGACAACGGCTACGCGGGCTTTAACACCGCGCCGCAGGCCGGGGGCGCCGCTGTCGGCACGCAGGGCAACCCGTACGCCCAGCCGCAGGCCGGCAACCCGTACGCGCAGAACCCTTACGCCCAGCAGGGCCTTCAGCAGGGCGCACCGCCGCAGGCCCCGGTCACCACCGGGCGCATGACGTTGGACGACGTCCTCATGCGCACCGGCACCACGCTCGGCGTCCTGATCGTCACGGCCGCGCTCGCCTGGGCGACGCTGCCGGTCGACGACGCGAACATCAGCCGGTCCTACGGCATCGCGATCGTCGCCGGTCTGATCGGCATGGTCCTGGCGCTCGTCCAGTCCTTCAAGCGCAAGGCCTCGCCCGCGCTGATCCTGGCGTACGCCGCGTTCGAGGGCGTGTTCCTCGGCGTGGTCTCCAGCGTCGTCGACAACCGCATCGCCAGCGGTGCGGCCATGCAGGCGGTGCTCGGCACACTCGCGGTCTTCGCCGCGGTGCTGGTGGCGTACAAGGCGGGCTGGATCCGCGTCAACCGACGCTTCGTCGGCTTCGTGATGGCGGCCGCGCTCGGCTTCATCGTCCTGATGGCGATCAACCTGCTGTTCGCGGTCTTCGGCGGCGGTGACGGCCTCGGCTTCCGCAGCGGCCCGCTCGGCATCCTGTTCGGTGTCATCGGCATCCTGCTCGGCGCCTGCTTCCTCGCCCTGGACTTCAAGCAGGTCGAGGACGGCATCGCCTACGGCGCGCCGCGCGAGGAGGCCTGGCTCGCCGCCTTCGGCCTCACCCTGACGCTGGTCTGGATCTACATGGAGTTCCTGAGGCTCATCTCGATCCTCAACAGCAGCGACTGATCTTCCAAGGTCGTAGCGAAGGCGTAAGCGAAGGGCCCCGGATCGTCATCCGGGGCCCTTCGGCTTGTCCGGTTGCGCGCCTAGAGCAGCTTGCGCGCGGCCCTCCTCATGTCGTACTCGTGGATGATCGCCTTCGCGTGGCCGTACGCGAGGTTGTGCTCATGGCGGAGCCAGCTGACCTTCTCCTCGAAGTTGAAGAGAGCCGGGCCTTCTTCGACGGCGCGCAACCAGTCGGAGACTTCACGACCGGTGCAGTGGGGGATGCGGGCGAGCATGTTGCGGTGGGTCTCCTCGGAGAGGACGTGGGACATCGGCGCCTCCGGACGCAAAGGGGATGTAAGCCGGTCCTTCAGGTCACCGTGCCTGAGCGTTCGCCCGTTGGCAACAGTCGCGTACGCTCACGGCGTGGTTGATACGACGCGTTTGACCCGAGCCGTAGATCACTTCGCCGACCGGTTGCGGGCGGCGCCGCAGAGCCGGCTGCAGCGCAGCGCCGCCGCGGAGGCACTGGCGCTGGCCAGGGAATTGGCACGTCGGGCCCAGGTTCTGGAGGCGCCCGGGGCGGAGCCCAGGGAGATGCCCGACGCCGGGATGTTCGCGGTGGCCGACCAAGTCACCGTCGCCGTCCACGACTTGGCCCTCGTACTCACGAACGAGGGGGAGGTCGAGGAGGCGGTGATGCTGGTGGAGGAGGCGCAGAAGCGCGCCGGCGTGTGAAACCTAGAGGGACGCTATGACCCGGTCGGCCAGGATGTAGACGCTCTCCTCGCCGCACGCGAAGGTCAGCGTGTACGCGCCCGAGACACCCGAACCGCCCAGCAGCACCGGCGTCTCGCCCGCGCGCAGGGCAGCCGCGAGGCGTTCCGCCGTCTCCCGGTGGCCCGGGGTCATGCACAGCGTGGTGCCGTCGGCGAAGACATAGACGTCGAGGGTGCCCAGCGGGCCGGGGCGGACGTCGGTCAGCTCGACGGCCGAGGCGGCCAGGTCCTCAAGGGTGGCCACCGTGCGTTCGTGGTCGTTGACCACAGGTGACTGGACCGGGACGAAGTCCGGGTGGGAGGGGTGGCGGCGGCGGGCCGCGGCCAGCTCGGGGGATTCTCCCCCGGAGGAGGCAGTCCCGGGGAACTCGTCGGCGTCCGCGGTCGGCTCCGTCACCGGCTCCAGATGCTCCAGGCCCGCGAAATCGGTCTGCCGGGGCAGGAACAGCTCGCTGTCGGACAGACCGAGGAGCGTCGGCGCGTCGGAGGCGTCACGGGACTCCTGGGCGGCCCAGAAGGCGCGCGCCTCGGCCAGCTCCCGCTCGCGTTCCTCGGCGAGCGCCTCGGCGACGGCCGCGCGTATCTCATCGGCGTCGGCGGAGAGGCGGGCCTGCGGTACGAGACCGCGGGCCGCGGTGGCGTTGTGGTGTGCCAGCTCGGTGTGCAGGGCCGCGACCTGTCGGCGCAGCACCCTGAGGGTGCGCAGGACGGCGACGCCCACGGCGCCGGTGGCGGCCGTGGTGAGCAGCAAGGCGATCGGCATGGCGCTCACTGACGTACTCCCGGTTCAAAGTCGACCCCCGACTTCCTACATCAGCTTGAAGGGCGGACTATCCAGCTGTCAGTGCGTAACGTCACGAAACGGACAGGGTTTTGGGCCTGGGGTTTGGTGGTGAAACTGCTCTGACCTGCGTAAATCCCTCCGCGAAGGGAGATAGGTCACATCCTGAGGGAGATTGGATCACAAAACGGCCCAGAACCTTGGAGTTTCCCAGGTTCTGGGCCGAAGGCTCACGTTGGGTGGTACGTCGACTACCCAGCGGTTCTGCCTCGTTGGTTCAGCTCAGGCGCTCTATGACCATCGCCATGCCCTGGCCGCCGCCGACGCACATCGTCTCCAGGCCGAACTGCTTGTCGTGGAACTGGAGGGAGTTGATGAGCGTGCCGGTGATGCGGGCGCCGGTCATGCCGAAGGGGTGGCCGACGGCGATGGCTCCGCCGTTGACGTTCAGCCGGTCGATGTCGATGCCCAGGTCGCGGTAGGAGGGGATCACCTGGGCGGCGAACGCCTCGTTGATCTCGACCAGGTCGATGTCGTCGATGGTGAGGCCGGCGCGCTGCAGGGCCTGCTTGCTGGCCTCCACCGGGCCGAGGCCCATGATCTCGGGGGACAGGCCCGAGACGCCGGTGGAGACGATGCGGGCGAGCGGGGTGAGGCCGAGTTCGCGGGCCTTGGTGTCGGACATGACGACGACCGCGGCGGCGCCGTCGTTGAGGGGGCAGCAGTTGCCGGCGGTGACGAGGCCGTCGGGGCGGAAGACCGGCTTCAGGCCCGAGACGCCCTCCAGGGTGACGCCGGCGCGGGGGCCGTCGTCCTTGCTGACGACGGTGCCGTCGGGGAGGGTCACCGGGGTGATCTCGCGCTCCCAGAAGCCGTTCTTGATGGCTTCCTCGGCGAGGTTCTGCGAGCGGACGCCGAACTCGTCCAGCTCCTGGCGGGTGATGCCCTTGGTGCGGGCGAGGTTCTCCGCGGTCTGGCCCATCGCGATGTAGGCGTCCGGCACGAGGCCGTCCTCGCGCGGGTCGTGCCAGGTCGTGCCCTCCTGCTCGGCGACCGCGGCCGTGCGGGCCTCGGCCTCCGCGAAGAACGGGTTGTGCGTGTCCGGGAGGCTGTCGGAGTTGCCCTTGGTGAAGCTGGAGACCATCTCGACGCCCGCCGAGATGAAGACGTCGCCCTCGCCGGCCTTGATGGCGTGCAGGGCCATGCGGGAGGTCTGGAGGGACGAGGAGCAGTAGCGGGTGACGGTGCAGCCCGGGAGGTGGTCCATGCCCATCTGCACGGCGACGATGCGGCCGAGGTTGTTGCCCTGCTCGCCGCCGGGGAGACCGCAGCCGAGCATCAGGTCGTCGATGTCGCGCGGGTCCAGCTCGGGAACCTTGGCGAGCGCGGCCTGGATGATCGTGGCGGTGAGGTCGTCCGGGCGCAGGTCCTTGAGGGAACCCTTGAAAGCGCGGCCGATGGGAGAGCGGGCGGTCGAGACGATCACGGCTTCGGGCATCACGGCTCCAGTCGAAAGGTGTGGCGCGCAGCGCCTCGTCGAGGGGTGGTGGTCGGGCGAAGGGCGGGCATACCGGGGGGTCGGGCAGGACTGTGATGGAAGTTACCCGCACGTATGGACGAGGTCACGGGCATGGCGGTGTGACCCTTGCCGCAATTGTCTAAGCGCTTGCTTTCCTGCGCCGAGCGAGTGCCTGCTGCTACGACGACGGCGTGACCGGGGCCCGCTCCGGTTCCGGGACCCGCCGCCGGCGGCGGCGCTTGAGCAGGGCCCAGGGCCCCTTGGGGCCCGTCGGCATGGCGGCCGTGACCTCCGTGCCCGCCTCCGATGCCGCCTCGGCCGCGGCTCGGGCCACCGGCAGGAAGCCCTCGCGGCGGGTGACGTCGGGGCGTTCCTCGTCCGCCGGCCAGAGGCCGAGGGTGGCGCAGACCGTCGGCAGGACCGCCATCGCCGCGGTGGCGTAGCCCTCCGCCGAGGGGTGGTAGTTGTCGGGGCCGAAGAGCTCGCGCGGGTTCGCCTCGAACTCCGGGCCCAGCAGGTCGCCCAGCGACACCGTGCGGCCGCCCTGCTCGACGGCCCCGATCGTCTGGGCCGCCGCCAGCTGGCGGGAGGCGCGCCGGGCCAGCCAGCGCAAGGGCTGCTGCACCGGCTCGATCGTGCCCAGGTCGGGACAGGTGCCGACCACCACCTCCGCGCCGGCCGTGCGCAGCCGCCGTACCGCTGAGGACAGGTGGCGCACCGAGCGCGTCGCGGGCATCCGGTTGGTGACGTCGTTCGCGCCGATCATGATCACGCAGACGTCGGGCGTCAGGGCCGGGTCGGCCAGGATCAGGGCCACCTGGCGGTCCAGGTCGTCCGAGCGCGCGCCCGGCAGGGCCACGTTGCGCAGGACCACCGGGCGCTCCGCCACCGCCGCCAGCCCCGACGCCAGCAGCGCGCCCGGCGTCTGGCCCGCCCGGTGCACGCCCTGGCCCGCGGCCGTCGAGTCACCCAGCATGGTCAGCCGCAGGGGCGGCTCACCGGGGGTGTCGTAGAGGTGGCCGTACCGGCCGTCGGCGTTCGGCACGTGGTTGCTGGTGCCGTTGCCCACATGACGCCTGGCCATCCGCACCTCGGCGAGCACCAGACCCACGGCCGCCGCGCCGGCCAGACCGATGCCGCCTCCGCCGTACGCGGCGCCCGCCGCGATCCGCCGGGCCACCCTCGCCCTCGACATGCTCGTCATGCGTCGCCGCCACCTCCTCATAGCCGTACATCAACTGCTTGCCCCGCACGGACCGTGGCCCAATCCCAACGACGAGTGAACGGACCTTCACCGGCGGCGTGCAGGCCACAGGGCCTAGGCTGGCGTAACCACTACGACCACCCTTTTTGCAGCATCCGGAGACAACGGTGCATTTCCACGACTCGATGATCAGTCTCGTCGGCAACACCCCGCTGGTGAGGCTCAACAACGTGACCAAGGGCATCCAGGCCACCGTCCTGGCCAAGGTCGAGTACTTCAACCCGGGCGGCTCCGTGAAGGACCGCATCGCGCTGCGCATGATCGAGGCGGCGGAGGAGAGCGGTGCGCTGAAGCCCGGCGGCACCATCGTCGAGCCCACCAGCGGCAACACCGGTGTCGGGCTCGCCATCGTGGCCCAGCAGAAGGGGTACAAGTGCATCTTCGTGTGCCCCGACAAGGTGAGCACGGACAAGATCAATGTGCTGCGGGCGTACGGGGCCGAGGTGGTCGTCTGCCCCACCGCCGTCGACCCCGAGCACCCGGACTCGTACTACAACGTCTCCGACCGGCTCGTGCGCGAGACGCCCGGTGCCTGGAAGCCGGACCAGTACTCCAACCCCAACAACCCGCTCTCCCACTACCACTCCACCGGCCCCGAGCTGTGGGAGCAGACGGAGGGGAAGATCACCCACTTCGTGGCGGGGGTGGGCACCGGCGGGACCATCTCCGGGACCGGGCGGTATCTGAAGGACGTCAGCGACGGCAAGGTCAAGGTCATCGGCGCCGACCCCGAGGGCTCGGTGTACTCCGGTGGCTCCGGGCGGCCGTATCTGGTCGAGGGCGTCGGTGAGGACTTCTGGCCGACCGCGTACGACCGGACCGTCGCCGACGAGATCGTCCCCGTGTCCGACAAGGACTCCTTCCAGATGACCCGGCGCCTCGCCCGTGAGGAGGGGCTCCTGGTCGGCGGTTCGTGCGGCATGGCGGTCGTCGGCGCGCTGCGGGTCGCCGAGCGGCTCGGACCGGACGACGTCGTGGTCGTCCTGCTCCCCGACAGCGGCCGTGGCTACCTCAGCAAGATCTTCAACGACGAGTGGATGGCCGACTACGGCTTCCTGGAGGACGAGGGCCCGAGCGCGCGCGTCGCCGACGTCCTCAACGACAAGGAGCACGGCGCCATCCCGTCCCTCGTCCACATGCACCCGGACGAGACGGTCGGTCAGGCCATCGAGGTGCTGCGCGAGTACGGCGTCTCGCAGATGCCGATCGTGAAGCCGGGTGCCGGTCACCCGGACGTCATGGCCGCCGAGGTCGTCGGGTCGGTCGTCGAACGGGAGCTGCTCGACGCCCTGTTCACCAAGCGGGCCTCGCTGGAGGACCCGCTGGAGAAGCACATGTCGGCGCCGCTGCCGCAGGTCGGCTCGGGTGAGCCGGTCGCGGACCTGATGTCGGTGCTGGGCGCGGCGGACGCGGCGATCGTGCTGGTCGAGGGCAAGCCGACCGGTGTGGTCAGCCGGCAGGACCTGCTGGCCTTCCTGGCCAAGGGCGGAAAGTAGCGGCGAACCTGCGGTGAACGGACCGTGTCCGGGGCGAACTTGCGGTGACCGGGGCCGCTCGGGCCGTCGCGGAACTGGTACGAGCGCGTCACGTTCACGCAGCACCCGCTTAACACGGGTCCGGCACATTAGTGGATGTCGGCAGGGCGGGAGCGGCTCCCCGCCCGAGCCGGCGCCGAACGTCCAAGGACCTCCGGAGCGGCTCCCGGACCTCCATGGACGCCACGGACGCGCAAGCCCGGCCCTGACCCGGCTCGCGTCCTTCGCGGGGACCGCCGTCGTCCCGCCCCCCGGAAACGGGGGTGCGGCGGTCCCCGCCACACTCTTTCGACCAACGGTCGGCTACGCCGCCCGTGTCGGCCTGAACGGCCTCGTCCTCAAACTCCCCCAGAGGGGGACCCCCAGACGGGCTTGGGAAGTTGCACGGTCTCGGCACCGAGATGCAACGGTCGGGCTCAGTCCTCCCAGCGGTCCTCGTCCTTGGCCGACCTGCGGCGCCAGCCGCTGAAGAGGCCGGGGTTGGTGCGGACCGCCTGGACGACATTGACGCCCACGATGCCGATCCAGGTGACCACCAGGCCGGGGAGGTGGCCGACACCGCCGCCGATCCCGGACAGGGGGACCGCCAGGACCAGCGAGACGATGCCGAACCCGAAGCGCTCGCCGAAGGAGTCCGTACTCTTCGGCGAGCGCGCGCCCCGGGCCGCCACCATCTGCTGCTCGGCCAGCTGCCGCCGCAGCCGGCGCTCCACAGCCCCGTCGATGCGCTGGTCGACCTTCTCCATGAACGAGTCGACCAGCGCGGACTCGTAGTCGTCGCCCAGTTCCCTACGCGCCTGCAGGGTGGCGTTCAGTTCCTTCTTGAGCTCGGTGTCCCGCGCGTCCATTCCGGTCATACCTCCACGGTAGGCAGCGGGACAGGGGGCCGCACTGGGGTTAGCCCCCCTGTTCGGCTGGGGGTGTACGGCAGTGCGCCGTCACTTCACCAGCCCGTGCTCCTTCGCGTACGCGTCGGCCACGTCCTCCGGGTCCTTCTTGTCCTTGTCGACCTGCCGGTTCAGCTCGGTGAGCTGCTCCGTGGTCAGGGCGTTGCCGAGCTCGGCGAGGGCCTTGCGGACGGTGGAGTCGGCCTTGCGGTCGGCGATGAGCGGGACGATGTGCTGGCCGGGGATGAGGTTCTTGGGGTCGGTCAGCACCACCCAGTCGTTGGCCTGGATGTCGGTGTCGGTGGTGAAGAGGTTCGCCACGTCCACGTCGCCCTTCTTCAGGGCGCCCTTGACCAGCGGCCCGGAGGAGTCCAGCGACTTGAACTCCTTGAACTCGACCCCGTAGACCTCCTTGAGGCCCACGGCGCCGACCTCCCGCTTCTTCACCTCGGGCGCCGCGCCGATGACCAGCTTGCCGTTCTGCTTCTTCAGGTCGGCGAGGGAGGTCAGGCCGTACTTCTCGGCCGTCTCGCGGGTGACGACGAAGGCGTCCGAGTCCTCGGCCATGCCGTACGGCAGCACCTGGAGGCCGCTGGGGAGGGCGATGGTGAGTGCGTTCTGCATCTCGCCCTCCTCCGTCGCGGTCGCCTTGGGGGCGACGTAGTGCAGCAGGGCGCCCTGGTACTCGGGGAGCAGGTCGATGTCGCCGCCCTTGAGGGCGGGGATGAGGATCTCGCGGGTGCCGAGGTTGGGGCGGACGCTCACCTTCACGCCGGCCGCGTCGAGTACGGCGGCGTAGAGGTAGCCGAGCACCTGGTTCTCGGTGAAGTTGGCGGTGCCGATGGTGATGCCGCCCTTGCTGGAGCCGCCGCCACCGGTGGTCGAGCCCTGGTTGTCCAGGGACGTGATGCCGCTGGAGCAGGCGGCCAGGGCGGGGACGGAGGCCGCTGCGAAGAGGCCGCCGAGGAGAGTACGTCGGTTCATCGAGGGGTCCTAAGCAGTGCGGTGGCGGAAGAGGAAGCGCTGGAGGCCGGACAGGCCCAGGTCGAGGACCACGGCGACCACGGCGACCAGCACCGCGCCGCCGAGCACCTGCACGAGGTCGCGCTGGGCGAGGCCGTCGAAGACGTAGCGGCCCAGGCCGCCGAAGGAGACGTACGCGGCGATGGTGGCCGTGGCCACGACCTGGATCAGCGCCAGGCGCAGGCCCGTCATGATCAGGGGGAGGGCGAGGGGGAGCTCCACCTGGAAGAGGACCTGGTGGCCGCGCATGCCCTGACCGCGCGCCGCGTCCTTCACGTCCGGGTCGACGGCCGTCATCCCCGCGTAGGTGTTGGTGACGATCGCCGGGACCGCGAGGGCGACCAGGGCGACGTAGACCGGGAGCATGGACAGTCCGCCGGCCAGGAAGACCAGCACGACCAGGCCGACGGTCGGCAGGGCCCGGCCGAAGGACGCGAGGTTGATCGCGACGAAGGCGCCCTTGCCGGTGTGGCCGATCAGCAGGCCGAGGGGGAGGCCGATCGCCGCCGCGATGAGGGTGGCGAGGAGCGAGTACTGCAGATGCTCGGCCAGGCGGTGCCCGATGCCGTCGGGGCCGGCCCACTGCTCGCCGCTGACCAGCCAGTCGCCGAGGTTCTTGAAGAGTTCGTACATGTCAGGCTCGCCGCCTCCGCCAGGGGGTGAGTACGTACTGCAGAGCGACCAGCAGCGCGTCCGCGACCACGGCCAGGAGCAGTGTGAGGACCACTCCGACGATCACCGGGGTGGGGAAGTTGCGCTGGAAGCCGTCGGTGAAGAGCTGGCCCAGGCCGCCGTCGCCGATGTAGGTCGCGACCGAGACCAGGGAGATGGACATGACGGTCGCGATCCGGACGCCGGCCATGATCACGGGGAGCGCGAGCGGGAACTCGACGGTGAGGAGCGTGCGCAGGGGGCGCGTGCCCATCGCCTTCGCGGCCTCCTTCACCTTCACGGGGACCGAGTCCAGGCCCTCGACCGTGTTCCGGAGAAGGACGACCAAGGTGTAGACCGTCAGGCCGATCACCGTCGTAGTGCGGGTGAGGCCGGAGATCGGCAGCAGCAGCACGAAGATCGCGATCGACGGGATCGTGAACAGCACGTTCGAGAGGCCGAGCAGAAAGCCGCGCAGGGGGCGGACCCGGTGGGCGATCACCGCGAGCGGCAGCGAGATCAGGACGCCGAGGAAGACGGCGGTGAGCGCGGCCTGGAGGTGGGAGACCGTCAGGGTGGTGAGGTCGTCGGTGTGGTCGCCTATCCACGACCAGTCGATCGTCATGCCGCCACCCGGGCTTCCGAGTGCGCCTGGCCCGCGTGCTCGTGGATGTCCTCGCGGGAGGAGACGCCGGTGAGGACGCCGGCCGCGTCGACGCGGGCTATCAGGCCGGTGGGCGAGGCGAGGGACTCGTTGAGGGCCGACAGCAGGGAGTCGCCGTCTCGCAGCGGCCGTACGGGGAGTTCGGCGTCCTTCGAGGCCCAGTGCAGCGGCTTGTTCGCCTCGTCGAGTACGAGGCTCCAGTCGCCGCCCTCCGGCGCCGGGCCCTGCGGGACGGCCGCGAGGGTCTTCAGCGACAGCAGCTTCAGGCCGCGCTCGGCGCCGAGGAAGTCGGCCACGAAGTCGTCGGCGGGGCGGGCGAGGAGCTCGGTGGGGGAGGCGCACTGGACGAGGTGGCCGCCGGTGCGGAAGATCGCGATCTGGTCGCCGAGCCGTACGGCCTCGTCGACGTCGTGCGTGACGAAGACGATGGTCTTGCTCAACTCCTTCTGGAGTCTGAGCAGTTCGTCCTGGAGCTGGGCGCGCACGACGGGGTCGACCGCGCCGAACGGCTCGTCCATCAGCAGCACCGGCGGGTCGGCGGCGAGCGCGCGGGCCACGCCGACGCGCTGCTGCTGACCGCCGGAGAGCTGGTGCGGGTAACGCTTGCCGGCGTCGGCCGCGAGACCGACCGTCTCCAGCAGCTCGGCCGCGCGGGAGCGTGCCTTGCGGCGGCTCCAGCCGAGCAGCAGCGGCACGGTGGCGACGTTGTCGAGCACCGTGCGGTGCGGGAACAGGCCCGCCTGCTGGATGACGTACCCGATGGAGCGGCGCAGCTCGGCGGCGTCCTGCCGGGTGACGTCCTTGCCGCCGACCCGGATCGTGCCGGAGGTCGGCTCGACCATCCGGTTGATCATCCGCAAGGTCGTGGTCTTGCCACAACCGGAGGATCCGACCAGGACGGTCACGCCGCCCTCCGGCATCTCCAGGGAGAGATCGTGGACAGCTGTCGTGCCGTTGGGGAAGCGCTTGTGGACCGCGTCGAACTGGATCATGAGATGTCCCTTGCCCGGCTGTATAACGTCATGCAGAGTTCTCGGTAGGTGAATAAGTTGTCAACGGGTTGGTGTAAATCCGAAGTAACGGATGACTGAACCGCGAGATCGGATGTCCGGATTGAGGGGTGTTTGGGCTTGATGTCGTCTCGGATCGTGGACACGCCGGAAGTTGTGTCTCCCGGGCATACCGGCTTGGTCGTCCTCGACGGGATCGGGCTCGGCGTCGAGGACGTCGTACGCCTGGCCGAGGGGACCGCGCGGCCGGTGCCCGCGACCGACGCGATGAAGCGCGCCGAGGCGTCCTGGGACGCGGCCCGGCTCATCGCCGCGACCGGACGCGTCTACGGCCGCTCCACCGGCGTGGGCGCCAACCGGAACGAGGACGTGCCCACCGAGGCCGCCGCCGAACACGGCCTGCGCCTGCTGCGCAGCCATGCCGGCGCCATCGGCGAGGAACTGCCCGCCCGCCAGGTGCGGGCCATGCTCGCCGTACGGGCCAACCAGTTGCTGGCCGGCGGCGCGGGCCTCAGGCCCACCGTCATCACCGCGATGTGCGAGGCGCTGGAGAGCGGCGCCCACCCGGTGGTGAACGAGTTCGGCTCGGTCGGCACCGGTGACCTCGCGGCGCTCGCCCAGACCGGCCTCGCACTGGCCGGTGAGCACCCCTGGCGCGGCTCCGGGTCACCCGAGCCGCAGCCGCTCGACAACAACGACGCCCTCGCGTTCATCAGCAGCAACGCCCTCACCCTCGGCCAGGCGGCCCTGGCCCTGCACGAACTGCGCGGGCTCGTCGCCGCCACCCAGGTCGTCGCCGCCCTGTCACTGTTCGCCGTGGACGGCTCCCACGAGGCGTACGCCGCCCCGGTGCACACCGCCCGACCGCACCGGGGCAGCACCGAGGTCGCCCGCCGGATGCGGGAGTTGATCGGCGCCGAGGACCGGCCCACCCCGCCGCTGGGCCGCATCCAGGACCCTTACGGCTTCCGCTGTCTGCCCCAGATCCACGGCCCCGCGCACGACGCCGCCGACGCCCTGGAGGAGGTGCTCGCGGTCGAGATCAACGCGGCCGCCGAGAACCCCCTGATCTCCCCCGAGGACATGGCCGCCTACCATCACGGCGGCTTCTACCAGGCCCAACTCGCCCTCTCCCTCGACCACTTCAGGCTGGCCCTGACCCAGGTGGCCCGACTGTCGACATCCCGCCTGTCCACCCTGAACGAGCCCGCCTACACCCGCCTCAGGCCCTTCCTCGCCGACCACGAGGCCGCCTCGTCCGGCGTGATGATCCTGGAGTACGCCGCCGCGGCCGCCCTCGGTGACCTGCGCGCCTTCTCCGCCCCCGCGTCGCTCGGCCACGCTGTACTCTCCCGGGGCGTGGAGGAGCAGGCCAGCTTCGCCTCGCTCGCCGCACGGCAGACACTGCGTGCGTGCGACGCGTACCGTCTCGTCGTCGGCTGCGAACTCGTCGCCGCCGTACGGGCGTTGCGCCAGCGCGGCCTCAGGCCCGACCCTGAGCTACCGGCGGGGCGGGCGATGGAGCTGGCCGAGTCGGTGCTCGACGACGACCTGGCCGACCGTCCGCTCACCGACGACGTGACGGCGGCGGCCGCACTGCTGGACCGGTTCACGGAGATCTGGAGGGGGAGCGCGGCATGAGCGCGGACAGGAACACCAACGGGACGGACAGCCCCGCCGCGCGACTCCAGGCGCTCTTCGAGGGGCACCGGCTCACCCCGACCCAGCGGCGCATCGCGCACAGCATGGTGCGGCGGGCGGCAGATGTGCCCTTCCTGTCCAGCGTGGAGCTGGCCGAGTTGGCCGGGGTCAGCCAGCCGTCGGTGACCCGCTTCGCCGTCGCCCTCGGCTTCGACGGCTACCCGGCGCTGCGCCGGCACCTGCGCGAGGTCGCCCCCGTGGAGCAGGCCCCGGACGCCGGCTCCTACAACGAGTACCAGCAGGCCGTCGAGGCCGAGATCGAGAACCTCAAGCATCTGGCCGAGGTGCTGGCCGACCCGCGCCCGGTGCAGAAGGCGGGGCGCCTGCTCTCGGCCTCGCGACCGCTGCCGGTGCTCGGCCTGCGCGCCGCCGCCTCCCAGGCGTACGGCTTCTCGTACTTCGCCGCCAAGGTCCACCCGGACGTACGGCTGCTGAACGAGGGCGGCACGATGATCCACGACCGGATCGACGCCGCCGTGCGGGCCGGCGCGACGGCCCTGCTGTGCTTCGCGCTGCCCCGGCATCCACGCGAGGTCGTGGACACCCTGGCCTACGCCAAGGAGGCCGGGCTGACCGTGGTGACGGTCGCGGACTCCGCGTTCGCGCCGGTCGCCAAGGTCTCCGACCTGCTGCTGCCGGCCGCGGTCGGCACGGGCCTCGCCTTCGACACGGCCTGCGCCCCGATGCTGCTCGGCCGGGTCCTGCTGGAGGCGATGTGCGACGACCTGCCGGACGCGCAGGCGCGGCTGGAGGAGTTCGACGCGCGGGCCGCGACCCGGGGACTGTTCGTGGAGTGACTTCCTGAGCGCTTCTTAAGGCTCGTCTCACGTTGGCTGGCTAGCGTGCGCGCACAGCGGCTGGACAGTGCTGAGGCGGGAGGCGGAACGTGGCACACGGTGGAGGACAGGGGCTGGCTCGGGTGGCCGTCGTCGTACGGGCCGGGTCGGCGCCGTTGTGGTGGCTCGGGGTGTTCGCGGCGGGCATCGGCGTTCTGGTGCCGGGCATCACGGGCCGCAGGATCGGCGTCCTGGCCGGCGCCGCGCTGTTCATCGTGGCGACGGCCGTGGTCGGGTACGCCCGCCGCAAGCGCTACGCCGCTCTGATCCGCGCCTCCGCCCGTGCCGGCAAGCACGATGTGCTCCAGGACCGTGCGGTGGCCGTGCGCAACTGGCGCCGGGGTCACCGCTGGTGGCTGCTCCTGGTGTTTCTCGCCGCGCTGGGCAGCGCGTTCGCGGTGCCGGCGGCCGGCGGGATGCTGCTGGCGGGGTGCGGGGCGGGGCTCCGGCTCAAGGCGGCGTGGCTCGGCCGGCGGGAGCGGGCCGAGAACGCCCTGCTGTGGGTGCGGGTCGACTGGCTCGACGGCCGCGGCGGGCGCCCGGCGGGCAAGGCCGTGAAGGCCTACCGCGGTACGGGCATCGCGGCGGGCGACGCGGCCCCCGGTGGGGCCCGCCGCCGCACCGCGGCGCTGGTCTAGGTCAGACTTCCAGGTCCTCCTCGATCTTCTTCAACTGGTGCCGGGCCATCGCCAGGTTGGCCCGCTTGCCGTCGAGGACCAGGTACAGGAAGAGGCCGTTGCCTCCGCGTCCGGCGATCAGCCGGATCAGGTGGTACTGGTCGCTGAGGGTGATGAGGATGTCCTCGATGCCGCCCTTCAGCCCGAGGTGCTCCATCGTGCGCATCTTGGCGCGGACGACGTCGGTGTTGCCGGCGGCGGCGACGTTGAGGTCGAAGCTCTTGCTGCCGCCGAGCGTGCCGAGCGCCATCCCGCTGGTGTAGTCGACGAGCGCGACTCCGGTCGCGCCCTCGATCGACGCGAGGCATTCCTTCAGGGTGGTCTCGGTGTTGGCCATGACGTGTCTTCCTCTCAACTGTCGGTAGTGGTGCGCGCGTTGGCAGTGGTGCGTGCGGAACGCGCGTTCTTCGTGCGAGTGGGCATGGGTTTGGCGGGCTCCTTGGCGGAGCTCTTGGCGGGGCTGCGCCTGGGAGGCGGAGTCGCATCCGCGTCGACGAGCTCCCCGATGCGGGCACCGGCCCGGCGGCCTTCCAGATGCAGCCGGCCGACGTTGACGCCGTCCGTCGCGAGCAGGGTCAGCACAGCGGTGCGGCCCGCCGCGTACGTCGCGACATAGCCGTCGGTGCCGCGGATGAGCAGCTCGCGGAAGTCGCCCCGCCCGGTCGCGTCCGTCACCCGCACCGCGACGCCGAGTGCGGCGGCGGTCAGGGCGGCGAGGCCGTCCGGTTCGACGCCGGGGGTGTCGTGGGCGAGGACGAGTCCGTCCACGCCGGCCGCGAGCGCTCCGGTCAGCTGGGGCACGCGGGCTCTGAGCCGGCGGAACTCGTCGAGTATCGGGGCCTCGGCCGCCATCAGGTTTCTCCTCTCGGCTCGGGACCGCTGCGGTGGGCGAGGCGCCCCATCCGGCTCGCGGTCCTCGAAGGGTTTGCGGTCAAAGGGCCTCCAGCGCATCCCTGACCCTCTTCAGCAGCGCGACATAGGGGTCGGCGGCGGCGTCGGGCGGGGGATCCGGAGCGGGCGGTGGCTGCGGAGACACGAGCCCCGCCGCGGCCAGCCGCCTTATGTGGACCAGCGTGTGGAACGTGGGCCGGCCCAGCTCCCGCGCGATGTCCACGGCCTTGCGCACGCCGTCCACCCGCTCCAGCACGGCCGCCTGCCGGGACGGCACCACCGGTGCCGCGACCGGGGCGGCCCGGATCAGCGGCGCGCCGTCGGTCGCCGGGTCGGGCCAGATGCGGCGCAGCAGGGCGCGGCGGCGCTGTGTCTCCCGCTCCAGCTCGGCCACCGGCACCGGATGTACCGAGGCGAGCCAGTGCGCGACGCCGTAGCGGAACCGGCCGGGTGTGCTGCTGGGGGCGAGGGCGAAGTACGCCGCGTCGTACATGGCGCTCACCTGGGCCAGCTCCAGCGCGCCGGGCGTGACGCCGTGGCGCAGGAGCTTTCCCTCGTCGGCGCTGTCCTCGACCTCCTGCCAGGTGTCGGCGTCGAAGGCGCCGTGGGCCGTCAGGAGCACGCCGAGGCTGGGCGCGAGCGGGCTCTCGGCGTGCACGACCCGGCCCTCGGCCAGGTGGAGCGTGCCGTGCTCACGGTCCAGGACGCCGGTGGCCCGCTCCTCGGCGAGCCGGGTCAGCATCGGCGAGACGCCGCCCGCGGGCTGCTGGGAAGCCGCCTGCCGGTCCCGTACCGGCAGACGCGGCGGCGGGGTGGTTCCGACCACGGTCATCCCAGCACCAGCCGTTCGGCCATCTCACCGAGCCGGATGCGGGCCAGCGCGAGATTGCCATCCGCGCGGGCCAGCCACAGGTACAGGAACACACTGCTGTCGAAGGACGTCGGCACGAACCGCAGCACGTGGTAGCTGTCCCGGTTGCTGAGGATCACGTCCTCGACGGGCGGATCCACCGCGTCGGTCCCGTCCTCGGGCCCGAACGCGTGCTGCTCGGCCGCCAGCCGTGCCAGCTCGGCCGCCTCGGCGGCCGCTGTCTCATGGTCTCCTCCTGGTGGATCGCCCACGGTGCCCAGGGCCAGCCCGCTGGTCCAGTCGACCAGCGCGGCGCCTCGCGCACCGGGCAGCCGCATCGTCTCCAGCAAGCACTCGTCGATTCCGGGCACCGTCGCTCCCCTCCCGCCTGGGGTTCGGCTGAGTGACGGCCAAACTACGCAACGTGTGTGCGGCGAGTGAGCGTTCGGGCATTTTCCAGTGGAACATGCGCGGAGTGACTAGGGTGGGTCAACTGACCCTGTTTTCGCGTGACTTGATCGCGTATGGCGTACTGCTGCCGTTTGGCGTGCGTCAACGGCGCCTCGGCGCAGGCAGGGTGGTGAGCGAGGTCGCGTGCGCCCCTCCCGATTCGGCCACGATCTCGTCGACCGACTGCGGCTCGCGCACGGTCGCGAAGGCGATGCACCCGGCGCCGTCCGGCGCGAAGCCGTAGATACCGGGCCGGGCAAGGGAGTTGTACGCGTAGTGGTGCGCGAAGTAGTACGCGCCGGTGTCCAGCGCCGCCGCGAAGTCCCCCTGCTCCAGCAAGGGCAACGCACACCCCTCGGCCAGCAGGTCGCCCGAGAAACAGGCCGGCCCGGCCACGTCCTGCACCACGGCCGGACCCTCCTTGGCGCGCCCCTTGCCGTCGTACGCGGCGATCCTCAGCGGCCAGCTCTCCGGCGCGTACACCGTCCGCGTGGCCACCTGCACGCCCGCGTGCGTGACCGCCACCGGCCGGCCGCCGGCGCTCTTGGCGTACTCGACCCGCGCCACGACCGTCCCGTGCTTGGCGAGGAGCGAGCGGCCGAACTCCGTGACCAGGCCGTAGCGCCCGTCGAACAGTCCGGGCACCGCCTCGCTCAGCAATCGTGCGTACTGGGCGTACGTCGGTGTGGTGGCGTCCGAGGCGAAGTTCACCGGCAGCCCGCCGCCGATGTCGAGCGTGTCGATCTGCCGCCGCCCGATCCGCCCGTTGATCTCCTCGGCGAGCGCGTACGCCGACGCGACCCCCTCGGTCATCAGCGACAGCGGAATGCCCTGCGAGCCGGTGTGCGCATGCAGCCGGGTCAGCCAGGGGCGGTCCTGGTACGCCCGGACGACCCACTCCCGGGCCCCCTCGTCGCGCAGCGCCACCCCGAACTTCGATGTCGCCGTCGCCGTGGACGTCGCCCCGATGGAGCCCCCGCCGACCTGCGGATTCACCCGTATCCCGAGCGGCGACCGGCTGGCGGCGGACCTCATCAGGCCGTCGATGCGGTCCAGCTCCTGCGGGTTGTCGGCGTTCACCGCGATGCCCAGCGCCAGCGCCTCACGCAGCTCGGACGGCGTCTTGGCGGGCGAGTCCAGGACCGTCGCCTGCGGGCCCAGCCCCGCCGCCCGTGCCAGCGCCAGCTCGCCCGGGCTCGCCACCTCCGCGCCGATGCCCTCCTCGCGCAGCAGCCGCAGTACCGGCACCAGCGGCGTCGCCTTCACCGCGAAGGCGTGCAGCACGGGCGTGCCCGGCGCCACCACCGCGTCGAACGCCGCCCGCAGCGCCGCCGCCGACCCCCGGATGCCGATGACGTCGAGCAGCCCGACGATCGGGGAGCCGGCCCCGAGCAGCCCCTGCTCCACGGCGGCCCGCACCGCCTCGTCCCGCCGGATCACCCGGGCCGCGTCGTCCTCCGGGACCTCGAATCCGTCGCCCACAACATCCCCCGTCACGTCGTCGTACCGATGTACGAGCCCATGCATCCAGCCAAACACCCGGGACGCGGCCATGCTTGCGCACGGATGTATTGACTAGCTCTATTCAGGAGTCCAGGATGTGAATATCCACCTCAACAGTTCGCAGTCACAGTCCGCTGGGAGGCAGACCATGTCAGGACCCCGCCCGCCCGTCTCCCCCCGCCACCCTCAAACGAGGCCCTTCGGGCCGCCCCCTGGTGGAGTCCGAGCGCCGCGCGGTACGGAACTGAGTGCCCTGGGATGGCAGCAGGAAGCCGCCCTTCGGATGCTGCAGAACAACCTCGACCCCGAGGTCGCCGAGCACCCCGACAAGCTCGTCGTCTACGGCGGCACCGGCAAGGCGGCCCGCGACTGGCGCTCCTTCGACGCGATGGTGCGCACGCTCAAGGGCCTGAAGCAGGACGAGACCATGCTGGTCCAGTCCGGCCGCCCCGTCGGCGTCATGCAGACCCACGAGTGGGCCCCGCGCGTCCTCATCGCCAACTCCAACCTGGTCGGCGACTGGGCCAACTGGGAGGAGTTCCGCCGTCTGGAGGCCCTCGGCCTCACCATGTACGGCCAGATGACGGCGGGCTCCTGGATCTACATCGGCACCCAGGGCATCCTCCAGGGCACCTACGAGACCTTCTCCGCCGTCGCCGCGAAGAAGTTCGGCGGCACCCTCGCCGGGACGATCACCCTCACCGCCGGCCTCGGCGGCATGGGCGGCGCCCAGCCGCTCGCGGTGACCATGAACGACGGCGTCGCGATCTGTATCGACTGCGACCCGCGCGCGATCGAGCGCCGCATCGAGCACCGCTACCTGGATGTGAAGGCCGACTCGCTCGACCACGCCCTCCAGCTGGCCACCGAGGCCCGTGACGCCCGCCGTCCGCTGTCCATCGGCGTCCTCGGCAACGCCGCCGAGCTGGTCCCGCAGCTCCTCGCCATGGGCGCCCCCATCGACATCGTCACCGACCAGACCTCGGCACACGACCCGCTGGCCTACCTGCCGCTGGGCGTCGCCTTCGAGGACATGGCCGATGCCGCCGCCAAGGACCCGGCGGGCTTCACCACCAGGGCCCGCGAGGCGATGGCCAAGCACGTCGAGGCCATGGTCGGCTTCATGGACGCCGGCGCCGAGGTCTTCGACTACGGCAACTCGATCCGCGGCGAGGCCCAACTCGCAGGGTACGAGCGGGCGTTCGCCTTCCCCGGTTTCGTGCCGGCGTACATCCGGCCGCTCTTCTGCGAGGGCAAGGGCCCCTTCCGCTGGGCGGCCCTCTCCGGCGACCCGGCCGACATCGCCAAGACCGACAAGGCGATCCTGGACCTGTTCCCGGAGAACGAGTCCCTCGCCCGCTGGATCAAGATGGCCGGCGAGCGGGTGCACTTCCAGGGCCTGCCCGCGCGCATCTGCTGGCTCGGCTACGGCGAGCGCGACAAGGCCGGCGAGCGCTTCAACGACATGGTGGCGTCCGGCGAGCTCGCCGCGCCGCTGGCCATCGGGCGCGACCACCTCGACTGCGGTTCGGTGGCCTCTCCGTACCGCGAGACCGAGGCCATGCTCGACGGGTCCGACGCGATCGCCGACTGGCCGCTGCTGAACGCCATGGTGAACGTCGCTTCCGGTGCCTCCTGGGTGTCCATCCACCACGGCGGCGGCGTCGGCATGGGGCGGTCCATCCACGCCGGTCAGGTGACGGTGGCCGACGGCACGAAGCTGGGCGGCGAGAAGATCCGCCGGGTGCTGACGAACGACCCCGGGATGGGTGTCATCCGGCACGTGGACGCGGGCTACGACATCGCGGAGTCGGTCGCCGACGAGCGCGGCGTGCGTGTTCCGATGCGCGAGGGTGACGACGCGTGACGCAGCGTTCGGGCGGGCACGGCAACTCCTCGGTGCAGGCGGAGGCCTCGTCACCGAGTGCCGGGTCCTTCCACGAGATGTGGCGCGACCTGCTCCCCATCGGCCGGCACCCCGACTCCCGCGGCTACCGCCGCTTCGCCTGGACCGGTGCCGACTCCGACTGCCGGGCCTGGTTCAAGGAGCAGGCGGAGTCTCGTGGGCTGGCCTACGAGGTAGACCGCAACGGCAACCAGTGGGCCTGGCTCGGGGACCCCGCCGCCGGGGACGCCGTCGTCACCGGGTCGCATCTCGACTCCGTGCCCGACGGGGGTGCCTTCGACGGGCCCCTGGGCGTGGTGTCGTCCTTCGCCGCGCTCGATGAACTGCGCGGCCGGGGCGTGGACTTCGCCAAGCCGCTCGCCATCGTCAACTTCGGCGACGAGGAGGGCGCCCGGTTCGGGCTCGCCTGTGTCGGGTCGCGGCTCGCCGCCGGGCAGCTCACCGTCGAGAACGCCCACAGGCTGACCGACGGCGACGGGGTCAGCCTGCCCCGGGCCATGGAGGCCGCCGGATACGACCCCGACGGCATCGGCGCCGACCCTGAGCGGCTGGCCCGCATCGGTGCCTTCGTCGAGCTGCATGTCGAGCAGGGCCGGGCGCTGGACCTGTCCGGCGACCGGGTCGGCATCGCCAGCGCCATCTGGCCGCACGGCCGGTGGCGGTTCGACTTCCGGGGCGAGGCCAACCACGCGGGGACCACCCGGCTCGTGGACCGGCGCGACCCCATGCTGTCGTACGCCGAGACCGTGCTCGCCGCCCGCCGCGAGGCCGAACTCGCCGGGGCCGTCGCCACCTTCGGCAAGATCGCCGTCGAGCCCAACGGCGTCAACGCGATCCCGTCCCTGGTGCGGGGCTGGCTGGACTCCCGCGCCGAGGACCAGGCGAGCCTCGATGCCGTCGTCGGCGGCATCGAGAAGGCGGCCCGGAGTTACGCGCAGGCGCACGGCATCGACCTCGACGTCGTCCGTGAGTCCTTCACGCCCGTCGTCGAGTTCGATCACGCCCTGCGCGACGAACTGGGCCGCATCCTCGGCAAGGACACCGACATCACCGTCCCCGTCCTGGGTACCGGTGCCGGACACGACGCCGGAATCCTGTCCGGGAGCATCCCGACCGCCATGCTGTTCGTACGCAACCCGACGGGCGTCTCGCACTCCCCGGCCGAGTCCGCCGCCGAGGACGACTGCGTGGCCGGAGTCATCGCCCTCGCCGACGTACTGGAAGGACTGGCCTGCTCGTGACGCCAACCCAGCGGACCCGTACGTACTGGCTGGAGCACGCCTGGCTCGACACCTACGTCGAGCCGGGCGTCGCCCTGGACGTCCGCGACGGCCGTATCGCCGCCGTCCGCACCGAGGTCCCCGCCCCGCCTCCGGGCGCCGAGATCCTCCGCGGACTGACGCTCCCCGGTCTGGCCAACGCGCACAGCCACGCCTTCCACCGCGCCCTGCGCGGCACCGTCCAGGTCGGCTCGGGCACCTTCTGGACCTGGCGCGAGGTCATGTACACCACGGCCGACCGGCTCACCCCGGAGACCTATCACGCCCTCGCCCGCGCCGTGTACGCCGAGATGGCGCTGGCGGGCGTCACCTCGGTCGGTGAGTTCCACTACGTCCACCACGCGCCGGGCGGCACCCCCTACGCCGACCCGAACGCGATGGGGGAGGCCCTGGTCGCGGCCGCCGCCGAAGCCGGGATCCGGATCACCCTCCTCGACACCGCCTATCTCTCCTCCGGCTTCGGACAGGCGCCCGACACCCACCAGCTCCGCTTCTCCGACGGGGACGCGGAGGCCTGGGCCGAACGCTGTTCAGTTCTCAAGGAACAGGATCACGCGCGGATCGGGGCGGCGATCCACTCCGTACGAGCGGTGCCCGCCGACCAGTTGGAGACCGTGGCGCGATGGGCCGAGGAGCGGCGGGCCCCGCTCCATGTGCACCTGTCCGAGCAGACCGCCGAGAACGAGGCCTGCCGTGAGGTCCACGGGTGCACCCCGACCCAGCTGCTCGCCCTGCACGGCGTGCTGGGGCCGCGCACCACCGGTGTGCACAACACCCACCTCACCGCCGAGGACATCTCCCTGATCGGCGGCAGCGGCACCGGCACCTGCATGTGCCCGACCACCGAGCGGGACCTGGCGGACGGCATCGGGCCGGCCGTCGCCCTGCAGAACGAGGGCTCACCGCTCTCCCTCGGCTCCGACAGCCACGCCGTGATCGACCTGCTCGAAGAGGCGCGCGCGATGGAGCTCAACGAGCGCCTGCGCACCCGTACGCGCGGTCACTGGACGGCGGCGGCCCTCCTGCGGGCGGCCTCGGTCGACGGCCACGCGGCCCTCGGCTGGGACGGCGCGGGCACTCTGGAGGCCGGCGCGCTCGCCGACTTCACGACGATCGCGCTCGACTCGGTCAGGACGGCAGGGCCGCTTGCGCGGCTCGGGGCCGAGACGGCCGTATTCGCCGCGTCGGCAGCAGACGTGTCGCATACGGTCGTGGGAGGCCGGCATGTCGTACGGGACGGGGCCCACACCCTCGTACCGGATGTGCCGAAGGCCCTCGCGGACGCCGTCGAAGCCCTGCGCGGATGACACCGGGCCGCCCACCCGCGCGGCCCGCCTCCGCGCCCGAACCCGACCCCACCGCCGACCAGGCAACCAAGGACGCCATGAGCAACGCGACGACCGTCAGCCCCGCCCACTCCGCGAGCACCGCAAGCACGCTCATCACCAACATCGCCGCCCTGGTCACCAATGACCCCTCCTCCGGTGACGGTTCCCCCCTGGGACTGATCCAGGACGCGGCCGTCGTCATCGAGGGCGACCGCGTCGTGTGGACCGGTGATCAAAGCAAAGCACCCGCCACTGACAATCGGGTCGACGCAGGTGGCAGGGCCGTCATCCCGGGCTTCGTCGACTCCCACTCGCACCTCGTCTTCGCGGGCGACCGGACGCAGGAGTTCAACGCCCGGATGTCGGGGCGCCAGTACAGCGCGGGCGGCATCCGCACGACCGTCGCGGCGACCCGGGCGGCGAGCGACGAGGAGCTCGAGGCCAACCTCACCCGGTACCTCACCGAGGCCCTCCGCCAGGGCACGACGACCTTCGAGACGAAGTCCGGCTACGGACTGACCACCCGCGACGAATCCCGCGCCCTGCGCATCGCCGCCGCCCACACCGACGAGGTCACCTACCTCGGCGCCCACATCGTCGCCCCGGACCACGCCGACGACCCGGCGGCCTATGTCGCCCTGGTCACCGGCGAGATGCTCGACGCCTGCGCCCCGTACGCCCGTTGGATCGACGTCTTCTGCGAGAAGGGCGCCTTCGACGGCGACCAGGCCCGCGCGATCCTGACGGCGGGCAAGGCGAAGGGGCTGCACCCGCGCGTCCACGCCAACCAGCTCTCCTACGGCCCCGGCGTCCAGCTCGCGGTCGAACTCGACGCCGCCAGCGCCGACCACTGCACCCACCTCACGGACGCGGACGTCGACGCCCTGGCCGGCAGCCGTACGGTCGCCACGCTCCTCCCCGGCGCCGAGTTCTCCACCCGCGCCGAGTGGCCGGACGCCCGCCGCCTCCTCGACGCCGGCGCCACCGTCGCCCTGTCCACCGACTGCAACCCGGGCTCGTCCTTCACCTCCTCCGTCCCGTTCTGCATCGCCCTGGCGGTACGGGACATGGGGATGACCCCGGACGAGGCGGTCTGGTCGGCCACGGCGGGCGGCGCGGCGGCACTGCGCCGCGACGACATCGGCCGCCTCACCCCGGGCGCCCGCGCGGACCTGCTCCTGCTCGACGCCCCGAGCCATGTGCACCTGGCGTACCGGCCGGGTGTGCCGCTCGTGGGCGAGGTCTGGCGGCGCGGCGTACGCGAGGTCTGAGCCCGGCGCGGCCGCGGGGCACCTCGGTCAGGTGGCCCCGGCCCGCCACCGCTGCCCGGAGCCCTCACCCACCCGCTCCAGCGACAGCCCGTCCCCGGCCCCACCGTCCGGAGTCACCGCGGTCTCGACGGCGATGGCGGGGCGGATCACCCCGTCGCCGTCCACCACGAACTTCAGGTTCTGTCCGTTGCCGCCCTCCACCGAGTCGCACGTCCAGATCCCGACGCCCCGGTCCGTCGAACCCCGGCTGTCCAGGCAGAAGTCGGGATCGGCGGCCGACTGGAGCACACCGCGGGACGTGTCGACCCGCCAGCGCTGAGTGCTGGACGAGCCGCAGGGGGTGGTGACGACATCCGTCCCCTTGAAGAAGGCGCCGCCCACGTCCAGGCACAGCCCCGAGTCGACGTTCACGACCTGGGCGAAGGTGCCGGTCGGCGGGTGCGTGGGGGAGGGCGGCGGCTTCGGGGGTGCCGTCCTCGTCGGTGTCGGACTCTTCGTGGGGGACGGGGACTTGGAGCTCCGCGACGGCGACGGGGACGGCGAGGGGGACGACGACGGCGTCTCCGGCACCGTGGCCGTCACGGTCACCGCCACCGGCGGCACACTCGCCGGCGTGCTCGCCGCACCCACCGGATCCTGGGCCGGCGAGCCGCCCTGCGCCACCAGGAACGCCACCAGCGGCAGCAACGCCACCCCGAGCGCCGCCGACACCAGCACGAACCGCCGGCGATCCCGCGGCCGACCTCTGGCCCAACCCCGTTCCGCCGCACGGCCGCCGGCCTCCCGCTCCCCGGCGCCGCCCGCCGCGTACGCCGTCCCGCCCCACGGCAGCAGCCCCTCCGCCAGCGCCGTGCGCGGAGTGTCGCGCAGCGCCGACAGCTCCTCGTAGGCGGTGGTGCAGTGCGGGCAGCGCGCCATGTGGGCGTGCAGATCGGCGCTGTCGCGGGGGCTGTCCGGCCGTACGGACTCCTCGATGAGACGGCCGAAGTCGGGGCAGTCGGGGTCGTCGGAGGCGGCGAGACGGGCGCGCAGACAGGACCGGGCCAGCTGCTGGATCGCCGGGTCCGTGCCGTAGGCCACGTCCTCGCGGGTGAGGCCGAGGAGCGTGGCCGTCCGTTCACCCGGCTCCCGCTCCACGACCCCGTACCAGATCAGGCCCTGCGTGCGCGGCGGCAGGGACTGGAACGCCGTGAGCATCGGCGGTACCGGGCCGGAGGGGCCGGCCGTGTTCAGGACGAGCAGCAGTGCCGTGTCGAGGCCCGCCGCCCGCTCGTCCGTCGCCCAGGTGCCGGCCTGCCGGGCGGTCAGCAGCAGGAGCTGGTGCCGCCAGGGCACGCCGGGGTCGATGCCGCGCGCGGTCTGACGGGCCGCCAGGGCGAAGGCCTGTGCCGCCAACTGCCGTGCCATGGAGTCGTTCGGGGTGCACAGCCGGGCGTAGGCGAGGACGTGCGGGTGGTGGCGGGCGCGCAGTTCCTGGAGCGCCGGATAGGCGGTGGCCGTGTCGGCGCGCAGCAGTTCGGTGAGCCGTGCGTCGGACGCGCCCGCGTGGATCCCGTGGTCGCGTTCCCCGCCGCCCGCCCCACCGTCGTAGGCCCGAGCCATCCGCCTGCCTCCTCGCAGCCGTGCGACCCGCTCGGATTCCTGACCTACCGGCGGGTATGACGGCTCATAGTGGAGGAAGGGTAGCCATGGGGAAAGGGTTTCTGTGGGTAACCCGTGAGCGGCCGGTGAAAGATCCGAAAGCACTGTGCCCGGTGCCCGGCCGACGAATTCGGCGGGGCACCGGGCACAGTGCAGGTCGGCGCGGAGGAGACGGGGCTCCTCGGCCGGTCATTCCTCGATCGTCAGGCCCTTTCTGAGCCTGATCAAGGTTCGCGACAGCAGTCGCGACACATGCATCTGGGAGATGCCGAGTTCCTCGCCGATCTCCGACTGGGTCAGGCCCGCGACGAACCTCAGGGAGAGGATCTTCCGGTCCCGGGGCGGGAGTTCGGCGATGAGGGGCTTGAGAGACTCGACGTACTCGATGCCCTCGATGCCGTGGTCCTCGTAGCCGATCCGGTCGGCCAGCGCGCCCTCGGCGTCGTCCTCCTCGGGCTGGGCGTCCAGCGAGGAGGCGGTGTAGGCGTTCGACGCCGCCATGCCCTCGACGACCTCGTCCCTGGTCAGGTCCAGGCGCTCGGCCAGTTCCGCCACCGTCGGGGCGCGGTCCAGCTTCTGGGCCAGCTCGTCACCGGCCTTGGCCAGGTCGAGCCGGAGCTCCTGGAGCCGGCGCGGCACCCGCACCGACCACGACGTGTCGCGGAAGAAGCGCTTGATCTCACCGATGATGGTGGGCATCGCGAAGGTGGGGAACTCCACGCCGCGGCTCAGCTCGAAGCGATCGATCGCCTTGATCAGGCCGATGGTGCCGACCTGGATGATGTCCTCCATCGGCTCGCTGCGCGAGCGGAAGCGGGAGGCGGCGAACTTGACCAGCGCGAGGTTGAGTTCGACGAGCGTGTTACGGACGTACGAGTACTCGTGGGTCCCTTCCTCCAGCGACTCCAGCCGCTCGAAGAGGGTCTTGGATAGGGCCCGCGCGTCCACCGGCCCCACCTCGTCGTACGGCGGGATGTCCGGAAGCCCGGCGAGTGCGTCGTCCTGTCCCAAGTCATGCTCGAAGGCGTGTTCGGGACCTGCGGCGCTGCTGCGCTCGATGGGATCCAGATGTTCCGGTTGGGATGCCGACGTCGCCTTCTGGGTATGCGATGCGTCGAGCCGGGGTGACATGATGTCCTCCATCGTTCTCGGCATATGGCTGCCGAAGCCTGTCGTGCACTGCGGTGTGCGGCGCCTCCAAGCCAGCCGAATCGGTTACGTGTCTTTACTAGCCCTACCCGCTTTCGTGAGCTCACCGCAAGTGCGCTCTGGTCCGAAATGTCCGATTCTGTGTGGATGTTCCGGTGTTGGGGGGCGTAGGGAAGGCGTAGTGTTCGAGAGCGTCAGTCACCAGCCACGACGTCGGGAGTGAGAGACGGCATGGACCGCGGGACGGTCGGCAGCGCACAGTCTGGCCGACTTCTGGTCGAGGTGCGGGAAGAGGGCTCCAGTGCCGTCGTGACCCCGGCGGGTGAGTTGGATCACCACACCGCCGATTTGTTGCGTGAGCCACTCGAGGACTGCCTCGGCAAAGGCTTCAGCCGGCTGGTCGTCGACTGCTCGCGGCTCGAGTTCTGTGACTCCACGGGGCTCAATGTGCTGCTCGGAGCGCGGTTGAAGGCGGAAGCGGCCGGTGGCGGGGTGCATCTCGCGGGCATGCTGCCCGTCGTCGCGCGGGTGTTCGAGATCACGGGGGCCGAGGCGGTCTTCACGGTCCATGACTCGCTCGAAGCCGCCCTCGCCGACGAGTCCGACGGCTCCGGCTGACCCCTCGCGTCCTGCCCCGCATCGGACGTCACATCATTCGGCCCGAATACGGGGGTGTTCCCTCGGCCCGGTCGGGCAGGAGACATCCTGGAACTGTCGGCTGTGACGTCGGCCACCGGGGGTGGGGGACTGTGACCGACCTATCAGGCAAGGACGTGTACAGGCGTACTGACTCTGCGTACTGATTTGTGAATCGTGTGAATGTTGAACTGGTGAATCGGTGAGGTGAAGCGCTGATGAGCACCACCCGGCCTTACTCGCCGGGCGACCGCGGCCCTGAGCCCAGCGGCGCTTCGGGGGCGTCGGAGGGGGGCGTGCCAGGGACGGGGGACGCCGGACGAGGCGCGTCGGCGGCCGAGGCGTCCGGCGAGGGCGCCGTGCCGTCCCTCAGGCCCGAGCAGCAGGCCGCGGCGGCCGCCGCGGCGTCGGCGGCGCGCCAGGTCCGCCGACTGGACTTCGAGGGCCAGAGCGGGGTCGTCCCGCTCGCCCGTGACTTCGCCCGCCAGGCGCTGTACGCGTGGGGCTGGCTGCCCGCCGCCACCGCCGACCAGCGGGCCGCCGCCGAGGACGTGCTGCTGGTCGTCTCCGAGCTGGTCACCAACGCCTGTCTGCACGCCGAGGGACCGGACGAGATGTGGATCGCCTGCGACAACAAGGTGATCCGCATCGAGGTGTCCGACAAGGGCAACGGCCAGCCCGCCCCCCGCACCCCGCACCGCGCGGGGCGCCCCGGCGGCCACGGCATGTTCATCGTGCAGCGGCTCTGCCTGGACTGGGGGGTCGTACGGCAGCCGGGGGTCGCGGGCAAGACGGTGTGGGCGGAGCTGGGCGCCCCGGCGTAAATCGTTTCCGCGCATCGAAGGGGCGCTCTACGCTCGTCGCAACGCGCTGACGGAGACGAGTAGCCCGGGCCCCGCGAGCCGAGAGAGCCGCCACCCGCTGTGAAGGCGGCCTCGCGCCCCGGTGTGAATCCCCTCCCGAGTGCGGGGAGGCAATGCCCCGCCGGCCGGCCCCCGTCATCGGGCCGAACGAGATCGTCGTACGGCCGCACAGCCGTCGTACGGCGGTGAAGGCGTGGTGGCACCGCGAGCACCCTCTCGCCCACGCCCCGAGGGATCACCCCGGGGCGGCGCCCGCCGCTCCGGCCGACCGGACGGAGCACGCGCACCATGCTCGACGTCACCCTCATCCGAAACCATCCCGACCAGGTCCGCGACGCCCTGCGCAAGCGCGCCGTCGACCCCGACATCCCCGGCTTCCTCGTGCTGGACGCCGCCTTCCGCGAGGCTCGCACGGCCGTGGAGCGGCTGCGTGGCGAGCGGCGGCGGATCTCGGCCGAGATCGCCGTGCACCGCCGTACGGACGCCCCTGCGGACGAGCTGCGGGCCGAGGCCAAGGCCCTGACCGGCCGGCTCACCGAGGCGGAGGAGGACCTCGCCCGGCTCGGCGCCCGGCATCAGGAGTTCCTCGACGCCCTGCCCAACCTCCCCGACGACGACGTGGTGGCCGGCGGCAAGGAGAACAACGAGGTCGTCCGGGTCGTGGGGGACCCGCCCGCCTTCGCCTTCCCGGCCCGCGACCATGTCGGGCTCGCCCAGGACCTGGGCCTGATCGACTACGAGCGGGGCACCGCCCTCGCCGGCAACGGCTACTGGATCTACCGCGGCGAGGGCGCCGCCCTGGAGTGGGCGCTGCTCAACCACTTCCTGGACGCACATCGCCGCGCGGGCTATGAGTTCGTACTGCCGCCGCACCTGCTGACGTACGAGGCCGGGTACACGGCCGGGCAGTTCCCCAAGTTCGCCGACGAGGTCTTCCGGGTGGACGACCACTTCCTGCTGCCGACCGCCGAGACCGCCCTCGTCAACCTCCATCGCGGCGAGACGCTCGACGAGCGGGAGCTGCCGCGCCGGTACGTCGCCTACACGCCCTGTTACCGCAGGGAGAGCGGCAGCCACCGCACGGCGGAGCGCGGGACGCTGCGCGGCCATCAGTTCAACAAGGTCGAGCTGTTCCAGTTCGCCCGGCCCGAGGACTCGGACGCCGCGCAGCTCGAACTGCTGGCCCGCGCGGGGGAGTTGGTCGCCGGGCTCGGGCTGCACCACCGTGTCACCAAGCTGGCCGCCGGGGACACCAGCCCGGCGCAGGCCAGGACCTACGACGTGGAGGTCTGGCTGCCCAGCCTGGGCGGGTACGCCGAGGTCAGCTCGGTGTCGAACGCCCGCGCCTACCAGGCGCGGCGCGGTGGCATCCGGTACCGTCCGGCCGGCGGCGGCAAGGCCGCGTACGTCCACACCCTCAACGCCTCGGGTCTCGCCACCAGCCGGCTGCTGCCCGCGATCCTGGAGCAGCATCAGCGGGCGGACGGGACCGTGGTGGTGCCCGAGGTGCTGCGGCGATGGGGGCTGCCCGAGCTGCTGCGTCCGGTCTGACCCTGTGTTACCCAGGGTCACCCTGAGGACTCCGCTCTCCACTTGAATCCCTTCAGGCGCACGCCGGATCGTCACAACTCCGGCGTGCGCTGTGTCTTCCCTCCTCAAGGCCCCGGGCGTACCTTGACGGCCGATCTGATGTGCCGTCAGGAATGAGGGGACCGTGTCGAAGCAGAAGCGAACCGCCGCGCTCGCGACCGTCGCGGCCCTGGCCGGATCGGCGGTGCTGATGGCCGCCCCCGCCGCCCGGGCCGAGGTCGTCGACGTCAACTACGCCTGCAAGACGCCGATCGGCGACAAGAGTGCCGTCTCGCCCATCGACATCAAGGGTGTCGAGAGCGGCGGCGGCTACAAGATCACCATGTCGTGGCAGAAGGGCGTCTCGTCCAGCCCGGTCGAACTGGGCAAGGGTGCGATGAACCCGAGCGCCACCATCAAGCTGGGCGGCGCCGACAGCGGCACCCTGAGCGTGACCGGCCCGGCCAACCAGGAGGCGATCCCCGCCAACACCCCCATCAAGATCAACGACTTGACGGGCACGTACACCCCGAAGAAGACCGGCAAGGTCACCTTCACCGCGGCCATCCTCACCATCAAGGCCCTCGGCACGACCACCACCTGCACGCCCACCAACAGCCCCGGACCGTCGCTGACCCTCGATGCGAAGGCGGCGTCCGGCTCGGGCGGCACCGGCCAGAGCGGCTCCGACTCCGGCGCCGAGCTCCCGCAGACCGGCCCCGAGGACTCGGCGATCGCCCTGGGCACCCTCGGCGGCACGGTCCTGCTCGCGGGCGCGGCGGGCGCGCTGTGGCTGACGCGCAGGGGTCAGACGGTACGCCGCTGACCGATACGCACCGATCCGCTGGAGCCGCCGATGTCGTCAGCCGCCCGTGTCCTGTGCCTGTCCCTGCTGTTGCTGTCGGCGATCGTCCCCACGGCGACCGCCGCCGAGGCCTGGTCCGTCGCGCCCTCCGGCGGCGGGCGCCCGTCCTTCTACACCGAGGGCGAGCCCGGGACGGTCCAGCGGGACACGGTGTCCGTCACGAACCCGGGCGACGAGCCGGTCACCGTACGCCTGCGCGGCACGGGCGTCCCGATCGCCTTCGCCGAGAGTCCGGTACGGATCCCGGCCCGCACCCGCGCCGAGGTTCCGTTCACGGTGACCGTCCCGACGGGCACGGCCCCCGGCGACCGCTCCGCCGGGATCGTCGCCCGCGACACCGACGGCCGCACGAAGACCGTGCCGCTCCGCCTGCGCGTCACCGGTCCCGAACTGTCCGCGCTGACCGTCGAGCATGTCGAGGTGCGCGCCGAGGGCATCGCATACGAGCTGGTCAACCGCGGTACGACCCCCATCGCCCCGACTCTCGCGGTGCGCGCCGACGGTGTCTTCGGCCGCCTCCTCGACCGCGCCCCGCGCCACCTCCCCCTCGCCCTGCCCCCGGGCAGCCGCACCGAGCTCACCGAGCCATGGCCCGACCGGCCCGCGCTCGACGCGGTCGACGTGCGGCTGACGGTGACGGCGGCGGGCGGCGCGAGCGACACCGCGGAGACATCGGTGAGGTTCGTGCCGTGGGGCGGCGCGGCGGGCGTCGCCGGGGCCCTGGCGACCGCGGGCGCCTTGTTCGCCGTACGACATCGAAGGCGCCGCAAGCCGTACGGCGGCGAGCCGACGGAAGCCGAACGACCGGTGCGGCAGGCCGAGTTGACGGGAGTGGGGACGTGAACGCCAGGGTGCGGATCGCGGCGTTGCTGGCCGTGCTGGCGCTGCTGTCGCCGACGGCGGCCGGGAGCGCGTCGGCGGCGGACGGGCCGCCCGCCGTGAAACTGTCCAAGTCCCAGGCGGGAACGGGCGGTTCGATCACCGTGACCGGCAGCGGCTGGCGGCCGCGCGCCCTGCTGATGATCCTGGTCTGCGGCCAGTCCGTGCCGTCGACCGGGGTGACGGGAGGCACCAACTCCTGCGCCAACGCGGACGGCAGGGCCGTGACGACGGACGCCGAGGGCCGCTTCAGCCGGAAGCTGCCGGTGGCCGAGCCGCCCGTGCCGTGTCCGTGCGTGGTGCATGTGGCGACGGTGACCGGGGCGAAGGCCGAGGCCGACGCGATCTTCCAGGTCGCCGGGCACGCGGTCGAGCCGCTGCCCGCGGAGCCGGCGGGCGGGCGTCTGTCGGTCCTCACCGACACCCGGCTCGACGGCTCCGGCGGCCTGCTCACCTGGTTCGGCGCACCGCCGGCCCGGACGCTCGTCTTCACCGTCGGCAACGTGGGCACCTCCGCCGTCAGGAACCCGGTCTTCCAAGTGGGCACCTCCCACGGCGTGTTCGCCCCGCAGTGGGAGGAACAGCAGTGGCGCGGCACGATCCGGCCGGGAAAGAAGGCGCGGATCGAGCTGCCGGTGGAGCTCGCCGCCGGGGCGCACGGCGACTACACCGTCTCCCTGAAGTACGGCGGCAAGGTGCTGGCCGAACAGCCCTGGGGCGTGGGCCGGCCCTGGGGTGTGACGCTGTTCTGGATCCTGGTGTGCCTGGTCGTACCGGCGGCGGTGTTCCGCGTCGGGATGGCCCTGGTGGACCGGGTACGGCCGCGGCAGACGGCCCGCCGCCGGGGTTTCCGGCTGCCCGAAGCCGCCCTTCGTCTTCCGGGGCTGAGGCCCCGGGAGGAGGCGAGGCACGCTGCCTCGCCCTCCTCGACCCTGCCGTGGTTCGCGCCGGACAGTGATCCGGGCACGGCCGGTCGGCTCTCCGCACCGCACGACGACAGCACGTCGAGTCCTACGACCCCCACGAGGAAGGCACCTCCGTGAGCAAGCCAAGGAGAGTCATACCGGTACGCCCCCGGAGAGCGACCGCGGCGGGCGCCGCCCTGATGCTCGGCGGCGCGGGTGTGCTGCTCGGCGTGGCCGCGGCGCCCGCGCAGGCCGCCGAGGTGTCGTACGCGACCGAGTGCATCCCGCCCGCCATCTCCGGACTGCCGCCCGTCCAGGGCACCACGAAGGTGGAGATCACCGCGCCCGCCGAGGCCAAGGTCGGCGACGAGGTGGAGATCGTCTGGAAGTTCGTCCAGGCCGCGTCCAAGAACCCGGACATCCTCGACCTGGACGCGAACACGGTCCAGCCGACGGGGACGCTGAAGGCGGCCGGCGCGCAGACGGCGGACATCGCCATGGAGGGGCCCCGGGAGAACCCGCCGATCCCGAAGAACACCGACATGAAGCTGTCCGACATGAAGGGCACGCTGAAGCTGACGGCACCGGGCGAGGTGACGCTCGCGCCGGACGCGTACAACATCAACGTCAACAAGCCGATCTCCACGGACACCAAGTGCTCGCCGAAGGAGACGGTGAAGCCGGCGGCGACGATCAAGGTGACGGACGGAGGCGGGAGTTCGGGCGGTACGACGGGAGGGCTGCCGACGGTCGTCCCGACGCTGCCGACGGGCGTGCCGACCGACCTGCCCACGGGTTCGTCGAGCCCGACCGCCACGCCGAGCGAGAGCGAGACGGGCGGGGACGCGGGCGGTTCGGGCACAGGTGGCGGCGGGGACGGCGGCCAGAGCGACTTCACGGGCAAGGAGGTCCAGGTCCCGTACAAGTGCAAGACGCCCATCGGCGACAAGGAAGCGACCTCGCCGGTCCAGATCAACGCCAAGAAGAACGGCGGGAGCTTCGACCTGACGGTCCAGTTCAAGAAGTCGGTGATGGACTCTCCCGCCGACATCCCCAAGGACTCGGTCAAGCCGTCCATGGAGGTCGCGCTGGGCGGCGCCGACAAGGGCACGGTCCATGTCGAGGGCCCGACCAACTCCGAGGACATCAAGTCCGGCGAACCGATCGAGATCCCCGACCTCACCGGCACCTACAAGCCGGGCGCGAGCGGCGAGTCGACCCTCTCCCCGGGCGTCCTGACGATCGAGGCCCTGGGGACGACGACGACTTGTACGCCGGCGAAGTCGGAGGTGTCCTTGACGCTGGACACGAGCGAGCAGGCGAGCGGGGCGTCGGGCGGCGGTTCGGCCGGCGGCTCGGCGGGAGGCTCGGCGGGCGGTTCATCGACCGACGGCGGCCTGGCGGCGACGGGCGCGGAGGAGCATGACGCCTTGAAGGCGCTGGGCCTGGTGGCGGGGACGGCACTGCTCCTGGGGGGAGCGGTGTTCACGTTCATGCCAAGGCGCAGGACGCGCTGATTTCCCTCAGGGGCGCGGGGAACCGCGCACGGTCGGAAAACTGACGGGGCCGCCGCAACCCGGGGAGGTTGCAGCGGCCCCGTCGGCTCAAGCAGCGCAGCGCTAGCGCACGTCGCCCATGAGCGCCTTGACCTTCTTGCGGTACATCCATACGGCGACACCGGCGAGGACGGCCAGCGTGGCCTCCAGAGCCACGATGTTCGTCTTGTTCAGGTCGACACCGGCGATGGAGAGCAGACCGGTCGTGGCGTCACCGGCGGTGACGGCCAGGAACCAGACGCCCATCATCTGCGAGGCGTACTTCGCGGGCGCCATCTTCGTCGTCACCGACAGACCCACCGGGGACAGCAGCAGCTCACCGACGGTCTGGACGAAGTAGATCGCCACCAGCCACATCGCGGCCGCCTTGTGACCGCCCTCGGCGATCGACAGCGGCGCCAGGAAGAGGAAGAAGGACGCGCCGACCAGGACCAGACCCGAGCCGAACTTCACGATCGTGCTCGGCTCCTTGCCGCGCCGGTTCAGCGCCAGCCAGAACCAGGCGAAGACCGGGGCCAGCGCCATGATCAGGACCGGGTTGACCGACTGGTACCAGGAGACAGGGAAGTCCCAGCCGAGGACGCTGTTCTCGGCGGAGCCGTCGGCGAAGATCGACAGGGTCGAGCCGCCCTGGTCGTAGATCATCCAGAACACGGCCGCGGCCACGAAGAACCAGATGTACGCGGACATCTTCGACTGCTCGGCACGGTCCAGGTCCTTGTCGCGCTTGATGCGGACCAGGACCAACGTCGGGATGATCACGCCGAGCAGCGTCAGCGGGACCAGAACCCAGTTCAGCGTGTAGTTGCCGGAGAAGCCGACGATCGCGTAGAAGACGACCGCGATACCGGCCCAGATCGCCGCCTTGCGCAGCGTCGAGGACTTCTCCTGGGCGGACAGCGGCGTCGGGACGACGCTGGAGCGCTCGGCCAGGTGACGCGAGCCGATCAGGAACTGGGCGAGACCCAGCGCCATGCCGAGCGCGGCGAGCGCGAAGCCCAGGTGCCAGTTGACGTTCTCACCGATGGTGCCGATGATCAGCGGCGCGGCGAAGGCACCGAGGTTGATGCCCATGTAGAAGACCGTGAAGCCACCGTCGCGGCGCGGGTCGGCCGGGCCGTCGTAGAGGTGGCCGACCATGGTCGAGATGTTGGCCTTCAGCAGACCCGAACCGATCGCGACCAGGCCGAGGCCGGCGTAGAACGTGCCGGAGGACGGCAGGGCCAGCGTGAGGTGGCCGAGCATGATGATGCCGCCGGCCATGGCGACGGTCTTGCGCGGGCCCAGGACCCGGTCGCCGAACCAGCCGCCGGGCATGGCGAGCAGGTACACCATCGACACGTAGACCGAGTAGATCGCGGTCGCCGTGGCCGGGTTGAGGTGCAGGCCGCCCGGAGCGACCAGGTACAGCGGGAGCAGTGCCCTCATGCCGTAGTAGGAGAAACGCTCCCACATCTCCGTCATGAAGAGAGTGGCCAGTCCGCGGGGGTGGCCGAAGAAGGTCTTCTCGGAGCCGGGGGTGCCCGGGCGGGCCGAGTCCTTCGTCAGGCTGGACGCCATGGTCGATCCTTGCTGGTCGGGACGCGCACCGACGTAGAACGTTCACGCGCCCGGTGGGGGGCGGCCGGCACCGGCGGACACGGCCGTCCACCCCACGCCCAGGGGCAGTCCCGCTCCGGGTCACGGAGGGGAAGACGGCGACCGTCGGGATCCACGCCCCCGCCTTCGGGGGCCCGGCCACAGGTCATTCCATTCGGGACCGGTGAGCGCCGGTCCCGCACACAAAAGAGACCCTCAGCGTCAAGTGCGCCGAAGGTCCCCGCAGTGCTACGGGCGTAGATTCACCATACGTCAGGACACTGCCGGATATGGAAGGACTTGAGACGGGGATCACAGGTGTCGAGGGAACCGCGGCCACCCTTTCCAAGGTCCTTTCCAGGATCGCATCTCATCGGCATAGGTCTGTACCACGGCGTGTGAAGGTAAGAGACGTGCCAGGGACCGGTGAGAATCCGGGCGCCCGATCACACTCCAGCTCTTGTCATGGGCGGACTACCATCAGCTCATGACCCGAGTACTGCTCGCCGAGGACGACGCGTCCATTTCGGAGCCGCTGGCCCGCGCACTGCGCCGGGAAGGGTACGAGGTCGAGGTCCGTGAGGACGGCCCCACCGCGCTCGACGCAGGGATGCAGGGCGGTATCGACCTCGTCGTGCTGGACCTCGGCCTGCCCGGCATGGACGGCCTGGAGGTCGCCCGCCGGCTGCGCGCCGAGGGCCACACCGTGCCGGTCCTCATCCTCACCGCGCGTGCCGACGAGGTGGACACCGTGGTCGGCCTGGACGCGGGCGCCGACGACTACGTCACCAAGCCGTTCCGGCTCGCCGAGCTGCTCGCCCGGGTCCGGGCCCTGCTGCGGCGCGGGGCGGCGGAGCCGCAGCAGCCGCCGGCCACGCACGGGGTGCGGATCGACGTCGAGTCGCACCGGGCGTGGATGGGCGACGAGGAGCTCCAGCTCACGGCGAAGGAATTCGACCTGCTGCGGGTGCTGGTGCGGGACGCCGGGCGGGTGGTCACCCGGGACCAGCTGATGCGCGAGGTCTGGGACACCACCTGGTGGTCGTCGACCAAGACGCTCGACATGCACATCTCCTGGCTGCGCAAGAAGCTGGGCGACGACGCGGCGAACCCCCGCTACATCGCGACGGTGCGGGGCGTCGGCTTCCGCTTCGAGAAGAGCTGAGCCGGTAACCGAGCCGTACAGGTAAGTAACAGGACATGCGCCGCCGACTGATCCAGTCCACCCTCGCCGTGGTTCTCGTCGTGATCGCCGTTTTCGGCGTGTCACTCGTGATCGTCGAGACACGGACGATCACCAGCACCGCACAGGAGCGGGTGGACACCGAGGCCGTGCGCCTCGCCAGCATCGTGGACAGCCGGCTGCTCGGCGACGAGACCGTGGACGCGTCCGTGCTGCGGGACCAGATCCAGGGTGATCGTTACGCCGAGATCCGCATCCCCCACAAGCCCGTGATCGAGGTGGGCCGCAAGCCGTCCGGTGACGTCATCAGCGCCACCGAGACCGGCGAGGAGGGCGAGACGGTCACCGTGCAGGAGCCGCGCTCGTCGGTGACGCGGGAGGTCGGCCGTACGTTGCTGATCATCGCGGCGGTGGCGCTGCTGGCGGTGATCGCGGCGGTGCTGCTGGCGGTACGTCAGGCGAACCGCCTTGCCTCGCCCCTCACCGACCTCGCGGAGACGGCGGAACGTCTCGGCTCGGGCGACCCGCGCCCGCGTCACAAGCGGTACGGCGTCCCCGAGCTGGACCGGGTGGCGGACGTGCTGGACTCCTCGGCCGAACGCATCGGCCGCATGCTGACGGCGGAGCGGCGCCTCGCCGCGGACGCCTCGCACCAGCTCCGCACCCCGCTCACGGCCCTCTCCATGCGGCTGGAGGAGATCACCCTCACCGACGATCCCGACACGGTGAAGGACGAGGCGACCATCGCCCTGACGCAGGTGGAGCGCCTCACGGACGTCGTCGAACGTCTCCTGACCAACTCCCGCGACCCACGCACCGGCTCCGCCGTCACCTTCGACCTCGACGAGGTCATCCAGCAGCAGCTGGCGGAGTGGCGCCCGGCGTACCGCAGCGCGGGCAGGGCGATCGTGAGCTCGGGCAAGCGCCACCTCCAGGCGGTGGGCACCCCGGGCGCGGTGGCCCAGGTCCTGGCGGCCCTGATCGAGAACTCCTTGATGCACGGCGGCGGCACGGTCGCCCTGCGCACCCGCGTCACCGGCAACCAGGCGGTCATCGAGGTGACGGACGAGGGCCCCGGCATCTCGGCCGACCTGGGCGCCCGCATCTTCGAACGCGCCATCAGCGGCCGCAACTCCACGGGCATCGGCCTGGCGGTGGCCCGGGACCTGGCAGAGGCGGACGGCGGCCGCCTGGAGATGCTCCAGACGAAGCCCCCGGTCATCGCCCTTTTCCTGTCCCGCCCCCAGCCACCGAAGAAGTCACAGGAGCCGGGCCCGCCGCCGGTCAGGTAGGGGTTCCGCGCTCAGGGGGCTCGACGCCGGTCCAGGCATTTCTCAGCCCGTCCGGCGTTTGAGGACGAGGCCCGTTCAGGGGCGAAGCGGGGTCTGGGGCTGCTGCCCCAGCGGGGTCGAAGGGGCGGAGCCCCTTGAGGACGGGACGGGCGGGGGCGGCGGGGGCGAGACCCCCAGGGCCGAGCCCCACGCCGGGTACGCCTCAGCCCACCCGCTGCCCGACCCGCGGCTCCGGCGTCGCAGGGCGCTGCTCAAGGAACGATTCCGCGGCCGACGCCGGCTCTTCCACCGGTTCGTCCACCGGCAGTGCACGGAACACCCACGTGCGGTACGACCAGAACCGGAACAGGGTCGCGATGCCGATGCCGAGGAACTTGAACACGTTGCTCTGCAGCGGGCTGTCCCAGCCGAACCCGTACGTCGCCGCGTACAGCACGCCGTTCTCGATCACCAGGCCGACCGCACTGAACAGCAGGAACAGGCTCAGTTCCTTCGTACGGCGGCCCTTGTCGCGATCGCGGTACGTGAAGTAACGGAAACCGATGTAGTTGAAGATGATCGCGACGACCGTGGCGATGACACTCGCCCGCACCACCTGAAGGTCGGTGACATGCCGCACCAGGTTGAACACGAGGAGGTTGACCAGCAGCCCCGCTCCGCCCACCGCACCGAACTTGGCGACCTCACGCACCAGCCGATCGAACCGCTGCCGTACCGCACTGCGAGATACCGGAGGCGCCACATGAAGCCCCGAGGAACCACGTCCCATGGTCGTGAAGGCTCCTGTCGGTCGATTTGTCGGTCGGTTTCGTCAACCCAGCCATGCTAACCACCCCCCTTGGCGATTGCCTGTGCGCGGGCTCATAGGGCGGGGAAGAGACCCGGAAAAGTCCGGTAAGAGGCTCGCCCCGGAGTGGCCGATACCCTAGGGGCGTGACGTTCCCGGTAGTCGGCATGGTCGGCGGGGGTCAGCTCGCTCGTATGACACACGAGTCGGGCATCCCGTTGGGCATCAAATTCAAGCTCCTCAGTGACACTCCACAGGATTCCGCGGCGCAGGTCGTAGGCGATGTCGTGATCGGCGACTATCGCGACCTCGACACGCTGCGCGAGTTCGCCCGTGGGTGCGATGTGATCACCTTCGATCACGAACACGTACCCACCGAGCACCTCAGGGCCCTGGAGGCGGACGGCATCCCCGTGCGCCCCGGCCCCGACGCGCTCGTGCACGCCCAGGACAAGGGCGTGATGCGCGCGAAACTCGACGCGATCGGCGTGCCTTGCCCTCGGCACCGCATCGTGCGCGACCCGCAGGACGTCCTCGCCTTCGCGGCCGAGGGCGACGGCTTCCCGGTCGTTCTGAAGACCGTCCGCGGCGGCTACGACGGCAAGGGCGTCTGGGTAGTCGACTCCGTCGAGGAGGCCGCCGAGCCCTTCCGCGCCGGCGTCCCGGTCCTCGCCGAGGAGAAGGTCGACTTCGTACGGGAGCTCGCGGCGAACGTCGTACGTTCCCCGCACGGTCAGGCGGTCGCGTACCCCGTCGTCGAGTCCCAGCAGGTCAACGGCGTCTGTGACACCGTCATCGCCCCGGCCCCCGACCTCGAGGAGACCCTGGCCCTCAGGGCCGAGGAGATGGCCCTGACCATCGCCAAGGAACTCGGCGTCGTCGGACACCTCGCGGTCGAGCTGTTCCAGACCCGCGACGGCCGCATCCTCGTCAACGAACTGGCAATGCGCCCGCACAACTCGGGCCACTGGACCCAGGACGGCGCCATAACCTCCCAGTTCGCCAACCACGTCCGGGCCGTCCTCGACCTCCCCCTCGGGGACCCGCGCCCGCGCGCGAAGTGGACGGTCATGGCCAACGTGCTCGGCGGCGACTACCCGGACATGTACTCCGCGTACCTGCACTGCATGGCCCGCGATCCCCAGCTGAAGATCCACATGTACGGCAAGGACGTGAAGCCCGGCCGCAAGGTCGGCCACGTCAACACCTACGGCGACGACCTCGACGACGTGCTGGAGCGCGCCCGTCACGCTGCCGGCTACCTGAGAGGCACGATCACCGAATGAGCACCGCTGCCGGACCCCTCGTAGGCATCGTCATGGGGTCGGACTCCGACTGGTCCGTCATGGAGGCCGCCGCCCAGGCCCTCGACGAGTTCGAGATCGACTACGAGGTCGACGTCGTCTCCGCGCACCGCATGCCGCGCGAGATGGTCACCTACGGCGAGCAGGCGGCCGAGCGCGGGCTCAAGGTGATCGTCGCCGGTGCCGGAGGCGCCGCCCATCTGCCCGGCATGCTCGCCTCGGTGACCCCGCTGCCGGTGATCGGCGTGCCCGTCCCGCTGAAGTACCTCGACGGCATGGACTCCCTGCTCTCCATCGTGCAGATGCCGGCCGGCGTGCCCGTGGCCACCGTCTCGGTCGCCGGCGCGCGCAACGCCGGTCTGCTCGCCGCCCGCATCCTCGCCACCCACGACGAGGACCTGCAGCAGCGGATGCGGGAGTTCCAGCAGGACCTGAACGACCAGGCCACCGAGAAGGGCAAGCGGCTGCGCGCCAAGGTAGAGGGCGCGGGCGGCTTCGGCTTCGGCACGGGGAAGTGACCACGATGACCTCCGCTTCGCTGGAGGCAGCCCGGGAACTCCTGCGCGAGTTCCCCGTCGTCGACGGCCACAACGACCTCCCCTGGGCGCTGCGCGAACAGGTTCGCTACGACCTCGACGCCCGCGACATCGCCGGCCACCAGAACGCCCATCTGCACACCGACATCCCGCGGCTGCGCGAGGGCGGCGTGGGCGCGCAGTTCTGGTCGGTGTTCGTCCGCTCGGACTACGCCGGCGACAAGGCGGTCAGCGCCACTCTCGAACAGATCGACTGCGTACGGCAGTTGCTGGCGCGGTACCCGAAGGACCTGCGCCCGGCGCTGACGGCGGCGGACATGGAGACCGCCCGCTCCGAGGGCCGTATCGCCTCCCTCATGGGCGCCGAGGGCGGCCACTCGATCGCCGACTCCCTCGCCACGCTGCGCGCTTTGTACGCGCTCGGCGTCCGCTACATGACCCTCACGCACAACGACAACATCGCGTGGGCCGACTCGGCGACGGACGAGCCGGGCGTGGGCGGCCTGTCGGCCTTCGGCCGCGAAGTGGTCCGGGAGATGAACCGCGAGGGCATGCTCGTCGACCTCTCGCACGTGGCGGCCACGACGATGAGCGACGCGCTCGACGCATCCGCCGCGCCGGTGATCTTCTCGCACTCCTCGTCCCGGGCGGTGTGCGACCACCCGCGCAACATCCCGGACGCCGTCCTGGAACGCCTGCCCGGCAACGGCGGCATCGCGATGGTGACGTTCGTGCCGAAGTTCGTGCTCCAGGCGGCGGTCGACTGGACGGCCGCGGCCGACGAGAACATGCGCGCGCACGGCTTCCACCACCTCGACACCACCGCCGAGGCGATGAAGGTGCACCGCGCCTTCGAGGAGCGCGTCCCGCGCCCGGTCGCCACGGTGTCCACGGTCGCCGACCATCTGGACCACATGCGCGAGGTCACCGGCATCGACCACCTCGGCATTGGCGGCGACTACGACGGCACCGCCTTCACCCCGGACGGTCTGAACGACGTCTCCGGCTACCCCAACCTGATCGCCGAACTGCTGGACCGCGGCTGGTCGAAGCCCGACCTGGCCAAGCTGACCTGGCAGAACGCCGTACGGGTGCTGGGCGCGGCGGAGGACGTGGCCCGCGGCCTTCAGGCGACACGAGGTCCGTCGAACGCGACCATCGAGGCACTGGACGGCTGATCGTCGAGGGCGGGGTGGTCGGTGCAGCCGGTCGCCCCGCCCGTGTACATCGGGTACCGGTCCCGCACCGCGTTGAGCGGCGCCCCGAGCGCCGGCCGCCGCACCAGGTCGGGGTTGGCGAGGAGGGGACGGCCGAGGGCGATCAGATCGACGCCGGCCGCCAGGAGCCGCCCCGGCTGGTCGAGGACCTCACCACCGGGCGCGAGCGCATCGGCCGCATGATCGCCGACCGCCGCGTTACCCCCGAGCGCGCCGTTCCATGCCGACCGAGGAGCCGTACCCCCGAACGGATCGCCCACCAGGACGCCCTTTCGGGTCCGTGCGACGGTGAACCGAACTGCTTGATCAGGACGCCGAGCACGTACGGAGGCCGCCATGGCAGACCTCAGGGACGACCTGGAACCCGGCACCGCGGTCGACGAACTCGATGAACTGGCCGACCCGTTCCCCGGGAAGCCGTACGACAGCGTCACCGGCTCCGAGGCGAACCCCGATGAGGATCTCCTCGCCCGCGCCCACGCCCTGCTCGCCGCCCACCCCGTCGCCGACGGCTACAGCGGGCTGCCGTGGGCGCTGCGCCGACTGCCCTGGTTCGACCTGGAGCTCGGCGAGAGCGCGGTCGACACCGATGTGCCGCGGATGCGCGAGGGTCACGTCGGCGCGCTGTTCTGGGCGCTGCACCTGCCCGACGGGCTGGCCGGGGACCGGGCCGTCGGTGCCACGCTGGAGCAGCTCGACCTGGTGAAGACCGTCGTACGGGGGCACCCCGAAGGTCTGCGCCTCGCCGAGACCCCGGGGCAGATAACCGATGTCCGCCACAGCGGTCGCGTCGCCGTGCTGCCGGGCCCGGCCGGGGCCGCCGCGCTCGGTGACTCGCTCGGCATCCTGCGCTCGCTGCACGGGCTCGGGCTGCGCGCCCTCACCCTGTCCGGCGTGTCCTGGGCGAGCGAGGCGGGGCTGACCCGGTTCGGCGAGGAGGTGCTGCGCGAGATGAACCGGCTCGGTGTGCTGGCCGACCTCTCCGGCGCCTCCGAGGACACCTTGCGCCGGGCGCTCGCGGTCTCCAAGGCGCCGGTCCTGTGCGCCCGCTCCGCCGCCCGCGCCCTGCGCCCGCACCCGGCCAACCTCCCCGACGACCTGCTCGCGGAGCTGGGCGCCGTCGGAGGCCTGTGCATGGTGCCGCTCACCGCCGAGCAGACCGGCCCGTCCGTCCGGGACGTCGCCGACCATCTCGACCACGTCCGTCAGGTCGCGGGCCCGCAGTGCGTCGGCCTGTCCGGCACCTACGACGCCGGCACCGCCCACCCGCAGGACCTCAGCGACGCCTCCTGCTACCCGCACCTCGTCGCCGAACTGCTGCGCCGGGGCTGGCCCGAGGCCGAGATCGCGCTGCTGACCTGGGGCAACGTCCAGCGTGTGCTGCGCGAGGCCGACTTCACGGCCCGGGAGGCACAGCGGCGCCGGGCGCCGTCGACGATGAAGATCGCCGAGCTGGACGGGTAGCCGTCGGGGCGGGCCCGCTCAGGAGTGCTCGATCCGGCAGAGGCAGAACGGATGCCCTGCCGGATCGGCGTACACCCGGAAGTCCTCCTTGTCCTCCGCGTGCAGCAACCGCGCCCCCAGCGCCAGCACCTTCTCCTGGGCCGCCTCGATCTCCTCCCAGGTGGACCCGGCGTCGAAGTCGAGGTGGAACTGCTGGGAGTTCAGGTCGGCCCGCGGCCACTCGGGCGGGGTGTACCCCGGCGCCGGCTGGAAGGCCAGCCGCGGCCCGCCCGGCAGCTGGAGCACGACCCATTCGGGATCGTCCTCCTCGGGTGTGCCGCCGCCGACGTCGGCGTAGAAGCGGGCGAGGGCGCGTGCGTCGGGGCAGTCGAGGACGACACTGCGCAGTCGGGCGACGGGTGCCATGGGGTCCTCCCGGTGGGGACGAGGTGCTCAGCAGGCACACAGACAGAAAGGGTGCCCTGCCGGATCGGCGTAAACCCTGAAGCTGCGCGAGCGGTCCTCGGCCTCCAGCGGCTTCGCGCCCAGCGCCAGCACCGCTTCCTCGGCCGCGTCCAGGTCCTTGACGGTCAGGTCGAGATGGAACTGCTGCGAGTGCTCGGGCGAGGGCCACGTCGGCGGTACGAATCCGGGGGCGGCCTGGAACGCCAGAATCGGTCCGCCGGGCACCTTCAGGTCCACCCAGTCGTCCTGGTCCTCGATGGTGCCGCCGAGCACGCTCGCGTAGAAGGCGGCGAGGGTGCGGGGGTCGGGACAGTCCAGGACGACGGAGCCCAGTTCGGCGATGGCCATGACTTCCTCCTTGAAGTCTTGGGTGCTCATGATCGGCCGGTTACCAGTAAGTCGCGGCAGCGGGTAACGCGGTCGGTTACCCCATACTCCAGCATTGAGGGTAACGTCGCAAAGGGAAAAGGGATTCGAGAAGCGAGAGACGGCGTGCAGCCATGAGTGAGAGATCGCCCGCGCCCGGGGGCCTGGAGCTGGTCCAGTCCCTGGTCAACACGCTGGACGTGGAGTCCGGCGCGGACTCGCTGGACACGGCCGAGGGCCGGACGCGCTTCGGGCTGGCCGAGGCGGACATCCCCGCCGCGCGGGAGCTGCGGGAGTCCCTGCGCGTGGCCCTGCTCGCCCACGCGGGCCATCCGGCCCACCGCGAGGTGACACCGCTCGGCGCTCTGCTGACCGCCGCCCCCCTGGTGGTCGCGGTCGACGCCGCCGACGGGTCGGCCACCCTCGCCCCCGCCGACGAGGGCCCGCTGCTCTCCCGGGTGGCGGCGGCCGTCGCGCAGGCCCTGGTCGAAGGCGCCTGGACCAGGCTGAAGGCCTGCGAGGCGGTCGACTGCCACTGGGCGTACTTCGACCGCAGTCCGGCGGGGCGCGGCCGCTGGTGCTCGATGCAGGTGTGCGGGGCGCGCGCGAAGATGCGGCGCTACCGGGCCAAGTGAGCCGACGCGCGGTGCGGCCCGTCGAAGTGAGCCATTTCGAAAGGTCGTTGAAGATTCATTCGGCGTGCTGCGGCGATGTGCGGCAGAATGCGAAAGACGCCGTTTCGGCCGACTGAGCCTCGGCCGAAACGGCGTCGTCCCTATCTCGTCCAGGCCGTATCCGGTCCAGGCCGTATCCGGTCTAGGCCGTCGGCCGCCCCATCGCCCGGTAAGTCCACCCGGCCTTGCGCCACAGCTCGGGGTCGAGGGCGTTGCGGCCGTCCAGGATGACCCGGGCCGCCGCGACCTCGCCGAGCGCCTTCGGATCCAGCTCGCGGAACTCGCGCCACTCCGTCAGATGCAGTACGACATCGGCGCCGCGCACCGCCTCGACCGCGCTGTCGCCGTAGCCGAGGGTCGGGAAGAGGCGGCGGGCGTTGCCCATGCCCTTGGGGTCGTACACCGTGACCTGGCCGCCCTGGAGGTGGATCTGCCCCGCGACGTTCAGCGCGGGTGAGTCCCGTACGTCGTCGGAGTCGGGCTTGAAGGTGGCGCCGAGCACCGCGACCCGCTTGCCCAGGAAGGACCCGCCGCCCAGCGCCTGGCGGGCGAGCTCCACCATCTGCCCGCGCTGGCGCATGTTGATCGAGTCGATCTCGCGCAGGAAGGTCAGCGCCTGGTCGGCGCCCAGCTCGCCGGCGCGGGCCATGAAGGCGCGGATGTCCTTCGGCAGACAGCCGCCGCCGAAGCCGATCCCGGCGCGCAGGAACTTCTTGCCGATCCGGTCGTCGTGGCCGATGGCCTCCGCGAGCTTGGCGACATCGCCGCCGGCCGCCTCGCACACCTCCGCCATCGCGTTGATGAAGGAGATCTTCGTGGCGAGGAAGGAGTTGGCGGAGGTCTTCACCAGCTCGGCGGTCGGGAAGTCGGTGACGACGAAGGGCGAGCCGTCCTCGATCGGCTTCGCGTACACCTCGCGCAGCAGCTTCTCGGCCCGCTCGCTGCGCACGCCGACCACGATCCGGTCCGGGTGCAGCGTGTCGTCGACGGCGAAGCCTTCGCGCAGGAACTCCGGGTTCCAGGCCAGCTCCACCTCGCCGCCGCCCGGGGCGAGCTCCAGGATGCGGGCCGCGAGCCGGTCCGCGCTGCCCACCGGGACGGTCGACTTGCCGACGACCAGGCAGGGCTTGCGCAGATGCTTGGCGAGCGACTCGACGGCCGAGTCGACGTAACTCATGTCACAGGCGTACTCGCCGTGCTTCTGCGGGGTGTTCACACAGACGAAGTGCACATCGCCGAACTCGGCGATCTCCGCCCAGTCCATCGTGAAGCGCAGCCGCCCGGTGGAACCCTCGATGCCGGCCACGTGCTTGCTCAGCAGCTCCTCGAGCCCCGGCTCGAACATCGGGACCTGGCCCCGGCCGAGCATCTCGATCTTCTCGGGCACGACATCGAGCCCCAGCACCTCGAATCCGAGCTCGGCCATGGCGGCGGCGTGTGTCGCGCCGAGATAACCGGTTCCGATCACGGTGATCTTCAGGGCCATGGGGACTCCAGAAAGGGGGACGGGGCAGTGCGGGCCCGAGCATAGTCGGCGGGTCTGACGGGCAACTTCCCCCCTGTCGCCAAGCTCACGTATCACTCCCGTGGGCCGCCCCCTAAAATTTGAGTTACTTAACGGTAATTAGCACCAGCAGCGCATTTGCAACCAGCGTCCTTGGAGCGTGAGAGACCTTGGCCGGATCGGCTGACTTCGACCTGTACCGCCCGTCCGAGGAGCACGACATGCTCCGTGACGCCATCCGCTCCCTGGCCGAGGCGAAGATCGCGCCGCACGCCGCCGCGGTCGACGAGGACGCCCGCTTCCCGCAGGAGGCGCTGGAGGCCCTGGTCGCGAACGACCTGCACGCGGTGCACGTACCCGAGGAGTACGGCGGCGCGGGCGCCGACGCGCTCGCCACCGTGATCGTGATCGAGGAGGTGTCCCGCGTCTGCGCGAGCTCCTCCCTGATCCCCGCGGTGAACAAGCTGGGCTCGCTCCCGGTGATCCTCTCCGGCTCCGAGGACCTGAAGAAGCGGTACATGACCCCGCTCGCCAAGGGCGAGGGCATGTTCTCGTACTGCCTCTCCGAGCCCGACGCCGGCTCCGACGCGGCCGGCATGAAGACCAAGGCGGTCCGCGACGGCGACCACTACGTCCTGAACGGCGTGAAGCGCTGGATCACCAACGCCGGCGTGAGCGAGTACTACACGGTGATGGCGGTCACCGACCCCGCCAAGCGTTCCAAGGGCATCTCCGCCTTCGTCGTCGAGAAGTCCGACGAGGGCGTCTCCTTCGGCGCCCCGGAGAAGAAGCTCGGCATCAAGGGCTCCCCGACCCGCGAGGTCTACCTGGACAACGTCCGCATCCCGGCGGACCGCATGATCGGCGAGGAGGGCACCGGCTTCGCCACCGCGATGAAGACGCTGGACCACACCCGCATCACGATCGCGGCCCAGGCCCTCGGTATCGCCCAGGGCGCCCTCGACTACGCCAAGGGCTATGTCCAGGAGCGCAAGCAGTTCGGCAAGCCGATCGCCGACTTCCAGGGCATCCAGTTCATGCTCGCCGACATGGCCATGAAGATATCGGCCGCCCGCGCCCTGACCTATCAGGCCGCGGCCGCCTCCGAGCGCGGCGACGCCGATCTCACCTACCTCGGGGCCGCCGCCAAGTGCTTCGCCTCGGACGTGGCGATGGAGGTCACCACGGACGCCGTCCAGCTCCTCGGCGGCTACGGCTACACCCGTGACTACCCGGTCGAGCGCATGATGCGCGATGCCAAGATCACGCAGATCTACGAGGGCACGAACCAGGTCCAGCGCATCGTCATGGCGCGCAACCTGCCGTAACCCCGCGGGATTTGACGGTGAAGGGCGCCCGGGTATCCCGGGCGCCCTTCACCCGTTCGGGCCTCTGTCGCCGTCTGCGGCGGATTGCCAGGGTCCGTGCCCTGCGCGGCATCTGGTGGGAATTGTTCGCGTCCGCCCGATGGCGCCCAGCCGAGGGCGGGCGTAGGACGGAAGGGCACGGGGCCCGTCCCGGGCTCCCGCGTCCCCCAGGAGGAGCCATGACCCAGCCCGGAACCATCCCGATGAGCAAGGAGATGCAGGACTGCGTCGACGCGTGCATGACCTGCCACAGCATCTGCGAGGAGACCATGAGCTCCTGCATGCAGATGGGCGGCCAGGCTCAGATGCAGATCATGCGCGCACTCATGGACTGCGCCGAGACGACCCGGATGTGCGCGGACATGATGATGCGCCGCTCGCCCATGTCGGCCGAGATGTGCGCGATGTGCGCCAAGGCCTGTGAGATGTGCGCCGAGGCGTGTATGTCCATGCCGGACGATCCCCAGATGATGCGATGTGCCGAGGCGTGTCGCAGCTGCGCCGCCACCTGCCGCGCGATGGCGGGCGCCACGATGTGACGACCGCCCCACAGCACTCGAGGGCACCCGCAGGGGTGCCCTCGACGGCTGTCACAGGTGCGCTCACTTGCCGGAGACGGTCACCGTCTCGTCGTTCTTCAGCTGCTCCACCAGCTGCTTCACCTTCGCGGTGTCCCACTGGAGGTTGCCGTTCGCGGAGTTGCCCGAGATCGGCATGTTCATGGACTTGCCGTCGCCGCCGCTGACGCCCTTCATCGCCCAGAACATGGACGCCAGGTCCCACAGGCTCATGTCCTTGTCGACGGTCAGGGAGTCCAGGCCCGCGCCCATGGTCGGGTACAGCTTGAACGGGTTGAGGACCGTGCCCGGCGTCGCCACCTGGCTCGCCAGCGCGGAGAGGAACTTCTGCTGGTTCTTCGTACGGTCCAGGTCGGAGCCGGCCAGCGCGTACCGGGTGCGGACGAAGGCGAGCGACTCCTCGCCGTTCAGGGTCTGCTTGCCCTTCTTGAAGTCCGCGCCGGACTTGGAGTCCTTGATGTCCTGCGGGATGTCGATCTCGACACCGCCGACCGCGTCCACGATGTTCGCGAAGCCGGCGAAGCCGATCTCGACGTAGTGGTCGATGTGCAGATCGGTGTTGGCCTCGACGGTACGGACCAGCAGTTCGGGACCGTCCTCCGCGTACGCCGCGTTCAGCTTCGTCTCCCGGCCGGTGCTCTCGTAGAGCTTGCCGGAGTCGGAGCCCTTGTACGACGGGATCTTGACGTTCGAGTCACGCGGCAGCGAGACCAGGGTGTCGCCGTTGCTGCCGACGTGCAGGATCATCATCGAGTCCGTGCGCTTGCCCTCGGCGGACCCGGTGTGCAGTGCCTTCTTCTGCTCGTCGGTCATGCCCGCACGGCTGTCGGAGCCGACGATCAGGTAGTTGGTGCCCTCGCCCGCCTCCGGCCGGTCGATGACCTTGGACAGGTCGACGTCCCGGTTGAGCTTGGAGTCCGCCCAGAAGTAGGTGGCGACGGTCGTCACGAGCAGCACCGTCACCAGCGTGATCGAGCCCACCTTTATCCGGCGCCGCCAGTTCGGTGCGGGCCGCTCCCGCGTCCCCCCGCCGCCGGGGCCGCCCGGGCCACCGCCGCCGTAGACCTGGCCGGTGTTGTAGCCGCTGTCGTACCCGTCGTCGTAGGACGGGTCGTCGCCGTGGCCGCCGTGGCCCTGGCCGTTCACGTACGACGGCTGCTGTGGCACCCCGCCGTAGCCCTGGCCGGGCGGTGCCGTCGGTCCGCGGCGGACCTGTCGCATCACACGCGCGCCTTCAGGCTGTGCGCTCGCGCTGCCGTGTCCGTAACGGTTGCCGCGGTTGCCGTCGGACCATCCCTGGGGCCAGTCATTCATGCGCCCCAGTGTGCAGGGACCGGACAGGTGTCTTACAAGGTTCGGCGGAAAATAGAGGCAGTGCTGTTGCGAACCCAACACAAAGTCCGCGAATGTCAGCTCGGCATAAGGTGGACGCCATGACAGACCAGGTCACCGCAGTGGAGTCGGGCAATCCGGAGATCCCGGGCAAACCGACATCCGCATCCCGTACCACTCTCAGCCACATCATGACCCACAACGACACGAACCTCCTCGGGACGGTGCACGGCGGTGTGATCATGAAACTCGTCGACGACGCCGCGGGAGCCGTGGCCGGCCGGCACAGCGGCGGCCCCGCGGTCACCGCGTCCATGGACGAGATGGCCTTCCTGGAGCCGGTCCGCGTCGGCGACCTCGTCCATGTGAAGGCCCAGGTCAACTGGACCGGCCGGACCTCGATGGAGGTCGGCGTACGGGTCCTGGCCGAGCGCTGGAACGAGTCGGCGCCGGCCACGCAGGTCGGCTCGGCGTACCTGGTGTTCGCGGCGGTCGACGCCGACGGCAAGCCGCGCCGGGTGCCCCCGGTGACGCCGGAGAGCGAGCGTGACGAGCGCCGCTACCAGGAGGCCCAGATCCGCCGGACCCACCGGCTGGCCCGCCGCCGCGCCATCAAGGAGCTGCGGGAGAAGCGGGCGGCGGAGGGGTTCGAGGACTGAGCGCCGCAAGAGCCCGCGCCGGGGGGAGCGGAGTTACGAACACCCCGTCTCGTCCCCTCGCACCACCCGGGAATGTCCCTGGAGCGGGTCCTCGGCCCGGACCTTCCGCACCTGCTTGAAGTCGGCGCCCACGATCACCTTCAGCGTCGGCCCCAGCCCCTTCACCGCCCGCAGCTCGCTCCCCGGCAGCGCGGCCGCCAGGCTCTTCGCCGAGCGGTCCCAGCCGGGGTCGTGGGCGACGACCGTGCGCCTCAGACCTCGGTCCGCGGCGGGGACCGGGCGTTCCGTCGTACGGAACCCGATCCCCGCCAGCGCCGTGTCGACGCGCTTGCCGAGGCCGGTCTCCTTGGTGCCGTTCTCCACCTGGACGTGGATCTGCTGCGGGGCGACCTCGACCGGGACGGCCCGGTGCTTCGACCGGTGCGTGGCCAGCGGCCGGTCCTCGCGCAGGGCCCTGAAGAGGCGCTCGGCCCGCTCGGTGTCCCACTTCACGGTGGATCCGAGGCCCTTCACGTCGTAGCCCAGCTGTCCGATCGGTACGGTCGTGAACTCCGAGGACGACGGTGAGAAGTTCCGCATCGCCCGCCCGAGGTCCAGCAACTCACCCGTGCCGAAGCCCTTGTCGGCCCGCACCGACCCCAGCACCGCCCGTGTCACGTCCCGGAACCGCATCGGGTTCAGCAGGATCCCGGACGAGGTCGCCCGCTCGATCAGCGCCGCCATGAACCGCTGCTGACGCTGCACCCGTCCCAGGTCGGAGTCGCTGTCGACATGCCGCGCGCGCACGAACTGCAGCGCTTCGCCGCCCATCAGCCGGTGGTCGCCGGCGGGCAGGTCCAGCCCGGTGTACGAGTCCTTCAGCGGCGCGGCGGTGCAGATCCGCACGCCGCCCAGCACGTCCACCGTCTTCATGAAGCTGGTGAAGTCGACCTCCAGATAGTGGTCGATCTTGACGTGGGTCATGTGCTCGACCGTGCGCACGGTGAGGTTCGGACCGCCCTCCGCGTACGCCGCGTTGATCTTGATGGGGTGCGCCTCGCGCCCGTCCTTCGTGGGCACCTCGGCGTACGAGTCGCGCGGCAGGCTCACCACGCTCGCCCGCTCCCGGTCCGCGGAGATGTGCACGATCATGATCGTGTCGGTGCAGTGACAGGGCGCTCCGCCGAGGCGGTACTTGCGGCGCTCCTTGTCACTGATGCGTTCGCGGCCGTCCGTGCCGACGAGCAGCACATTCATCCCGTTCCCGGCCTGCGGCCGGTTCTTCATGTCCTTGAACGGGTCGACGCGTGCGATCTTCGCGTCCAGGCTGGTCACCACCGCGTGTCCGATCCCCGCGGAGGCGAGCACCACGACGGACAGCGTCGTCACCGCCCGCAAGGCCCAGCGTGGTCTCCTCCGCCGTACGGGTGCGACCGACCGCGCCCCGCCGCGGGGCGGCTGCGGACTGCGCTGCGCGGGGGCGGAAGAGCGGCGGGACGGCGTGGGCATGAAGGGATACCTCCGCTGGGGCGTGCCCCTGGGGGCCGTACGTGGGATCCGTGAGCACCGTAGGGCCATACGATCTGCTGCCCGGTGCACGGTCCCGGCGGGGCGCACCCGTGTCCCCCGTTCGCGGTAACGTGAGCCCCCTATGAACGCCAATCCCGACGTGCAGCTCCCCGCCGTGTCCGTCATCATGCCCGTGCTCAACGAGGAGCGGCATCTGCGCGGAGCCGTCCAAGCGATCCTCGCGCAGGAGTACGCCGGCGAGATGGAGGTCGTGATCGCCCTCGGTCCGTCCACGGACCGTACGGACGAGATCGCCGCCGAGCTCGTGCAAGAGGACCCTCGCGTACACACCGTGCCGAACCCGACCGGCCGCACCCCCGCCGCCCTCAACGCCGCGATCAAGGCCTCCCGCCACCCGATCGTCGTCCGCGTCGACGGCCACGGCATTCTCTCGGCGAACTACATCGCCACCGCCGTACGGCTCCTGGAGGAGACCGGCGCGCAGAACGTCGGCGGCATCATGCACGCCGAGGGCGAGAGCGACTGGGAGCACGCCGTCGCCGCCGCGATGACCTCGAAGATCGGCGTCGGCAACGCCGCCTTCCACACCGGCGGCGAGGCCCAGCAGGCCGAGACCGTCTACCTCGGCGTCTTCCGGCGCGAGGCGCTGGAGCAACAGGGCGGCTACAACGAGGAGTTCATCCGCGCCCAGGACTGGGAGCTCAACTTCCGGATCCGCGAGGCGGGCGGCCTGATCTGGTTCTCGCCGGAGCTGAAGGTGTCGTACCGCCCGAGGCCGTCGGTGAAGGCCCTGGCCAAGCAGTACAAGGACTACGGCCGCTGGCGCCATGTCGTCGCCCGCTACCACGCCGGCTCCATCAACCTGCGCTATCTCGCCCCGCCGACGGCGGTCTGCGCCATCGCGGCCGGCCTGGTGCTGGGCGCCCTGGTCACCCCGTGGGCCCTGGTGGTCCCCGGCGGCTACCTCGCCGCCATCACCGCGGGCTCGGTCCCGGCCGGCCAGGGCCTGCCGCTGAAGGCACGCCTGCAGATCCCCGTAGCCCTCGCGACCATGCACATGTCCTGGGGCTACGGTTTCCTGACCAGCCCGCGTTCGCTGGCGAGGAAGGTCATCGCCTCCCGCCGCCCGGCGGTGCTCAGCGCGAGCTGAGCGCGCCGCCGGGCGCGGCGCCCGTCACCAGGTGAACCCGTCGTTCACCTTCATGCACGCGTCGGTGTCGGAGGCGTTCAGCGCTTCCGCCGTGTCAGGCGTCTTGTCGTCCTGCTTCGGCGCCTTGTACGCCGAGCCCTCCCGCCAGTCGGCGCCGACGACGAGCGTGACGCCGGAGACGTCCGTGGTCTTCTCCACGGCACTGGTCGGGATGCCGAGGGCCTTGGCGACCCGCTGGGCGTCGCCTTCGAGATCGGCGCTCGGGTAGCGGACGAGGGTCGTGTCCGCGATCGGTGCCGTCGAGGAGTCCGCCAACGCCTGCGTGAAGCCCTTGTCGACGAGCAGCCCGGCGACGGTGGTCGCGCGGCCCTGGGCCGGGGCGAGGACGTCGGTGCGGGTACCGTTCTGCACCTGGACGGCGATCTCGCCGTCCGCCGCGGCCGGGTCGGTGGACGCCTTCTCCTCGGTGGCCTTCTTCTTGTCCTTGCCGTCGAGGGCGATGTCCTCACGCACCAGCCGGAACAGCTTGGCGGCGTCGTCGGTGGGCTCGACGCGCGAACCGACGTACCGGTTGGGCATCGTCGTCATGGTGATGCGCGAGGTCGGCACCTTCTTGAGCTCGCCGGCCAGGTCGTACAGCTTCGCGACCGTGCCCAGGCCCGGGTCGACGGTGAGCGCGTTGGTGGCGGCCTCGGCGAGGGCACGCAGCTTGCCCGGGTTGCTCAGCTTGGCGTTCTTGCGCAGCTCGCGGACCATCGAGTTCATGTACTGGTGCTGCGCCTTGGCGCGGGCCAGGTCGCTGCCGTCCTCGAAGCCGTACCGCGTGCGCAGCCACTGCAGGGCCTGCTCGCCCTTGACGTACGTCGTGCCCTTCTCCAGTTTCAGCCCGGAGCCGTGGCCCTGGCTGTCCTTGGAGTGGATGTTCTTGTCGACGCAGACCGGGACACCGCCGATCGCGTCCGCCATCGACACCACACCCGAGAAGTCGATCATCATGAAGTGGTCGATGTGGATGTCGGTGAGCTTCTCCCATGTGGCCACCGTGCACCCCGGCCCGCCGCGGCCCAGCGACTGGTTCGTCATCGCGCGCTCACGGGCCTCGTAGGCGTCTCCGCTGTCCGGGTCCGTGCACTTGGGGATGTCCACCAGAGTGTCGCGGGGCATGCTCACGACCGACATGTTGCTGCGGTCGGCGGAGACATGGAGCAGCATCTGGACGTCGGCGAGCGGTGTGCCGCCGAATGTCTCCTTGGCGCCGCCGAGTTTCTGGTTCGCCTCGGTGTCCCGCGCGTCCGAGCCGATCAGCAGGATGTTCAGCGGCGTCTGACCGGCCGCGTTCGCCTCGGTCTCGGCGGCGCGGTCCTTCGCGTCGCCGATGTTGAGGTCGTCCTTCCTCAGATTGCCGTTGAGGTGCTGGTAGTAGAGATACCCGGCACCCGCGGTGCCCAGTATCACCACCGCCAGAATCGTCGCCGACCAGCGCAGCACCCGCCGTCTGCGGGGCCTGCCGTCGGTTCCCCGGCCGCCCCGGGAACCCCCGCCACCGTGCCGGCCGTGGTCGGCCGGCGTGTCCTGGTCGGCCCGCGGGGTGAGCGACATGGTGTCGTCCACCGCGGGGGCCTCCCCTCGCACACTGCTCTGCGCCAACTCTTCGCCCTTCCCCACCCTTTGCCCGACACGGCCGCGCTCCGCGGGTCGGACCTCCCTGTCCGGTGCGGAGCGAACCATGGCAGACCACCCTGTCCGACACCGGTTCGCAACCTGTCAGACCTCTGTGGGTCCGACCCGGGTTGGCCAGGCATCGGCAAAATCCGCGCCAGGTACGGCCGCGTGGAGCGTCCGGCCAACGCCGGCTGACACGACCGTGTCGTGTGTCAGACCAACGAGCGACGGGGACAGTTGCGTTCCTCGCCCCAATTTCCGTACGCCGGACTCCGTGCCCCCACCCGGAGCGCGTACCGGAACGGGCCCGCCCCACCCCAAGGGGGCGGTGGGACAGGCCCGTTGAGCCGCTACCGGCCGGTTACTTCGCGCACTCGACCTTGTCCGCCGTGGACTTCTCCACGTCGGGCGCCTTCGTCGGAGCGGTGAGGGACACGCCCGCGCCCTTGAAGTCCTTGCCCAGGGTCAGGGTCATCGTGGGCAGGCCCTGCGAGTTGGTCACGCTCTTGCCGGGCTTCATCGCGGACCCGGAGAGCCCCATGATGTCGGCGAGCCGGCGTGCCTGGTCCGCCTGGTCGGGCGCGTACTCCAGCGTCGTCTTCGCGAGCGTCGCCGGGGCGTTGCCCGCGTTCTCGGACTTGGTCACGTTCTCCTCGGTCTGCAGCCAGGCGAGGGTCTCCTGGGCGCTGCCGGCCGGCGCACCGCCGTTCATGACCTGCACCCGCACCTCGGAGGCGTCGGACTTGGTGCCCTTGAGACGGGCGGCCACGGCGGCGGCCTCCTTCTGCTTCTGCTGCTTGACCGCGGTGAAGGAGACATCGTTCTGGATCGCCTCGAAGACCTCGGGCGCCGTCGTCTCGTTGAGCACGACGGTCGTCTTCACCTTCTCCGCCGGGTTGTCGATCACCGGAACCGTCGTGAACGTCAGGTTCTTGGTGTTGAGCTTGCCCAGCTCCAGGCCGAGATCCTTCAGCTTGTCGATGGTGTCGAGCTGGGAGTCGACGGTCAGCGCCTTCGTGCCCGCCTCGGCCAGCTTGATCATCTTGGTCGGGCTGGAGAGCGTGTCGTTCGACTTCAGCTTGCGCATCAGAGCGCTGAGGAACTGCTGCTGGAGTCCGATCCGGCTCAGGTCACCGCCGAAGCCGACCGAGTGCCGGGTGCGGACGAAGGCCAGCGCGTCCTCGCCCTCGATCGTGTGCTTGCCCTTGGTGAGGTTGAGCTTGGAGTCGGAGTCGTTGATGTCCTTGGCCAGACACACCTCGACGCCGCCGACGGCCGTGGTCAGCGTCTTCACCGCGTTGAAGTCGGCCACCATGAAGTTGTCCGGCTTGATCCCGGTCAGCTCGGTGACGGTGCGGGCGGTGCAGCTGGGCGTACGGTCTTCCTGGCCCAGGCTGGTGTTGAAGCGGACGCCGGTCTCGCCCGGGATGACCTTCTCGGAGCCGTCCTCCTGTGTGGTCGGGCAGTCCGGGATGTCGACGATCAGGTCACGCGGGATGCTCAGCGCCGTCGCGTTCGAGCGGTCCTTGGAGACGTGCAGCAGGATCGTGGTGTCGGCGTGCCCCGCGCTGCCCGAGTCGCCGTACTTCTCGTTGCCCGCGCCGGTGCGCTTGTCCGTGCCGATGAGCAGGATGTTGATGGCCTTGTCCTTGCTGAAGCCACCGGTGCTCGCGCCGTCGTCGGAGACGGACTGGATGTTGTCGTTGAGATGCTCGATGTAGAGATACACACCGGCCGCGGCGGCGACCACCACGAACGCCATTATTCCGCCGGTCCAGAGCACGGCCTTCTTCGCCTTGCTCTTCTTCACCGGCCGGCGACCGCGCCGCCCCGGCGGCGGCTCCTCCGGCGCCCCCCTGCGCCTGCGCTGCGGCGGGACCTCACGGCCCGGCGCCTGGCGCGTCTCGCGCCCCGGGGCCGCGCTCCGATTGCGTGCCGCACCACCGCCGGTATTTGCACCCGCTCCGCCGGCGCCTCCGGCGCCCTTGGTCGCGGTACCGGCCGATCTTGCGGCGGCACCTGCGCGGGAAGCGGCTCTACGGGGTCCCGGGACCGGTGACTGCGGAGAGGAATTACCCAGTCGCAGTTCGTATTCACCGGTGTTCGGATTGAGCACCCACTGGTCTGCGGGATCGATATCGTCCGCCCGCCCACGGCCTTGCGCGTCCACGGTTGTCTAAATCCTCCGTCGGGGCCACGCGGCGCCTACCCCTCCAAGGCGCTCGGGTCTCGGTCAAACAGTGCGCAAGCCTAACTACGGCAGGGAGCACCGGATCGCTCACACTATCCGCCCAGTTCAGCGTCAAGCGACGACGGTGACAAATTCCACGTCCCTACAACTGGGCAATCCGCCTCATATCTTTGAACTGAGGTTCGCCGACTTGGTGAGCGCTTTACCCGCAGGGGTTCTCGGCGGCCGTACTGCCGCGGAAAGTGGGTGCCGGGGGAGTGGGGTCGGCGGGGTCGTGGGGCCGCTCGAGGGAGGTCTTCCCGTCCCCGTCATGGGAACGCGTGTACGAGAAATCGAGAATTGGCCCATGGTGCATTTCGGACGAATCCACGACTTCCACCGGGGTGTCGGTGCGCAGCCGCTGAAAGAGCCGCTTGGCCGCGGGCTCGACGAGCTGGTCGCGATTGGCGTTGTAGACGTACGACTCTCTGGGGACCGTGAGGAATTGCACGCGTTCGGTGGGGATGTCGCGCACTCCTCGCGCGAGTTCGTACAAACCGCGCAAGCTGGCCAGGGCGGGGTCGGTGGTGAGCGAGGACGTGGCGGCGTCCAGGACCGGATAGAGCCTGACCGGGTTGAGCAGTACGTCGTTGCTCTGCACCTTGTGCACCAGTGCGGCGAGGAAGCGCTGCTGGCGGTCCATGCGGTCGGTGTCGCTGCCGTTGCCGAGGGACTTGCGGGCGCGGACGTATCCGAGGGCCTGTTCGCCGTTGAGGGTCACTTTTCCGGCCGGGAGCCTCAGTTTGGCGGCCTTGTCGTTGATGGGCTTCGTGAGGCAGATCTCCACGCCGTCGAGGGCGTCGACCATCTCCTTGAAGCCGTTGAAGTCGATGACCATGTGGTGGTCCATGCGGATGTTCGTGAGCCGTTCCACGGTGCGGACGGTGCAGGCCGAACCGCCGACCTGGAAGGCGTAGTTGAACATCGCGAACATGGGTTTGCTGCGGGAGCCGCCGGGGCGGCGGCAGCCGGGGACGTCGACCATGAGGTCGCGGGGTATGGAGACGGCGGTGGCGCTGCGGCGGCCGGAGGAGAGGTGCAGCAGGATGGCGGTGTCCGAGCGCTCGGTGCCGGAGTCCTTGCCGTAGCGGCGGTTCTTGGTGCCGGCTCGGGAGTCCGAGCCGATGACGAGTATGTTCTGGGCGCCGCGTACGAGTGAGGTGGGGCGCTCCTTCTCGTACCGGGCGAGTTCCGCGGCGGCGGCCTCGTCCGGGGTGATGTTGGAGTTGAGCTTGGCGTACACGGCCCAGCCGACACCGCCGGCGACGACGACCAGAGCGCCGGCCCCCACGACCCCCCGCTTCACCCATCGCCGCACCGACCCCTTCCTACTGGCCGACGCCCCCCGGCGCGCACGTGCGGTGTAGGTCACGGCTGGGTCCACCCCTCATGGCGTACTGCTGCGTGTGGTGTGGGCTGCTCTTACGACCATGGCGCGGATGGGGGGTGGGGGGTGGGTGGTGGTGGGCTGAATGGGTGACGTGTGCCTCCGGCGGTTGGGGGGCGATGCCTGCGGCGCCTGTGCGGGTTCGGTGGGGGTGCGGGTAGCGCCTGCGGGTGGGGTGGGTGGGTCGGGGCCGTGCCGGGGGGTGTCCGTCCTCGGTCGGGCGGTTGCCGTTGGGCAGGGTGGTGGCGTTTGTTGACGCCCGCCGCTGCGGGCGGACACCCCCCGGCACGGCCCCTTGCCGCCGTACGCGACTGCCGGCCCGGTGGGGGCAGCCCGCCGCCTATGAGCTGCTACGGCGACTTTCGGCGCCGGGGTGCGTCATTCAGCCCGTCCGGCGTTTGAGGACGAGGCCCCTTCAGGGCCGATGGGGGTCCAGGGGGCGGAGCCCCCTGGTGGGGTCGAAGGGGCGAAGCCCCTGGGGATGGGACGGGTAGGGGCGGCGGGGGCGAAACCCTCGTGCGGGGCGCCGAGGGGCCTACCTCGCCGTCGCCGTCACCCGTTCCGTCTCGATCCGCTTGGCCAGGGATTCCTCGGCCAGCGCGTCGACGTTGCGGCACAGAACCACCGAGCCCCCGGTAGCCAGCGCAGCGAACAGGCCGGCATTGAGGCCCTCCCACGTGTCGTAGGGCAGGACGGAGAGAATCCGCGCCCCGGGACCCGTGAGACCCAGCCCCGGAGCCTCCGCCCGCGCGCGCTCGACCAGTTCGGCGGCGCTGAACTCACGACCGGCCACGATCAGCGCAGGATCCTCGGGATCGACGGGGGCGTACGGCGCGAAGCGGTCACCCTGGCTGGGGACCTCGACCGCGTAGTCGGCGAAGCCGGCCGGCGGCTGCGGGAAGCGCCCACCCAGCGGCCGTAGAGCCAACGCCACCCGCTCACCCCGGCACGCCCGCGCGGCCTCCAGGCTCTCCGGCCCGCTCACGACCACGTCGGCCGTCGCCGGATCCCCGCCCACGTCCGCGACCGTCCCCACCGACGAACACGCCAGCAGCCACACCGCCGTCTGCCAGTGCGCCGGCAGCAGCAGCGTGACCCGGTCACCCGGCCCGGCCCCGAGGTCGCCCTGGAGCAGATTCGCGGTCTTGGCCACCCAATTGGCGAAGGTGGCCACGGACAATTCGACGCGTTCCCCGGTGGCGTCGTCGTAGAAGGTCACCAGGGGGCGTCCGGCATCCGCGGCGAGCGCGGAACGCAGCAGGTCGGCAGGGGTGCGATCGGTGGCGTTCACCCGCGCAAGGGTACGCGCAGGCGCGGACGCGGAGCCCTCTGCGGGTTGCCCGACGGCCACCGGTTCGGCGGAATCACAGGCCGACGCACCGTCAGTTCCCCAATGGACAGGTATGTATGACTATGTCCAACATCAGGAGCATGCGTGGATTCCTTGCTTCCTCGATCGGTGTCACGTGTGCGGCCGCTCTAGCGCTGCCGCTCACCCCACCCGCCGTCGCGGCACCCGCGAGAGCGGCACTCGGAGCGGAAGCCGCCACGAGCGCGACGGTGGCCGCCGGTCCGGCGATGCGGCGTGCCGGCGTCGAGCCGGACGTCCCCGGCAGCACCCAGTCGCTGCCCCTCACCCCCCTCACCCGCGACCGAGCCACCGGCACCCCCGCCCCCGCCCCCGGCGAACAGGGGCTGTCCCGCAGGGACGTGCCGTCCTTCTCCCTCGTCGGCGTCATCTGGGACGACGCGGACACCGAACTGCACGGCCGCGTCCAGGTCCGCACCCGCGCGGTCGCCGGCGGCAGATGGTCCGGCTGGCAGGACGTGGAGACGCACAACGCCGAACACGCCCCCGACCCGGACACCGCCGAGCGCGCCTCGGGCGGGGTGCGCGGCTCCACGGCGCCCTTGTGGGTCGGGGAGTCGGACGGCGTGGACGTGCGGGTCACGCCGGAGACCGCCGAGCCCGGGCCCGAGGAGGGCCCAATGGGCGGTGACGACACGGCGGTCGACCCCACGGCCATCACCCCGCTGCCCGCCGGCCTCCGTCTCGAACTCGTCGACCCCGGCGAGCCCGCCCCCGCGCAGAGCGATCCCGGCCCCCGCCCCGGCTCACTGACCCCCGGTACCACCGGATCCGCCGGCCGGGCCGAGGCCCTCGCCGCCGCGGCCGCCAACGCCGAACTCGCGCCCCTCGGTGCCGCCGAGATCCCTGAACTCGGACGCGTCGAGACCGAGCGGGAGCTGCTGGCCCTGCGTGGCAGCGAGTTGACCGAGGCGCAGCGGGCGAAGCCGTACATCGGGCCGCGGCCGCGCATCGTCACACGACGCGGCTGGGGCGCGAACGAGACGTGGCGGGAGAAGAGGTTCGCCTACACGAGGAAGGTGAAGGCGGCCTTCGTGCACCACACGGCGTCGGGCGGCACCTACTGGTGCACGCAGGCTCCCTCGCTCATTCGCGGTATCTACCGCTACCACGTCAAGAGCATGCGCTGGCGCGACCTCGGCTACAACTTCCTCGTCGACAAGTGCGGAAACATCTACGAGGGCCGAGCCGGGGGAGTGGCGAAGCCGGTGCTGGGCGCGCACACGCTCGGTTTCAACTCCGACAGCATGGGGATCGCCGTCCTCGGCAGCTACGGCTCGAGAAAGCCGACCATCGCCGCGGTGCGGGCCATCGCCCGGCTCACGGCCTGGAAACTGGGGCTCTACGGCGCCAATCCGCGCGGAAAGACATATCTGAAGTCCGGCGGTGGCAATCTCTACCGAAAGGGAAAGAACGTACGACTGAACGTGATCTCCGGCCATCGGGACGGCTTCTCCACGGCGTGCCCCGGACTGCAGCTCTATCGCAAGCTCGGCTCGGCCCGCGCCTCGGCGGCCCGCCTCCAGGGGCGTTGAGACAGGGAGCGCGCGGGAGTGCGGTGGGGCGCACAAGGCGTGGGCTGTCCAGCGCGGGTGCGCGGGTGGGCCGCCCGCGCTGGACGTACGGGGTGTTTTCAGGGATATATGGGGGCTCGTGGGGGGACCTCCGGGGGGCTTGAGGTCGTATTCACCGCTGTCGGGGGACAAGAGGCGGAATACCGCACTGCCGTCGAGGGCGCCGCACAACGGTCTGCATACACTGGCCGGCCGAAAGACAGTTCGGCCGGTCCCGGCAGGAAGCAGAGACGACAGGTGACAGAAGCGATCCTCCTGGTCGGCGGCAAGGGCACTCGGCTGCGTCCGCTCACCGTGCACACGCCGAAGCCCATGGTCCGGGCGGCCGGGGTCCCGTTCCTCACGCACCAGTTGGCGAGAGCGAGAGCGGCGGGCGTCGAGCACATCGTCCTGGCGACGTCCTATCTGGCCGAGGTCTTCGAACCGTACTTCGGCGACGGCTCGGCGCTGGGCCTGCACCTGGAGTACGTCACGGAGGAGGAGCCCCTCGGCACGGGCGGCGCGATCCGCAACGTGGCGTCCCGGCTTCACTCCGGGCCCGAGGACCCGGTGCTCATCTTCAACGGCGACATCCTGACGGGCCTGGACATCAGGGCCCTGGTCCGTACGCACGAGACGACGGGCGCGGACGTCTCCCTCCACCTCACCCAGGTGACGGACCCGAGGGCGTACGGCCTGGTCCCGACGGACGACACGGGCCGGGTGACGGCGTTTCTGGAGAAGCCGCAGACCCCCGAGGAGATCGTCACCGACCAGATCAACGCGGGGGCTTACGTCTTCCGGCGCTCGGTCATCGACACGATCCCGGCGGGCCGCCCTGTCTCCGTGGAGCGCGAGACCTTCCCTGACCTGCTGTCGGCCGGGGCGCACCTTCAGGGCATGGTCGACTCGACGTACTGGCTCGACCTGGGCACACCGGCTGCCTTCGTCCGCGGCTCGGCGGACCTCGTCCTGGGCCGGGCCCCGTCCCCCGCGGTCCCCGGCCGCTGCGGCGACCGCCTGATCCTCCCCACGGCCAGCGTCGCCCCCGATGCCAAGCTGACCGGCGGCACGGTGGTGGGCGAGGGCGCGTTCGTGGCCGAGGGGGCGCGCGTCTTCGGCAGCACGATCCTCCCGGGCGCCGTCATCGAGCCCGGCGCGATCATCACCGACTCCCTCATAGGCACCCGGGCCCGCGTGGGCGAACGCTCCGTCCTCACCGGCACGGTCATCGGCGACGGCGCGGTGATCGGCCCGGACAACGAGCTGAGGGAGGGCGCGCGGGTGTGGTGCGACGCGCGGATACCGGCGGGGGCGGTGCGGTTCTCGCCGGATCTGTAGCGGTCGATGCCCGCGGTGTGTGTTGGGGTCGGGGCCGTGCCGCCGTACGCGGGTGCCGGCCCGGTGGGGCAGCCCGCCTACGGCGACTCTCCGTGCCGGTCGGCTTCTTTCAGCCCGTCCGGCGTTTGAGGACGAGGCCCTTTCAGGGCCGATGGGGGTCCAGGGGGCGGAGCCCCCTGGTGGGGTCGAAGGGGCGAAGCCCCTGGGGATGGGACGGGTAGGGGCGGCGGGGGCGAAAACCGGCGAAAACCCTTGGGGGCAACCACAGCAAGCCACCGAAAATCACAACCGCCCGATATCCCCCCGAGGCATCCGCGGCGCCCGCCGCCCCGGCACCCGCCCGCTCAACAGAATCAACCGAGCCGCCCGATGCCGCTGCCCGGCATACGGCTCCAACAACTCCAGCATCACGGAGTCATCCGCATCCCGATCCCCGGCAAGCGCGAACCCCACGATCCCCGGCAGATGCAGATCCCCCACGGTCACCGCATCCGGCGCCCCATGACTACGCTGCACCACCTCGGCCGACGTCCACGGCCCGACCCCCGGCACGACCTCCAACCGGGCCTGCGCCAGAGCCGGAGTCATCCGCGTCGCCTCCTCCATCCGCGCAGCGACCCGTACGGCCCGCAGGATCGTCGACGCCCGCTTGTTGTCGACCCCGGCCCGATGCCACTCCCAGGACGGAATCAGCGCCCAGGTCCGCGCATCCGGAATCACACACATCCGCCCGGGCGCGGGCCCCGGAGCAGGCTCGCCGTACTTCCGTACCAGCAACCGCCACGCCCGATACGCCTCATCGGTGGTGACCTTCTGCTCCAGAATCGACGGAATCAACGACTCCATCACCAGCCCGGTCCGCGTCAGCCGAAGCCCCGGCCGCCGATGCCGGGCCATCGCCACCACCCGGTGCCGCGGCACGAACACGGACGGATCGTCGGCGGCCCCGAGCAACTCCGGCAACTGCTCCAGCAGCCACTCGGCCCCCGGCCCCCAGGCCTCGCCCCGCACCTCGGTCCCACGCGCACCGACCCGCAGCGTCCCGGGCCCGGCAGGGGTACGGCTGGCCCGCCATACGGACCCGTCCGGCATCGCCCGGAACGTCGGATCACCCGGCCCGCGCCGCAAGGGCCCCAGCACCAGCCCGAGGTCGAGCGGCCCGTCCGGCACCCAGGTGCGCACGCGGGCGGGCGCCGGGGCCTGCCGCGGTATCCCGCCGGGCACGGCGACATGCCCACCGCGCACGGTCGTACGCGTGGGCCGCGGAGTGAAACGTCCTGCCACGGAGGGGACCTCGATCGAGGTGGGGTACAGAAGGGGCTCTACGAGCGTATGGGCTCGGCGGGGTCCGTCGGCACTCCTCAGCGCACCTCGATGAAAGCCCCCGCATCCCGCTCCGGTCGAGCCCGCGGCTCCTCCGCCGGATGACCGACCGCAACCGCCCCCATCGGATCCCACTCCTGCGGAAGCCCGAGCACCTCGCGCACCACATCCCGGCAGAACATCGTCGACGACACCCACGCCGAGCCCAGCCGCTCCCCGGCCAGCGCGACCAGGAAGTTCTGCACCCCGGCCCCGGTGGCGACGACGAACATCTCCCGCTCGGCACCGTCCCGCCGCGCGTCCCCGTAGGTGTGTGAGCCGTCCATGACCAGGCACGGCACCACCAGATACGGCGCGTTCCGCAGTACGTCCCCGCGCCGCACCCGCTTGGCGATGGACTCCTCGCCCTTGCCGTCCCGCCGCAGATCGGCGATCCAGGCATCCCGCATGGCGTCGAGCAGCCGCGTCCGGGACTCCTGCGACTCCAGCAGCACGAAACGCCACGGTGTGGTGTGGTGCGGCGCCGGCGCGGTGACCGCCGCCGCGACCGCTCTTCGTACGGCCCCGGGGTCGACGGGCTCGTCCGTGAACGCCCGTACCGTACGGCGCTGGGTCACCGCCTCCCGTACCGCCTCGGAGGTGCCCAGCCGGAACATGTCGTCGCGCGCGACGCGCACCAGGGCCCGCGCACCCTCCCCGTGGTCCGCGATCACCGTGTGCGCCAGCCCGCGCACCACGGCGACGGGCAGACCGGCCGCCTTGCCCTTCACGAGGTCACCGGCGGCGGCGAGTTCGTCGGCCGTCGCCACGACGGTCGCGCTGAGCGGATTGCCGTGCGCGTCCGCGCCCCCGCGCAGATCGTCGAGTACGTGGATGCCCGCGGCCCCGATCGCGACGTCGGTGAGCCCAGCGCGCCACGGGCGCCCGAAAGTGTCGGTGACGACGACCCCGACGTCGACGCCCAGGGCGTCCCGCAGCCCGTCGCGGATCGCCCGCGCGGATGCGTCCGGGTCCTCGGGCAGCAACAGCACGGTCCCCGCGGGGGTGTTGGAGGCGTCGACCCCGGCCGCGGCCATCACCAGACCCTGCCGGTTCTCGACGATCCGCAGCGGGCCGCGGCGCGCCACGACCCGGACGGTCTCCGCGTCGATGGCGGCCTCCCGGTCCTCGGCCTCGACGACGCGTCCCTCCGCCTTGGAGACGATCTTCGAGGTGACCAGGAGCACGTCCCCGTCGGCGAGGCCGGGTTCCGCGGTGGCGATCAGCTTCGCGAGGTCGTCGCCCTGCTGGACCTCGGGGATCCCGGAGACGGCCCAGACCCGGTAGCCGTCGGCAGACACCTCGCTCAAGACGTCCGCACCTCCTCGGCCAGCGCCAGCGCCTCGCGGGCCATCTGCGCGGAGGCGTCGAGGTCGGTCATCATCAGCGGTACGGCCCGGCAGCGGATCCCGGCCGTCTCGACCCGCTCGACGACGCCCGCGTCCACGGTGTCGACCAGCCAGCCGTCGAGGAGTCCCGAGCCGTAGTGCTCGGCGACCGCCGCCGCCGTCGATTCCACGCCGACCGCCGCGAGCACCTTGTCGGCCATCCCGCGCACGGGCGCGTCCCCGACGATGGGGGACAGACCGACGACCGGCACGCCCGCGTCGGCGATCGCCTCACGGATGCCGGGCACGGCGAGGATCGTGCCGACCGAGACGACCGGGTTGGACGGCGGGAAGAGGATGACGTCCGCCTCGGAGATCGCCTCCAGGACGCCCGGCGCCGGCTTGGCCTGATCGGCCCCGACCGGCACGATCGCCTCGGCCGGCACCTGGGCCCGCAGCCGTACCCAGTACTCCTGGAAGTGGACGGCCCTGCGCTCGCCGTCCTCCTCGACCGCGACGTGCGTCTCTACGCGGTCGTCGGTCATGGGGATCAGACGGACGCCCGGCTTCCACCGGTCGCACAGCGCCTCGGTCACCGCGCTCAGCGGATATCCGGCGCCGATCATCTGGGTCCGCACGATGTGCGTGGCGAAGTCGCGGTCGCCGAGCCCGAACCACTCGGGTCCCACGCCGTACGCCGCGAGCTCCTCCTTGAGGTGGAAGGTCTCGTCGGACCGGCCCCAGCCCTGTTCCTCGTTGATACCGCCGCCGAGCGTGTACATCACCGTGTCGAGGTCCGGGCAGACCTTCAGCCCGAAGAGGTGGATGTCGTCCCCGGTGTTGCCGATGACCGTGATGTCCGCGTCCGGCACGGCCCGCTTCAGACCACGCAGGAACCGGGCACCACCGATGCCGCCTGCCAGAACCACAATGCGCATGGGCCCAAGTCTTGCAGGCGGGTACGACAACGCGTCAGGCAGTCACAGGACGCGGCTCGACTCGGGCCTCGCAGGCGGAGGCGGTGTGCATCGGCATCTCGGTCAGACCCGGGTAGTACACGTGCAGGCTCACCGCCGGATCCAGCGTGTCGTTCACCACGTCGTGCGCGTAGCCCGGCGCGAACACCCGCTGCGCACCGGCAGTCAAGGTGCGCGTGTCGCGCTCCGTGCGCTCGGTCAGCGTGCCGTCCAGGACGGTCAGCACGCCGGAGGAGCGGCCGTGGTCATGCAGTCCGCTGCTCTGTCCGGGGACCCAGGACAGCAGCCACACCTCGTAGCCGGGGCCGGTGTGCAGCCGGTGGTACCAGCGCGTGGTCGCGTCGTAGCGGACGAGGTGCTCCCACTGCGACCGGTCGGCGGCGATGGAGCGGGCCAGGCCGACGAACTCGGCGACGGTGGCCGGGTGCTCGCGCGGTGCCTGGAGGAGGTGCGGGACTTCGAGGATGTCGCCGGCGATCTGGAGGTCGCTGTCGCTGTTCATGGGGTGGGTGGTTCCTCAGTGAAGGAAGGTCAGAGGGAACGGCAGCCGAGGGACGGGAGACTCGGCCTACAGCTGGAGCAGGTGTGGCTCAACAGCTGGGACAGCAACAGCTACAGCGAGCGCGGGCAGCACCGTGGGACCCGGCGGTGCGGGTCGAGGTGAGTGCCGAGTTCGCGAGCATGCCCACAAGCACACCGGTTTGCACCTCGGACTGTCAACTCGGCGCCCGTTATGTGGGACATGTTTCACCTCATCCGGTTCATCTCCGTGGCGAAAGGTTTGTTCATGGGGTGGCCGGGACACATGGCGCACCACCGGGCGCATGGGCGTCGTTGTGATCCTGTGATCCGACTGTGATCCGGTTCGCTTCTGCGTGTGTGTGCAACGAGATCGAACTTCTGGGCGTCCTTTTCCGTACAGGCACTGCGCGGGGCGGGGCACTCTCCCGGGTCTCGTCTGCGTGTCAAGGTTTATCCCGATTTGAACACTTTCCGCTAGGCCTTGGTTCCGCAGAGTGAATAAGGGGCTCAATAGCAGATCTCGGCTTGACTCGCCCGGAGCAGCACACTTGTAATTTCACTCGTGTCGTTCAGCCGAAATCGGTAACGGCTACATCACGGGGACGCGAAAGACAGACGAGGGGCGCACATGACCGAGCTGGTGCAGCAACTGCTGGTCGACGACGCGGACGAGGAACTCGGCTGGCAGGAGCGCGCGCTGTGCGCCCAGACCGACCCCGAGTCCTTCTTCCCCGAGAAGGGCGGCTCCACCCGCGAGGCCAAGAAGGTCTGCCTCGCCTGTGAGGTCCGCTCCGAGTGCCTCGAGTACGCCCTCGCCAACGACGAGCGCTTCGGCATCTGGGGCGGCCTGTCCGAACGCGAGCGCCGCCGGCTGAAGAAGGCGGCCGTCTGACCGCAGCACCGGCCGTCCGGCCGTCGCGGGCCGAGCCGCAGGACCGAGCGGCGAGGTCGGAGCGCACGGAGCCGCACGGACGCAACCGCACATACATACGTCTCGAACAGGTCTCGAACGGCCCGTCGCGGGTGGGTTATCCACAGGCGGCGGGCCGCCGTGATGCCCAGCCGATAGTGTGGTCGCTCGTCCGAGACGCCCCGCTGCCCCCTGGGGGCACAGGCGTCCACCGCAGTCCACCGAACCGGGGCCCGTACCTCGATGTCCGTGCACAGCCACACGGCAGCCCAGCACGACTCCGCTGCCACACCTGAGTTCCCGCGTCATGTGGTGACGGCGGTGCTCGTCTCCCACGACGGCGCCCGCTGGCTGCCCGACGTGCTCGCCGGGCTGCTCGGCCAGGAGCGCCCCGTCCAGTTCGCCGTCGCGGCCGACACCGGCAGCGCGGACCACTCCGCGCAGCTGGTCACCGACGCCCTCGGCGCCGACCGCGTACTGCACCTCGCCCGGCGCACCGGATTCGGCCAGGCCGTCGAGGAGGCCGGCCGCACCGCTCCCGTCCTCACCCCGGACGAGCTGCCGTATCTGAAGCGGCCCAGCGGCTGGGACCCCGTCACGCGCACATGGCGCGACGACGCCTACGACATGCCCGAACTCCCCCACGGGGAACCGGTGCAGTGGCTGTGGCTCCTGCACGACGACTGCGCCCCCGAACCCGACGCCCTGGCCCAGCTGCTGCGCGTCGTGGAGAACGAGTACGAGCTGGGGCGGGACGATGTCGCCGTGGTGGGCCCGAAGCTCCGCGGCTGGTACGACCGCCGCCAGCTCCTCGAGGTCGGCGTCACCATCGCCCACTCCGGCCGCCGCTGGACCGGCCTGGACCGCCGCGAACAGGACCAGGGCCAGCACGACCACGTGCGGTCCGTGCTGTCCGTCTCCACCGCCGGCATGCTGATCCGGCGCGACATCTTCGAACAGCTCGGCGGCTTCGACCGGCGGCTTCCCCTCATGCGCGACGACGTCGACCTGTGCTGGCGCGCCACCGCCGCCGGCCACCGGGTCCTCGTCGCCCCCGAGGCGGTCGTACGACACGCCGAGGCGTCCTCCCGAGAGCGCCGCACCGTCGACTGCGTGGGCCGCACCTCCGCCTCCCCGCACAAGGTCGACAAGGCGGGCGCCGTCTACACCCTCCTCGTCAACACCCGGACCGCCGTGCTGCCCTGGGTGCTGCTGCGCCTGGTGTTCGGCACGGTCCTGCGGACGCTCGCCTACCTCGTGGGCAAGGTCCCCGGCCAGGCCCTCGACGAGATCCGCGGACTCATGGGCACCCTGCTGCGCCCCGAGCGGATCATCGCCGGACGGCGCAGGCGCGGGAGTCCCGTGATCGACAAGGGCGAGCTGCGGGCGCTGTTCCCGCCGCCCGGCGCGACCGTGCGGGCCACCGTCGAACAGGTCGCGAGCAGCCTCGTCGGCCGCTCCGACCCCGAGGTGGCCTCCGGCGCGGGACGGCACGGCAGCGCGATCGAGTCCGGACCCGGCGGCGACGACGCCGACTTCCTGGAGATAGAGCAGTTCGCGCGCGTCAAGCGCATCGCCCGCAACCCGGGCCCGATGCTCTTCCTGGTGCTGCTGTTCGTCTCGCTGATCGCCTGCCGCGAACTCCTCGGCGCCGGCGCGCTCGCGGGCGGCTCGCTGCTGCCCGCCCCGGCCGAATCCGGTGAGCTGTGGTCCCATTACCTGGACGCCTGGCACCCGGTGGGCGCCGGCGGCACCCCGGCCGCGCCGCCGTACCTCGCGATCGTGGCGATGTTCGCCTCCGTGCTGCTGGGCTCGACCGGGCTCGCGGTCACGATCCTGCTGGTCTCCTCGGTGCCGCTGGCCGGATTCACCGCCTACTTCGCCTCCCGCCCGCTCGTCGAGTCCCGCCTGCTGCGCGCCTGGGCGGCCGTCGTCTACGCCGTCCTGCCCGCCGCCACCGGCGCCCTCGCCGGCGGCCGCATCGGCACCGCCGTACTCGCCGTCCTGCTGCCGTTCATCGCCCGCGCGGGCATCGCGGCCAGCGGCCTGGCGAACGGCTCCGGTGCACGCGGCAGTTGGCGCGCGACCTGGGCGTACGCCCTGCTGCTGACGATCGCCACCGCCTTCACGCCGATCATCTGGCCGATCGCGCTGCTCCTCGGCATCGGTCTGCTGGTGGTGCGGCGCACCGACATCACCGCGTACGGCCTGCGCTTCCTGGCCCAGTTCGGCGTGCCCCTGCTGGTTCTCGCGCCCTGGTCGCTGTCGCTGCTGCCGTTCGGCTTCTTCCGCGAGGCCGGTCTGGAGTACGGCGCCTCGGCCGCGTCCGCCCTGGATCTGCTCGGCGCCAGCCCCGGCGGGCCCGGCACCGTCAGCGGGCTGATGCTCATCGGCGTCGTGCTGGCCGCGCTGGCCGCCCTGCTGCGCTCCGAGCGTCAGTTGGGCATCCTTACGGCCTGGGCGGTCGCCCTGCTGGGCTTTGTCTTCGCGGTCCTGTCCAACAGCTCCACCTGGGCCGGTCCCGCGACCCTCGTCTACGGCATCGCCCTCCTGGCCGCCGCCCTGCTCGGCGCCGACGGGGCACGCTCGCGGGTGGCCGAGCAGAGCTTCGGCTGGCGCCAGCCCGTCGCCGCGCTGATCGCGTTCGCCGCGGCAGCGGGCCCGCTTCTCGTCGCCGCCGGCTGGATGATCCGCGGCGCCGACGGGCCGCTGGAGCGGCGCGACCCCGTGCAGGTGCCCGCGTTCGTCGCCGAGGAGAGCAACACCCGCGACCAGGCGCGCACCCTGGTCCTCGACAGCGACTCCTCGGCCCACGTCGGCTACATGCTCGTCCGCGGCTCCGGTGCCCGTCTGGGCGACGCCGAACTCGCCGTGGCCGACGGGGAGAACGCCAAGCTCGACAAGATCGTCGCCAACCTCGTCGCCGGCTCCGGCGCCGACCAGGCCGACCAACTGGGCGCGTTCGCGGTGCGTTATGTCCTCGTCCACAAGGGTGCGCCGCGCGAGGTCACGCGGGTGCTGGACGCCACGCCCGGGCTGTCGCGGCTGAGCGAGCAGAACGGCAGCGCGTTGTGGCGGATCGACCGGCAGGTGTCGCGCGCGGCCATCGTCGAGGGGTCCGAGGCGGGTGCCGGTGAACCCGTGCCGGTGGCGGCCGGGCCCGTGGAGATCCACACCACGATTCCCGGTGGCTCCGACGGGCGTGTGCTGCGGCTCGCCGACAGTGCCGACGACGGGTGGACGGCCACCCTGGACGGCAGGGCGCTCACCGCGACCACCGTCGACGGCTGGGCCCAGGGCTTCGAGCTTCCCGCCGACGGCGGCAGGCTGGACGTGTCCTACGACGACCCGATCGGCCACACCGTCTGGTTGTGGGCGCAGGGCTTCCTCGCCGTCGTGCTGGTGGTGATGGCGCTGCCGGGACGTCGCCGTGACATCGACGACGATCTGCCGGAGGAACCGGCGGTCCCGGCCGAGGCCATGGCCGGTGAGGGCCGGCGGGCACGCCGGCTGCGCGCCCAGGCCGAGGCCGAGGAGGGCGGTCAGGACGGGGAGTTGCCGCCGCCTCCTGCGGAGGCGCCGGCCGCGGCGATTCCGCAGCAGACGCCCTACGGCGACTGGGACACGCCCAGTTACGCGGGTGCCGAGTACGGCGGATACAGCGCCGAGCAGTACCAGGACGGGCAGCAGTACCCGGCGGGCGGCGCCTACGACCAGGGGTACCAGGCGGATCCGTATCAGGGCGGTCAGTACGACCCGTACGCGTACGGCGAGCAGCCGCAGGCCGGGGCGTACGACCCCACGTACGACCAGAACTACCAGCAGGGTTACGACGCCGGCTACGACCCGACGCAGCAGCATCCGCACGGCAGTGAGCGTTCCGACGGGAGCCAGCAGTGAACCGCACCACCCTGTCCCTGATCGCCGGCGCCGGAGCCCTCGCGGCCGTCACCGGGTTCGCGGCGCTCTCGTCGCCGGAGGCGTCCGGGGCGAACACCGCCAGGGCGGCCGCCGCGTTGCCGGTGGAGCGTTCGAGTCTGGTGTGTCCGGCGCCGAGCAGCTCGGACCTCGCCGAGACGACGTACACCTCCTTCACGCCCGTCACCAAGGGGACGGGAAGTGACGGGAAGGCGGAGCTGCTGTCCGCCGGCAAGGAGGGCGAGGCCGAGAAGCCCGGGAAGGCCGACAAGCCTGTCCTGGAGGCCAAGGAGCCGGGGGCGCCGGTCACCGGGGATGCCTCCGGGGCCGACTCGCCCGCACTCATCGGGACCGCCGACGGGAAGTTCGCGCCGGGGTGGACCGTGCAGGAGACCACTCGGGTCGCCGTGGGTACGGGACGTGGGCTCCAGGGCGTCAACTGCACCGCGCCGGACACGGAGTTCTGGTTCCCGGGGGCCAGTACGGCTGCCGACCGGACGGACTATGTGCATCTGACGAACCCTGATGACTCCGCCGCCGTCGTCGACATCGAGCTGTACGGCAAGGACGGTGCGCTGGAGACCACGGTGGGGGAGGGGATCACGGTCCAGCCGCACTCCGGTGAGCCGATCCTCCTGTCCACGCTCACCAGCGAGAAGCAGGACAACGTGACCGTGCACGTGAGTGTGCGCAGCGGGCGGGTGGGTGCCTCGGTGCAGGCGCTGGACGACAAGCTCGGCGGGGACTGGCTGGCGGCGGCCGTCGATCCTGCGGGGAGCCTGGTGCTGCCCGGCATTCCGAAGGACGCCACGGCCGTACGGCTGGTCGTGTTCGCGCCGGGGGAGGCGGACGCCGATCTGAAGGTGCGGCTGGCCGCGCCGTCCGGGCTGATCACGCCCGCCGGCAATGAGACGTTGCATGTCAAGGCCGGGATGACCAGTGCGGTGGATCTCGGTGACGTGATGCGGGGTGAGGCCGGGTCGCTGGTGCTGACGCCCACGGATCGCTCGGTGCCGGTGGTGGCGGCATTGCGGGTGGTTCGCGGGAAGGGGGCCAAGCAGGAGACGGCGTTCATTCCGGCCGCTCGGGCGGTGGGCACACGCGCGACTGCCGTGGACAACCGGGCGAAGGGCACGACGCTGTCCGTGACGGCGCCGTTCGATACGGCGGAGGTCAAGGTGACGGCGTCGGCCGGGAGCGACGGGGGTTCGGCGGCGTCGAAGACGTACACGGTCAAGTCCGGCACCACGCAGGAAGTGGAAGTGCCGGTCCCGAGCGGGCTGAAGGGCACGTACGCCCTGACGGTGGAGACGGTGTCGGGCGGACCGGCGTACGCGTCCCGGACGCTGGCCGTGACGGAGGAAGGGGTGCCCGGGTTCACCGTGCAGACGCTGCCGGACGACCGGGGCATGGTGGCTGTGCCGGAGGCGGACGAGGACTTGTCGGTTCTGCAGAAGTAGGGCCGACCGCTCGACGCCGGACGCTGCCGCGGGGGCCGTCAGTCCTCGCCGTACCGGGGATCCACCGTTTCCGGCGTGAGGCCCAGCAGCTCCGCGACCTGTTCCACGACCACCTCGTGCACCAGCGCGGCCCGCTCGTCGCGGCCCTTGGTGCGGATCTCCACCGGGCGGCGATAGATGACCACCCGCGCCCGGCGTCCCTCGCGGGCGGCGATCGTGCCGCCCAGGGGGACCGCCTCGTCGTTCCAGGTGCGGCCGGGGCCGTCGAGACGCGGGACCTCCAGGACCAGGAAATCGATGTCGGTCAGCTGGGGCCAGCGGCGTTCGAGGCGTTCCACCGAGTCCTGGACCAGGTCGGCGAAGGCGTCGGCGCGGCTGGCCGCGAGCGGGACCTGCGGCGGTGCGATCGGGCCGCGCATGCCCCGACCGTGGCGATCACGACGGCGGGGGCCGGGGCCGGCGGCACGGGGCGGTACAGGGGTGTCCATCACTGATGAAGGGTAGTCCTCACGGCCGGTGCGTGTCCGATCGCCGTGGGCTGGTGGGAGCGATCTCGGCCCGCCCGCACGCCATGTCGATAGATGACCATTCCAGCCAAGCTTGGGCTCGTTTCCGCATCTCTCCGAGACCGTCGACGTCACGGCAATTGTTGGGTTTTGTGGTATGTGGTGACCGATTCTGAAAATGTCCAGGATCTAGGTAAGCGGCTTTTGTGCAGGTCAGGAGGGTGGGACGGAAGAGGCGCGCGGGAAGCTTCACAACACGACACGGTGGAGTGACCCGGGGGAGAGTCGTCGCGGCCCGCTCAAGAGTGCGGTACCGTCCAACGTCGTGAGCCCTGTACGTCGCTGTTCGCGCACCGCTTGCGGCCGTCCCGCCGTAGCGACGCTGACGTACGTCTACGCCGACTCGACCGCGGTCCTCGGCCCGCTCGCCACCTACGCCGAACCCCACTGCTACGACCTGTGCGCCGAGCACTCCGAGCGCCTGACCGCCCCTCGAGGGTGGGAGGTCGTACGGCTGCTGGACAGTTCGGCTCCGGCCCGCCCCAGCGGGGACGACCTGGAAGCGCTTGCCAACGCCGTGCGCGAGGCGGCCCGTCCGCAGGAGCGGGCGGCCGGGGGCGGCGGACGTGCCGCCGATCCGATGGAGGTCGCGCGGCGGGGCCATCTGCGGGTGCTTCGGTCGCCCGACAACTGACGTTTGGTGACGTTGGTTTTTCTGTGGTTCTTGTGTGCTCGATTCATTGAGTGATGCACAAGCATTGACGTCTGGTTGTCGCGGACACGACCATTCCGTATGCCGGAACGAGAAATCGCTTTCCGCATGGCGGAATCCGGGGAGGCGCCCGTGTACGTCCAGGAACTGGAACCCGTCGCAGGCTCGCTGGGCCTGTCCGCCCTCGTCGCGGCCTTACCGCTGGTGATCGTCCTCGTCCTGCTGGGCGGGGTCCGGATGAAGGCGCACCTGGCGGGCCTCACGGGGCTGTTGGCCGCCGTGCTGGTCGCCTGGCTCGCGTACGGCATGCCGCTCGGGCAGACACTCTCCAGCGGCGCCCAGGGGGCCGTCTTCGGGCTCTTCCCCATCCTGTGGATCGTCGTCAACGCCCTGTGGGTGTACCGGATGACCGTCCGGACGCGGCACTTCGACATCCTTCGCCGGTCGTTCGGCCGGCTGTCGGACGACCCGCGCATCCAGGCGCTCGTCGTCGCCTTCTGTTTCGGGGCGCTATTGGAGGCGCTCGCCGGGTTCGGGGCGCCTGTCGCGATCTGCTCGGTCATGCTCGTCGCGCTGGGCTTCGAGCCCGTGCGGGCGGCGGTCGTCGCGCTGGTCGCCAACACCGCCCCCGTGGCCTTCGGGGCGATGGGAACGCCGGTGGTGACGCTGGCTCAGGTCACCGGGCTGCCCTTGGACGACGTGGCCTCCGTGGTGGGCCGCCAGACACCCCTGCTGGCCCTGGTCGTGCCGCTGGTGCTGGTCGGGCTCGTGGACGGGCGACGCGGGCTGCGGGAGACCTGGGTGCCCGCTCTGGCGTGCGGAGTCGCCTTCGCCGTCGCCCAGTTCGCCGCCTCCAACTACGTCTCCGCGCAACTCGCCGACATCGGCGCCGCCTTGGCCGGTGCGGGCGCCCTGGTCGCCGTACCGCACGCGCGCGTGCCCGCCGACGAGGCGGTACGCGCGTCCGTGCTGACCGGCGCGCGCAGTGAGGAGTTGGACGAGGACGACCCGCGCGGGGAGGTCGTACGGGCCTATGCGCCGTACGCGTTGATCGTCGTGATCTTCTCCGTCGCGCAGATCGCCGTCATCAAGGACTGGCTGGCCGAGGCGACCCAGACCTACGACTGGCCCTTCCTCGATGTCGTCGGCCCGGACGGCGAGCCGGTCGGCGGCAATGTGTTCAGCTGGCCGATCGTGTCCACCGGAGGCACGCTCGTACTGCTCGCCGGGGTGTGCACGGCGGTCGTGCTCGGAGTTAACGCGCGCGTGGCCGTCAGGGAGTGGGCCGCCACCGTGCACGAGTTGAGGTTCGCCATCCTGACCGTGACGTCCGTGCTGGCGCTGGCGTACGTCATGAATCTCTCCGGACAGGCCGCCACCATCGGCTACTTCGTGGCCGCGGCGGGTGCCGGGCTCGCCTTCCTGTCGCCGGTGCTGGGCTGGTTCGGGGTGGCCGTCTCCGGCTCGGACACATCCGCCAACGCGCTGTTCGGCGCTCTGCAGGTGACGGCGGCGCGGGAGTCGGGGCTGTCTCCGGAACTCCTGGCCGCCGCCAACAGTTCAGGTGGTGTGCTCGGCAAGATGATCTCGCCGCAGAACCTCACCATCGCGTGCGCGGCCGTGGGGCTGGCGGGCCGGGAGGGGGATCTGCTGCGTCGGGTGCTGCCGTGGAGTCTCGGGCTGCTGCTGGTGATGTGTCTGATCGTGGTCGGACAGAGTTCACCGGTGCTCGGTTGGATGCTGCCCTGACTCCTGCGCTGACCTCCTGGTTACGGCTCGGGGTCCACTCACCGGGCACTCGGCGCGGTGTCGGTCCGGCCGGGTAGCTTGGGGTCACCGACAGGACTTTCAGGAGGGTTGGCCGTGGCTGCTGATCTGTCACAGCTCGTGAAGGCGTACGACGTGCGCGGTGTCGTCCCGGACCAGTGGGACGAGTCACTGGCCGAGCTCTTCGGAGCCGCCTTCATCCAGGTGACGGGGGCGAGCGCGATCGTGATCGGTCACGACATGCGCCCCTCTTCGCCCGGTCTGTCCCGCGCGTTCGCGCGCGGGGCCGCGGCCCAGGGCGTCGACGTCACCGAAATCGGCCTGTGCTCCACCGACCAGCTGTACTACGCCTCGGGTGCCCTGGACCTGCCGGGCGCGATGTTCACGGCCTCGCACAACCCGGCCCAGTACAACGGCATCAAGATGTGCCGCGCGGGCGCCGCCCCGGTCGGCCAGGACACCGGGCTCGCCGAGATCCGCGAACTGGTCGAGGGCTGGACCGAGTCGGGCGCCCCGGCACCGGCCGCGCGGCCGGGCACGATCAGCCGGCGCGACACGTTGGAGGACTACGCGGCCCACCTCCGCTCCCTCGTCGACCTGACCTCCATCCGCCCCCTGAAGGTCGTCGTCGACGCGGGCAACGGCATGGGCGGTCACACCGTGCCGACCGTGTTCGGCGGCCTCCCGCTGGACGTCGTCCCGATGTACTTCGAGCTGGACGGCACGTTTCCGAACCACGAGGCCAACCCCCTGGACCCGGCGAACATCGTGGACCTCCAGAAGCGGGTCCGCGAGGAGTCCGCCGACCTCGGCATCGCCTTCGACGGAGACGCCGACCGCTGCTTCGTCGTCGACGAGCGCGGCGAGCCGGTCTCCCCGTCCGCCATCACCGCCCTGGTGGCCTCGCGCGAGCTCGCCAGGCACGGCGGCAAGGGCATGATCATCCACAATCTGATCACCTCGTGGTCGGTCCCGGAGGTCGTCGAGGAGAACGGCGGCACACCGGTCCGCACCCGCGTCGGCCACTCCTTCATCAAGGCCGAGATGGCCAGGTCCGGCGCGATCTTCGGCGGCGAACACTCCGCCCACTACTACTTCAAGGACTTCTGGAACGCCGACACGGGCATGCTGGCCGCCCTGCACGTCCTCGCGGCACTCGGCGGCCAGGAGGGCCCCCTCTCCGGCCTCGTCGCCCAGTACGACCGCTATGCCGGCTCCGGCGAGATCAACTCCACCGTCGCCGACCAGACGGACCGCCTCGCCGCGATCAAGGCGGCGTACGAGGGCCGGGAAGACGTGGAGCTGGACGAACTCGACGGCCTGACGGTGACCGCCACCGACTGGTGGTTCAACGTCCGCCCGTCCAACACGGAGCCGCTGCTGAGACTGAACGCGGAGGCGCGGGATGAGATGACGATGGCGAAGGTGCGGGACGCGGCGCTGGCGATCATCAGGGGGTGAGGTGGGGCCGTCCCCAGCTCACCTCCAGGCGCCGGCCTTCACCTCTCAGCGCCGGTCCAGGCAGTGTCAGCCCGTCCGGCGGTCGAGGTTCAGTCCGTGCCGTCCCCAACCCCCACCCACCCGCTGGGGCGCGTCCGCTTTCCAGGCGCCGGTCCGCACCATCCAGCCCGTCCGGCGTTTGAGGACGAGGCCCGTTCAGGGCCGACAGCGGGGGTCTGGGGGCGGCAGCCCCCAGAAGCACCCGGGGGCGAAGGGGCAGAGCCCCTGGAGGACGGGACGGGTAGGGGCGGCGGGGGCGAAACCAACCCGACCACCGCCCACCGCACCGACCCCGCCCAACCCCAGCACCCCGCCCCCACCGGCGGTACCCTGACCAGGCACATCCGCACAGACGCACGTACCACCCACCCCCACCCCCAGAAGGGACCCGCCATGCCGCTGGAAGCCGGCCTCCTGGAGATCCTCGCCTGCCCGGCCTGCCACGCCCCGCTCAAGGAGCAGGACGCCGAGCTGCTCTGCACCGGCCAGGACTGCGGCCTGGCGTACCCCGTCCGGGACGGCATCCCCGTCCTCCTCATCGACGAGGCCCGCCGCCCCGCGTAAAGCGACAGGCGCGACGGCCCCGGCGCAACAGACGTACGCACACAAGCGCACGCACGAGCACCGCCGACCACACAACTGCACACCGCAACCGCGCCCCACCAAGACGCGCCCAGCAAAACCGCGCCCAACAGGACCGCACCCCACCCCCCAAAGGCGCACCGGCCCATCAAGGCCCCAACCCACCCCGGCGATCGGAGGCTGCCGCCCATGCTCGACGAATCGCTGCTGGACACGCCGGAGGCGCTCGCCGAGGCCGACCGCCGTGCCCTGCTCCGAGGCGCGGCCGAAGCAGGCGCCCGCGTCCGCACCGCCGCCCGGCTCGCCGCCGAGGCCGGCATCAACGACCTCAAGCCGGACGGCCGCCCCCGAGCCATCCTCCTCGCGGGCCCCGGCGCCGCCGCCATCTGCGTGGCCGACCTCCTCAGCACGCTCGCCGGCGCCACCAGCCCCGTCACCCGGCTGGCCCCGGCCGGAGTCGCCCCCGCCGCGGGCGCCCTGCGCTGGGAGCTGCCCGGCTGGGCCGGCTCCGTGGACCTGCTGCTGATCACCACCCCCGACGGCGCGGAGCCCGGCCTGACCCTGCTCGCCGAGCAGGCGTACCGCCGCGGCTGCACGGTCGTCGCCGTGGCCCCCGCCCGCACCCCGCTCGCCGAAGCGGTGCACGGCAACCACGGCCTGTTCGTACCGATGGCGACCGCCCCGTACGAGCACGCCGAACCCCTCGCGGCCTCCGCCCCCGGAGTGCTGTGGGCGCTGCTCACCCCGCTCCTGGCGCTCCTCGACCGCACCGGCCTGCTCACCGCCCCGCCCGACGCCGTCGAGAAGGTCGCCGACCGCCTCGACCACATCGCCGAGCGCTGCGGCCCCGCCATCGCGACCTACAGCAACCCCGCCAAGACCCTTGCCGCCGAACTCGCCGACGCGCTCCCGCTGATCTGGACCGAGGGCGTCTCCGCCGGTCCGGCCGGCCGCCGTTTCGCCGCCGCGGTCGCCGAACTCTCCGGCCACCCGGTCCTGGTCGCCGAACTGCCCGAGGCACTCGCCTCGCACAGCGCCATGCTCGCGGGCCGGCTCGCGGGCAGCGCCGACCCCGACGACTTCTTCCGCGACCGCGTGGAGGAGACACCGGCCCTGCACGCGCGCGTGGTGCTGCTGCGCGACCGCCCGATCGGCGGTCTCACCGCCGCGCCCGCGGCCCGCGACCTCGCTCTCAGCCATGACACACCGATCAGCGAACTGGAGCCGGAGCCCGGCGACGAGCTCGAGACCCTCGCGGAACTGATCGCCATCACCGATTTCGCCGCCGTTTACCTGGCGCTCGCCTCGGGGGCCTGATCTATCTCTGGACGCGCTGACGGTCGTACGCCCGAGGAACGGGCAGTCGTACGCAAGGCGAACTCGCGTCCTACGCAACGAGACCGCGCCCCCGTACAGAGAGCAGGCAGAAACCCGCATGGACCGCCTCGACAACACCATCCGCCCCTACGCCTGGGGCTCCACCACCGCGATCCCGAAGCTCCTCGGCGTCGAGCCGACCGGCGAACCGCAGGCGGAGATGTGGATGGGCGCGCACCCCGGCGCACCGTCGCTCACCGAGCGCGGCACACTCGTCGAGGCGATCGAGGCCGACCCGGAGCGCGAGCTGGGCGCGGCGGCCGTGGCCAAGTTCGGCCCCCACCTGCCCTTCCTGCTCAAGATCCTCGCCGCCGGCGCCCCGCTCTCCCTCCAGGTGCACCCCAACCTGGAGCAGGCGAAGGAGGGTTACGCGGACGAGGAGCGCCGCCACATCCCCGTGGACGCGGGCCACCGCAACTACAAGGACGCCAACCACAAGCCCGAACTGATCTGCGCGCTCACCGAGTTCGAGGGCCTGTGCGGCTTCCGCGCCCCCGTGGAGGCCGCCGACGCGCTGGACGGCCTGGGTGTCGACTCCCTCAAGCCGTACGTCGACCTGCTGCACGCCCATCCCGAGGAAGCGGCCCTGCGCGAGGTGCTCACCGCGATCCTCAGCGCCGACCCGGACGAGATGGCGCACACCGTCACCGAAGCCGCGGCAGCCTGCTCCCGCCTCGGCGGCGCGTACACCCCGTACGCCGACATCGCCCACCACTTCCCCGGCGACCCCGGCGTCATCGCGGCCATGCTCCTCAACTACGTCCGTCTGCAGCCCGGCGAGGCACTGTTCCTCGGCGCCGGCATCCCGCACGCCTACCTCAGCGGCCTCGGCGTCGAGATCATGGCGAACTCCGACAACGTCCTGCGCTGCGGTCTGACCCCCAAGCACGTCGACGTCCCCGAACTCCTGCGCGTCGTCCGCTTCGAGGCGGGCGACGCGGGCGTGCTGCGCCCGGAGGCCGCCCCGGACGGCGAGGAGGTCTACGAGACCCCGATCGACGAGTTCCGGCTCTCCCGGTACGTCCTTCCGGAGGGCACCACCGCCCACGACCTCACGCGCGCGACCCCGCAGATCCTGCTCTGCACGGCGGGTTCGGTCCGCGTCGGCGAACACGAGCTGACGCCGGGTCGCTCGGTCTTCGTAGCAGCGGGCGAAAAGGCCGAAGTGTCCGGTGCCGGTACGGTCTTCCGGGCCACGGTCGTCGCCTGACCGAGGGCATCGGACGACCCGGCACACCGTTGTCGGACCGGGCTGCAACAATGGCCCATCGGCAAAGGACGGGCAAAGCCGACCGGGGGCCGCGCGCTCCCTCGGCGACGCCCTGGACGGCGTACGTACGAAGGCGAAGGGACAACGCGACACATGAGCGCGTCAGGCGGTACCAAGGCGATCGTGGCGGCACTCGCCGCCAACCTCGCGATCGCGGCATCGAAGTTCGTGGCGTTCGCGTTCAGCGGTTCGTCGTCGATGCTCGCCGAGGGCGTGCACTCGCTCGCGGACTCCGGCAACCAGGCACTGCTCCTGGTCGGCGGCAAGAAGGCGCAGCGCGAGGCGACCCCGCAGCACCCCTTCGGCTACGGCCGCGAACGCTACATCTACGCCTTCCTCGTCTCGATCATCCTGTTCTCCGTCGGTGGCATGTTCGCCCTCTACGAGGGCTACGAGAAGATCAAGCACCCGCACGAGATCGAGCACTGGTACTGGCCGGTCGGCGTCCTCGTCTTCGCGATCATCGCCGAGTCCTTCTCCTTCCGGACGGCCATCAAGGAGTCCAACGTCCTGCGGGGCAGGAAGTCCTGGAAGGAGTTCGTCCGCCACGCCAAGGCCCCCGAGCTGCCCGTCGTCCTCCTGGAGGACCTCGGCGCGCTGGTCGGTCTGGTCCTCGCCCTGGGCGGCGTCGGCCTGGCCCTGCTCACCGGCGACGGCGTCTGGGACGGCATCGGCACGGTCTGCATCGGCATCCTGCTCGTCCTGATCGCGGTCGTGCTGGCCATCGAGACCAAGTCGCTGCTGCTCGGCGAGTCCGCGGGCGTCGAGGACGTCCAGAAGATCGAGGCCGCCATCGTCGACGGCGACGTCGTCACCCGCATCATCCACATGCGCACGCTCCACCTCGGCCCGGAGGAGCTCCTGGTCGCCGCCAAGATCGCCGTCCAGCACGACGACACGGCCGGCGAGGTCGCCTCCGCGATCAACGCCGCCGAGGCCCGCATCCGCGAGGCCGTCCCGATCGCCCGCGTCATCTACCTCGAGCCCGACATCTACAGCGAGACCGAGGCGGCCAAGGGCGCCGACCGCGAGGCGACGCCCGGCGGCCCGGCACAGCACGGCACCGACCACTGACGGTTCGTACGACAGCTTCCCGTACGGCACTTGTCCGTACGGCGACGGAGCCCGCCGAGTCGATCGGCGGGCCCCGTCGCTCGTTCCCGAGCGCCGGTCCCGTCAGAAGTGCTCGGGCCACAGCGTCAGCCGCGCCGCCGGCCGCCGTCGTACGTTCCGTGCCGCGACCCCGAGGACGAGCCCGGCGAGCGCGAGAAGAAACCCGAGCAGCGTGGCCACCGCGAGCAGCACGGGCATCGCATAGCTGTCGGTCACCCGGCCGACGACCGCCCCTACGGGCACCGTCCCGCCGTGGTCCGCGGCGAAGGAACGGGAGTCGCGGGAGTTCAGCCGGTTGTCGCCGAGCACGAACAGCCGGCCTTCGGGCACCGTCACGTCGTACGGAGGCATGCCGTTGGCGATGCCGCCCTTCACATACGGCTCGCTGAGCGGCCTGCCGTTGACGGTGATCCGCTCCCGCGCCGTTCCCGTGCCCACGCAGCAGACGATGCGGTCGCCGCCCACGCCGATGACGCGCTGCATGACGGGCGGCCCGTCGTAGTAGCGCTCCGGCGCGGAGTACAGCACCACATCGCCCCTGCCCACCTGGTCCGCGTCGACGCGCTCGGCGACGATCCGGTCGCCGACGGCGTACGTGGGCGTCATGCTCTCGCTCGCCACGGCGGACAGCGCATAGCCCGTCCGCAGCCACAGCACGGACCCGACCACGAGCGCGAGCCCCACGAGGCCCACCACCCACGCCGTGACCTGGAGTCTTCGCGCCTCCTCCATCAGTACTCCCTCCCCGGGCGGAACTTCCGCAGCGGCAGAGGGTAGCGGCTGTCGCCGAACCGTCCGCGCGGGCCCACGCCATGACGGCCGTGAGCCCGCGCCACGGTCACTGGATCTCGCTGAGCACCCTCAGCACCGCGCGTTCGTCACCGGCGGCCAGCAGCCGCTCCCGGAACGCCGCATCCATCAACTTCCGCGACAGCAGCGCCAGAATCCGCAGATGCTCATCGCCCGCGGCCGCCTCCGGTACGGCGATCATGAACACCAGCCTCGCCTTCGTACCGTCCAGCGAGCCCCACTCGACGCCCTCGACGGACCGCGCGAAACCCACGACCGGCGCCATCACCGCATCCGTCTTGGCATGCGGAATCGCGATCTCCTCACCGAGTCCGGTCGTCCCCTGTGCCTCCCGCCGCAGCGCGGTCGCCACCAGCTCGTCCAGGTCCGCGACCCGGCCGGTCCGAGCCAGCAGCTCCGCCATCTCCCGGATCGCGGCCTCCTTGTCGTCGGCTTCGAGGCGGACCTTGACGGTCCGGTCGGTGAGGTGACCGGACAGGACCTCGGTGGGCGCGTCGTCGGGGTCGGACATTTCGGCCTGCTGGGGTACCGCCGCTTCCTCCGCTACGACTGTGGCGCTGCTCGCGGCACCAGCGGCCGTCGCCGGCGCACGTACCGACGCCTGCTCTACGACCGCACCGCCACCGCCACCGGGCACTCCGACCAGCGCGGGCTCAGGCCCAGCCGCACCCGCACCGACGCCCGCCTCCCCGCGCCGCGTGCGCTCACCCAGGTCGACGAGGGCCACCGTCGTCAGCGCGGTGACGACCGAGCCGATCACCACGGCCACGAAGAACAGGGGCACGCCGCTCACCGCACCCAGCACGGCCACGATCGGCCCGCCGTGCGGCACCGCGTCCTCGACGCCGGCGACCCCGGCGATCGCACCGGCGACCGCGCCGCCCAGCATGTTGGCGGGGATGACCTGCGCGGGCCGAGCCGCGGCGAACGGGATCGCGCCCTCGGAGATGCCGAAGCAGCCCATGAACAGCGCGGCGAGCCCGGTCTCCCGCTCCTGCTCGGTGTACAGCCGCTTGCGTATCAGCGTGGCCAGGCCCTGACCGAGCGGCATGACCGGGATCGCGGCCGCGCACATGCCCATGACCGTCTGGTTGCCGGTCGCGATGAGCCCGGCGCCGAACAGGAACGCCGTCTTGTTGACCGGCCCGCCCATGTCGAACGCGATCATGAGCCCGAGAATCGCGCCGAGCAGGATCGCGCTCGTGCCGGTCATCCCGCTGAGCCAGTCGGTCAGGTTCTCGAACACCCAGGAGATCGGCTTGCCGATGACGTAGATGAAGAACATCCCGAGCGCCGTGGTCGCCACGATCGGGATCACGATGATCGGCATGATCGGCTGCGCGAACTTCGGGACCTTGACCTTCTTGATCCACAACACCAGATACCCGGCGAGGAACCCGGTCACGATCGCCCCGATGAACCCGGCGCCCGCCTTGGAGTCGTACAGCTCACCGGTGTTGGCGATCCAGCCACCGATCATGCCGGGCACGAGGGCGGGCCGATCGCCGATGGCGTACGCGATGTAACCGGACAGGATCGGCACCATCAGCGTGAAGCCGATGACACCGATGTTGTTCACGTCCATCCAGAAGGAGTCCTTCGGGATGACCAGACCGCCCGACGGGTCCGTGTGCCCGCCGAGCGAGAGCGAGATCGCGATCAGCAGCCCGCCGACCACGACGAACGGGATCATGTAGCTGACCCCGTTCATCAGCGCCTTGTACCCGACGCTCCGCTCCCTGCCACCGCCGGACGCGGGGGCCGTGGGGGCGCCCCCTCCCGTGTGCACGGGCGCCGACAGCACCCGCTCGATCAGCTGCTCGGGGTGGCGAATGCCCTCGGCCACCCCGACGGTGAGAACCCGCTTACCGGCGAAACGGCTCAGGTCCACGTCCTTGTCCGCGGCGATGATGACGCCGTCGGCGTGGTTGACATCGTTGTCATCGAGAACGTTTTCAGCCCCGATGGACCCTTGGGTCTCCACCTTCATGTCGATGCCACGGCTCTCGGCGGCCTGCGCGAGCTTCTCAGCCGCCATGTACGTGTGGGCGATGCCGGTCGGGCAAGCGGTGACCGCGAGCAGCCTCAACCGCTTCTGCTCGCCGCCGCCGCTGCCCGTGGGGGGAGGGCCGGCCGGATTGGTCACGTCGATCTCCTAACGCCTTTGTCATGCGGATACGCCGTCCCGGACGACCCGCAAGATCGATCAGATGTTCCGATCTCGAGGCATCCTGCCCCACCTCACCGCAAGCTCAAAGGGGCAAGGCTTCCGGAACGTCCCGGTCTGCCGACACCTGTGAACTCTTCGTTGGTGTCCTGTTATCGCTCCCGCACCCGACCGTCACCTGCCCTGCCGCCGACGTCCGGGCGGCCCCTCTTCCCACCCACCCTCGGACCCCTTGATGGCTCGATCTGTTCGGAGGCGGACTGGGGACGGCCGGGCCTCCCGGTGTAGCTTGGGACAGAGCCAGACGTCGCTGCTGATGGCGGTCGGGCGGTCCCGACAAGGACCGGCCGAGGGAGAGAGGGCCTCCGACGGACTGCGCTGCGTGTACGCGGGCATGCCTGTGTCCTCTTCGGGCACCCTGTGTCCGCCGCCGCGCAGACCAGCCGTACCCACCCTCGCCCCAACCCCGAGGAGCAGCTCGTAATGACGACTGTCGAGAACCGACAGGACTTCAAGGTCGCCGACCTCTCCCTGGCCGCGTTCGGCCGCAAGGAGATCACCCTCGCCGAGCACGAGATGCCCGGCCTGATGGCGATCCGCAAGGAGTACGCCGAGGCGCAGCCCCTGGCCGGCGCCCGCGTCACCGGCTCCCTGCACATGACCGTGCAGACCGCCGTCCTCATCGAGACCCTGGTCGCCCTGGGCGCCGAGGTCCGCTGGGCGTCCTGCAACATCTTCTCCACCCAGGACCACGCCGCCGCCGCGATCGCCGTCGGCCCGAACGGCACGCCCGAGAACCCGCAGGGCATCCCGGTCTTCGCCTGGAAGGGCGAGACCCTGGAGGAGTACTGGTGGTGCACGGAGCAGGCCCTGACCTGGCCGAACACCCCCACCGGCGGCCCGAACATGATCCTGGACGACGGCGGTGACGCCACCCTCCTCGTCCACAAGGGCGTCGAGTACGAAAAGGACGGCAAGGTCCCGGACGTCGACACCGCCGAGTCCGACGAGCACCGCGTCATCCTCGAACTCCTGCACCGCACCATCACGGACGGCTCGCAGAAGTGGACCCAGCTGGCGTCCGAGATCCGCGGCGTCACCGAGGAGACCACCACCGGTGTCCACCGCCTGTACGAGATGCAGCGCGACGGCGACCTCCTCTTCCCCGCGATCAACGTGAACGACGCCGTCACCAAGTCGAAGTTCGACAACAAGTACGGCTGCCGCCACTCCCTCGTCGACGGCATCAACCGCGCCACCGACGTCCTGATCGGCGGCAAGACCGCGGTCATCTGCGGCTACGGCGACGTGGGCAAGGGCTGCGCGGAGTCCCTGCGCGGACAGGGCGCCCGCGTGATCATCACCGAGATCGACCCGATCTGTGCCCTGCAGGCGGCGATGGACGGCTACCAGGTCACGACCCTCGACGAGGTCGTCGACAAGGCCGACATCTTCATCACCACGACCGGCAACAAGGACATCATCATGGCCTCGGACATGGCCAAGATGAAGCACCAGGCGATCGTCGGCAACATCGGCCACTTCGACAACGAGATCGACATGGCCGGCCTCGCAAAGGTCCCGGGCGTCGTCAAGGACGAGGTCAAGCCGCAGGTCCACACCTGGACCTTCCCGGACGGCAAGGTGCTCATCGTGCTGTCCGAGGGCCGCCTGCTGAACCTGGGCAACGCGACCGGTCACCCGTCCTTCGTGATGTCCAATTCCTTCGCCGACCAGACGCTGGCGCAGATCGAGCTGTTCACCAAGCCGGACGCCTACCCGACCGGTGTGTACACGCTGCCCAAGCACCTGGACGAGAAGGTCGCCCGCCTCCACCTGGACTCGCTCGGCGTGAAGCTGACGACGCTCCGCCCCGAGCAGGCCGCGTACATCGGCGTCGAGGTCGACGGCCCGTACAAGTCGGACCACTACCGCTACTGAGCCGAGCGGCAGTTCCTCCGAGGCAGGCCCCCGCACCCCCGTGCCGGGGGCCTGCCCCTTTGGCCCGCTTGGCCCTTCGGCCAGGCAGCTTCATCGGCCCGCGTGGCCGGTCCAGTCCGTCCGTCAAACCCCAGGACCCCGATGCCCCGCGGCCGTTATTCGCTCCATGATCCGCACGATCACACCCCCCTCGCAGAAGAACACTTCCACTGCGCCCCCGGCCCCTCCGGCTGGCGTTATGTCGCCCAGCTGACCACCCCGGCGGGCGATCACAGCGGCTCCGTCGATCTGGCCCTCGACGAACTCGGCCGCCCCATCCGTCTCGAACTCCACGCCGGTGGCTGGCAGGTCCGAGGCGCCGCCCTCGACGGCGTCACCTGGGTCCGTACCGACCCCACCGGGGTTCACGCCACGGAAGGCAATGTGCGCGCCCATGCCTTCACCGGAACATCCCCCGCGTTCCTCATCGCCACCGCTCGTCTCCTTCGCCTCACCCTCTCCGCCTCGGCAACCCGTGTGCGCCTCGTGGCCTTCACGGATCCGGTCCTCGCCCCACGCACCGTGGACCAGTCCTGGGCCTTGGTGAACAGCCAAACACACGCCACTGACAACGGCTCTCTGACCGTGGACGAATACCAGGTCACAGCCCTGGACACGGGCGAGCAGCACGCCGTACACATCGCCGGCGACGTAGTCCTGGCGGCACCGGGCATCGAGCTGGAGGACCTGGAATCGCCGCCCTCGCCGCCGGCTTGAGCGGTGGCTAGGCCGGCGGGACGAAGCCGGTGGAGGGTCGGTCGGCGGGTGGCGCGTCCTGGGGGGCGGGAGACGCCGCGCCGTAGGTGAAAGGCGAGGGCGGAGGCATCGCAGCCGGGGGCGGCATGACCGTGGGCGACGTGACCGGTGGACCGTACGTGCCGGGTGCACCAGCCGCCGCACCCGGCCCGCCCGCCACCTCGACGCCGACAGGCGCCCTGCCCGCAGCCGACCCGTTGCCGAATGCGCGCCGCGCCTCCCTCGCCTGCCGCTCCTGAAGAACCGCGGCCAGATACGCGGCAGGCGGCACACCCTGCGGGGCCGGAGCGCCCGTACGCGTTGCGAGATCCGTAGCAAGCCGCTCCGCCATGCTCCAGGCGACCTGCGGGTCGAGCTGCTGCATCCGCGTCAGGTACTGGCGAACGGCGAGCCACAGACCATCGGGAACCGCCGACAGATCGAGCCCCGAGAACCGCCCGGCCAACCACGGCGGAGGCGGCGGCACGAACCCCACCCGGGTCAGGGGCACCCGTTCCCGGACCACGAGAGTCCCGGCGAACACATCACCCAGCCGCCGCCCGCGCGCGGACACCAGTGAAGCGATGACGGCGACGACGCCGAGCGTCATCAGAATCTCGATCACGCCTATGAGGCCCCGCACCAGTGCGTGCCGGAAGCGAATCGGTCCACCGTCGTCGCGCACCACCCGCAGCCCGCACGCCAGCTTCCCGAGCGAACGCCCATGGCTGAGCGTCTCGACCGCGATCGGCCCGCCGACCAGCAGCAACACGAACATCGCGATCGACAGCGCGGTCTGCGCCGCCTCGTCCAACGAAGCGGTGGCAGCGACCACGCCAATGGTCACGACGAGGTAGGCGACCAAGGCCACGGCCAGATCGAGCAGCACGGCAAGTGCCCTGCTGGGCAGCTTCGCAGGGCGCAATTCCAACGCCACCGCCTCGCCCGTCACCAGCTCACTCACGCCGACCGTCCTTCCCCTGATCTGCCCCTGAAATGGCCAGTCTGCCAAGCTGAGGGCGCATCGCGCCGCAGTACGACAAGCTGACACCTACGACGAGTCGCCGACGAACAGCCGAGGAGCAGGAAACCAGATGGACCTCGACGTCTTCGTCACCGCCCACCGAGCCGAGTGGGACCGCCTCGACGCCCTCCTCGGGCGCCAGCGCCGCCTCACCGGCACCGAGGCCGACGAACTCGTCGCCCTCTACCAGCGCACCGCCACCCACCTGTCCCTGATCCAGTCCAGCGCACCCGACCCCCAGCTGACCGGCCGGCTCAGCCAGCTGGTGGCACGCGCGCGTAGTGCGGTCGCAGGCACGCGACGCGCCTCCTGGCGCGATGTCACCCGCTTCCTGGCCCACGGTTTCCCCGCCGCGGTCTACCGGTCGCGCCACTGGTGGGTACCCACAGCGCTCCTGTCGACCCTTGTCGCGGCCCTCCTGGGCTGGTGGATAGGCACCCATCCCGAAGTCCAGGCCACCATCGCGGCCCCGAGCGAACTACACGAGCTCACCCGCCCCGGCGGCCAGTACGAGACGTACTACTCCAGCCACCCCGCAGCCTCCTTCGCGGCCCAGGTCTGGACGAACAACGCATGGGCCGCCGCCCTCTGCCTGATCCTCGGAGTCTTCCTCGGGCTTCCGGTGCTCTGGATCCTCTTCCAGAACATGCTGAACCTAGGTGTCGGCATCGGCCTGATGTCATCGGCAGGCCGCCTGGACACCTTCCTCGGCCTGGTCCTGCCGCACGGCCTCCTCGAACTGACCGCAGTCTTCGTCGCCGCCGGCACCGGCCTGCGCCTCGGCTGGACCCTCATCGACCCAGGCCCACGCACCCGGCGTTCAGCCCTCGCCGAGGAAGGCCGAGCCGCCATAGGCATGGCGATAGGCCTGGCCCTGGTCCTCTTCGTCTCCGGCGCCATAGAAGGCTTCGTCACCCCGTCGGGCCTGCCCACCTGGGCACGCATCACGATCGGCGTAATCGCTGAACTGGCCTTTCTTGCATACGTCTATGTCCTCGGCGGCCGTGCCGCGCGCGCCGGTGACACAGGTGACCTCGAGGCGGCCGAGCGCAGCGCGACCGTTCCGACCGCGGCCTGATGTGCGGGCACGCCTGCTGAGCTGCTAGTGTCCTCTTCGCCCCACAAGAGCCGTTGACACGGAGCGAGCGGGGAGGTAGATTCGAACAGTTGCCTGGAAGTGGATGTAGTCCAGCCGGGCCGAGTTAGAATCTATCTGCTTCAGCGGAACATTGATTCCCGAGAAGCTTCTCCCGATGAATCGGAAATGAGTGGCCGGTCAGTCCGGTCTGAAACTTCTGATAAAGTCGGAACCGCCGGAAAGGGAAACGCGAGAGCGGGAACCTGGAAAGCACCGAGGAAATCGGATCGGGAAACGGTCTGATAGAGTCGGAAACGCAAGACCGAAGGGAAGCGCCCGGAGGAAAGCCCGAGAGGGTGAGTACAAAGGAAGCGTCCGTTCCTTGAGAACTCAACAGCGTGCCAAAAATCAACGCCAG
>NZ_JBHTRZ010000005.1:471671-664708 GCF_042795335.1 Streptomyces sp. NPDC056479 | reverse complement strand
GGTCGCCGTGGGGTCCTCGGGGCTGCCGGAGTCGTCACCGGAACCGGTGCCGGTGCCCTTGTCCTCCTCCTTGCCACCCCCCTTGCCATGGTCCTCGGTCTTGCCGGAGGAGCCGCCCGAGGTGCTCTCGCCGCCCTCGGTCTCCTTGCCCTGACCGGACCCGCCCTGCGCCTGCTCGCCGTGACCGGCGACGGACGGGTTGACGTCGGTGCCGGTCGAGTTGGACACATGCACCAGGGCCGGGACCGCGGTGCCGACGAAGAGGGCCGCGGCCGCCATGCCGACGAGCGCCTGGCGCTTGCGTGCCCGGCGCGCGGGCACGGCCCGCCGCAGATGGTCCAGGGTGCCGTCGCGCGGCTCGATCTCCTGGACCGCATCCTGCAACATGCGGCGCAGTGCCAGCTCGTCCGAGTCGAACCCCTCGGGGCTCTGGTCGTCGGGGCCGTGGTTCACAGTTCCGTTCCCAGCGTGCGATTGCTTCGGATCTTGCTCGTCCGGGCGTTGTGCCGGATCGCGCCGCCCGTTCTGGTCCCCGCTCATGCCGGCGCCTCCATGGCGACCCGCAGCGCCGCGATCCCGCGCGAGCCGTACGCCTTCACCGAGCCCAGCGAGATGCCGAGCGTCTCGGCGACCTGCGCCTCGGTCATGTCCGCGAAGTACCGCAGGACCAGCACCTCGCGCTGGCGGCGCTGCAGGCCCTTCATCGCGTTGATGAGGGAGTCGCGCTCGAGCTGGTCGTACGCCCCCTCCTCCGCGCTCGCCATGTCGGGCATCGGCTTGGACAGCAGCTTCAGCCCGAGTATGCGGCGGCGCAGGGCGGAGCGGGAGAGATTCACGACGGTCTGGCGCAGATACGCCAGCGTCTTCTCCGGGTCACGCACCCGCTTGCGCGCCGAGTGGACGCGGATGAACGCCTCCTGGACGACGTCCTCGCAGGAGGCGGTGTCGTCGAGGAGGAGGGCCGCGAGCCCCAGGAGCGAGCGGTAGTGCGCCCGGTAGGTCTCGGTGAGGTGGTCGACGGTGGTGCCGGCCGCCGCGGTGTTCTCGGCGTGCTCGGCACCGTCACGCTGACTGGGTATGCGGGTGGGCCGCGCTGCAGGCATGGGCGCGATCACCGGCATGCCGCCGGGCGCACCGGGCATGCGGGGTCGGACGGGCCGACGGGGCGGCCGTAGGGCCGTGCCGCGGGTCGCCGCGCTGAAGTCGAGTACCTCTGCCACGCCTGTTGGACACGCGTCCCCCCAGGAGGGTTGTACGTGCCGGACGTCACTTTTGCGCCAGTCTCCGCAATCACCCCTCCAGGACCCGCAACCGACCCACTCACCACCCCAGCAGCCGACCGTCTCGCCCCAGGCAGCACAGCTGACCGTGCGTCAAACGCCCACATGCCTACCCGCTCTTCCCTTATGTCCTATATGGGCAGACGTCCCCACGCCCCGCCCATTCGGCGTCCCCACGCCAGAAAAAACGCGTCTCCACACCCCATAAGGGCGACCGCAAAGACGCTCCCCGCCCTGCAAGCGGTTGCAGAGCGGGGAGAAAAATCTTCAGCTGCCGACAGGGTCCGGTTCAAGTGGTACGGACCATCGATCGGCTCACACTTCTCACACAGATCCTACAAACGTTCCCGTCCGAGCCCAGGAGATTTCCGGCACCACGGGCGGTTCACGAAAATTCCGCCGCCACGAGCTCCGCGACCTGCGCGGTGTTGAGCGCCGCACCCTTGCGCAGATTGTCGCCGCAGACGAACAGTTCGAGCGCGGTCGGATCGTCGAGCGCGCGCCGCACCCGGCCGACCCAGGTCGGATCCGTGCCCACGACATCGGCGGGCGTGGGGAACTCACCGGCGGCCGGGTCGTCGTACAGCACGACCCCCGGGGCGGTGGCCAGGATCTCGCGCGCCTTGGCGACCGTGACCTCGTTCTCGAAGCGGGCGTGCAGGGTCAGCGAGTGCCCGGTCAGCACCGGCACCCGTACACAGGTCACCGCGACCGGCAGTTTGGGCAGCCCGAGGATCTTGCGGGACTCGTCCCGCACCTTCATCTCCTCCGAGGACCAGCCGTCCTCGCGCAGCGACCCGGCCCACGGCACGACGTTCAGCGCGACCGGCTCCGGGAACGGCCCGGTGTTGTCGCCGACGGCCCGCCGTACGTCACCCGGGCCGGTCCCCAGTTCGGTGCCGGCGACCAGGGACAGCTGCTGCCTGAGCGTCTCCACACCGGCGCGCCCGGCCCCGCTCACCGCCTGGTACGAGGACACGACCAGCTCCCGCAGCCCGAACTCGGCGTGCAGCGCGCCCAGCGCCACGATCATCGAGAGGGTCGTGCAGTTGGGGTTGGCGACGATCCCGCGCGGCCGCATCCGTACGGCGTGCGCATTGACCTCGGGGACGACGAGGGGCACCTCGGGGTTCATCCGGAAGGCGCCCGAGTTGTCCACCACCACCGCGCCCTTGGCGGCGGCAACCGGCGCCCAGCGGGCGGCCACCTCGTCCGGTACGTCGAACATCGCGATGTCGACCCCGGCGAAGGCCTCCTCGGTGAGCGCCACCACCTCGACCTCCTCGCCGCGCACGGTCAGCTTGCGGCCGGCCGAGCGCGGCGAGGCGATCAGACGGATCTCGCCCCAGATGTCCGCACGCTGGGACAGGATCTGGAGCATGACCGAGCCCACGGCCCCGGTCGCTCCCACGACCGCGAGCGTCGGTCGTCGGGTCATCGCCCGGTGCCGCCGTAGACCACGGCCTCGTCGCTGTCCGAGTCGAGCCCGAAGGCCGAGTGCACGGCGCGCACGGCCTCGTTGACGTCGTCGGCGCGGGTGACGACCGAGATTCGGATCTCGGAGGTCGAGATCAGCTCGATGTTCACACCGGCGTCGGACAGCGCCTTGAAGAAGTCGGCCGTGACACCGGGGTTGGTCTTCATGCCGGCGCCGACGAGGGAGATCTTGCCGATCTGGTCGTCGTAGCGCAGCGAGTCGAAGCCGATGCCGTGCTTGTTCTTCTCCAGGGCGTCGATGGCCTTGCGGCCCTCGGCCTTGGGGAGCGTGAAGGAGATGTCCGTCAGGCCTGTGGAGGCGGCGGACACGTTCTGCACGATCATGTCGATGTTGATCTCGGCGTCGGCGATCGTCCGGAAGATCGCAGCGGCCTCGCCCGGCTTGTCCGGCACACCGACGACCGTGACCTTGGCCTCGGAGGTGTCGTGCGCGACACCGGAGATGATGGCCTGCTCCACCTGCTTGTCCCCTTGCTCGATCGGCTCGCTGCTGACCCACGTGCCCTGAAGTCCGCTGAAGCTGGACCGGACGTGGATCGGGATGTTGTACCGGCGGGCGTACTCCACACAGCGGTGGAGCAGCACCTTCGAGCCGGACGCAGCCAGCTCCAGCATGTCCTCGAAGGAGATCCAGTCGATCTTCTTCGCCTTCTTGACCACGCGCGGGTCGGCGGTGAACACGCCGTCGACGTCGGTGTAGATCTCACACACCTCGGCGTCGAGCGCGGCGGCCAGCGCCACCGCGGTGGTGTCCGACCCGCCACGCCCCAGCGTGGTGATGTCCTTCTTGTCCTGGCTCACGCCCTGGAAACCGGCGACGATGGCGATGTTGCCCTCGTCCACCGAGGTGCGGATCCGGCCCGGTGTGACATCGATGATCCGGGCTTTGTTGTGGACCGAGTCGGTGATGACACCTGCCTGGCTGCCGGTGAACGACTGGGCCGAGTGGCCCAGGTTTTTGATCGCCATGGCCAGCAGGGCCATGGAGATCCGCTCTCCCGCGGTCAGCAGCATGTCGAGCTCGCGCCCGGCAGGGATCGGGGATACCTGCTCGGCGAGATCGATCAGCTCGTCCGTCGTGTCGCCCATCGCGGAAACGACGGCCACCACCTGGTGACCGTTCTTCTTCGCTTCCACGATCCGCTTGGCGACGCGCTTGATGCCTTCGGCATCGGCTACGGAGGAGCCTCCGTACTTCTGCACGACAAGGCCCACGTGCGCTCCTCGCTCAGTCCGTGTGTGTCGGCTCAGTCTATCGAGCGTCCGAAAACGACCTTGGGGTTCCCAGATCGTGAGATTCCGGCGCTCCGGGATGGTCTCTGCCCGGTGGGGAGCAGGGCACTCCGGAAAGTGGGACAGGTCACTACCGCGTGATGCGGACCATCATGAGGCCATTGACGCTCTCCGTAGTCGCACACTAACTTCGCGTCGTCGTCGCCACACCAGGAGCACAAGGCTCCATCGGGACTTGCGACGCGCAAGGATTCTCCTCCTTTGACGACTGCGACCGCTTCCGAGATCCAGCACGTCACATCGGCCGATACGGATTCCCCGGCCGGCCTTTTCAGGATCCAGCCCTTCACCCCGCACTGCGAGGTGATCCGAGCCGCCGGCGACCACGCCGTCATCGGCGTCTCCCCCGGCAACAGCTACTTCTCCGCCCGCCGGGTCCATGACCTCGCCCAATGGGGTCTGGCCCGGTTCGAACGGGTGGACTTCGTCTACACGGACCTGTACGTGGCCGAGATGTACGCGGCGTCCGGCTACCCGCCCGACGACGCGCGCCGCAAGGCGGTGAAGAACCTGCGCGGCGTACGGGCCAAGGTCCTGGGCGCCGTAGCGGCGGTGGACCCCGCCGGCACCCGTCTGCACGCCCACGCCATGTCCGACTTCCGCGGCAACCCGGCGTACCGCGAGATCCACGACCGTCTCCAGGCCCGCCTGGCCACCGACGACGAGTTCCGCACGACCTGCGAGAAGCTCGTCGACTCCTTCCTCGCCGAGAAGGCGGGGCACGCGACCAAGGCCCAGCGCGAGGTCTGCCTGGCCTATGTCTGCGCCGAGGCTCCCCTGTTCCTGGACACCCCCGCCATCCTCGGTGTCCCCTCGTCCCTCAACTGCTACCACCAGCTGCTGCCGATGGCCGAGCTGCTCTACTCCCGGGGCGCCGGCCTGCGCGCCTCCCGCAACCAGGGGCACGCCATCGTGACGCCCGCCGAGAGGGCCACCGATGCTCACTGAGACCGCCATCGACTTCCCGTTCTCCTGGCGGGGCGACCAACTCCCGCACGAGGTCGAGGAGTTGCGGGAGCGCACCCCCGTACGCCGGGTGCGCACCATCGCCGGCGACGAGGCCTGGCTGGTGTCGTCGTACGACCTGTGCAGGCAGGTCCTCGAAGACCCCCGCTTCAGCCTCAAGGACACCTCGGCACCCGGAGTGCCCCGCCAGTACGCGCTGACGATCCCGCCCGAGGTCGTCAACAACATGGGGAACATCACCGGTGCCGGCCTGCGCAAGGCCGTACTCAAGGCACTGAACCCGAAGAGCCCCGGGCTCGCGGACTGGATGCGGTCCTACGCCGCCGAACTCGTCGACGGGCTGATCGGCGAGGGCGCCCCCGCGGATCTGCGCGCCGGCTTCGCCGATCCGTACTCGGCCGGCATGCACTGCCGCATCCTCGGCATCCCGCCGGCCGACGCGCCCCGGCTGATGCGGAGCCTGGACATCGCGTTCATGAACTCGGCGTGCCCCGTCGCGGGTGCCCGGCTCAACTGGGACCGGGACCTGGCGTACATGACGGAGCGGCTCGACGACCCGGCGACGACGGGTCTGATGGCCGAACTCGCCGCCCTGCGCGCGGATCCGGACTACGGCCACCTCACCGACGAGATGCTCGCGACGGTCGGGGTGACGATGTTCGGCGCGGGCGTCATCTCCACGTCCGGCTTCCTGGCGATGGCGCTGGTGTCGCTGATCCAGCACCCGGACCTGCAGGACGAGTTGGTCGCGCACCCCGGCAGGATCCCCGCCGCCGTCGATGAACTGCTGCGCATCAACCTGTCCATCGGCGACGGCCTGCCGAGGCTGGCGACACAGGACGTACGGCTGGGAGACGTGGACGTGAAGGCCGGCGACCTCGTCCTGGTCCTCGTCGAGGGCGCGAACTTCGACCCGGCCGCCTTCCCCGACCCCCACACGGTCGACCTCGGCCGTGAGAACGCCACCGCCCACCTCTCCTTCGGCGGCGGAAGCCACTACTGCCCCGCCACCGCCCTCGGCCGCAAGCACGCCGAGATCGCCCTGGGGGCCCTGCTGGAACGGATGCCGAAGCTGCGGCTGGCCGTGCCGATCGAGCAGTTGGTGTGGCGGACGGGCTTCATGAAGCGGATCCCGGAGCGGCTGCCGATCATGTGGTAAGTGGCTTTTCGCCACGGATCGCCTGATCACGGGCTCGGCGACCGGTCGTCTTTAAAGTTCAACCACTAGGGTTCGCCGTGTGCGCGTACTTCTGGTGGAAGACGACGAGCCGGTCGCCGAGTCCCTCCGGCGCGGACTGCTGCGCTACGGCTTCGAGGTGGCCTGGGTCACCACGGGCAGCGCGGCCCTGAGCCACAAGGAGCCCTACGACGTCGTACTCCTCGATCTCGGTCTGCCCGACGCCGACGGGCTCGACGTCTGCAAGGCGCTGCGCGAGCGCGGAAGCGTGCCGATCATCGTGATCAGCGCGCGCAGCGACGAGACGGACCGGGTGGTGGGCCTGGAGCTCGGCGCGGACGACTACGTCTCCAAGCCGTTCGGCGTCCGCGAGGTCATCGCGCGGATACGAGCGGTGATGCGCCGCGTTCAGCCCCGTACGCCCGCCGCCGAGACCGGCCCGGACCGTTACGGCGACCGCCTCACCGTCGACCGCAAGGCGGCCCGCGTCCGGCTGGACGGCGAGGAGGTGGGGCTCGCGCCCAAGGAGTACGACCTGCTGGCCTTCCTCACCGAGGAGCCCGGGGCGCTGATGTCGCGCGAGCAGATCATGGAGGCGGTCTGGGACGCCAACTGGTTCGGGCCGACCAAGACGCTGGATGTGCATGTGGCGGCGCTGCGGCGCAAGCTCGCCGGGGCGATCACGATCGAGGCCGTGCGAGGTGTCGGCTTCCGCCTGGAGATCGTGAACGGCGATAGCGGCGCGTCATGATCCGCCAGCTCATCCGCAGTTACGTCCTGCTCGTCGCGGTCGCCATCGCCCTGTTCACCGTGCCGGTGGCCTTCACCCTCACGGACCAGCTGCGGGGCGACACCGCGGACTCGGTGCGGCGTGAGGCCGACACCATGGCGCTGCTGCTCGGCAACGGCAACGCCTCGTCGTGCGCGGCACTGGACGAGATGGCCAGGGCGTACGCCGGCCAGACTCCCGGCACGGTCGAGGTGAGCGGGCGCTGCGCCACCCGTCTGCCGCGTCCGGAGCAGGACGCGGCCCTGGCCAAGGCCCTTCAGAAGGGCGAGCCCACGACCGACTGGGGCTCCTCCTTCATCTGGGGGCCGGAGCTGAAGATCACGGTCCCCGCCCGTTCCAGCGCGGTGGACCTCGACGGCCGCAACAGGGGCCCGGTCGTCGGCGCCGTACGCATCGTGTACTCCACCGAGGACATGACCGGCCGGCTGTGGCAGATCTGGGTTTTCCGGGCCGGCCTCGCGGTGGTCGTCCTGGCCGTGGCCGCGGTGATCGGCGCCGCGGCGGCCCGGCGTATCACCCGGCCGCTGCGCCAGCTCAACGACATGGCGAGCAGGTTCAGCGACGGCGATCTGACCGCCCGCTCCCCCGTGACGGGCCCGCCGGAGACCCAGACGCTGGCGCGCACCCTCAATCAGGGCGCGGAACGACTGGACACGCTGGTCGCCTCCCAGCGCATCTTCGTGGCGGACGCCTCGCATCAACTGCGCACACCTCTCACGGCGTTGCGGCTGTCGCTGGACAACATCGCGGACGGTGTGGACGACGACTTCGTCAAGGAGGACGTGGAGCAGGCGACGGCCGAGGTCGTCCGGATCAGCCGGCTGGTGAACGGGCTGCTGGTGCTGGCCCGCGCGGAGGCCAAGGTGACCGCGGCCGAACCGCTGCCGCTGTGGGACATCGTCCGGGAGCGGCTGGACGTGTGGCGGCCGGCCGCCGACGAGCGTGGAGTCAGCATCACGCTCGGGGGGAGTGCCGACGGCCGGCCGCTCGTGCTGACCAGCCCCGGCCATATGGACCAGGTGCTGGACAACGTGCTCTCGAACGCCCTTGAGGTGTCACCGGACGGCGGCACGATCACCGTCGAGGTGGAGCCCAAGGGCGACGAGGTGGTGCTCTCGGTTCTCGACGAGGGCCCCGGGATGTCGGACACCGACAAGTCCCGTGCCTTCGACCGCTTCTGGCGCGGCAGGGGCCTGACCGGGAAGACCGGCTCCGGACTCGGCCTCGCCGTCGTCAAGCAGCTGGTGACGGACGACGGCGGGACCGTGACCCTCGGGGACGGGCCCGAGGGCGGGCTGAAGGTGACGATCAGCCTTCGGGCATCTTCGAGGAGTGGTGGTTGACGATCAGCCACTCGCCGTTCCGCTTCTCGTACACATAGGTGTAGCGGGCCTCGACGGTGCTCTTCGCGCCGGTCTCGGGGTCGGTGAGCGCGAACTCGTAGACACCGGTGTCGATGGCCGAGTCGCGGTCGAGGACGTTGACATGGGTCTCGATCTTCGTGCCGACCGGCTTGTTCGCGAGGAAGTGCTCGAAGTAGTCGACGATGCCGGCGTGGTCGGAGCGGACCTGGTTGGAGACCGTGGGCAGCAGCACCGCGTCCTTCGCGTACAGGTCGGCGACCTGCTCCGGGTCCCCGGTCTGCAGGGTCCTGTTCCACTGGTAGAACAGCTGGGCTATTCCCTTCTTGCCGGGCTTCCCGTCGCCCCACCCGGGCCCGGCGACGGCGGCACCGGCGGCGACGGTGCCGACGGCGACCACCGCGGTGGCGGTGACCACGGCTACGCGCTTACTGAGGGAACGGCGAGTCATCTCATCTCCAGTACGGGTCTGTTGGGTCTCTGCGGTGGAAGTGACTCCAGACTCGCTTCGCACTGGTTAGGGCCCGTGCAGCGGACGTACAGGCCCCGGACAACACGTCTCCAACTCACGCTGCGCGGTGGGCGCGTCACACAGCGGCAGCCTTCCCGCGGCCCCGCCCGCGCACCAACTCGACCCCGGCCCCAAGCGATACGACGCCCATGCCGACGGCGGTCACGATGCCCTGCCCGCCGTCGACGACGAAGGGGGCGGCCACGGCGACGACCGCGTTGAAGAGGAACAGGAACCACAGGACGGGACGGGAGGAGAGCAGTGCCTTCATGACGTTTCCTTCGGGACGGGGCCGCGGTGGCGGTCGTTGACCTGGTGAGATCAACGATTCCGTTTCCCGGGGCGGGCCACGAGGGAGTGGTCTCCCGAAGGGGTGGTGGAGCGGGCTACACCCCGGGCCGCCGGGAGGGAGGCCGGGCCGTGACGAGCGGTTGGGCGGGCGAGGCGCTGCTGGCCGGCATCGTGCTGCTCGGTTCCTCGGTCCAGTGGCTCACCGGAATGGGCTTCGCACTGGTCGCCGTGCCGGCGCTGGTGTTGTTGCTGGGGCCGGCGGAGGGGGTCGTCCTCGCGAACTGCGCGTGCGGCGCGATCAGTGTCGTGGGCCTGGCGAGCGGCTGGCGACAGGTCCGGCCCGGCGCGATGGTGCCGCTGTGCGCCGCGGCGGCCTGCACGGTCCCGGCGGGCGCATGGATGACGCGCCGACTGCCCGAGCCGGTGCTGCTGTTGACGATGGGCGGGCTCGTCTCGGCCGCCGTGCTGCTGGTCATGCGCGGCGCCCGGGTCCCCGCCCTGCGCGGCACCAAGGGCGCGGTGGCGGCCGGTGCGGTGGGCGGGTTCATGAACTCCGCGGCCGGGGTGGGCGGGCCGCCGGTGTCGTTGTACGCGGTCAACGCGGGGTGGACGGTACGGGAGTTCGTGCCGAACGCGCAGTTCTACGGGGTGGTCGTCAATGTGTTCTCGGTGGCGGCGAACGGGGTGCCGCAGCTGAGTGGCCCGAGGTGGGTGGCGGTGGTCGCGGCGATGGTGACGGGTGGGTTGATCGGCCGGGTGCTGGCCGCGCGGACGTCCGAGAGAGGGGCCCGGCTGCTGGTGTTGTCGCTGGCCCTTGCGGGCGGGGTCATCACGGCGGGCAAGGGGATGTGGGGGCTGTGAGGGTGCTGGGGCTCAGGTCTCGTCGTCCGGGGGCGGGCCGACCAGCGGCGTCAGCGCCTCGCGGAGCCGGCCGCCGAGGTCGTCGTCGGCGGGCAGCGCCGATTCCACCTCGGCGAGAAGGGCAACGGCCAACTCCCGTGCGCGCTCGTGCTCTCCCGCCTTCCAGAACAGCACGGCGATCCGCTGACGCGCCTTCAGTCCTTGTGTGTCCACACCGTCGGACGGCGCCGAGCGCTGCTCCAGGTACTCCTCGGTGACCCGGATCGCGCCCGCGAGATCGCCCGCGGCCTCGCGAGCAGCCCCGAGTTCCCACCTGTGCGCCAGGGCCGTGTCACCGCACTCGCCTTCGGCCCGTACGGCTTTGTCCAGCAGCCGCTCGATCTCGGCGACGGCTCGCGCCGCGTACGGCCTGGGGCGGGACTCGGCCCTCAGCCGCCATCCCTCGGCCACGACCGCCCCCGCACGGAGGGTCTGCGGAGCGTCGGCACCCAGGGCGCGCTCGGCCCAGCGGGCGTTCTTCACGGCAAGTGACAGCCCCTGCTTGAGAGTACGCTCCTGCCGCATCCTCACCTTGGCCAGAGCGGTGCGCTCGTCGATCGTCCGCGGGTCGTCCCGCCCGAGCACGCGCCTGGCCACCATCACACTGGTCATCAGCAGCACTTCGGCGCGATGCTGGTCGCCCGCCAGCCAGCAGATGTCCGAGAGGCGTCGCTGAGCGAGCCGAGCGGTGGGGGTACGTCCCAAGTGGTGCTGCTCGCAGAGGGTCACCGCGTACTCGTACGCCCAAAGGACCTTCTCCGGGACCTCTGTCCCCATCAGGTCGGCGGCGCCGATGTACAACAAGACCTCGAAATCCCTGGGTATCCCCAGCTCCGAGTCGTGCTGGAGGAGCGCGATCACCTGAAGGTTCCACTCCCGGACAAGCGGGCGGTCCATCGCGTTCCACGCTTCCTCCAGCAGGACACGGACCGCTTCCGCATGGCCCTCGGCCCCGTCCTCCCCGGCCCGCGACACCGCCTGCACCAACCGGTGCACCGAGATGGTCCCGTCCTCACGCAGGCCGATCATGCTGTGCGCGGCGAGCCGCCGCAGCGCCTCCCTGACGTCGGGCTCATCGCCCAGCGACTCGACGTACGCGCGCGGAATCCCGTCCGGCGCCCACCAGGCGATGACCCGCAGGATGCGCGCCGCGACCGGCGTGTCCGCCAGCCGGTCCATGGTCACCCGCCACACCCGGGCGATCGTCTGCTCGGCGTCACCGCCCTCGGCCGTGTTGGCGAGGATCCGCTCGGGGTGGCGCGCGAGCAGATCCCGATAGGCGGACGGGGTGATGCGCGCCTCCGCGCAGTACGCCGCCGCTTGTTCCACGGCCAGCGGCAGACACCCCAGCGTGCCGCACAACTCCTCGATGCCGTCGGCCGTACCGGCGTATGTCCGCTCGAACAGCTCGACTGCCTGGGGCAGTTCGAGCACATCGAGCGAGAGCGGCTCGGCGATCCCGTGCCAGCCCGAGGCTCTACGGGTGGTGATCAGGAAGCGCCCGCCCGTCGTGCGCCCCAGCAACGGCCGTACGTCCGCCGGATCGGTGACGTTGTCCAGCACGAGCAGCCAGCCGTCGCGTTCCGCGAGCCACTGAACCGCCCGTTCACTGCGGGCCTCCGGCGAGAGTACGTCCCGCAGGGCGGGCTGGAGGGCGACCGCCAGGTCGGCCAGACCGGCCTCGAGGTCGTCCGGCGTCTCGGCGGTGATCCACCACACCGGGTTGTACGCCCCCGTCCGCCCCGCCGCCCACTTCGCCGCCAGCGTCGACTTCCCGATGCCGCCGAGCCCGTGCACCGCCTGCACGACGACACCGCCGGTGTCCTCGAACGCCTCGTCCAGTCGCGCGAGTTCGGGCTGTCTGCCGATGAACAGGCGGGCCCGCTCCGGCAGGTTGACCATGCCGGACGGTGCCCGCGGCGGCAGTTCGAGCGCCTCCGGCGGCAGGGTCAGGGACTTCTCCACGTAGTGAGCGACCGCGAAGTCCCCGGTGAGCGCCTGCCGGATGGACCCGGCGGCGATCGAACGCTCGCCGGACGCCTCCGCCGACCCGCTCATGCGTCCCCCGTCGACACCGACCCGATGTCACCCCCGGCCGCGACGGAACGCTCCCCGGAGGCGGTGACGGGCCCCGTCGCCGGTCGCGTCGCAGGGGCGGGCATCGTGGGCGGCGGCGTGGCGGTCGCCCCGTCCCCCGTCGCCACGGACCCGATGGCGCCGCCCGCGGCGACCGAGCGGGGACCGCTCGCCGTCACGGAGGCCGTGGGCGTCGGTGACGGCGCCGACGTCGGCCCGAGGAGGGCGTAGAGGGTCACGGCCAGGCCGAACAGGCCCGCCGCTCCCCCGGCCACACTGGCCCAGGGATCGGCGGCGTCGACGTCCAGCGCGCCGCCCACGACCAGTCCGACGGCCCCCGCGACGCAGAGCCCGACTCCCGTCCACACCAACGCTTTTGACCGAGTCGCCATACGACCATCATGAACGAGTTCGGTGGCCGGGCGGGTGCTGTTGCATGTGCTTTCTGTGCCGCGGGGACCGGGACCCGCGCGTCACACCCGCCCGCCGAACAGCGTCACCAGCCCCTGGTCCAGCTCCGCCCCCAGCGTCTCCTCGCCGGGCGCGATCACGGTGTAGGTCCGGGCGAGGAAGCGGTACAGATCCGAGGCGGCGAACCGGATCATGGCCACGCCCTCCGACGCATGGAACTCGACATAGGTGTGGGACGCCCCGCAGGGCCGGATTCGCACGGTGCCGAGCCCGGCGGGGGCCCGCAGCCCCTCGCCCAGCAGCACCCGGGCGAACGTCCAGGTCACGGCCTCGCCGTCGAGGGTGACATGGGACGGGAAGTCGATGTGCACGGCCAGCGGATCGCCGGCGGTGTAGCGAAGCGTGGCCGGTATCGCGATCTCCTGACCCGCGTCGGTGATCAGACGGGCGCCGGTCGGCTGCTCCAGGGTGACGTGCATGGTCGGGCTCCGATTCGGGGGCGGGGGCAGCGGCCGGGGGTGGCCGTCGTGCCTGTGAGACCGCGAGAGAGGCCCTTGCATTACGCCACTTCCGGAGGCTTCTTCTGTAACCTGCGCCACTTTCCGGCCCGAGCCCCCCGTACGGGTATTCCCCTCGCCCCGCTCCGCACGTGCGGTTACGGTCCACAAATGGAGATTTCGAGCTACGTGGCCTTCAGCAGCGATCCCGCGGGAGGCAACCCGGCAGGTGTGGTGCTCGACGCCACCGGGGTCGACGACACGGCGATGCTGGCGACGGCGGCCGAACTCGGCTACTCGGAGTCGGCGTTCGTGGTGCCTGCCGTCGACGGCACGCTCGGCATCCGGTACTTCAGCCCGCTCGCCGAGGTGCCGTTCTGCGGCCACGCGACGATCGCCACGGCCGTCGCCCACGCGGAACGGCACGGCACCGGCCGGCTGCTGCTGCGGACCAAGGCGGGCCCGGTCACCGTGACCACCGACCGGACGGCGGACGGCACGGTGACGGCGACCCTGGTGAGCGTGGCGCCGCGCACGGCACCGATCGCGGACGCCGACCTGGCCGGGCTGCTGGCGATCCTGGGCTGGTCCGCCGCGGATCTGGACCCGGCGCTGCCGCCGCGGGTGGCCTTCGCCGGGGCCTGGCACCCGATCCTCGCCGCCTCGTCGCGGGAGCGGCTGGCCGACCTGGACTACGACATGGACGCGCTGGCCGCCCTCATGGCCCGCGAGGACTGGACCACCGTCGACCTGGTCCGGCGGGAGTCGGCGACCGTGTTCCACGCCCGCAACCCGTTCCCGCCCGGCGGGGTCGTGGAGGACCCGGCCACGGGTGCGGCGGCGGCCGCGTTCGGCGGGTACCTACGGGAGCTCGAACTCGTGGCGACACCCGCCACCCTGACGATCCATCAGGGCGTGGACATGGGCAGGCCCAGCAGGATCACCGTGACCGTTCCGGCGGAGCCGGGCACGGGCATCGGCGTGACGGGCACGGCCGTACAGCTGTGAGCCCGCCGCGGCCATGACCGCCGCTACTTCGCCGACCGCAGCCCCAAATGGTCCCCGATCTCCTGCTGCATGACCTTGCCCGCCTCGAACTCGAGCGTCTCGTCGCCCATCACGCCCTGGTCGGTGTCCAGGCCGTCCAGCTCCTCCAGGGGCTGGTCCAGGCGGACATGGGCCAGGACCGAATGCAGTGCGCGCAGGGTCGCGGACGCCGTCGAGCCCCAGTTGGAGAAGTAGGAGAACTGCCACCACCACAGGGCCTCGGCGGTGCGCCCGGCACGGTAGTGGGCCATGCCATGGCGCAGGTCGGTGATGACGTCGGTCAGGTCGTCGGAGATCCGGGCCGGGACCGGGGCCTTGCGGGGCTCGTAGGGGTCGAAGACCTCGGAGTAGACATCGACCGGGTCCAGCAGACGGGCCAGGTTCTCGCGGAGCTCGTCCACGTCCGGCTCGGGGCCCAGGTCGGGCTCGTAGCGCTCGTCGGGGACGATGTCCTCGTGGGCGCCCAGACGGCCGCCGGCCAGGAGGAGTTGGGAGACCTCCAGGAGGAGGAAGGGCACGGTCGAGCCCGGCTCGTCGCCCTTCGCGACCTCGGTGACGGCGACCAGGAAGCTCTCGATCTGGTCCGAGATCTGGACCGCGAAGTCGTCCGGGTTCTGTTCGGTCGCGTGCAGCGTGGCGTCAGACATCTAGGAGTCGTCTCCCCTCGAAGGCGCGTCCGAGGGTGACCTCGTCCGCGTATTCCAGGTCGCCACCCACCGGGAGGCCGCTGGCCAGGCGGGTGACCTTCAGGCCCATGGGCTTGATCATGCGCGCGAGGTACGTGGCCGTTGCCTCGCCCTCGAGATTCGGATCGGTGGCCAGGATCAGCTCCGTGACCGTCCCGTCGGCCAACCGCGCGAGAAGTTCTCGTATACGCAGGTCGTCCGGTCCGACACCCTCGATCGGGCTGATCGCGCCGCCGAGCACGTGGTAACGGCCGCGGAACTCACGGGTCCGCTCGATCGCGACGACGTCCTTCGGCTCCTCGACCACGCAGATCACCGCCGGGTCGCGGCGCGTGTCCCGGCAGATGTTGCACAGCTCCTCCTGCGCGATGTTCCCGCACGTCGCGCAGAAGCGGACCTTCGCCTTGACCTCCATCAGGGCCTGGGCGAGGCGGCGTACGTCCGTCGGTTCCGCCTGCAGGATGTGGAAGGCGATCCGCTGCGCGCTCTTGGGACCGACGCCGGGCAGCCGTCCCAGCTCGTCGATGAGGTCCTGGACCACGCCTTCGTACAACGGACTGCCGTCCTTCCTGGGGTTCCTTACGGTACGTACGGTAGTTGGCGGCGGCCCCTCTTAGAAAGGCAAGCCGGGGAACGCCCGGAGCGTCAGAAGGGCAGGCCGGGGATGCCGCTGCCGCCGCCCAGGCCCTGGGCCAGCGGGCCGAGCTTCTGCTGCTGCAGATTCTGCGCGTTCTCGTTGGCCGCCTGTACGGCCGCGATGACCAGGTCGGCGAGGGTCTCGGTGTCCTCCGGGTCCACCGCCTTCGGGTCGATCTTCAGGGCGCGGAGCTCGCCGGAACCGGTGACGGTGGCCTTCACCAGACCGCCGCCCGCCTGGCCCTCGACCTCGGTCTGCGCCAGTTCCTCCTGCGCCCGCTGCAGATCCTGCTGCATCTTCTGGGCCTGCTGAAGCAGCTGCTGCATGTTGGGCTGGCCACCACCGGGGATCACGATCAGCTCCTTGCCTCTGTACGGCTTTTTCCCGTTCAGCACGAGCCTACGTGGTCCGGGCAGCCGTCGCCCCGGCACTCTTTCGAGTGAGAGGAACTGGAGTCCTATACCTGATCAAGACCCACTTCCGGGCGGAAAAGAGGCGAAAGGCATCTCTTCGCCACCCATTGGGCGGTAGGAAGGGTCCGGCGCGTCAGCCTCAGGTGTTGCGTGACGTTCCGTGCGCTGCGGGGGGTCGTACCCGGACGTAAGTCGTACGTGATGTCACGCACCGTGACAGTAGGGAGTGCCGGGTGGGTCAGCCGGAGATGCAGCCCGACAGGTCGCCGCAGGACGGGCGGGGCGGCGAAGGGGCGGCCGGACTGCGGCCGGGCGATCTGACGGGGCGGGCGTTTCCGCTCGGGGACTGGGGGGAGCCGGCGCTGCGGCTGGACGAGCTGTACCGGTGGGTGGAGCGGGGGGCACTGGACACGGCGGCGTGGTATCTCGCGGACCGGGTGTGGAAGCGGCGCGGGGCGCAGGCGCTGCGCGGCGGGGCGGCGACGGGAGCGGTCGTCGGGGCCGCGCTGCCCCTGCTGGACCTGACCGGGGTCGCGAGCGGGGTGGCCCCCTGGGGATATCTTTCCCTGCTCCTGGCGGTGGCGTGTGTGGCGGTCGACCGCTCCTTCGGCGTCACCTCGGGCTGGATAAGGGACCTCGCCACGGCGCAGGCGGTGCAGCGGCGGCTTCAGGTACTCCAGTTCGACTGGGCGACGGAGAGCGTACGAGAGGTCCTCGGCCCGGCCGAGGGCACGGCCGGCGAGGCCGCCGAGCGGTGCCTGGGCGTACTGCGCCGGTTCTCGGAGGACGTGACCGAGCTGGTCCGCGCGGAGACGGCCGACTGGATGGTGGAGTTCCGGACGGGTTCGGCGCCGATGGGGATCCAGTCGGCGGTGGCCGGCGGGACGCGGCCGGACGCGGCCGTGGGACAGGGCCGCTTCACGGTGCCGCCGGCGAACGGGGCGCGGCCGAACATGCCTCGGCAGCGGCCGCCCGAGCCTCGGTGAGAAGCCGCGGTAAGGGGAGGGTGGCGGCGGGGAACGCCGACGGGGCGGCGTACGCCGACTCGATGTCGGAAGTACGCCGCCCTCAAGCAGGACGGGTGGGCGGGAGCGGGCCCGCGGGTCGTCCGGGCTACTTCGGGCCGCGGTCGTAGACCGCCTTCGACCAGAAGTAGCCGAGCGCGGAGAGAGCCACGCACCAGCCGACGGCGAGCCAGCCGTTGTGGCCGATCTCGGTGCCGAGCAGCAGGCCGCGCAGGGTCTCGATGGCGGGCGTGAAGGGCTGGTACTCGGCGATCGGCCGGAACCAGCCCGGCATCGCGTCGACCGGGACGAAGGTGCTGGAGATGAGCGGCAGGAAGATCAGCGGCAGGGCGTTGTTGCTGGCCGCCTCGGCGTTCGGGCTGATCAGGCCCATGCCGACCGCGATCCAGGTGAGGGCCAGCGCGAACAGCGTGAGCAGCCCGAACGCCGCCAGCCACTCCAGGGCCGTGGCGTCCGTGGACCGGAAGCCGATCGCCACCCCGATGGCGCCCACGAGGACCACGCTCATCACGCACTGCAGCACGCTGCCGACGACGTGTCCGATGAGCACCGAACCGCGATGGATCGGCAGGGTGCGGAAGCGGGCCATGATGCCCTCGCTCATGTCCATGGAGACGGACACCGCGGTCCCGATCGTGGTGCCGCCGATGGTCATCAGCACAATGCCGGGGACCAGATACGCGATGTACTCGGAGCGGTCCGCCCCGCCGCCGATGCCTGCGCTCATCACGTCGCCGAAGATGTAGACGAAGAGCAGCAACAGCATGACCGGGGTGAGCAGCACGTTCAGGGTGAGCGACGGGTAGCGCCGCGCGTGCAGCAGATTCCGCCGCAGCATCGTGGACGAGTCGCGCAGGGCGAGGGAGAGGGTGCTCATCGGGCGTTCTCCTTGGGCTGGTCGGGGATGGTGGCGCTGCCGGTGAGGGCGAAGAAGACGTCGTCGAGGTCGGGGGTGTGCACGGTCAGCTCGTCGGCCTCGACGCCGGCGGCGTCCAGCCAGTCCAGGAGGGAGCGCAGCTCGCGCTGGCTGCCGTCACTGGGGATCTGCAACGCGAGCGCCTCGTCGTCCCGGGTGACCTCGCGCAGGGCGGCGGCGGCCGACCGGTACGCCGCCGGGTCGGAGAAGCGCAGCCGCACGTGCCCGCCGGGGATGAGTCGCTTGAGCTCCTCGGCGCTCCCCTCGGCGGCGATCCTGCCGTCGTTCAGCACCGCGATGCGGTCGGCGAGTTCGTCAGCCTCCTCCAGGTACTGGGTGGTGAGGAAGACGGTGACGCCGTCGGAGACCAGCTCACGGATGATGCCCCACATGTTGTGGCGTGAGCGTGGGTCGAGACCGGTGGTCGGCTCGTCGAGGAAGATGATCCGCGGACTGCCGACCAGCGTCATGGCGATGTCCAGACGCCGCTTCATACCGCCGGAGTAGGTGGACGCGGGCTTCTTCGCGGCCTCGGTGAGGTCGAACCGCTCCAGCAGCTCGGCGGCGACCCGCCGACCCTCGCGCCTGGACAGGTGGTGCAGGTCCGCCATGAGCCACATGTTCTCCTCGCCGGTGATCAGACCGTCGACGGCGGAGAACTGTCCGGTGACACCGATCGCGGCACGCACCCCGTCCGGTGACGTGGCGACGTCGTGGCCCGCGACCTGGGCCTGTCCGCCGTCGGCGGCGATGAGCGTGGACAGGATCTTCACGGCGGTGGTCTTGCCGGCGCCGTTCGGGCCGAGCAGCGCGAACACGGACCCCGCCGGGATACGCAGATCGATGCCGTCGAGCACGGTCTTCTCGCCGTACGACTTGCGCAGACCGACGGTGGAGACGGCGGCCGGAGACGGGTGACCGTCACCCCGCCTGGACGTGGGCATGACAGATGAAGGCATGGGGCCCTCCATGAGAAGGCTGAAGTGGGTGGGAGATCCGAAGAGGTGCGGGCGGTGGGGGAGATGAGGGCGCTCAGGCCTTGGCGCGCAGGACGTCGATGTTGCCCCAGTTGGTCCGTGCGCGGACCTTCACGGTGTCCTCGGACTGCTCCGGGGCCTCGGACGCGGCGAGCATGTTGCGTACCTGTCCGCGGTTGGAGCTGACGTCGAGCCAGGCGGCGGTGCCCTCGCGGATACCGACCTCGATGGAGCCGTTGGAGGTCTCCAACTGGACTGTTCCGCGGGCGACTTCGGCGACGCGCAGGACGCCGTGGGTGGTGGTGCAGGTGACCGACGCCTCGGCGCGCGCGATGTCGATGGCGCCGTTGGCGCCGTTCACCCGCAGCTCGCCGGTGACGGCGCCGACGGTCGTGGTGCCGTGCGAGTTCTTCAGGACGGCGGGGCCGTCGATGATGCCGACGCGCACATTGCCGGTGCTGCTGGTGATCTCGGCCAGGCCTTCGATCCGGTCGACGGTGCTGGTGCCGTGCGACGCCTTCAGTTGCAGCGGGCCGGTGGTGTCGAGGCGCACGTCGCCGGCCGAGGTGTTCACGCGGACCTCGCCGAGCCGGCCCTCGCCGAGCACCCTGGTCCCGGCGCCGGTCATGTCGATGTTCGAGCCCGTGGGCAGTCCCACCGTCACGTCGACGGTGCCGCCGCGCCCGAAGAGATTGGCCTTGGGCGTGCTGACGGTCAGGACGCCGCTCGCGTAGGCGACCTCGGTCTGGTCGGCCGCTCGTACGTCCAGGTCCTTCTTCGGGTCGCGGGGCCGCACCTCCACGACGGTGTCTACGCGGTCGCCCGCGGTGAGCTGGATGGAACCGGCGTACACGTAGGCGGTGACCGAGATCGCGTCGGGAGTGTCGAAAGAAGGCATGGCTGTCCCGTCCTCTTGAGTCCTTGGAGCGTCCCCGCTGGTGGGACGTGGTGTGGGTGAAGTGGTGCGGGCGGGGGCGCGGCTAGCGCACCCAGCCCGTGAAGCTCTGTCCGAGGGTCTGGGTCTTCTCCGTGGCACGCGGCCGGGTGCCGCCGTCGACCGCGGCCGACACGGCCCGCACCAGCCACGCGTTGACCGACAGGCCCTCGCGGCTCGCGGCCTCCTCGGCGCGCGCCTTGAGGTGGGCCGGCAGACGCAGGTTGACGCGGGCGGTGCCGCCCTCGTCGCCGTCGGCCGGGACCGGGGTCCTGACCGTTTCGACGGGCGCGGCCGGCTCCGCGGGGGCGCCGCCGTGGGTGGGCGGCGGTGTCACCACGAAGTCGGGGTCGAGCCCGCGCAGCCGTACGTCGACCGAGCCGGGGGCGAGTTCACGGGTGATCTCGTCCATCGCGGCGGAGAGCACATTGAGCATGGTCAGCCGGGTCGCCGACTCCAGGGGAGCGGTGAGCCTCTCGGCCAGCTCGCGTGCTTCGTCGCCACCGGCTTCGGCGGCCACCGCGAGTTCGCGGCGGAGGGTGTCGACATACGGGGTGAGGTCCATGACGCCATGATGGCACCACGATGGCGCCACATGCAAGCCTGATTGGCGCCTAAAGTGGCACGGGCGCGAAAATAGCCGCCCTACCTGCGCAAACATGAAATGGCACCGAGTGGCACCATGTGGCGTCAAACGGTGCCACCCCAGCGCCACCGCTCACGACTGCGGCGCCGGGAAGGCCACCGGACTGCGCAGGCCCGCCCCGTTCACCGCCCGCACCCCGAAGAACACGTTGTCCTTGGACAGGTCGACCTCGTGGGTCGTCGCGTCGCCCACCGGCACCACGTGGGTCCACTCCGGGGACGTCGTCTCACGCCAGACGATCTCGTAGCCGGTGAGGTCCGGTTCCGGACCTCTGGTCCAGGTCAGACGGGTGGAGTTGGTGAGGGTGCTGGTGACGATCTTTGCGGACTCCGGGGTGCCGGGGGCCTGGGCCAGGGTCCACAGGGTCGCGGCGTTCACCTTGGCCACCCTCGCCGTGTAGCCGAAGTCGCAGAACTCCGGCAGGTCGCCGTACTGCTTGCCGTTCTCGTCGACGCGGACGTCCTGGTGCTGATGGGCGAAGTCCTCGGCCGGCTCGGTGAAGCGGGCGGCCGGGTAGCCGCGTTCCAGGAAGGGGATGTGGTCGCCGCCGCGGAGGTAGCGATCGCGGCGGTAGATCGTGCGGATGCGCATGCCCGTCGCGTCGTTGTCGGCGACATCGCGCACGAAGCGGGCCAGTTGGCGGGTCGCCGAGTCGTTCTCGCCGCCCACCGAGCGGCGGATCGCCGCCTGTTCGGGGGTCTCCGAGGACGGGACGCCCTCGGCGAACAGACGGATCGTGTACGGGTCCCGGGTGCCGTCGTCCGCCGTCGGGCTGCCGACGATGTCGTTGGTGAACATGCCCTGTACGTCCGCACCCGCGGCCTTAAGCGTCTGCGCCAGGTGGGCCGATCCGTACAGGCCCTGCTCCTCCCCCGCCACCGCCGCGAACACGATCGTCGACGCCGGCCGGCGCCTCGCCATCACCCGCGCCAGCTCCAGGACCACGGCGACCCCGGACGCGTCGTCGTCCGCCCCCGGCGCGTCGGACGCCGCGTCCATGACGTCCGTGACGCGGGAGTCGTAGTGGCCGGACACCACGTACACGCGCTCCGGCGTCACCGAGCCGCGCAAGGTCGCGACGATGTTCGTGATCTTCGTGGGGGACGGGATGCGGGGGGCCGGCTGCTGGACGTACGACTGGAGTTCCGTGGTCATACGGCCGCCCGAGGCCGCCGCGCAGGAGCTCAGTTCGGCCAGGAGCCAGTCCCTGGCCGCGCCGATGCCTCGGGTCGGGTCGTCCTGGACGGAGAGGGTGTGGCGGGTGCCGAAGGAGACCAGTGTGCGGATCGTGGCCTCGATGCGGGCCGGGTCGATCTCCCTCAGGAGGGCGCGGAGTTCGCGGCCCGGGCGCTGGGCGGTCGCCGGGGGGCGGTTCGTCGACGCGGGCGCCGCCCCGGCCGTACCGGTCGTCGTCAGCGCCGCCGCGCTCGCCGCCGATGCCGCCGTAGCCGTCAAGACCGTTCTCCTGCTGGGGCTGCGACGCATGTGTCCTCCCGGGGCTGCCGATGCCGGCCGACCCTCGCCATGGTTGTGTACATGGCAACCAACGGCAAGGGTGCGGTGCCGTGCCTCAGCGGCACAACTCCAGCCCCACCGGCGTGCCGCACGGCAGATGCCCCTGCGTCCGGATCACCTGCCGGCTGCTCTCCTTGTCCAGGTAGGCGAGAAACCCGGCGGTGAGCGAGTCGTCGGCCGCGGTGCCGTACGTGTAGGCGTACTCGATGTCCCGATAGGGGTAGGCGCTGTCGCCGCGCTCGATCTCGTCCACGTCCGCCCGGTCGCCGTCCAGCGCCACCGTCCGCACACCCTTGTGCCGGGCGGCGACACTCAGCTCGCTGTACCCGAGGGCACCGGGCTGCTCGGCGATCCTGTCCAGCACATCCCCGGTACTGGCGAGTTCGCACCGCGTCACGACGGTGACGGCGCCCTTGGGCGGCCGGCAGTCCAGTGACGTGCTCTGCGCCTGCTCCCACCCCCCGAGCACCCGGTCCTGGAACACCTGCCGGGTCCCCGAGCTGTCGCTGCGGCTGACGAGGACGATGGGCAGGTCGGCGACCGCCCTGCCGGCGGCCGGAAGCACCTCGCCCCACCGCTTGTACCGGCCCTTGTAGATGTCCCGCACCTGACGCACGGACAGCCCGTCGGGCCCGAGGTCGATCCCGTCGTTGACGGCGAGCGTGAAGACGGACAGCGCGACCTTCTTCCCCTTCAGGTCCAGCCGTTCGCCCAGCGGACCGTCGGAGAACGCGATCACCGACCGTGCCCTGTCCTTCGACCGGCCGGCCAGCGCGGCGAGTTCGCCCACACCGGCCTCGCTGCCGCGCGTCTGGACGTCGATCTCCGCACCCGCGCACTTGCCCTCGTACTGCTTCGCCAGCGTCGAGATCACCGGCTCGAACGCGGTCGACCCGATCACCGTCAACTCGCCCTGCTCGCATTCGATCGGGTTGCCGTCCCGGAAGACGACGATGCCCGCGAGGGCGAGGACGGAGAGGGTGAGCAGGGCGGTGAAGACCCGGGCCGGCAGGCTGAACATCGGCGACTTGTCGTCCGGCGTCGCACTGCGGTTGGGGTGCACCTCGCCGTCCCGGATGCCGCCGCGCAGCCGGATCTCGCTGCCCACGTCACCGCCGGACAGCAGCACCAGCAGCTTGTAGTAGTCGCCGGGGTTGAGCGGGACGCGCGGGATGCGCAGCCGGTTGTCCTCGTAGCCGAAGCCGCGCTGCGCGGTGAAGTGGTCCATCAGGTGGTCGATGTCGGTCGGCTGGGTGACCGAGACACCCCGGATGGTGCGGTCCGTGAACACCGCGGTGAGGCCATGGGGTCCGGGGCCCGTGTAGTCGTCGCGGTCGATGCTCTGCGAGCCGTCGTTCTCGACGCGCAGCAGCACGAGCGTCGCGTCGTCCATGTCCACGTCGAACAGCCCGAGCCGGACGTTGGCACGTCCCGAACGCACGTCGTCGCCTATCGGGTTGTCCATCTGGACGCGATAGCCGATGCGCTTCCTGCGCGGCACGCGCCGCTCGTACCAGACCATGACGCCCGACGCGACCACACCGAGCACCGCCGTGCCGACGGCCACGATGTTCTCTGCGCTCAGCCACTCCACAGTGGTGCCCCCGCCGCTCACCAGAGCCGTAGTGTGGGGTCACCGTACGTCCGTTCGGAGCCACCGTCGGTGCGTGGCCGCCGATGTTCGCCGTACGTTCAACTGCCTCACAGGAAACGCGACTTCATCCTCACTGCCTGGTGTACGTCAGCTTTTCCCCGCTGCTGGTGTTCACGCGCTCCAGCCTGCCGTCCGGCAGCAGCGTGATCTCGGTGGCCTCGCCCGGTGAGCAGGACGTGGCCGGACCGGCCGTCACGGTGGACGGGCCGATCTCCAACGGGCTGTCGCCGCCCGGCGCCCGGGTCAGCGTCGCCTCGAACTCGCAGTGATAGGTGCCGGTGCCGGCCGGGCCGTCGGCTACGAGGGAGAGGACGGTGTCACCGACCTCGCCCTGCCGGATGGTCAGCCGTCGGGTGTTCTGGCCGGTGTCGTTGTCGATCGAAGCCGTCCAGGTGCCCAGGTAACTCGCCGGGATCGCGCCGTCGGCGGGCTCGGAGGTGGCCGGGTCCGGAGAGGTGGCGGGGTCCGTCGGGTCGGAGGTGGCCGGGTCGGTCGCGGTGGCCGTGGCGGTCGGGCCGCCGCCGGCTCCGTCGTCACCGCCGCCGTTCATGAAGGCGTACACCGAACCACCTGCGGCGAGCGCGACCACCAGCGCGACGACGACGAGCGCCACCGTGGAACGACCGCTGCGGCGGGGGTCCTCGGGCGGGGGCGCGGGGAGGTACGGCACGGGCGGGTTGTAGGGCGGGGTGCTGCCGTAGGACGGGCCGGGGCCGTACGAAGGGGCGAAGCCGTACGCCGGATGGGGCCCGGGCGGCGTCGGACCCGGCGGCGTGTTCGGGGCGGCCGGAGGGTAGCCGTACGCCGGCTGCTGCGGGTGCTGCTGGGGGTAGCCGTACGCCGGGTGGGCCGGGGTGTCCCCGGGGGCGGCGGCGTCCCCGAAGGCACCGCCGGGCGGGGTGCGGGGGCTCGGCGGCGGGGTCGGGCCGCTCCGGGTCGCGGCCACCGTGGGGAGTTGGTCCGGCGGTGTCGCCGGGGCGGCCGGGGAGTGCTCGGGGGAGGCGGCGGGGGTCGGCTCCGCGGAACCGGGCCCATCCGAGCCCGCCCGCGCCGGATCGCCCTGTCGGGCGGGGACCTGCGCGGCCCCCGGCCCCACCGGATCCTCCGCATCCAGCAATCGCACCGCGTGCCGCCCGAGCTGCGCCACCAGCGCGCTCGGCAGCCAGGGATCACGGGACCGGCCACCGGAGACGGTGTCCTCGGCCCCCGTACGCTCCAGGATCCTCTCGAGCGTCGGGCGGGCGCCGGGGTCCTTGCGCAGACAGTCCCGCACCAGTTCGGCGATCCCCTCGGGCACCCCCTCCAGATCGGGTTCCTCCTGGGCGATCCGGAACATCACGGCGTGCGCGCCACTGTCGATGGACCCGAAGGGCAGCCTGCCGGTCGCGGCGTACGCGAGGACCGAGCCCAGGCAGAACACGTCGCACGCGGGCGTGATCCGGTCCCCGCGCACCTGCTCGGGCGCCATGAACCCCGGCGACCCGACGAGCGCTCCGGTGCGGGTGAGCCCGCTCTCGTCGACCGTCTCCAGCGCGCGTGCGATGCCGAAGTCGATGACGCGCGGCCCGTCGATGGTGACCAGGACGTTGGAGGGCTTCAGATCGCGGTGCACGATCCCCGCGGCATGGATGTCCCTGAGAGCGTGCGCCAGCCCGGCCGTCAGGATCCGCACCGAACGCTCGGGCAGCGCCCCGTGGTCGTGCCCGACCACCTGCTGGAGGCTGGGCCCGGCGACATACCCGGTGGCGACCCAGGGCACCTCGGCCTCGGTGTCCGCGTCGAGCACCGGCGCGGTCCAGAACCCGCCGACCTGCCGGGCGGCCTGCACCTCCTGCCGGAACCGTGCGCGGAACTCCTCCTGTGCGGCCAGCTCCCGCCGTACGAGCTTCACGGCGACGGTACGCCCCCGGTCCGACCGGGCGAGATAGACGTCCCCCATGCCGCCCGCGCCCAGCCGCGCCAGCAGCCGGTACACCCCAATGTGCTGCGGATCCCCGGGCCCCAGCTTCTCCATCGCACGCCCCCAACCAGCCCCCGCCTATGCGTCGGCCCCACGATAGTGCGGCATTTACGGAGGTGAGCGGCCCGGTGTCTACGGTTCCGTAACAGGAACGGCGAGGTCGTCGAGCACCGTCGACAACCGTTCCAGAATCCGTACGGCATCGGCGAGTTCGTCCTCCCCGAAAGCCGCCGCCAGCCGCTCGGCGAAAGCGGCGTGGCCGGGGTCGACACGGGAGATCGCCGCGCGCCCCTCCTTGGTCGGCGCGAGGAGCTTGGCACGGCGGTGGGCGGGGTTGGGCCGGTACTCCGCGAGTCCCTTCTCCACCAGCAGGTCGGCGATGCGCTGCACGCTCTGCCGGGTGATGCCCATGGCGCGGGCGATGCCGGAGACGGGCAGGGGCTCGCCGAGCACCGCGCCCAGCACCTGCCACCAGGCCGCCGTCAGCCCGGAGGGCCGGGCCAGTTCCTCGGCGACCGCGAGGAACTGGCCGTTGAGCCTGAAGACACCGAGCGCGCCACGGCTGAGCAGGTCCTGGCGGGTGCGGCTCACTGCCCGGCCTTCTCGAGGACGGCGTACGCCTCCGCGTCGGAGTCGTGGAACAGCCGGTACCAGGCGTCCAGCACCTCGCCCTCGTACACCCCGAGCAGCCGGAAGATCTCCCGGGCGAAGGCGACCGGCTCGGTGGGTCCGGCGGTGATCAGCTTGCCGTCGGTGACCGCATCGGCGTCGACGTACCGCTCGCCGCCGCCGTAGCCCGTGGCCGCGAGGTAGAAGGAGACGGCGCTGGTGTGGGCACGGTCGTCGAGCAGACCCTCGCGGGCAAGCCCGGCGGTGGCCCCGCAGATCGCGGCGACGGGCACCCCGGCGTCGAGGAACTCGCGCGCCTTGCGGGCGAAGGGCGCGAGGTCGCCGCTCGTGTCCCACAGGTCGGCGCCCGGGAGGATCAGCAGCGAGCTGTCCTCGGGCCGTACGTCGTCCAGGGCGAGGTCGGGCAGCACGCTCAGCCCGCCGATGCTCCGCACGGGCCGCGTGGACGGGCCGACGGTGCGGATGTCGTGGCCGGCGCGGGCGAGATGGGCGGTGGCGTGCCCCGTCTCCCAGTCGGCGTAGGTGTCATAGACGGCGAGGTGCACGGGCTTGGTGCTCATGACTGCTCCTCCTGCAGACTCCGAGGGCTCCGACGCCTTCGGGCATGACAGTAGACTGCCATCTCGACAGCTTACTGTCAATCAATTCCCGCCCGCCCTGTCGACACCTTGTCGCGGAAACCCCCGGACCGCAGACAGGACGCCGATATCTCGCCCACCCCGCGCACTCCTACGCTCACCGCATGACCCCTCAGCCAGATCCCGAGGTCGGCGCCGCCGTGAAGGCCGCGGACCGTGCGCATGTCTTTCACTCCTGGTCCGCGCAGGAACTCATCGACCCGCTCGCCGTCGCCGGCGCGGAGGGGTCGTACTTCTGGGACTACGACGGCAGGCGCTTCCTCGACTTCGCCAGCGGGCTCGTCTTCACCAACGTCGGCTACCAGCACCCCAAGGTCGTCGCCGCGATCCAGGAGCAGGCCGCGCGGATGACGACCTTCGCGCCCGCCTTCGCGGTCGAGGCGCGGTCGGAGGCGGCGCGGCTGATCGCCGAGCGGACGCCGGGCGACCTGGACAAGATCTTCTTCACCAACGGCGGTGCGGACGCCGTGGAGCACGCCGTACGGATGGCCCGGCTGCACACCGGGCGGCCGAAGGTGCTGTCCGCGTACCGGTCGTACCACGGCGGCACCCAGCAGGCCGTGAACATCACCGGCGACCCGCGCCGCTGGGCCTCCGACAGTGCCGCGGCCGGGGTCGTGCACTTCTGGGCGCCCTACCTGTACCGCTCCCGCTTCTACGCGGAGACCGAGGAGCAGGAGTGCGCGCGGGCGCTGGAGCACCTGGAGACGACGATCGCCTTCGAGGGGCCGTCGACCATCGCCGCGATCATCCTGGAGACGATCCCGGGGACGGCCGGAATCATGATCCCGCCGCCCGGCTACCTCGCCGGCGTCCGTGAGCTCTGCGACAAGTACGGGATCGTCTTCATCCTGGACGAGGTCATGACCGGCTTCGGGCGGACCGGGGAGTGGTTCGCGGCGGACCTCTTCGATGTGACGCCTGACCTGATGACCTTCGCCAAGGGCGTGAACTCCGGGTATGTGCCGCTGGGCGGTGTGGCCATCTCCGGGGCGGTCGCGGAGACCTTCGCGAAGCGGCCCTACCCGGGCGGTCTGACGTACTCGGGCCATCCGCTGGCCTGTGCCGCCGCCGCCGCGACGATCGGCGTCATGGCCGAGGAGGGCCTCGTCGAGAACGCCGCGCGGCTCGGCGCGGACGTGGTCGGCCCGGCGCTGCGGGAGCTGGCCGAGCGGCATCCGTGCGTGGGCGAGGTGCGGGGCGTCGGGATGTTCTGGGCGCTCGAACTGGTCAAGGACCGGCAGACCCGTGAGCCGCTGGTCCCCTACAACGCGGCCGGCGAGGCCAACGCCCCCATGACCGCGTTCGGCTCCGCCGCGAAGGCCGGGGGCATCTGGCCGTTCGTGAACATGAACCGCACGCATGTCGTCCCGCCGTGCAATGTGAGCGAGGCCGAGCTGAAGGAAGGGCTGGCGGCGTTGGACGCCGCGCTGTCGGTGGCGGACGATTACACGTCGTAGCCACCAGGGGCGCTGCCCCTTTTCCGGGCGAGGAAAAGCCGGGGGCCGCAGAAACGTCCCTCGAAACCCGAACGCGTAAGGTGGCGTGCTCGTAGACATATACGTGCACGCCACCTCATCGCGACGACGGGAGACGCCCTGACCATGCCCGGCACCGGCAGCAACGGCTCCGTCACGCGAAGTACCCTGCGCCAGCAGATCGCCGACGCGCTGCGGGACGAGGTACTGGCCGGGCGCCTCCAGGCGGGCCGCGAGTTCACCGTCAAGGAGATCGCCGAACAGTACGGGGTCTCAGCCACCCCGGTACGCGAAGCCCTCGTCGACCTCTCCGCACAGGGCCTCCTGGAGGCCGACCAGCACCGCGGCTTCCGTGTCCACGAGTACTCAGTGGCGGACTACCGCGACATCGTCGAGGCCCGCGGCCTGGTCACCGACGGCATGTTCCAGGTCCTGGCCACCGACCGCTCGACGCACCGTGACCCCGACAACCCACGCGTCGCCGCCGCCGTGGCCGGAGTGCGGCGCCGCGCCGAGGAGGCACAGCGCGCCGCCGCCGCCGGCGACCTCACCGTGCTCATCGGCTACGACCTGCGCTTCTGGCGCGAACTCGCCACCCTCTTCGGCAACCCCTACCTCGCCGACTTCCTGCACCGGCTGCGCCTGCAGTCCTGGGTCTGCGCGGTCCAGCACCTGCTCCGCCTGGACGATCTGCGCGGCCGGCTGTGGTCGGGGCACACCGACCTGGTCGACGCCCTGATGCGCCGCGACCTGCCCACCGCACGCTCGATCATCGCCGCCAACGACGCGGACTCCGTCGCCCTGATCGAGCGACTGGCGGCCGAGTGAGCCGTGAGCGGGGCCTGCCGGAGCTCTCCGCACCGGACTCGGCCGAGCCCGGCCCGGTCGACCCCGGCTCCGTCACCCCCGAGTCCTGCGATCTCTCCGTCGTCATCCCCGCCTACAACGAGCAACACCGCCTGACCCCCACCCTCGACACCCTCACCGGCCACCTGGCCGCCGAGGACGCCCGCTGGGGCGAGTGGGAGATCATCGTCGCCGACGACGGCTCCACCGACGCCACCCGCGACCTCGTCAGCGTCCGCCAGGACCCCCGTATCCATCTGGTCACCGGCACCCGCAACCGCGGCAAGGGCCATGCCCTGCGGCTCGGCGTCGCCGCCTCCCGAGGCCGCCGTGTGCTGGTCACCGACGCCGATCTCGCGACGCCGATCGAGGAGCTGGAGCGGCTCGACAAGGCGCTCGCCGAGGGCAACTCGGCGGCGATCGGCTCCCGTTCGGTCCCCGGCGCCACCATCGGCGACCGCCAGCACCGGCTGCGCGAACTCCTGGGCCGCGCCGGGAACCTGCTGATACGCGGCACGGCCCTCCCCGGCATCCGCGACACCCAGTGCGGTTTCAAGCTCTACGACGGCGACCGCGCCCGCGAGGCCTACGCCGCCTCCCGCGTCAACGGCTGGGGCATAGACGTCGAGGTGTTAGGGCATCTGCGGCGCGCCGGGCTGCCCATCGCGGAGGTCCCCGTCCGCTGGTCCCACCAGCCCGGCTCGAAGGTCGGCCCCCTCGACTACGTCCGCGTCCTCACCGAGATCATCCGCATCGCGCTGCGCTCCCTGCGCCCCGCCGACCTCTTCGCCGGCTTCCTGTTCCTCCTGATGTCGGTGGCCCTCTACTCCGGCCGTTTCTTCGCGCCGGCCCACCGCTACCTCCCCGACTCCCTGCGCGACCAGAACCAGTGGGAGTGGTTCTTCGCGGTCACCGCGGACAACGTCGCCCATTTCCGCAACCCCCTCTTCACCGACCTCCAGGGCTTCCCCGACGGCGTCAATCTCATGGCCAACACGGTCATGCTCGGCATGTCCGTCCCCCTCACACCGCTCACGCTCGCCGCCGGGCCCGCGGTCACCCTCAGCCTGGTCATGACGCTGGGACTCGCCGCCACCGCGGCCGCCTGGTACCGGCTGATCGTCAAGTACGTCGTCCGCGGGAGGATCGCGGCCTTCCTGGGCGCGTCCCTCGCCGCCTTCGCCCCGCCGATGGTCAGCCACGCCCACGCGCACCCGAACTTCGTGGTCCTGTTCATGATCCCGCTGATCATCGACCGCGCCCTGCGCCTGTGCACGGGCGCCCGGGTGGCACGGGACGGGGTGCTGCTGGGCCTGATGGCGGCGTACCAGGTCTTCCTGGGCGAGGAACCGCTGCTGCTGACGGCGCTGGGCCTGCTGCTCTTCGCCGCCGCCTACGCGGTCGTCCGCCCGGACGCGGCGCGGGACTCATGGCGTCCGCTGCTCAGGGGCCTCCTCATCGGCGCCTCCGTCTGCCTCCCCCTGGTCGTGTATCCCCTGGTCTGGCAGTTCGCCGGCCCGCAGAGCTACACCGACATCGAGCACAACCCCCGCTCCTTCAACAGCCCCCTCGCCCTGCTCTCCTTCGCCGAGCGCTCCTGGCTCGCGGGCGACGCCCAGACGGCGAACGCCCTGGCCTTCAACACCACCGAGCAGAACGCCTTCTACGGCTGGCCGCTGGTCCTGCTCGCCTTCGCCGTCGTCGTACGGCTGTGGGAGCGGGCCCTGGTCAGAGCGCTGGCGTTCACGGCGGTGGTGGCGGCGTTCCTGTCGCTGGGGCGGGAGTTCCGCATCCCGCTGACCGACGTCACCCTTCCCGGCCCCTGGAAACTCCTCGCCGACATGCCGTTGTTCGAGGCGGTCATCGAGAGCCGGGTCGCGATGATCTGCGCCCCCGCGCTGGGGATGCTGCTCGCCCTCGCCCTCGACCGGCTGCTGACGGCACGCCGCCCGGCCGCGCGCTACGCCGGCCTGCTGGGCGTCGCCCTCGCCCTGCTCCCCCTGATCCCGGCCCCGCTGAGGGCCGTCGACCGCGTCGACGTGCCCGCCTTCGTCGCGGACGGCACCTGGAAGTCGTACGTCCGCGAGGGCGAGTCACTCGTGCCGGTGCCGTTGCCCGACCCCGCCGACGCGGAGGCGCTGCACTGGCAGACCGAGGCCGGCCTCGGCTTCAAGCTGCCGGGCGGCTACTTCAACGGCCCCTACGGCGACGAACGCGTCGGCATCTACGGCGCCGAGCCCCGCTTCACCTCCAACCTGCTGCGTGAGGTGCGCAACTCCGGCGACGTCCCGCCGGTCAATGAGTCGTGGCGGGAGCAGGCCCGGGTGGACCTGGCGTACTGGAAGGCGGGCGTACTGGTGCTGGCCCCGCAGCCGAACGACCGTGCGCTGCGGGCGACCGTGCACAAGCTGGTCGGCGAGCCCGGTAGGTGGGTCGGCGGAGTATGGGTATGGGACCTGCACGAGCGGGGACCTGGATGAGGAGCCCGTACGAGGAGCCGGGTGAGGAGCCGGCGTGAGGATCCCACATCCGCACAAATGGGCCTGCACGAGGGGTCCCTGCCCGAGCCGCACCGATTACCCTTCCCTGACCACTGTGCTTCGTCTGAGCCACGCCGTGCGACGTCTGTGTGAGGAGCCCTCTTTTGGCCTGTGACCTGTGGCTGGTACCGCTTGTCGATGTGTTGTGCCACACCCCCGACAACCCGTTCGCCGAGGAACTCGCGCAATACAACAAGGTACTCGCCGAGGCCGGGCTGCCACCGGTGCCCGTGTACCAGTACATGCCGGGCCTGTCCGGTGATGTCGCCCCGGTCGCCGGCTTCGACTACGACGCGCTGCACTTCCTGCGGCGCGCGTATCTGCTCCAGGTCTGCCGTCTCGAGGTCACCCCGGTCGACGAACTGGGCGGCGACTACGAGCAGCTGCTGGAGATGTTCGAGTCGACGGCCAAGCAGTCGCACCTGGTCTGGCACTACGACCACGCGGGCGCCTACGTCCCCGTCGACTTCCCGAACCCGCTGTCCAACGACGAACTCCTCGCGGGCGGCGGCCCCTTGGGCTCCGCCCAGTCACTCCTGCGCGAGCTGGAGTTCGTGGCCCCGGTGATCGGCATCGACCCGGCCAACCCCCCGGCGGCACCCCAAGCTCCGCTCGCCCCGACGGACTTGGAGGAACCGGCCGTTCCCGCCCCCTACGATCCGAGCCCCTTCGCCCGCGAACGGCATGTGTGGCTGGGGCTGCACGCGGCGGCGACGCGGAGTCTGGCCCAGGGGTCGATGATCGTCTTCAGCTGACCTACTTGAGCTGGGACAGGCCCTTCTGCAGGTCTTCGAGGTTCATCACCGGCGTGTAGTCCACGGTGGCGCCGAACTTCTGGAAGAGCTGCTCGGTGACCGGCGGCATCTGAGAGGTGTCCTGCATGTCGAAGACGAGGAACATCGAGCGAACGCCGTTGTCAGGGCCGAAGTAGGAGGCCTCCGGCTTGAAGGCCTCCATGACCTCCTGCATCAGCTGGGGCATCTTGCCGCTCCGGATGATTTCGTTCGTCTTGTCGGTGTCGAGATGGGCCTGGAGCAGTACGCGCATGACGTTCACCTTCTTCTGGTCGCCCCCTGCGACCTCACGCTAGGGGCGCCGGGCGTGCGTCGCCCGCTGACTGGTCCATCGGAGGCGGGGTCGAAGGGGGACACCGGGTCGGCGCCCCCTTCGAGCCTCCTCAGTTCTGCTCGACGATACGGATGGTGCGGATGCCCGTACCCCGGTAGCGGGTAGGTGTCCTGGTCAGGACCGGACGCCCGCGCGGCCACTCGACGGTGGGCAGGGCGAGATGGAGCACCTGCGCGCCGCTCCAGTCCGGCTCGTCCTTGCCCTCGTCGTCGGCACCCGCCGTCCGCAGGCGCTTACCGACGGCGGCAGCGGCCGAGAAGTCGAGCCCCTCGACATGGACCGACGGCAACGCGCCCAGGTGCTCGGCGACTCCGGCCCGCTCACGCTCGGCGGCGGCGATGCCGAGTGCCGGGATGTAGACCCGCAGGGTCGGGTCCTTCTCGGCCTCGACGACCAGCCGCGAGGCCATGCTGTTCCCCGCGCCGAGGGCGAGCGCGGCCGTGTCGTCGAAGATGACGGCGCGCGGCAGCGGGTACCGCTTCTCGTGCGTCACTGGACCTCTCCGATCCGCCCGGCTTCGAGGTCGGCCCACAGCTTCTCACCGGCCCGCTCGTCCTCCTCGGTGTACGGCCGCCCCAGGAAGTGCTCCTCGACGTACGCCTTGGTCTCCTCATACCGCTTCCGCAGCTCTTCCTGGGTGGGCGTGGCCCCGGCCAGCTCCGCCACGAAGTCCCGCATGCTCATCCCGCGCTCCCGGGCCAGCTCCTGCAGGCGGTCGCGGACAGCGGGGTCGACTTTGATCGTGGTGTCAGCCATGAGGAGAGTATACCGACGGTATACCACCTCAGGCCGCTCCAGTACGACGGTCATCGAACGCTCCATTCCTCTCGAAGGAACCGCCGGGCGAGGCCGCCCGGCTTACGGAAATCAACTTCAACTGCCCTTGCAGGCCCAGCTGTTGATGCCGCCGGGCGCCGCAGCCGGGCCTCGATGTGGCCATACGCCGTGCCCACCCACCGCGGCGCATCCCACGTCACCGCCGCCCGCACCTCGGCACTGCTCGCCCCCCGCCGCCACCACATCTCCACCAGCGGCGCGAGCCGCAGCGCCTCGCTGGCGTCGAGCGTGAGTCGCCGGTCGAAATCCCCCAACGAGAGCAGCAGCCGCGCCGCCGCGGCGGTGCCCACCCCCGACGACGCACGCCGACCCGGCACTTTTTCGGTTTCACCCGTTCGTGGCACGGCTTCGTACGGCGCGTCGAACACCTCGTAGACGACGGGGAGTTGGCTCGCCGCCTCCCCCTCGCATGTCACTCGCCGCAGATACCGGAGTTCCTCCAGCTCACGCAGAGCGGCGTCGATCCGCGACCGCTCTTCGACACGCGCCCTGGCAAGCACGCGGAGGGTGACGCGAGCACGGTTCGGAAGTGCCAGCAAGTACGTCAGTACGTTCACCGCGCACCAGGAGATGCTCCGGTCGCGGAGTAGGGCGGCAGACAGGCCTGAAAAGACGCGCGCTAAGGCCACGCAGAGCGACGATTGCAAGTCGGAACCACCTTTCCCCAGGCGGGAGTTCGCGTTCTTCACTCCTGCGAGTGAAGGACGGTGCACAGCAGCAGCGCGTGGACGAGGCGGTCGGGGACCGTGGGGCGGTAGCGCCAGCTCAAAGGCCAGGTGGAGCCGTCGAGGGCGGGCACCGGGATGTACGAGACATGGCCCGGGCCGGCGACGAAACGGGTCACTCCGTCGGGCCAGGCGCGGTGGGACGTACTGCCGACAGGCACGAGGAAGTAGACCCCGCGGCGCCCCGTCGCCGTCTCGACGATCGGCCCCGGATCACCGCCGGTCATGCTTGCCAGCCGGTCGGCGACGTCCCGCCCCTCCTCGCCGTCGACTCTGATCGCGTCGAACTGGACGCCCGCCTTGCGGAGTTGAACACCGGTTGCCGGGAGCCAGGTCAGGTCACTTTGCGCATTCACGGAGTCAGCTTGCGGGTGCGAAGCTAGCTTGATCCATGACTCTGCGTCGTCGGTTGAGCACGGTTGATTACCGGCGTCCGTCAGTTGTGACCGGTTGAGTTCGGTTGAGTTCGGAGGTGACCGCAATGGCGCGGGCGGAGAACAAGACAGAGGCAGGCGGTACGGCTCATTTGGTCGCCGCCCTCGCGAAGGCATTGCGGGAGCAACACGGGCTGACCCAGCCGCAGTTGGGGGACAAACTCGGGTACACGGCAGCGGCGGTGAGCGCGATGGAGACGTGTGCGCAGCCCGCGAGCGATCAGATGCTGGTGAAGTTGGAAGCGGAGATCGGTGGTGGGCTGGGGGTCTTCGAGAAGGCCCGCAAATGGATACTGCTGGAGAAATACCCGGCCCGTTTCCGGGGGTTCTCCGAGCTGGAGGCCCGGGCCGTCACCATCTGTTCGTACGAGACGCTGGTGGTCGACGGGCTGTTCCAGACGGAGGATTACGCGCGGGCATTGATCGGCGGCGGCTATCCGCCGTTGCCCGATCAGAAACGCGAGGAACTGGTTGAGGCGCGATTGGCCCGCAGGGCACTCTTCGACCGCAATCCTGCCCCGCTCATCGAGCTGATCCTCGAAGAGAGCGTGCTGCGTCGGCCGTTCGGAAGCTGGGAGATCATGCGCGGACAGCTGCACTCGCTCACCGAAGACGCCCAGCGGGAAAATGTCTGTGTACAGGTGCTGCCTCTGGATCGGGGGCTGCGCGGAACGTATGCAGGCGCCTGCGGTCCGATGCACCTCGTGGAAACCGAGGACCACCAGCACGTGATTTACCTGGAAGTGGAGGACCAAGGCATTCTGGTCAGCGACCCGGCCGAGGTGTCCCCACTTGCACAGCGCTATGCGAGGATCCGTTCACAGGCCCTGAGTCCCGATGAATCACTGGTCCTCATCAAGCGGTTGGCAGGAGAGGAACGATGACAGGCACCGGAAAACTTCGCTGGTTCAAGTCGAGCTACAGCGACAGCAGCGGCGGAGCCTGCGTCGAAGTCGCCCGCAGCCCCCACGCCACCCCCACCATCCACATACGCGACTCCAAGAACCCCGACGGCCCGAACCTCACCGTCTCCGGCGGGGCCTGGGCCGCCTTCACCTCGGGTCTCCCCCAGGGGTGACCAGCCCCGTCTCGTAGGCCACCACCACCGCCTGCGCGCGGTCGCGTAGGCGGAGCTTGGACAGGATGCGGGCGACGTGTGTCTTCACCGTGGCCTCGCTCAGGGCGAACCGGGAGGCGAGTTCGGCGTTGCTGAGGCCAGTGCCCAGTGCCTGGAGAACCTGCCGTTCGCGGGGTGTCAGAACCTCCAGGTCCCGGTGGAGCGCGGCGGTCGCCGTGTCCTGGGTGATGAAGCGCTCGACAAGGCGCCGGGTGATGGCCGGGGCGAGCAGCGCGTCGCCGGAGCGGGCCAGCCGGACGGCGGCGACGAGGTGTTCCGGTGTGACGTCCTTCAGCAGGAAGCCGCTGGCGCCCGCGGTGAGGGCGGCGTAGACGTAGCGGTCGAGGTCGTAGGTGGTGAGGATCAGGACGCGGGGCGGGTCGGGGATCACGCCGGAGAGGATGCGGCGGGTGGCCTCCAGCCCGTCGAGGCCCGGCATCCGGATGTCCATGAGGACGAGGTGGGGGCGGGTGCGCTCGACGGCCGCCACCGCCTGTTCGCCGTCCGCCGCCTCGGCCACCACGTCGATGCCGTCGGCGGTCAGGATCATGCTGAAGCCGGTGCGGACGAGGGCCTGGTCGTCGGCGATCACCACGCGGGGCGCGTCGGTCATGACACCCCCTCGGCTACCTCGTCCACCGGCTTCTCCACGGGTATGACGGCCCGTACCCGGAAACCTCCCGTGGGTCGTACGCCCGCCTCCAGCGTGCCGTCGTAGACGGCGAGCCGTTCGCGCAGACCCAGCAGGCCCCGGCCACCTCCGGGACCGGCCGGGATCGCGGCCGTGCCGCCGGTGTCGGACACCTCCACGTGCACGGCGTCGGGCATGTGGCCGACGGTCACCCGCACCCTCGACCCGGCGGCGTGCTTCACGACGTTCGTCAGCGCCTCCTGCACCACCCGGTACGCGGCCAGGTCGGCGCCCGCGACGAGCGGTGCCGGCGCGCCCGTGACGGACAGCTCGACGGGGACGCCGGTCGCTCGGACCCGGTCCACGAGTACGGTCACCTGAGCGAGGCCCGGCTGCGGGGCGAGGTCGACGTCTGCGGCGGGGTCCCGGCCGGACTCCCCGTCCATGGTCAACAGGCCCATCACATGGCGCAGTTCGGCCATCGCGGTGCGCCCGCCCGCCTCGACGGCCAGCAGCGCCTCACGGGCCCGGTCGGGCGCGGCGTCCATCACCTTGCGGGCCGCGCCCGCCTGGATCACCATCACGCTCACATTGTGGGTGACGACGTCATGCAACTCCCGGGCGATCCGGGCGCGTTCGCGCTCGACCGCGAGGCGGGTGGCGGTCTCCTGCTGTTCCTGGAGGTCACGGACGCGCTGCTGCCAGGTGTGGATGGCGTTCGCCCCGAGGCCGACCCCGAGCAGCACCAGGAACGGCACGAAGCCCGGCGTGAAGTACGGGAAGTACTCCTCGTGGAACACCGCCATCAACACCGCGCCGACCAGCACGCCGACCAGCGCCGGAACGCGGCGCGGGCTGTGCACCGCGGCGCTGTAGGCGGCGACCACGCACGACAGGAACGTGTACAGGGTCGCGCCCGTCGCACCGGAGCGCTGGCCGAACACCAGGGTCACACCGAGCACGGCCCAGAACGCGGCCAGCGGATAACGTCGGCGCACGATCAGGGGCAACGCGGTCAACGCGGCGAGGACCAGCTCCCCGGGATCGGCCGCGGGGCCCGCGAGTACGCCCGGCGGCCCGGGCGGCGGCGGCGCGACCGGCTCCCCCACGCCGAACGGCGCAACCCTCATCGCAGCGTCCTGATCCAGCGAGGCGCTCACCGTGCACACGGCCAGGACGAGGGCGAGGATCGCGTCGGCCGTCCACATCCACCGCGACGGCCGCGGCAGCGCCGTGACAACGGCCCGCCACCGCCGCGCGCCTGCCCGCCCGACCACCCCACTCATGGGCTCAGTCTGGCAAGGGCCCGGCGCTTGCCACATCCCTCCCGCCGTCGACCAACGCCAACGGGCCGTACATCTTCCTCGTACATCTCAGGGATGACGTTCCCGCCACGTCGCCCCGGCACGGTAGTCGCTCTCGCCGCCGCGGGCGACGCCCCGGGCCCGGCCCCGCCCCTAGCGTCGCGCCGAACCGTCAACCGCCGGCCGGGGAGGGCCCATGACCACGACCGCACCACCTGTGATCGACATCCGCGACGTGAGCAGGACGTACGGGGAAGGGCCGCCGGCGCTGGCCGGGGTGAGCCTGAGCGTGCGGGCCGGGGAGGCGCTGGCCGTCCTCGGGCCGTCGGGCAGCGGCAAGTCGACGCTGCTCAACCTGATCGCGGGCCTGGACCGGCCGAGCGGCGGGAGCGTCACCGTCGACGGGCAGCGGGTGGACCGGCTCGGCGAGGCCGCGTCGGCGAGGTACCGCAGGGCGCGGATCGGCATGGTCTTCCAGTTCTTCAACCTGCTGGAGGACATGACGGTCGCCGACAACGTCCTGCTTCCGGCCCAGCTCGCCGGCACACCCCGCGCCGAGGCCCGCCGCCGCGCTGCCGGTCTGCTGGCCCACCTCGGCATCGAGCGGCACGCGGACGCCCACCCCGGCAGGCTGTCGGGCGGGGAGCGGCAACGGGTGGCGGTCGCCCGCGCCCTGATGAACCGTCCGGCACTGCTGCTCGCCGACGAGCCCACCGGCGCGCTGGACACCGCCTCCGGCGAGGACGTGCGGGAACTGCTGGCCGCGCTCAACGCGGACGGGCAGACGATCGTGCTGGTCACACATGATCTGGGGCTCGCCAAGTCCTGTGCCTCCCGCACGATCGAGCTGGTCGACGGGCAGATCGTCCGGGACTCCCAGGACGTCCGGGGCACACCGGCGGTGGCCCGGTGAGCGCCCTGGGCAGGGTGGTGCGCGCGGGGGTGGGGCGGCGCCGGATACAGACCCTGGTGATGATCCTGACCACGCTCGTCGCGGTCACCGCGTCCGTCGTGGCCGCCGGTGTGCTCACGGCGTCCCGGGCGCCGTTCGAGCACGCGATGGCCGAGCAGCACGGCGCCCACCTGGCCGCGCAGTTCGACGGCGACGAGGTCACCGAGCCGGAACTCGCCGCCACCGCTCGCGCGTCCGGCGTGAGCGCCGCGGCCGGCCCCTTCCGGACCCTCGAACTGCGCCCGCGCACGGTCTCGGCCTCCGCCCCGATTCCGGCCGGTGTCACGTTGCCCGCGCTGACCGTGGCCGGTCGCGCGGACGCCGCGGGGCCGGTCGACCGGCTGCGGCTCGTCGCGGGCGCCTGGGCCACCCGGCCCGGCCAGATCGTGCTGGCGGAGGCCGACTCACCGCTGCGTCCGGGCGCCCGGCTGACCTTCCCCGACCTGCCGGGCAGCCCGACGCTGACCGTGGTCGGCCTGGCCCGGTCGGTGACCGGCACCGCCGACGCGTGGGTGACCCCCGCCCAGGCCGAGGCGCTGACCACGAAGTCCGGTGCTCCCACGTACGAAATGCTCTACCGCTTCCGGCACGCCGGCACCGACGCGCAGATGTCCACCGCGCGTGCCGCGATCGCCGCCGCCGTGCCCTCGGGCGCGCTGACCGCGACGCGGTCCCACCTCGTCGTCCGGCAGGAACAGCTCGCCAACGCGCTGGCGTTCGTTCCCTTCGTGGCCGCCTTCGGTGTGCTCGGTCTGGCCATGTCGGTGCTGATCATCGGCATCGTCGTCAGCGGCGCGGTGGGCGCCGCCACCCGGCGCATCGGCATCCTCAAGTCCCTCGGCTTCACCCCGGCCCAGGTGGTGCGGGCGTACGTCGCCCAGGCGCTGGCCCCGACCGCGGTCGGCTGCGCCCTCGGTGTGGCCCTCGGCAATGTGCTGGCGGGCCCGGTCCTCGGCGACGTCGAGGACGTCTACAGCGGCGCGCCCGCCTCGGTGCCCTGGTGGGTCGACGTGGCGGCACCCGCCGTCGCCCTCGCGCTGGTCGCCGTCGCCGCCCTCGTGCCCGCGCTGCGCGCCGGCCGGCTGCGCACCGTGGAGGCGATCTCCGCGGGGCGTACGGCGGGCACCGCACGGGGGCGCGTGGCCCGGCGGCTGACCGGGCGGCTGCCGGTGCCGCGCCCGATCGGTCTCGGTCTGGCGCACCCCTTCGCCCGCCCCGCCCGTTCGCTGACGACGGCCGCCGCGGTGGCCTTCGCCGCCGTCACGGTCACGTTCGCGGTCGGGCTGGCCCTGACGCTCGGCGCGGTGCAGTCGAACCGGATGCTCGACTCGGCCGCTCCGGTCGTCGTGGACACAGGTGGCGGGCAGGGGCCGCCCGGCGCGCAGGTCGTCCGCGCCCCCGGTCAGCCCGCGAAGGCGCCGGCCGACCCGGCCGAGGTCACTGCCGCCCTGCGCGCGCAGGAGGGGACTCGCCGCTTCTACGGCACCGCCCAGGCGGAGGTCGGCGCGTCGGGCGTCACCGGCCGGACCACCGTGACCGCGTACGAGGGCGACACTTCGTGGGCCGCCCCGGAGCTGGTCTCGGGCACCTGGTTGACCGGCCCCGGCCAAGCGGTGGTCACCGAGCGCTTCCTGCACGCCGCCGGAATCGCGGTCGGTGACAGCCTGACCCTCACGGAGGCCGGCCGCCGCACCACCGTCCGCATCGTCGGCGAGGCGTTCTTCACCGAGGACGACGGCATGACCGTGCTGTCCGCGGCCACCACTCTCACCGCCCTGGGCCTGGAAGCCGAGCCGACCCGGTTCTACGTCGACACGGACCCTGGAACCTCCGAGTCGGCCTACCTGACCTCCCTGAACGAGACCCTGGACGCCATCGGCGCGTACGCCCACCCGGGCGGTGACGACTCCTCCAGCGTGATCGCGGCCATGGACGCGCTGATCGGCATGCTGACGCTGCTGCTCGTCACGGTCGCGGGCCTGGGCGTGCTCAACACGGTCGTCCTCGACACCCGCGACCGCGTCCACGACCTCGGCGTCCACAAGTCCCTGGGCATGACACCCCGCCAGATCGTGGGCATGGTGCTCACGTCGGTCGCCGGCATCGGTCTGCTCGCCTCGGTCGCCGGGATTCCGCTCGGAGTGGCCCTGCACCACTACGTGACACCGCTCATGGGCGACGCGGTGGGGATGAACCTGCCCGGCTCGTACATCGCCGTCTACGCCACGCCGATCCTGGCCCTGCTCCTGCTGGGCGGCCTGACGATCGCGGTGGCGGGCGCCCTGCTCCCGGCGGGCTGGGCGGCCAGGACGGACGCGGCCAGGGCGCTGCGCACGGAGTGAGGCGGCCCGCGGCCGCCCTTCGTCCGACGGGTGAACGCGGGAGCGCCCGGCCGGAGAACCGGCCGGGCGCTCGCACGTGCGGCCCTACAGGAACGAGTTGATCTCGATCGTCTCGTCCCGGCCCGGACCCACGCCGATCGCGGAGATCGGGGCGCCGGACATCTCCTCCAGCGCCTTGACGTAGTTCTGGGCGTTCTTCGGCAGGTCGGAGAACGACTTCGCCCCGGTGATGTCCTCGGACCAGCCCGGGAGGGTCTCGTAGACCGGCTTCGCGTGGTGGAAGTCCGACTGCGAGTACGGCAGTTCCTCGACCCGCTTGCCGTCGATCTCGTACGCCACACAGACCGGGATCTGCTCCCAGCCGGTGAGGACGTCGAGCTTGGTGAGGAAGAAGTCGGTCAGGCCGTTCACGCGGGTCGCGTAGCGGGCGATGACCGCGTCGAACCAGCCGCAGCGGCGGTCACGGCCGGTCGTGACACCCCGCTCGCCGCCGATGCGGCGCAGCGCCTCGCCGTCCTCGTCGAACAGCTCGGTCGGGAACGGACCGGCGCCGACCCGGGTCGTGTACGCCTTGAGGATGCCGATGACGCGGCTGATCTTCGTCGGGCCCACGCCCGCGCCCGTGCAGGCACCGCCCGCCGTCGGGTTCGAGGAGGTGACGAAGGGGTAGGTCCCGTGGTCGATGTCGAGCAGGGTGCCCTGCCCGCCCTCGAAGAGGACCACCTTGTCGTCCTCCAGCGCCTGGTTGAGGACCAGGACCGTGTCGGCGACGTACGGCTTGATCTTCTCGGCGTAGCCCAGCAGCTCCTCGACGACCTGCTCGACGGCGATCGCGCGCCGGTTGTAGAGCTTGGTGAGGACCTGGTTCTTGACGTCGAGGGCGGCTTCGACCTTCTGGGTGAGGATCGACTCGTCGTAGAGGTCCTGGACCCGGATGCCCACGCGGTTGATCTTGTCGGCGTAGGTCGGGCCGATGCCGCGCCCGGTGGTGCCGATCTTCCGCTTGCCGAGGAAGCGTTCCGTCACCTTGTCCACCGTCACGTTGTAAGGCGTGATGATGTGCGCGTTTCCGCTGAGGAGGAGCTTGGACGTGTCGACGCCACGCTCGTTCAGACCGCTCAGCTCGGAGAGCAGGACCGACGGGTCGACGACGACGCCGTTGCCGATGACCGGGGTGCATCCCGGGGAGAGGATGCCGGAGGGGAGAAGGTGGAGGGCATACTTCTGGTCGCCGACGACGACCGTATGGCCGGCGTTGTTGCCGCCCTGATAGCGGACCACGTAGTCGACGGATCCGCCGAGCAGGTCGGTGGCCTTCCCTTTACCCTCGTCACCCCACTGAGCACCGAGCAGCACAAGTGCGGGCACGCGCGTACACCCCTTCCGGGCGGGGCATGTCCAAGGTCAGGGGTGACACACGGAGGTCTTCCACCGTGTGCACCACGACCGTCCGCGACCGTCGTTGGCCGCGAACCGTCGGACCGGATGGCCCCGGAATAGACGAAGCCCCTGGCGCAATAGCGCAAGGGGCTCTTGCACAAAGATGCTACCCGAGGAAGCGAGGCATGGCCGAGGTGGCGACTTTCGCGATGTCCGATCAGCTGCTGGTGGTGATCGATCCGATCGCCCGGAGGACGGACGGCGAGTCTGTCAGGATCGCGAAAGACGTGCTCAGCGCGGGTGCGGCGACGAAAGTGTGCCTGCCGGAGGACCCGGACGAATTCGCCCGCGCACTGGCGAAACGCGGGTCGCGCAGGCCCGTGGTCGTCGGCGACGACGGGGCCCTGCTGCGCACGGTGGCGCTGCTGCACCGGCAGCGGCAGCTGGCCGAATGCGTGCTGTCGGTGGTGCCGGTCGGGGGTGCGCTGTCACTGGCCGGATCCCTGGGGGTGCCGACGGGGGCGGTCGCGGCGGCGCGGGCGGTGCTGGACGGGGTGGAGCGGCGGCTGGATCTGCTCGTGGACGACAGCGACGGGGTGGTGCTGGGCGGGCTGCGGATCCCGCCGATACGGGACCCCGCCGCGCCGGTCGGGGCGAGCGCGGTGGGGCCGGGGGCGGGGCGGCCGTGGTTGCGGACGTGCCAGTCGCTCGTACGGACGCTGGTGCCGGCCCGGGGTGCGCCGGTACCGGGATCGCCCGGCCCGGCGCGGCTGCGCGTCGAGGTCGACGGGGCGACGCTGGTGGACCTCGACCAGCCGGTGGAGGGGGTGTCGGTGACGCCGGGGGGTGCGGGGGTGGTCGAGGTGGAGGTGCGGCCGGCCTCGGTGGGGGCGGAGGCCTCGCCGCTGCGGGCCGAGGGGCGGACGGTGACCGTGTCGGGGGCGCATTTCCGGTACCGGGCGGACGCTGCGGTCTCCGGGCCCGTACGCAGACGGACCTGGACGGTGGGGGAAGGCGCGCTGCGGTTGGTGCTGCCGGGGCGGTGAGCCCCGGGAGGGTCAGCCCTGCCCGAAGATCTCCTCGCGGTGCACCCGCCAGCGCTCCATCATGGCCGCGACCTCTCCCTCGACGAACTCGAAGAAGGCGAGCGTCTCGGCCAGGCGGCGTCCCGCCGGGGTGTCGGCACCGAGGCTGGTGACACCCTCACGCAGGGCCGACTCCCACCGCTTGAGGACGGCTTCGCGGTTGGTGAGGGCCTCGTACCACTGGTCGCCGTGCACCCGGTAGCGCTCCCGGCGCGATCCGGGCTCCCGCTCACGCGAGACCATGTGCGTCTGGGCCAGGTAGCGCACCGCGCCGGAGACCGCCGCGGGGCTGATGCGCAGCTGTTCGCTCAGTTCGGCGGAGGTCAGCACACCTTTGTCGGAGGCGAGCAGCGCGGCGAAGACCCGGGCGGCCATGCGCTGCATCCCCGCCTCCACCAGCTGCGCCGCGAAGGACTCCACGAACTTCGACACGGACTCCGCGTCCCGGCCGACCCCGACTGACTCCGTCATCCGTCCATCCTATCGGGCCTTTATACGCTTCCTTAACTTCACAAATTTCTGAAAGAAGCGTACGTTCTGAACCATGACGAAGGCAATCACCGTCTCCGGACTGCACAAGTCGTTCGGCAAGACGCACGCGCTCGACGGCCTCGACCTGGACGTCGAGACCGGCGAGGTCCACGGCTTCCTCGGCCCCAACGGCGCCGGCAAGTCCACCACCATCCGCGTCCTGCTCGGCCTGCTTCGTGCCGACTCCGGCGGCGTCCAGGTGCTCGGCCGCGACCCCTGGACGGACGCGGTGGAGGTGCACCGCCGGATCGCCTACGTGCCGGGGGACGTGACGCTGTGGCGGAACCTGTCGGGGGGTGAGGTCATCGATCTCTACGGCCGGCTCCGCGGCGGGCTGGATTCCGGGCGCCGCGCCGAGCTGATCGAGCGGTTCGAGCTGGACCCGACGAAGAAGGGCCGCACCTACTCCAAGGGCAACCGGCAGAAGGTCGCCCTCGTCGCCGCGTTCGCCTCGGACGTGGACCTGCTGATCCTCGACGAGCCGACCTCGGGCCTGGACCCGCTGATGGAGGAGGTCTTCCAGCGCTGCGTGGAGGAGGAGCGCGACCGCGGCCGCACCATACTGCTCTCGTCCCACATCCTCAGCGAGGTCGAGGAGCTCTGCGACCGGGTCAGCATCATCCGCAAGGGCCGCACGGTCGAGAGCGGCTCGCTCGCCGACCTGCGCCATCTGACACGGACCAGCGTCACGGCCGAACTGGCCGGCCCGCCCAACGGGCTGTCGCATCTGCCGGGCGTCCACGACCTCGACGTCCAGGGCCGGCGCGTCCGCCTCCAGGTCGACACCGACAAGCTCGACGCCGTACTGCGCTCGCTCAGCGAGTCCGGCGTACGGTCGCTGACCTCGACGCCGCCGACGCTGGAGGAGCTGTTCCTGCGGCACTACCAGGCCGACATGAGCGAGGTGGCCGCCCGATGACCGCCACCGCCTTCACGGTACGGCCCGCAGGCTCACGCCAACTCGCGGGCACCGCAACCCTGCTGCGCTTCGCCCTGCGCCGCGACCGGGTGATGATCCCGGTCTGGGTGGCGGTGAACGCGCTGATGATCCTCTCCATGCCGAACACGCTGGAGAACCTCTACGCCACCCCGGCCGAACGCGCCGACCTCGTCCAGAACACCGCGACCAACGCCTCCTTCCGCGCACTGATCGGCCCGGTCTTCGACGACTCGATCGGCGCCCTCACGGCCTGGCGGGTCGGCGTCTACGCGGGCGCGCTCGCGGCCGTGGTGAGCATGCTCCTCGTCGTACGGCACACCCGGGACGAGGAGGAGAGCGGCCGTCACGAACTGGTGGCCTCCGGGATGGTGGGCCGCCGGGCCTCCCTGACGGCCGCGCTGCTCACTGCGGCGGTCGCCAACGCCGCACTGGCGCTGCTGGTGACGGCGGGACTGGCCGGGCAGGGCGCCTCCGGGGCACTGGCCTTCGGGCTCGGGCTCGCCGGGGTCGGCATGGTCTTCGCCACGCTGGCGGCGATCGTCGCCCAGTTCACGGAGAGCGCGCGGCTCGCGCGAGGGCTGACGGCCGGGCTGCTGGGCGCCGCGTTCGTGTTGCGCGCGGCGGGCGACTCGGCGTCGGACGACGGTTCGTCGGCGCTGACATGGGCCTCACCGCTGGGCTGGCTGGAGAACGTGCGGCCGTTCGCGGACGAGCGCTGGTGGGTGCTGCTGCTGCTCGCGGGGGCGGCCGCGGCGCAGGGCGTGGTGGCCTATGCGCTCGCCGGGCGCCGGGACGTGGGAATGAGCTTCCTGCCCGCCCGTCCGGGCCCCGCGCGCGGCCGCCTCGGTACGGCGGGCGCGCTGGCCTGGCGGCTGCAGCGCGGCGGCGTGCTCGGCTGGAGCATCGGCTTCTTCCTCGCCGGGGTCGTCTACGGCGGGCTGACCGACGGTGTGGCCGACCTGGTCGGCGACAACGACAACGCGCGGGAGATCTTCGAGCGCATGGGCGGGCAGTCGGGGCTGACGGACGCGTTCCTGGCGTCGATGGTCGGCATGCTCGGACTCATCGCGGCCCTGTACGTCGTGGCGTCGGTCCTCCGGCTGCACGGCGAGGAGACCTCGATGCGAGCGGAACCGATCCTGGCGAACGCGGTGGGCCGGCTGCGCTGGGCGGGGGGCCATCTCGTGATCGCCTTCGCCGGCTCCGCCCTGATCATGCTCCTGGCCGGCCTGGGCTTCGCCGTCGGCTACGGCAAGGAGATCGGCCCGATCCTGGGCGCGTGCCTGGTCCAACTCCCGGCGATCTGGGTCATCGGCGGCCTGGCGGTCCTGCTGTACGGCCTCTTCCCCCGAGCGGCGATGGGGGCGTGGGCGGTGGCCGGCGCGGTCCTGCTCATCGGCTGGGTGGGCCCTGCGCTGGACGTCCCGCAGACGGTGCTGGACCTGTCCCCCTTCGGACACCTGCCCAAGCTGCCGGGCGGCGGGATGGAGTGGGGCCCGGTGCTGGTCCTGCTGGCGCTGGCGGCGGGGCTGGTGGCGGCGGGGCTGGCGGGGTTGCGGCGGCGGGACATGACGACATGACGGGGATCAGTCGAAGTACAGCTTGAGTTCCTCCGTATCGAGCTCGATGCCGACCGGGTCGGGGAGAGCGACCTTGCCACCGAGCCTGACCACGTGGATGTCCCGGTAGACGCCCTCCAGGTCCGGATCGCTGTGCACGAGGACGGACAGCTCGTCCCGGTCGATCAGCAGATAGACCGGGATGCCCGCCTCGGCGTACGCCCGCGGCTTCTCGACCCGGTCGCGGTTGTGTGTGTCCGAGTCGTACGACGTGATCTCGACTGCCATCAGCACGCCCTGAGGGTCGGCCCAATCCCCCTGGCCCACGAAGTGATCGACCGGGGCGAGCACCCCGTCAGGCCGGGCCCGTCCCTGGCGGTAGGCCTCCACCTTGAGACCCTGCAATGGGTTGAGGTCGAGCTCAGGCCTGGCCCGCATGCATTGCCGGATCAGCCACATCGTGATCGCGCCGTGGTTGCCGTTTGTCACTTTCTTGAGACCGATCCGTCCGTCGATGAACTCGAACCTGACGGTCTCGTCCTCCCGCTCGGCGAACTCGGTGATTCGCTCGAACATGTCCACCGACAACTGAGACGACGCACGCTCTGCCATAACCGTCATGGTGCCTCCCTTCGCAGGCGTGCACCAGGATGACGAGCCGCCGACGGCCATCGATCGGGATTCGCTCAGTGATCATCCGAACGAGTGATCACCCCACTTCGACGCTCAGCCCCTCCAAGCCCCGGATCACAAAGTTCGGCTTGCGCTCCGGTTCCGCCGCCAGGCGGAGGGTCGGGGCCTGTTCCAGCAGGGCCGTCATCGACGCCGCCAGCTCGATGCGGGCCAGTGGGGCGCCGATGCAGTAGTGGATGCCGGCGCTGAAGGAGATGTGGGGGTTGTCCTTGCGGGTGAGGTCGAGCTTCTCCGGGGTTTCGAAGGCCTCCGGGTCGTGGTTCGCGGAGCCGAAGAGCATGGCGATCTCCGCTCCCCGCGGAATCGTCGTGCCGTCGATCTCGATCTCGTCCAGGACCCAGCGCTCGAAGAGCTGGAGCGGGGTGTCGTAGCGCATCAGCTCCTCGATCGCGGACGGGATCAGGGAGTGGTCGGCGCGCAGGGCCGCCAGCTGGTCGGAGTTGCGGAACAGGGCCCACCAGCCGTTGACCGTGGCGTTCACCGTGGCCTCATGGCCGGCGTTGAGGAGCAGGACCGCCGTGGAGATCATCTCCTGCTCGGTGAGCCGGTCGCCCTCGTCATGGGCCTCGATCAGACCCGAGATCAGGTCGTCCCCGGGCTCCTTGCGGCGGGCCGCGATCAGCTCCAGCAGATAGTCCGAGAACTCGACCGACGCACGGACCGCCTTCGTCGCCGTCTCCTGCGACGGGTTCAGCTCGTACATCCCGCAGATGTCCGCCGACCAGGGCCGCAACTGCCCCCGGTCCGCCTCGGGAATCCCGAGCATCTCCGCGATCACCGCCACCGGCAGCGGCTCCGCGACGTCCGTCAGCAGATCACCGCCGCCCGCCGCGACCAGCCCGGACACCAGCTCGCCCGCCAGCTCCCGCACATACGGCTGCAGCCGCTCCACCGTGCGCGGTGTGAAGGCCTTCGACACCAGCCGGCGGATCCGCGTGTGGTCCGGCGGCTCCAGATCGAGCATCCCGTGGTCGTTCAGGACGTGGAACGGCTCCTGCTCCGGCGGCGGCGCGGTGCGCCCGAAGTCCTCGTGCGTGAAGCGGTGCTGGTACGTCCGGCCGAGCCGGCGGTCGCGCAGCAGCGCCGAGACGTCCGCGTGGTGCGGCACCAGCCACTGGTTCGTGGGCTCGAACCAGTGCACACGGCCCCTGGCCCGCAGCTCGGCGTAGGCGGGGTACGGATCGGCGAGGAACGCCGGGCCCCAGGGGTCGAAAGCGAGGTCGAAAGGAGCTGCCATGCCCGGACGTTAGACCGCCGTCCCCCTCCCTGACCAGGGGGGCCAGGACACGACCTAGGCCGCGCCGAAGTCCGGCAGGGTGATCGAGCCGTCCTCGGCCAGCGGGAAACCGGGATTGTGGGCGACCTCCCACGCATGACCGTCGGGATCGACGAACGCGCTGGAGTAGAAGCCGATCTCGTTGACGGCCGCGGGTTTGGTGACCGTCCCGCCGGCCCGCTCCACCGCCGCGAGCAGCGTGTCCACCTCCGCCTCGGACCGGACGTTGTGCGCGAGGACGATCCCACCGAAACCGCCCGCCGAGCCGGGCTCCAGCCCGCAGTCCCGCGCCAGCTTGTCCCGCCCCCAGAGCACCAGCCCCAGGCCGCCCGCCTGGAAGAACACGGTCTGAGCGACCTCCTGCCCCCGCCAGCCCAGAGCCTCGTAGAAGGCCTTGGAACGGGCGAGATCCAAGACGCCCAGCGTGATCAGAGTGATGCGCTGTTCCATGCCCTCACCGTAGCCCCGGCGCCTCAGCCCGGCGTGACCAGACGCGCCTCGTACGCGAACACCGCCGCCTGCGTACGGTCCCGCAGCCCCAGCTTCACCAGGATCCGGCTGACATGGGTCTTGATCGTCGACTCGGCGACCACCAGCCGCTCGGCGATCTCCGAGTTGGACAGGCCCTGGGCGATCAGCACCAGCACCTCCGTCTCGCGCTCGGTCAGATCCCCGTACGCCGCGTGCGCGGACGTCATCAGACGCGGGGAGTCGGACAGCTTCGAGAACTCCGTGATCAGCCGCTTGGTGATCGACGGGGCGAGCAGCGCCTCGCCGGCCGCCACCACCCGCACACCGTCGGCGAGTTGGCGTGCCGAGGCGTCCTTCAGCAGGAAGCCGGAGGCGCCCGCCCGCAGCGCCTGGTACACGTACTCGTCGAGGTCGAACGTGGTCAGCACCAGCACCTTGGCCGCGCTGTCCGCCGCGACGATCTCGCGGGTCGCCTCGATGCCGTTCAGCTCCGGCATGCGGATGTCCATCAGCACGACGTCGGGAGCGAGTTCACGGACCCGGTCCACCGCCTCGCGGCCGTTGACCGCCTCGCCGACGACCTCGATGTCCGGCATCGCGTTCAGCAGGACCGAGAAGCCTTCGCGCACCATCATCTGGTCGTCCGCGATCAGCACGCGGATGGTCATGAGCCGTCCTCTGTCGTCGCCGCGACCGGCAGGAACACCGTCACCTCGTAGCCCCCATCGTCCGTCGGGCCCGCCGTCATCTCGCCGTTGAGCATGGTGACGCGCTCCCGCATGCCGGTGATGCCGTGCCCGGCGCCCGGCGAGGGCTTCACCAGGGCCGGCGCGGGCGGCGGGCCGTTGACTATACGCAGGCCGAGGCCGCCGAGGACATACGCGATCTCCACCCCGGCGCTCGCGCCGGGTGCGTGCCGCAGGCTGTTGCTGAGCGCCTCCTGCACGATCCGGTACGCCGACAGCTCCACGCCCTGCGGAAGCCCGCGCACCGCTCCGGTCACCGTCTTCTCGACGCTCAGGCCCGTGTCCCGCACGTTCGCCAGCAGCCCGTCCAGTTCGCTGAGCGTGGGCTGCGGGGTGTCCGGTGCCTCGTAGTCCTCGGCTCGGACGACGCCCAGGACCCGGCGCAGTTCGGTGAGCGCCGCGACCGCGTTCTCCCGGATGGTGGCGAAGGCACGCTCCAGCTCCGGCGGCGGGTTCTCCACCCGGTAGGGGGCGGCCTCGGCCTGGATGGCGACGACCGACATGTGGTGGGCCACCACGTCGTGCAGCTCGCGGGCGATGTTCGTGCGCTCCTCCAGCAGGGTCCGCCGGGAGCGCTCGTGCGCGGTCACCGTCTGCTGCGCGGTCACCTCCTGCCGGGCCTCCTTGCGGGTGTGCCAGACGGCGACGACCAGCATGATCAGTGCGGAGAGGATCAGCATGGGGCCGCTGTCGGTGCCGTAGTGGCCACCGGAGAGCATGAAGTCCGCCACGAAGGCGTACGCCGCGGTGAGCGCCCACATGTACGCGGCCGTGCGCGGTCGGGTGCGTATGGCCACGATCGTCAGCACGGTCAAATGGCACAGGAAGCTCGCGGGCAGCCAGGGCCAGCCGTCCCACGAGCTGCCGAAGACCTGGCTGACCGGGGTGGCCGCCATCGACATCCAGAACGCTCCGACCGGCCGCAGCATGGTCAGCAGGATCGGGAGCACCGCGAGCGGACCGAGCAGCAGGACCGCGCCGTCGTTGTCGACGGCGGCCATGAGCAGTGTGAGCAGGGCGACCGCGACGATCATGGCGTGCGGCGTCCAGGCCGCCCACTCCCGCAGACGGCCCGGCAGCCTGCGGGTGATCGGGCCGTCGACGCTCATGCGCGGCAGCGGACGGTAGGTGAAGGCGTCGTGGGACAGGTCCTGCCGCAGCCCGCGCAGGGCGCCCGCGGCGAGCCGGTACTCCGGGCTGCGTGGCTTGGCCGCGTCCCCCGTCGGCGGGGTCGGCATCTCAGTCGTCTCGGTCACGTACAGAACGGTAGGCGCCAGGCCGCATCGCGGTCGTCCCCAGTGAGAGGGGTTCTGCCGGGTCCGTCTCAGGTACTACGGGTATCACCGCTGGTCGCGCCCGGGTCGGAGCGCCCCGATCAGTACCCCGAGGGCCGCACCAGACCCGACTCGTAGGCGAACACCGCCGCCTGTGTACGGTCCCTCAGTCCCAGCTTCACCAGGATCCGGCCCACGTGGGTCTTCACCGTCTGCTCGGCCACGACCAGGCGCTCGGCGATCTCCGCGTTCGACAGGCCCTGCGCGATCAGCGCGAGGACCTCAGTCTCGCGCTCGGTCAGGTCGCCGACGCGTTCCTTCAGCGGGGGGCGCGGCCGGCCGTCCATCTTCGTGAACTGGGCGATCAGACGGCGGGTGATGACGGGCGCGAGGAGGGCGTCGCCGGCCGCGACGACCCGTACCGCCTCGGCCAGCTGGTCGGCGGAGGCGTCCTTGAGGAGAAAGCCCGAGGCGCCCGCGCGCAGCGCCTCGTACACGTACTCGTCGAGGTCGAACGTCGTCAGCACCAGCACCCTGATGTGCGGGAACGTGGTGGTGATGCGGCGGGTGGCCTCGATTCCGCCGAGCTCCGGCATGCGGATGTCCATCAGGACCACGTCGGGCACGAGCTCGGTGACCTTCGCGACCGCGTCCAGGCCGTGGACCGCCTGGCCGATCACGTCGATGTCGGGCTTGGTGTTGAGCAGCACGGAGAATCCCTGCCGGACCATCTGCTGGTCGTCGGCGATGATTACGCGGATGGGGCTGCTCGTCATGCGGTGTCGTCCTTGTCGGGGTCGTGGAGGTTCGAGTCGCGGGGGCCGGAGTCTTGGTCGTCGGGGTCGAGGGCGTCGAAGGCGTCGAGTGCGTCGGCGTTGTCGGCGTGCGTGGGGTCCTGCGGGACGTAGCCGAGGCCCTCGACACGCAGGTACGCCGGAAGGTAGGCGCTCACCACGAACCCGCCCTCGAGCGAGCGGTTCGCCGACAGGCCGCCCCCGAGCATCGCGGCCCGCTCCCGCATGCCGAGCAGCCCGTGCCCCGCGCCCTGCGACGGCGGCGCCGGCCACAGCGGCGGTGAGTTGACCACCCGCAGGCTCACCCCGTGCCGTTCGTACGCGACGGCGACACGCGCGCTCGAGCCGGGAGCGTGACGCAGGACATTGCTCAGCGCCTCCTGCACGATCCGGTACGCCGACAGCTCCACCCCGGGCGACAGCTGCCGGCGCCGGCCGGTGATCTCGACGGTCACGGTCAGTCCGGCGGCACGGGTGTTCTCCACGAGTGCTTCCAGCCGCTCCAGGGTGGGTTGCGGGGCGTGCGGGGCGTCGGGGTGCTCCGAGCGCAGGACGCCCAGGACGCGACGGAGTTCGGTCAGTGCCTCCAGGGCGTTCTGGCGGATGCCTTCGAGGTTCTCCTTCAGCTCGTCGGTGGGGTTCTCGACGAGGTGGGGGGCGACCTGGGCCTGGATGGAGATGACCGACATGTGGTGGGCGACCACGTCGTGCAGCTCGCGGGCGATACGGCTGCGCTCCTCCAGCAGGGTGCGCTGGGCCCGCTCCGCCGCGGTGAGGGTCTCCTGCTCCACCAGTTGGGAGCGGGCCTCCTTGCGGCCGCGCAGGGCGGTGCCGACGAGGACGGCCACGGCGAAGATGGCGACCGAGGTGGTGCCGGTGCCGGAGTAGTTCTCGGCTCCGATGACGCTCTGGAGGACGAAGGTCACCAGGCCCGACACGGCCAATGCCGCCACGGCGGTGCGGGTGCGCACGCGCAGGGCCAGGAGCAGCAGGACGCTGGCGTGGGCGATGACCGCGGGGGTGCTCCATGGCCAGTTGGGGTCGGGGGCCGCGGTCTCTGCCAGGTGGGGGCGGGCGGTCATCGCGGTGGCGACCGTGGCGGCGAGGCTCAGGGCCCAGGCCGCGCCCGGGTGCCACAGGGCGAGGATCAGGGTGAGGCCGAGGGCGAAGCCGCCGACGAGGCCGTTGGCGGTGGTCAGGTCGTAGCTGGCGCTGAGTTCGTTGCCGCCGGCCAGGGAGACGCCGAGGGCGATCCATGTGGTGAGGAGGATCGTCAGCCAGCGCAGCCAGGTTGTGCCGAAGGGTTTGCGGAGGTTTTCGGGGAGGGTGCGTTTCCTGGGTGCGGGCTTGTCGGGTGGCGGTGGGTTCGGAGGCACGCGGCCTTCGGCCGCGTTCGGGTTCCCACCGGCACCAGGCCCCCGTGGGGGTCGCGCGCCGTCGGTGGCCTCGGGTGCGGTCGCATCCTCCCGTTCGTTCACGTGGTCAACCCTAGGCATGGTTACGGGCCTTCGTTTCACGGGTGTTGGGGGTCGGGTGGGTGCGGATGACTCTGGACTCGCGGCCCCTCGGGCGGCGCGGGCCCTGTTCGTAGATGCGGAACGCCGCCCAGCACAGGGTCAGTGCGGCCATGAACAGGGGGAGCCAGGCCAGGCGGGCCGCCAGCCAGGTCAGGTTGTCGGGGAAGGTGTGCAGACCGGGGAGATGACCTGCCGTCAGGGCCGTGGCCGTGGTGGCCATCAGGGCCGTCTGGTGCCATAGGAAGATCGTCATCGCGGAGAGGTTGAGCAGGGCCACCGCCGCCCACGCCAGCGGGATGCGCATCGCCCGCCGCAACGGCTCGCGCAGGAGCAGCGCCAGGCCGCACTGGGCCAGGCCGAAGGTGACGGCGGCCAGCGTCGGCGGGTTGAGGTTGGAGACTCCGGCGCCGGGGACGCCGACCATGGACGCCGGATAGCCCGCCCAGGCGATGAGCGCGGCCGTCGCCGCCGCGCCGCCCGTCAGCAGGATCCAGCCCGCGCGCGGGCGCTCCAGCTCGCCCCTGGTCCAGGCCGCGCCCAGCGTGTACGGCACCAGCCAGCCCGCCGCCAGGTTCACCCAGCCGAGCCAGTCGGGTCCGCCCAACCCGAAGCGGAGGAGATCCACATGCAGGACGACGGCCAGCGGCCAGAGGGGATGGAGGCGCAGCAGCAGAGGCGTCACCGCCGTCAGCGCCGCGAAGACCAGGAGGAACCACAAGGGGGACAGGGCCAGTTTGACCAGCGTGTGGACGGTGTCCATGTCGGTGCCCGACAGGAGCAGCAGGGCCGACGCCACCGTCCACAGGGTGAGGACGGCCGCCACCGGCTTGAACAGACGGGACAGCCGGGACCTCAGCCACTGTCCATAGCTCGTGCCGCGCTCCCGGGCCGAGGTGTAGCCGCGGGTCGCCACATGACCGCCGACCAGGAAGAACACGGCGAGGGTCTGGAAGACCCAGGAGATCGGGGACAGCCAGGGCAGGTAGTGCAGCGGGCTGGCGGTGCGCAGACCTGTTCCGCCGCCGTCCGCCACCAGGGCCGTGACCAGCCAGTGGCCGAGGACCACACCGAGGATCGCGAAGGCCCGCAGGGCGTCCACGGCCCGGTCGCGCTCGGCGGGGGTGACGGCGTCCACCTGCGCGGCGCCCCGGCGTATGCCCTTCCATGCGCCCTTCAGGCGCGCTGCCGTCGTCGACTCAGCCATGGGTCACCTCCGAGGTCTCGCCCAGGACGATGCGGGTCAGGTTCGCCAGGGACGTCGACCCCGGCTTGAAGTAGTCGCTGTGGCCGCCGTCGCCTGCCGCGAAGACACGGGCGCCGAAGGCCGGGGAGATCGGGTCGGTGCCGAAGCCGACGGTCGCGCCGAGCAGGTCGAGGCGGACGTGCGGGACCTCCGCCACCCAGTCGTCGGCGCCGCGGGCCGCCCAGACGCGGGCCCGGGTGTGCAGGGCGGCGGCGGTGCCCGCGCCGGTGCCGGGGCTGCCGACCAGGGCGATGTCGTCCACGTCCAGGCGGGAGGCGGCGCGGCCGCAGACCACGGAACCGTAGGAATGGCAGAGGAGGGAGAGGTGGGCCTCTCGGCCGGTGACGGCGCGCAGTTGCCGTATGAACTCCCGCAGCTTCGGGGCCGCCGCCTCGGCCCGCCCGGTCGTCGTGACCGTGGTGCTGACCGTGCCCGGTGTCTCGTAGCCGAGCCAGGCCACCACGGCGGTGCCCGTGCCCTGCGGGGCCTCCCGGGTGAGCCGTTCGTACAGCGCGCGGGCGGTGTCGCGGAAGCGGTCGTAGGTGTCGATGGAGGTGTCGGAGCCCGGGACCAGGACCGCGATGCGGTCGGCGTGGGCCAGGTCGCCGAAGACCTCGCTGGCGAGGCCGGGGCCGCGGCCGTCGTAGGTGAGGAACCGGCGCGACGGGTCGGCCATCGCGCGGTCCGCGGCGGCGCGCTCCCGGTTGCCGTGGGCCGCGGCCATGCGGGACGCCTCGGCGGCGTTGGCGCGGTTGGCCTCGTAGGTCTCGTCCAGCGTCGCCGCCGTCACCGGAGCGAGGGCCGCGGGAGCGGGGGCGGGGATCTCGGGGCGCGCGGCTCCGGACAGCGGGACGACCACGGCGCCCGTGATGAGCACGGCGAGGAGGGCCCGGCGCCATCGGTGGCCGCGGTGGGGCTGCTTGCGCTCGCATGTCCTCCGGGCCGCGGACGGCGGCTCCTTCGCCCGACCCGGCCCGCCCGGCGTGTACGCCTCCCGCGATTCGCTCGCGCCGGCTGCCCCCGTCGTACGCCCCATGGTCGTCTTCCCTTCCAGTCCGCCCGGCCATCGGGCTTGCCTGGATGGGAAATTACGGATCCGGACTCGTCGTCCGCGTCATGCCAGGGAGCTCACCTGCGACGTAGCTCTCAGGTACTACGGGTATGAGGGGGACCGGTCATTAAGGGGAGGACAGCACGACGGCGCCGGCACCAGAACGGCTCACCACGCCAACTGCGCGATCTCCTCCACCACCACCGCACACGCGTCCGCCGCCGGATCGATCAGCGGAAAGTGGCCGACGTCCTCCAGCAGTGTCAGTCCGACCACCTCCCCCGCCTTCGCCGCCGCGTCCGCGTACGACTCGGTGACCGCCGGCGGCACCACGAGGTCCGCGCGGCCCTGGACGAGTGTGGTCGCGATGCCCGTCGGGAGCAGGAAGGTCGGGTCGGCGTACGGCCGGCGCTCGGCGAACTCAGTGCCGCCGCCGAGGAGTTGGCGCGCCGCACCCCCGCAGACGTCCAGCTTGTCGGCGACGTCGAAGTCGGCGATCGGGGCGAGGGCGACCACGCCGCGCAGGGGGGTGGGCCGGTCGGTGCGCCAGGGGGCGTCCGCCGGGAGGACATGACGGGCCGCCGCCCACAGGGCAAGGTGGCCGCCGGCCGAGTGACCGGTGAGCACCATCCGGCGCGCATCCGCCTGCGGGAGGATTTCCCGTACGAGCGCGGGCAGCGCGTCCAGCGCGGCGGCGATGTCGTCGAAGGTGTCCGGCCACCGGCCCGCGGCCGGCGGACCGACGGCCGGACCGCCGCCCCCGCCCGGAGTCTCGGAACCGGCCTCGCCGCCACCCGGGCCCCGCCGATACTCCACATTGGCCACGGCGAACCCCCGCCGAGCCAGAAAGTCCGCGAACGGCGTGACATGGCGCCGGTCGTAGCGGGCCCGCCAGGCACCGCCGTGCAGGAGGACGACCAGCGGGGCCGGGCTGCCCGCGGGGATCTCGCCGCGGGGCGCGTAGAAGTCGATCACCTGGTCGGGGTGGTCGCCGTAGGAGGCGATGGCGTCGGGATCGACGGGCGGGTGCGAGAAGGCCGATTCCTCCTCGGCAACGTCCCGGGCAGCTGCGACGTCGTCCGGCATGCTCCAACCTCTCAGCTACGAAACGGATTTGGACGAAAGGGAGCTGGCGGACCAGGTGCGAATTCGACCGTTGGCGGGGACGGTATCAGGCGGGTGACGTGCGCGGACACGCGGATGTCACGCTCGGTGAGGATTAAACGGTTCTGCTGTTTCGTTACGCTGGCAGCGCGGAGCACACCACGGCCCGCACCTGCACCAAGGAGGCCGATATGTCCGCCGAACCCGGCACCGTACGTCCCGGAGGGCGTACGGCGCGTGTCCGTGCCGCCGTGCTGCAGGCCGCCGGAGACGTGCTCGCGGAGCAGGGTTTCGACGGCCTCGACCTCGGGGATGTCGCCCGCCGCGCGGAGGTGGGCAAGACCACGGTGTACCGGCGGTGGGGCTCGGTGACGGGGCTGGTGGCCGATCTGCTCGCCGACATGGCCGAGCAGTCGTCACCGCGTGAGGAGACCGGGTCCGTGCTCGGGGATCTGCGGGCCAACGCGGCTCTGGTGCAGCGGACGTTGGCCGATCCCCGGCAGGGGGCGCTGTTCCGCGCGGTGATCGCCGCGGCGACGTGCGACGCACGCACGGCCCAGGCGCTCCGGCGGTTCTACGAGGTGCGGGTCGCGGAGTGGGCGCCGTGCGTGGAACAGGCCGTCGTCCGCGGGGAACTGCCCGCGGGGACGGACGCGGAGGCCGTCGTACGTGCCGTGTCGGCGCCCCTTTACTACGAGTTGCTGACGACCGGGGTGATCCCCGACGCCCCCGCCGCGGAGCGCGCCGCGCGAGGCGCGCACGCGGCTGCCGTGGCGGGGGTGTACGTCGGTTAGCGCGGCGCCGCCCCGAGCAGCACCTCGGCCAGCACCCGCGCCGCCCGCTCCACGTCCGCGAACCCGACGTACAGCGGGGTGAAGCCGAACCGCAGCACGTCCGGGTGCCGGAAGTCGCCGACGACACCTCGCTCGATCAGCCGCTTCATCACGTCCCCGGCGTCCTCGCAGCGCAGCGCCACCTGGCTGCCGCGCTCCCCGTGGGCCACCGGAGTCACCGACTCCACGCGTCCCTCGGGCACATAGGCCCCGACGCACTCCAGGAAGAAGTCCGTCAGCGCGAGCGACTTGGCCCGCACGGCCTCGACGGACACGCCGTCCCAGACCTCCAGGGCCGCCTCCAGGGCGAGCATGGAGAGGATGTCGGGCGTGCCGACGCGACCGCGCAGGGCACCGGAGGCCGGTTCGAAGTCGCCGCGCATGCCGAAGGGGTCGGTGTGCGAGTTCCAGCCGGGCAGCGGGGAGTCGAAACGGTCCTGGAGGTCCCGGCGTACGTACAGGTACGCCGGTGAGCCGGGGCCGCCGTTCAGGTACTTGTAGGTGCAGCCGACCGCCAGGTCCACCCCGTGCTCGTCGAGCCCGACCGGCAGCGCACCCGCGCTGTGGCACAGGTCCCAGACGGCGAGCGCGCCCGCCGCGTGCACGGCGGCGGTGAGGGACGGCAGGTCGTGCAGTCGGCCGGTGCGGTAGTCGACGTGGTTCAACAGCACCGCGGCGGTACGGCCGGACAGCGCCGCGGGCACCTCCGCGGGCGTCACCGGACGCAGTGTGCGGCCGGTCATCCGCGCCGCCGACTCGGCGATGTAGCCGTCGGTGGGGAAGGTGGTCGCGTCGACGAGGATCTCGTCGCGGTCGTCCGCCGCCATCCGCACGGCCGCCACAAGTGCCTTGAAAACATTGACGCTTGTCGAGTCACCGACCACGATCTGCCCGGCCGCCGCGCCGACCAGCGGGGCGATCCGGTCGCCGATCCGCTCCGGCGCGGACCACCAGCCGCTCTCGTCCCAGGAACGGATCCGCAGCTCGCCCCATTGCCTGCGTACGACGTCCTCCACGCGGCCGGGGACATGGGCGGGCAGGGCGCCCAGGGAGTTGCCGTCGAGGTAGACGACGTCGTCCAGTACGAACTGCTTGCGGACGCCGGCCAGTTCGTCGGCCGCGTCCAGCGATCCTGCCTGTGCCGCGAACTCAGACATGGGACCTCGCCGTCCACAGCTCGGGGAAGACGTTCTTCTGCGCGCGCTTCTCCAGCCAGGCCACGCCGGCCGAGCCGCCCGTGCCCGCCTTGGCGCCCATCGCGCGCCGGGTGGCGACCAGGTGGTCGTTGCGCCAGCGCCACACGAGTTCGGCGACATCGGTCAACGCTTCGCCGAGGCGGGCGAGTTCGGAGTTCTGGTCACCGGAGTAGATCGCGGTCCAGGCGGCTTCGACCGCCTCCGTCGGCTCGTACCGGCGCGAGACGTCGCGCTTCAGCACGGCCTCGGGGATCGCGCTGCCGTGCCGGGCGAGGAAGCGGAGCACCTCGTCGTAGAGGCTCGGCTCGTGCAGGGCCTTCTCCAGCTCGGCGTGGACGCGCGGGGCGCCGCGGTGCGGGACCAGCATCGACGCGGACTTCTCGGCGAGCAGGAACTCCATCCGGCGGTACATCGCCGACTGGAAGCCGGAGCCCTCGCCGAGGGCGCTGCGGTACGCGTTGAACTGGGCCGGGGTGAGCTGGCCGAGCGGCTTCCAGGAGGCGTTCAGGGCGTCCAGTTCCCGTACGGAGCGCTTCAGGGCGTCGATCGCCACGGCCGGCCGGTCCTCGCGCAGGGCGCGTGCGGCGGTCTCCCACTCGTGGACGATGACCGTGAACCACAGCTCCATCACCTGGGTCGTGACCAGGAAGACCATCTCTCCGGGGTCGTCGGAGAGGGTGTGCTGGAGGTGGGTGAGCACGTCCGCCTTGACGTAGTCCTCGTACGGCGTCGTACCCGCGAAGTCGAGATTCGGGGTCTCGGGCTCCTGAGTCTCCGTGGACCTGTGAGCCTGCTGGGACATCGCTGTCTCCTGTGTAACTCCGGGTAGCGGTCCGCCCTGCCGTTATCGACAAAGGGGCCCCGGTCCCCACCCGGCATCCTCAGGGATCGCCCGGAGCAGCGCAAGGCCCGCCTGGTCACATCGGCGGGCCTCACGTGGGGCCGGCGTGGCTAGCCCAGGGTCTGGGCCGCCGTCGGTGAGGAGTCCTTCAGGAACTGGGTGCAGCGCTCGTACTCCTCCTGCTCGCCGATCGTTCCGGCGGCGCGGGCGAGGGCGTGCAGGGCGCGCAGGAAGCCGCGGTTCGGCTCGTGCTCCCAGGGGACGGGGCCGTGGCCCTTCCATCCGTTGCGGCGCAGGGCGTCCAGGCCGCGGTGGTAGCCCGTACGGGCGTAGGCGTACGACTCCACGACGCTGCCCCGCTCGAACGCCTCGTCGGCCAGCTGGGCCCAGGCCAGCGAGGAGGTCGGGTACTTCGCGGCGACGTCCGCGGGGGCGGTGCCGCCGGCGAGCAGCTCGCGCGGCTCGGGGTCGTCGGGGAGGTGGGTCGGGGGCGGGCCCCCGAGAAGGTTTTCGTGATTGGCCATGAGGTCCAGTCTGGCCCATGGGGCGGGTACGGCAGAGGTGGGGCGCCCTTGGGTGAGGCCGGGTGTTTCTCGCCCCCGCCGCCCCCTACCCGTCCCATCCCCCAGGGGCGCCGCCCCTTCGACCCCGGCCCCTTCTGGGAGCTGCCGCCCCCAGACCCCCGGCATCGGCCCTGAACAGGCCTCGTCCTCAAACGCCGGCCGGGCTGACATCGCCTGGACCGGAGCCACGCAGTGCCACCGCACAGCCTCAGACCCCGCCCTCGTCCTCCACCCCCAACCGCCCCTTGCTCCGCACCCCCTCCAACGGTGGTGTCGTCACGCTTCCGTGGTGGATGCATTCCGGGCGGCGGCAGTCCGGTGGGAGCGGGCGTACCGTCGCGAAGGCGACCAGGGCGCCCAGGACCAGTACGCCCGCGCAGATCACCATCGCCCGGCCGAACGCGTCGTCGAAGGCGTCGGCCGAGCGGTAGGCCTCCTCGCCCATGCCGGCCAGCAACGGCAGCGCGGCCACCGCGATCAGGCTCGCCGCACGGGCCGCCGCGTTGTTGATGCCGCTGGCCAGGCCCGCACGGGCGACGCTCACGGAGGCGAGGACGGTGGCGGTCAGCGGAGCGACCAGGGTGACCAGGCCGAGGCCGAAGACGAAAACGGCGGGCAGTACGTCGGCGACGTACGAGGCGTCCGGGCCGACGCGCAGCATCAGCAGCAGGCCGACCGCACTCACCAGTGGCCCTACGGTGAGCGGGATGCGCGGCCCGATCTTGTCGGCCAGGGCGCCGGACCGGGCGGAGAACAGCAGCATCAGCACGGTCGTCGGCAGCAGTGCCGTACCGGCTTGCAGGGCCGTGTAGCCGGAGACGACCTGGAGCTGGAGCGCGGCCAGGAAGAAGAAGCCGCCGAGGGCCGCGTACACGCACACGGTGACCAGGTTGACCGCGGTGAACTGCCGGGACGCGAAGATGTCGAGCGGCATCATCGGGTCGCGCCGCCGTTTCTCGACGTACACGAAGGCGATCCCGGCGGCGACGCCCGCGACCGCGGTGACGGCGATGATCAGGGACCCCTCGCGGGCCTCGATCAGGGCGTACGTCACGAGTGCGAGGGACAGCGCTCCGAGGGCCGCGCCCAGCACGTCGAAGCGGCCGTGCTTGGACCCGTCGCCGGACTCGGGGACGTGGCGCAGGGCAATGGGGACGCACAGCAGCGCCAGCGGGACGTTGAGCAGGAAGACCCAGCGCCAGCCGGGGCCGTCGACCAGCCAGCCGCCCAGGAATGGGCCGATGGCCGCACCGATACCGCCGAAACCGGACCACAGGCCCACCGCCCTGGCCCGGTCGTCGGGGTGGAAGGACGCCTGGATCAGCGCGAGGGAGCCGGGAGTGAGCAGCGCCCCGCCGATGCCCTGGAAGGTCCGCGCGGCGATGAGGAAACCGGCGTTCGGTGCGAGCCCGCACAGCAGCGAGGCCGCGGCGAACCAGATGACGCCGATGACGAAGATCTTGCGGCGGCCGTAGCGGTCGCCCAGGGAACCGCCGAGGAGGATCAGACCGGCGAGGGCGAGGGTGTACGCGTTGACCGTCCACTGGAGGGCGGAGAGGTTCGCGTCCAGGTCCTCGCCGATGCGGGGGAGGGCCACGTTGACGACGGTCGAGTCCAGCATCGCCATGCTGGAGCCGAGGACAGTGGTGAGCAGGATCCACTTGCCTTGCGGGGAGGCCATCCGGACGTCGGGCATGACCCCAGGTATACAGCGAGCCCGGTGCCGTAGCACCGGGCTCGCTGCATGCGTACGGCTACTTGATCTTCGTGCCGGTGGAGCGCAGGTGGGCGCAGGCCTCCGTCACGCGCGCGGCCATGCTCGCCTCGGCGAGCTTGCCCCAGGTGCGCGGGTCGTAGGTCTTCTTGTTGCCGACCTCGCCGTCGACCTTCAGGACACCGTCGTAGTTCTGGAACATGTGGGCCGCCACCGGACGCGTGAAGGCGTACTGCGTGTCGGTGTCGATGTTCATCTTGACGACGCCGTTCTCCAGCGCGGTCGCGATCTCCTCGGCGGAGGAGCCGGAGCCGCCGTGGAAGACGAAGTCGAACGGGGACGCCTTGCCGTACTTGGCGGCGACGCCCTCGTTCAGCTCCTTCAGGAGCTCGGGACGCAGCACGACGTTGCCCGGCTTGTACACACCGTGCACGTTGCCGAAGGACGCGGCGAGCAGGTAGCGGCCCTTCTCACCGAGACCGAGCGCCTCGACGGTACGGATCGCGTCGTCGACCGTGGTGTACAGCGAGTCGTTGATCTCGTGCGAGACGCCGTCCTCCTCGCCGCCGGTCGGGGTGATCTCGACCTCGAGGATGATCTTCGCGGCGCGGGCGCGCTCCAGCAGCTCCTGCGCGATCGACAGGTTGTCGGCGAGGGTCTCGGCCGAGCCGTCCCACATGTGCGACTGGAAGAGCGGGTTCTCGCCGCGGGCGACGCGCTCCTCGGACACCGCGAGCAGCGGACGTACGTACCCGTCGAGCTTGTCCTTGGGGCAGTGGTCCGTGTGCAGGGCGACGGTGATGTCGTACTTCTTGGCGACGATGTGCGCGAACTCGGCCAGGGCGACTGCGCCGGTGACCATGTCCTTGCTGTGCTGGCCGCCGAGGAACTCCGCACCACCCGTGGAGATCTGGATGATGCCGTCGCTCTCCGCCTCCGCGAAGCCGCGCAGGGCCGCGTGCAGGGTCTGGGAGGAGGTCACGTTGATGGCCGGGTAGGCGAACTTGCCTGCCTTCGCCCGGTCGAGCATCTCGTTGTAGACCTCGGGGGTTGCGATGGGCATCTGTCCGCTCCTTGGAGTGTGCGGGTTGACGTACTGCGTACGGCGTTCTTCTTACGGCCCTGACCTAGACCTTGGGGGGTGCGACGTCGTCGTCGGCCCCATCTTTCCAGACGAACCGGGATGCTCCGAGCGCCTGTCATCAGCCGAGACGGACGCCGTTTCGGAGCGGACGTCAGTCCAGTCCGAGCTCGTCCTTGGAGTACGCGAAGAGGTACGGCACTCCCGCACCCTCCTGGATCTTCACGTCGGCGCCGGTGGCCCGGTCGACGATCGTCGCGACGGCGACGACCTCGGCGCCCGCCTCACGCACGGCCTCGACCGCGGCGAGCGGGGAGCCGCCGGTGGTGGAGGTGTCCTCGACGACGAGCACGCGGCGCCCGGCGATGTCCGGCCCCTCGACCCGTCGCTGCAGCCCGTGCGCCTTGGCGGCCTTGCGTACGACGAAGGCGTCGAGCCGCTTGCCGCGCGCGGCGGCGGCGTGCAGCATGGCGCCGGCGACGGGGTCGGCGCCCATGGTCAGCCCGCCCACCGCGTCGAACTCCAGCTCCGCCGTCAGGTCGAGCAGCACCTGCCCGACCAGCGGGGCCGCCTCCCCGTCGAGGGTGATGCGGCGCAGGTCGACGTAGTAGTCCGCCTCGAGCCCCGACGACAAGGTCACCTTGCCGTGCACCACGGCCTTGTTCTTGATCTGTTCCAGCAGCTCACCGCGTACGTCAGTCATGCCGCCCAGCTTAGAGGCGCCGCCAGCTCCAGAGAGTCGTGGCCTCCAGCGGCTCCAGGGGCGTGACCAGGCGGGGCAGGGTGTTGAGCCCGTTGGGCGGCCCGGTCTGCGGCTCGACGCATACGGCGGCCTCCTGCTCGTCGTACACCACGACCCACTCCTCGCGGCTGCTCACCTTCAGCTCCAGCCGCCCCGGCCAGGTGAGGGTGACGTCGACGCCGCCCGGCATGCCGAAGCAGTCGTCCCAGGGCCCGGGCTTCGGATCGATCCGGTTGCCGGTCGGGAGGTGATCGTCCCCGCGCTCCTCCTGCCAGGCGGGGGTGAAGTCGAGCCGGACGTCCTGGGCGCCCTCGCCGCCGAGGTTCCGGTTGAACCAGGGATGCCAGCCGATCTGGGCCGGGAAGGACGTCCCATACGTCTCGACGGACATGGTGAGGCTGAGGCTGTCCGGGGTGAGCGCGACGACATGGGTGACGCGGCCGGTGTAGGGCCACGGGTCGACCAGGTCGTAGGTGATGACGGCCTCGCCCTCGGTGACCCGGGCGACGCTCCAGGCGCCGTCGCGGGCGGTGCCGTGGATGGCGTGCGGCGGGGCGCTGAGCGGCATCTGCCGCACCTGGGCGCCGTCCAGGAACCGCCCGTCCCTGATCCGCCCGCACCAGGGAACCATCGGAAAGCACCCGAAGCGCTCTCCCTGCCGCAACAACTGCGTCCCGCCGACGCGAAGGCCCCCGACCCGCCCGCCGTTGCCCGGCAGCACGTCCACCTCCGCGTCACCCGCGGTCAGCGTGATGTGTTCGCTACTCACGGGACGACCCTACTGGGGCGATCAAGGGGGCGCGGCCGTCCCCCGATGCCGCTCCGGCCGATCTCGGCCCGTCGGGAGTCCGAGGGCCGGTCAGCCACGCCGCCGCAGCATCCGCCGCCCCACCACGATCGCCGAGGCCAGCACCAGCGCCGCCGCCGGTGCGGCCCACCGCAGCGTGGCGTTCGGCACCACGGTCTGGGGCGCCGGCACAGGCGCGTACCGCCCGCGCGGCGGCGCATGATCGACCTCCTCCGCGCTGCGCCCGATCATCGTCCGCCTGGCATGCGCGGCCTCGGCGACCGGCGGCTCCTCCTCGGACTCGCCCTTCTCGCCCCGGGGCTCCAGCGAAGGCGGCGGCACATCGGTCTCGAAGACGGACGCGGACTCGGCATCACCGACGGGGCCCTCCTTGCCCCCCGTCTCCGGCGCCGCGGCGTCATCCGCGTCCGGCGTCGTCTCGAAGTCACTGGTCACCCGTGTCTCGAACTCCCCGGGCGCCAAGGACTCCGTCACGGCCTCCGTCCCGGCCTCGGGATCCGGCTCCCCCGCCACCACTCCCAGCTGCTCCCCGAACCGATTCAGCAGCCGTCCCACGGCCGCCTCCACCGCGTCCTTCGAGAACTCGGCGATCCGCCCGTCCGCCGACGCGCTCCCCTCGAAGACGACGACGCAGCCGCCCTCGGCCTCGCGCACCCGCACGGTGAGCGTCAGCTTCACGGATCCGCTCCCGCGCGCCTCGGTCGCCTCGCCCTCGACGGCGTACGAACCGTCCTCCCGCGCGGAGACTCGCACAGCGCCCCGGTACGTGATGGTGTGACCACCGACCCGCACCTTCAGCCGTCCGGCGACGGGCTCGGCTCCGGCATCCTGCTGGAGCCCGGGGACCGCCCGGGCGACCCGTACGGGGTCGGCCAGCGTCTGCCTCAGCGGCTCGACCGTGACCGGAACGAACACCTCATGCTCCATGTCGATCGAGACTACCCAGCATGGCGTGAACCTCACCCGAACATCCCGGGATTCTCACCTCACGCCCTCCCGCCGGGCGTATCCTCCCGGCCCGCTCAGTACCGGGGATGCACCAACGTCGACACCGCGAGCCCCACGACCCGCGTCCCCTCCGCCGCCAGCCCGTCCGCCGCCAGCCCCGCCTGCGTCAAGGTCGCCGGACGCGGCCCAGCCCCGAGCCGCAGCGGCGGCCGCTGCGCCGGCCCCGCGAGGAGGAACCCCCAGTCGTGCGGTGCGCGTGCCGGTTCCGTCGAGCGGTCGCGGCCCCGGACGCGATACGGGGCGGTGCGCAGGCCCGCCGCGCGCAGGGTCGTGTCGACCGTCCAGAAGACGCGCGGGCGGGAGGAGACCGGCCCGGCGTGCACGGCGAGGCGGCCCTGCGGGGTGAGGGCGCGGCGGGCGAGGCCGTAGAACTCCTGGGAGTACAGCTTGGTGCTGGCCGTGATGCCGGGGTCGGGCAGGTCCGAGATGACGACGTCGTACGTCGAGGGCGGCGCCGTCCGCAGCCAGCGGAAGGCATCCCCGGTCATGACGTGGACGCGGTCGTCGTCGTAGGCATACCCGTTGAGGCGGGACAGCGGAGGGTCCCGGCGCGCCAACCGCACGACCCCTGGGTCGACTTCGACGACGTCGACCCGGTGCACCCCGGAGTGCCGCAGCACTTCACGCACCGCCAGTCCGTCGCCGCCGCCGAGGACGAGCACGCGTGAGTGCACGCCGTTCATCGCGGGGTGGACCAGCGCCTCGTGGTACCGCCGTTCGTCGCGTCCGCTGACCCGCAGCCGGCCGTCGAGGAAGAGGTCGAGGGGGCGGCCGTCGGTGCCGCCGGTGATGACGACCTCCTGGACCTCGGTCTGCAGCGCCACGCGCACGTCCTGCCCGTACACCTCGTGCCGGGCCGCCCGTTCGAAGTCGTCGACGAGTACGGCGGCGGAGGCCAGCACGCCGAGCACGGTGACGTTGGCGATCACCAGCAGCCAGCGGGCCCGCCGGGTGAGGTCACCCCGGAACAGGCCGAGGACGAGTGCGCCGCCCGCGACGGCGTTGACGGCGCCGGTGATCAGGGTCGAGGTCAACTGGCCCAGCAGGGGCAGCAGGAGGAAGGGGAAGGCGAGGCCGCCGACGAGGGCACCGACGTAGTCCGCGGCGAACAGGTCGGCCACCGCGCCGCCCGCGTCCTGGCGCCGGATGCGCTGGATGAGCTCCATCAGCAGCGGCACTTCGGCGCCGATGAGCAGGCCGATGGTGAGGGAGAAGGCGACCAGGAGTGCCCGGGAGCCGGCGGCGCCCGTCCCGTCCCAGCCGCCGGTCCAGGCGAACACGGCGTACAGGACCAGCGCGCTGCACCCGCCGACCAGGGCCAGTACGGCCTCGACGGCGCCGAACCCGGCCGCCGCGTGCGGGCGCAGGCGTTTCGCGGCGAGGGAGCCGATGCCCATCGCGAACACCATGACGGACAGGACGACGGAGGCCTGGGTGATCGAGTCGCCGATCAAGTACGAGGCGAGGGCGACGAGTTCGAGTTCGTACACGAGTCCGCAGGCGGCGCAGACGAACACACACACGAGCACCAGGAACCGTCCGGTGTCGGGCCGCACCGGTAGCCGTGCGCGGCCGCGCCAGGGCGGCGTCGTGCCGGGTGGGGCGGGGGCGTGCGGCTCGATCACGCTGCCGACGGTACGTCACTGCATGGGTACGCTTCGTCACCCACACGTGTGGTGTTGAGGCTCCCGACGTTTGCGTTGCCGTTCAGTGAGGAGTGCGGCCCCGGACCCCCGCACGCCCACCCTCGTGCGCGTCGCCACCAACTGCCCGTCCTGCGGGTACGCGTGCCAGGTGCGCCAGTGCACCTGGCCCTCGTGGTGCTGGGCCAGCATCGCGGTGAAGGCGTACGGGCTGCCGGGGAAGACGCCGACGAGTCCCTGCGGGTGGTCGGCGACCAGGGCCAGCAACTCCTGAGCGCGGCCCGCGAACTGCCCCGGTGACAGGATCTCCACCCGGGCCGCGAACTCGTACTCCCAGTCCCCGTGCCGCTTGGCCACACCGAGCGGCAGAGGGGTGCTGCTGCCGGGCATACAGGCCACCGTCTCCGAACAGTTGCCCCGCTCCTCCTCCAACAGCACCTGGTGGGACGCGCCGAGCAGTCGCAACTGAAGCTTCGCATCGGTCAGTTCGAGGTCGAGCAGGGCAAGCGCGGGCAGCGGCTCACGCCCCAGGGCCCAGGCGAGGTCGGCCGCGCGCGTGTCGGAATAGGCGGTGTTCAGGGTCGTGAGCATGGATCGGCTCCGCAAGCACACAAGAAAGGGAGGGAGGTATCGGTCTCCGGCGCTCCCGTCCGACACCGGGAGGCCGATCCGGTCAGCCCAGTCGGCCGGTCAGAAGAGGTGTCCGCGAGACGTCCGAGGGCTGCGTCGGTGAAATTAACTGAATCATGAACTGTGGGGCCGCCACAGCGTTTTTACCCAAGTTCGTAGGGTTTCCATCCCTCAGAGGGCTTATCAGCTCAACTGTTCAACTCCGGCGTGCGCTGCCGGACACGGGGCGTGCGCCGGTGCTCGACGATTCCGGCCGGGATCCCCGCCCCGGACGCAGGAAAGCGGGGCCGGTCCCAGGCACCGGCCCCGCTCCCCTCCGGATGCGGTTCCCCCTGCTCGGGGAGCTCAGCTGCCCCGTGTCAGCTGCCTCCGCCACCGCATCCGCCCCCGCCTCCTCCTCCACAGGACGACGACCCGCCTCCGCATGACGAGCCGCCACCGCAGGAGGAGCCACCCCCGCAGGACGATCCGCTGTCTCCCCCGCCGGCCCACCAGCTGCCCCCGCTGCTGTGCGAGCTCCCCCGGCGGCTGTGGCCGCGGTGTGCCGACCGTCCACTGCGGGCGGCCGATACGACGACCACGACACAGACCACTGCGACCAGCGCCACGATGATGCCGATGCCCATGGCTCAGCCTCCTTCCGTTCCCCCGAAGCGGCCCGAGACGTCCCCCCGTGGGCGCCTCCCGCTCGGTGCGTGCGAGCAAGATGCCCGGCCCTCTCGCGGCCCAAAGCAGAGTTGAGGAACTCCAGAGCTTGGGCGCAGGATGGCCGGCATGACCTCCACCACCCGCCCGCTGCTCAACCGCCGGCTCGCCGAGTTCGGGACGACGATCTTCGCCGAGATGTCCGCGCTGGCCCTGAGCACCGGCTCGATCAACCTCGGCCAGGGCTTCCCCGACACCGACGGCCCGGAAGAGGTCCGCGAGGCGGCCGTACGGGCGCTGCGGGACGGGCGCGGCAACCAGTACCCGCCGGGCCCCGGCGTCCCCGAGCTGCGCGGCGCGATCGCCGCCCACCAGCAGCGGCGCTACGCGCTGTCGTACGACCCCGACACCGAGGTCCTGGTCACCGCGGGCGCCACCGAGGCCATCGCGGCCGCCCTGCTCGCGCTGCTGGAGCCCGGCGACGAGGTCATCGCCTTCGAGCCGTACTACGACTCCTACGCGGCCTGTATCGCCATGGCGGGCGGCACGCGCGTGCCGGTCACCCTGCGCCCGCACGAGGGAAGCTTCCGGCTCGACCTGGACGAGCTGCGGGCCGCCGTCACCGACCGCACCCGGCTGCTGCTGATCAACACCCCGCACAACCCCACCGGCACGGTGCTCACCCGCGCGGAGCTGGCCGCGATCGCCGAGCTGGCCGTGGAGCGGGACCTGCTGGTCGTGACCGACGAGGTCTACGAGCACCTGGTCTTCGACGATGCCGAGCATCTGCCGCTCGCGACCTTCCCGGGCATGCGCGAGCGGACGGTGACGATCGGGTCGGCCGGCAAGAGTTTTTCGTTCACCGGCTGGAAGGTCGGCTGGGTGACGTCGACGTCCACCCTGGTCACGGCCGTGCGCTCGGCGAAGCAGTTCCTGACGTACGTCTCCTCGGGGCCGTTCCAGTACGCGGTCGCCGAGGCGCTCGCGCTTCCCGACAGCTACTTCGCGGCCTTCCGCGAGGACATGCTGGCCAAGCGGGACGTGCTGGCGGCGGGGCTGACGGAGGCCGGGTTCGAGGTGTTCAGGCCCGCCGGCACCTACTTCATCACCACCGACATCCGGCCCCTCGGCGAGAGCGACGGCTTCGCCTTCTGCCGTGCGCTGCCTGAGCGGGCCGGGGTGGTCGCCATCCCGAACGCGGTCTTCTACGACCACCGGGCGGAGGGGGCGCCCTTCGTGCGGTTCGCGTTCTGCAAGCGGACGGAGGTGCTTCAGGAGGCGGTGAAGCGGCTCAAGTCCCTGGCGGGCTGAGTCCTCCCCAAGCCGTCCACGGCCTGTGGACGGGCGGGCGGCCCCGCGGCCCCTCAAACGGCGAAGCCCGGCCCCGGCACCCGGCCCGTGACGGCCGGTGCCCTGGCCGGGCTTCGCCTTGCGGCTGCGGGACTACTCCTCGCCGTCCTCCGGCTCCTCCGCGTCGTTGACCTCCTGCTCCAGGCCGAGCTGCTCGACGAGCCACTTGTCGAACTCGATGGCGGCCCGCACCCAGCTGACCGTCGACGAGACGAAGTGCTCGAGGCTCACGCCCGTACCGATCAGCATCTGCGCCTCGCCGATCAGGCGGACGGTGCCGTCGTCGTGCGTGTGGCTGTAGACCTTGGGCCACAGGGTCCGGCGGTTCCAGTCGTCGATCGACTCCAGAAGCTGGGGCTTCTCGTCGATCTTGTGGGGCCGGTCGTAGAACGTCCGCACCGAGAAGACCTGCTGGTCACCCTCGCCGCGGAACATGAAGTACGTACGGAACTGCTCCCACGGCGCCGCGAGGTCACCCTCTTCGTCGACGACGTACTTCAGCTCCATCTGTTCGAGGAGCTGCTTCACGAGGTCCTGATCCGGGACAACGGGGCCGGGCGGGGGCCCGGGCTGCGGCTGCTGGCCCCCGAAGTTCGGAATCGAGGACGGGTCGATGCTCACCGTGATTTTCCCTTCGTACGGATTCCGCCATCCTCCCCCATCCGGGGAGGGGGGTGGCAAGCCCGGACGGGCCTGTCAGCCCTCGGCTGACTCGATCCGGTCACAGGGGACGGGTACCCGGTTTCGCCGGGTACCCGCGATCACGGCATCATGCCCGGTCAGAGCGTCTTTCCGGTCGCCGGACCCACGATCAGCCCGCCGCCGTGGGGGTCCCCCCGGTCGAGCGAAGCCGAGACTGGGGGAGCGTCCACCCGAACCGTGTCGCCGTCCTTCACCTCGCCGGAAAGGATCTCCTTGGCCAGCCGGTCACCGATGGCGGTCTGGACCAGTCGGCGCAGCGGCCGCGCGCCATAGGCCGGGTCGTTGCCCTCGTCGGCGAGCCAGGCCAGGGCCTCGTCGGTGATCTCTAGCGACAGCCTGCGCTCGGCCAGCCGCTTGGCGAGCCGGTCGATCTGGAGCCGGGCGATACGGCTCAGCTCGTCCTTGTTCAGGGCCGAGAAGACCACCAGGTCGTCCAGGCGGTTGAGGAACTCGGGCTTGAAGGCCGTGCGCACCACCTCCAGGACCTGTTCCTTCTTCTCCTGCTCGCTGGTGATCGGATCGACCAGGAACTGGCTGCCCAGGTTCGACGTCAGCACCAGGATGGTGTTGCGGAAGTCGACCGTACGGCCCTGACCGTCCGTCAGCCGCCCGTCGTCCAGCACCTGGAGCAGGATGTCGAAGACCTCCGGGTGCGCCTTCTCCACCTCGTCCAGCAGCACCACGCTGTACGGCCGCCTGCGCACCGCCTCGGTCAGCTGGCCGCCCTCCTCGTAGCCGACGTAGCCGGGAGGCGCGCCGACCAGCCGGGCCACGCTGTGCTTCTCGCCGTACTCCGACATGTCGATGCGGACCATCGCCCGCTCGTCGTCGAAGAGGAAGTCGGCGAGGGCCTTGGCGAGTTCGGTCTTGCCGACGCCGGTCGGGCCGAGGAAGAGGAAGGAGCCGGTCGGGCGGTCCGGGTCGGCGATGCCCGCGCGGGTGCGGCGTACGGCGTCCGACACCGCGCTCACGGCCTCCGACTGGCCGATCAGCCGGCGGCCGATCTCGTCCTCCATGCGCAGCAGCTTCTGCGTCTCGCCCTCCAGCAGCCGCCCGGCCGGGATGCCGGTCCAGGCCGCGACGACGTCCGCGATGTCGTCGGAGCCGACCTCCTCCTTGACCATGGTGTCCTTCGCGGCCTCCTCCTCCGCGGCGGAGGCGGCCTCCAGCTCCTTCTCCAGGGTGGGGATCTCGCCGTACAGCAACTTGGAGGCGGAGTCGAAGTCGCCGTCGCGCTGGGCGCGTTCGGCCTGGCCGCGCACCTCGTCGAGCCGTTCCTTCAGCTCACCGACGCGGTTGAGGGACTGCTTCTCCTTCTCCCAGCGTGCGGTCAGGCCGCGCAGCTCCTCCTCCCGGTCGGCGAGGTCGCGGCGCAGCTTCTCCAGACGCTCAAGGGAGGCCGCGTCGGTCTCCTTGTCGAGGGCCAGCTCCTCCATCTTCAGCCGGTCCACCGACCGCTGGAGTTCGTCGATCTCGACCGGCGAGGAGTCGATCTCCATGCGCAGCCGGGAGGCGGCCTCGTCGACGAGGTCGATGGCCTTGTCCGGCAGGAACCGGGAGGTGATGTACCGGTCGGAGAGGGTGGCCGCGGCCACCAGCGCGCTGTCCGCGATCTGCACCTTGTGGTGGGCCTCGTAGCGCCCCTTGAGTCCGCGCAGGATCGCGATGGTGTCCTCGACCGTCGGCTCGGCGACCAGCACCTGCTGGAAACGCCGCTCCAGGGCGGGGTCCTTCTCGATCCGCTCGCGGTACTCGTCGAGGGTCGTGGCGCCGACCATGCGCAGCTCACCGCGGGCGAGCATCGGCTTGAGCATGTTCCCGGCGTCCATGGCGGAGTCACCGCCGGCGCCGGCACCGACGACGGTGTGCAGTTCGTCGATGAAGGTGATGATCTGCCCGTCGGAGTCCTTGATCTCCGCGAGCACGGTCTTCAGCCGCTCCTCGAACTCACCGCGGTACTTGGCCCCGGCGACCATGGCGCCGAGGTCGAGCGCGACGAGCCGCTTCTCCTTCAGGGACTCGGGCACGTCGCCCTTGACGATCCGCTGGGCGAGCCCTTCGACGACGGCGGTCTTGCCGACGCCGGGCTCACCGATGAGGACGGGGTTGTTCTTGGTGCGGCGGGAGAGCACCTGGACGACCCGCCGGATCTCCTGGTCCCGGCCGATGACGGGATCGAGCTTGCCCTCCCGTGCGGCGGCGGTGAAGTCGGTGCCGAACTTCTCCAGGGCCTTGTACTGCCCTTCGGGGTCGGCGCTGGTCACCCGGCGCCCGCCGCGGGCCTTGCGGAAGGCCTCCAGCAGCTTCTTCGCACCGGCCCCCTGCTGGGCCAGCACGTCGGCCGCCGGGCCGCCCTTGGCGGCGGTGCCGATGAGCAGATGCTCGGTGGAGAGGTACTCGTCGCCGAGCTCCTGGGCGCGCGCCTGGGCGTCCGCTATCACGGCGAGCAGGTCCCGGTTGGGCTGCGGGGGCGCCACCGTGGACCCGGTCACGCTGGGCAGCGCGGCGAGCGCCTTCTCGGCGCCGGCGCGCACGGAGGCCTGGTCGGCGTCGACGGCCGCCAGCAGATCGATGATGTTCTCGTTGTCCTGCCCCTGGAGCAGAGCCAGCAGCAGGTGGGCGGGGGTGAGATCCGGGTGCCCCTCGGTCACGGCCCGGTTGCTGGCCGCGTTGATCGCGTCCCGGCTCCTGTTGGTCAGCTCGGCGTCCACGTGTCGGTTCTCCTCCTGGCGTCAGCGTCTCCCAGTCTGACTGGGACAGCGTACACAAAGTTGAGTCTATTCCACTCAAGGTGGTCGCGGGAGGCTTGGGGCGACTAGCTTCCCGGGCATGGCCGCATACCCCCAGGATCCTGGCGCGCCGGACGCGCCGTACCTCGCCTTCTGGCAGGAGAGGCATCTGTGCACCCTGACGACCCTTCGTCCGGACGGCACTCCACACGTCGTACCCGTCGGAGTGACATACGACCCCGAGGCGCGGCTGGCTCGAGTGATCACGAACAAGTCCAGCGCGAAGGTGAGCCATGTCCGGGCCGCCGGCCCGGACGGGGCCCGGGTCGCCGTGTGCCAGGTGGACGGCAGGCGCTGGGCGACGCTGGAGGGGCGGGCGTACGTCAGGACCGAGCCGGAGCGGGTCGCGGAGGCAGTGCGGCGGTACGCGACGCGCTATGAGCGGACGCCGGCGCCGAATCCCGACCGGGTGGTGATCGAGATCGAGCTGACGCGGGCGATGGGGCAGGGATGACCGGACGACCGGCCTGATTGGCCGGATACCGGTCGCCCGGTTTCAGCCACGGTCCGAACGGGCGGATACGGGTAAATGTCCCCGCAAAACTGCAGCGGCGTCACCGTGTTCAGGTCACGGTGACGCCGCTGCGGGGGGAAGCACCTGAGCGATCTGTTACGACGGGGGAATCGCGTCAGGCACTGCGGGGGGTGGCTGAGATGGTCCTTGGGGCCGGGGCCTCCGGCTCCACCAGCCGGTGGTCGCGCTGATCGAGGTTGACGAAGATCATTCCGTACCGGATGGCACACCGCACGGGCTGCGGCGCCCCCCGAGGCCGCCGCAGACACCGGTATGCCCGTACGTCCTCGTCCTCGTCCCGCGTCACGACGACCGGTTCTCCGAAGACCGTCACCATCAATGAGTCACCGGGGTGGGGGATCGCGGTGACGAGATCGATGAAGTGCCAGCCGGAGCGGTAGGCGGTGGCCATTTCCCTACGGAACGACCGGTCGTCGGGCGGGGTGGTCATGCCGACTCCTCGGCACTGTTCTGCACGGAGGAGGTGGGCCAAGTGCTGTCCTTGGCGATCGTGACAGTCGTCTTCGACGACGGCCACGTACTGTCCGCTCGCGAGTCGCTCTTCGCTTCCGAGAGGCCACTCAGGACTCCGAAGGCCATAACGGTGGAGAAGGCGGCGACAAGAATCGAGCGAAGCATTCTGTTCCGCATAGTCGGCTTCGTCCTCACTTGAAGGTCCCCTCTTCCCCCGTCGAGTAAGACGATGGCTCATTCGGGCACTTCATGGCCACACGATCGGTGCATCATGTTCCTGCATGTTCAGGACCCTGGGGGGTGGAGATTTGGCAACGAATCAGACTAAAGCGACACATCCCCATGCGATGACCGAGATGTGCGCGGAAGGTGGCCGACTCTATGCGAACGCGCTGCGCACGGGGCGTATCGCACGCGCGGACGTGGAGTCCGCACCCTGTCTGACGGAGTTCGCACTGCTCTACCCGGATCCTGACGACGCGAACTGGCTGCGCCCCGTGCCGGCGTCGGTCGCCCTCGCTCAGCGTCTCAATCCGATCGAGCGGGAGATCGCCGAACGCAGGCGGATGTCGGTCGGTCTGGCCGAGGTGCTGCAGCCGTTCATGGACCTCAGTACCCAGGTGCCGGGGAGCACGCACTCCATCACCGTGCTGGAGGGCGGGGAGCGGATCAACGCCGCCCTCAATCTGGCCACGGCCCAGTGCCACACCGAGATGCTCACGGTCCAGCCGAGCAACCGTCTCTCCGAGCGCCAGCTCCTCCAGGGGCTGGAGCGCGATCGGCCGATGATCGAACGGGGCGCGCGGATACGGACCCTCTACCAGCACACGGCGCGCTACAACCCGGAGAAGCTGGCCTACGTCGCCCAGCTCTCCAACGGGAAGGTGGAGTACCGCACGATCGACGAGCTGGTGGAGCGGCTCATCATCTGCGACGAGTCGGTCGCCTTCATCCCCACCCGGGACGACCAGCAGGTGGCCCTGGAACTCCGCCACCCCGGGCTCATCCGCTATCTGATCAAGGTCTTCGAGTTCATGTGGAACCGCGCGGTCCCGCTGACCGCCGGCGCCCCGTACGAGACGGCCCCCGACGGCATCACCGACATCCAGCACTCCATCGCGAAGCTGCTCGTGGAGGGACACGTCGACGAGGCCATCGCGCGCCGGCTCGGCATGAACGTCCGCACCTGCCGCGCCCACATCGCCAAGCTGGCGGCGGCGCTGGGCAGCGGCAGTCGCGCCCAGCTCGGCTATCTCATCGCCCAGTCCGGAATCCTGGAACAGGAGCACTGAATCCCAAGGGGAGAGCGACGCGTGAGCGCACCGGCGCACGGCCACGGAGCGGACGACATGTGCGAGCCGGGGCTGCGGCTGTACGCCCAGGCCCTGCGCGAGGGGTGCGTGGACCGGCCGGGCCGCGGACGACGCGCCCTGTCTGTTCGACTTCGGCCTGCTCCAGCCCACGGTCGAGAACCTGGACCGGCTGGAGCCCGTGGCACCGGCCCTCGCCCTCCACAGGCTGCTGCGCGCCTCGGCGGACCGGGTCGCGGACGAGCGACGGCGCCCCGCGTCCACATCGCCGAACTCGCGGCGACGCCGGGCAGCGTGAGCCGGGCCCAACTCGGCTGTCTCATCGGCCGGTCGGGGATTCTTGACCAGGCACACCATGCCCCTCGGGCATCCCATGACCTCCAGGCAGCCCAGGCACCCCGGCGACCCTGATCACCGCGGCCTCGGACGACGAGACACGCGAACGGTCCAGTCCCACCTGGGCGATCCGCACGCCCAGTTGAGTACGGCTCGCCGCGCCCAGCGTCTCCGACAGCCGAGCGATGTGCGCCCGGCACGTCCGCACGCTTATCCCCAGCCGCTCCGCGATCACCGCGTCCTGGTGCCCCTCGGCGAGCAGCGCGGCGATGGACTGTTCGCGGTGGGAGATGCCCTCGATGCCGGTGTCGGGGAGCGGGGCGGTCAGCGGGATCGCGAGGCGCCACAGCCGCTCGAACACCGTCACCAGGTAGTGGACGAGCCCCGGATGCCGCAGCTCCAGCGCCATCGTGCGGTCGGCGTTCGCCGGGATGAAGGCCACCGTGCGGTCGAAGAGGATCAGCCGGTCGATCACCTCGTCCAGGGTGCGGGCCTCGACCGAATCGCCCATCAGCTCAAGGTAGTTGAGCAGGCCCTGCCCGTGCCGGGCCACATGCGTGTACAGGTCGCGCATCCGCACGCCCCGCCCCCGCAGCGCCATCGCCCGGTGCAGCCCCTCCGTCAGCTCGTGCTCGGGACGGATGCCGCCGGGCTGCACGGTCAGCACCTCGCTCGTGCAGGCCTGTGTCGCCTCGTCGAGCGCGCCCTGGATGCGCGAGTCGCCGTCCAGGACCCGGATCGCCGAACCCGGCGCGATGCCCTCGATGCCGGCCGTCTGCGAAGTCAGGGGGCCCAGACCGGCGTACCACTCGAAGGCCGCCACCGCCGAGCCCATGCGCCGCTGGCTCGTGCTCACCTCGTCGTACACCCCGCGCAGCAGCCGGGTCATGACCTCCTGCGGGGAGGTCGGCACCAGCCAGTCCATGTCGTCGGGGTCGGGGTGCAGCAGTGCCAGTTCCAGCAGACAGGGCACCGGCTCGGCGTCCCGGCGCGGCACCCGGCCGTGCCCGACGGCACGGGAGTAGACACGATCCCCGGCCTCGCACAGCCGGTCGGCACCGTGTGGATGCTCCTGCGCCCTGTGCCCGGCCATCGCCCATCCACCCCCGGTTCCTGACTGGTTCGCCGGCTCGCTCAGCTCCGGAGCGCGGTGTCGACGCCCCTGCCAGGACACCGGCCGGGCGGGACCTGGTCGACGGGCCCACCGTGCTCGGCCGTGCGGCCCCGCGGTTCGCTCGCGCTTCCGCAGCGCAACTATGCGCGGACAGGCCGTGCTCCGCAACACGGCTCCTCGCGGGACGGGCGCCGCAAAACACCAGTACGCCCCGGTATCTACGGGCCTCCGCCCGCCGAGTTGCAACAAGCTGATGGTGTCTTCCCGGCCTTTGCGGTGTGCGCAGCAAAGCCGGGACGCCTTGCTCGGTCCGACCGCCGGACGTCACCGTGCCGCGCGCACCTCCGTGAAACGGCAGACCTCCTCGACGCATACGCGGGGGCCGACGAGGAGAGGGGCCGGCCGTCGGGCCCGACCCCTCTGCAACGTCCCACTCGCGAACGCCGCGCGGGAGGCGCGCTCGCCGGCGACAAGCCTCTCCGCACATATGTCCCGGACCTCATCCGGTGGCCGCCTCGGCGAGGGAACCGGCTTCACCCCGACGTCGAGTCCTGCCGCTCGACGGAACAGGGCGAGTGGGAGGCCGCCTCGACCGGAGCCGGCAGCGCGTTGTCGGGTCCGGGGTCGAACGCCGTGACGATCGAACGCACTCGCAAAGCCGCCGTCACCGACCCGCGCGGCTCCTCGCCCCGCGTCCGGTCCGCCCCGTCCCTCTCGTACGACTCCGGGCGCGCCCTACTTGATCCCGGCCGCCGAGCAGTCCGCCTTGTACTCGCCCGTGCAGATGTCGGACACCTGGTAGATCCCGTCCGCGAGGACGGTCTCCTTGATGTTCTGCTTCGTCAGGGCGACCACGGGGACCAGCAGCGCCGGGATGTTCTTGTCCGTCGGGCTGTCGACCTGGTCCTGGGCGAGCGCTTCGAACTGGATGTCGTGGCCCTGGACCTTGGCGACGGCCATCTCGGCGGCGCTCTCGGCCTCCTGCGGGTACGACTTGTACACGCTCATGAACTGCTCGCCGTCCAGGATCCGCTGGACGGCGTCCAGTTCGGCGTCCTGCCCGGTGATCGGCGGCAGATCGGTCACGCCCGCCGACTCCAGGGCCTTGATGACGCCGCCGGCCATGCCGTCGTTGGCGGAGTAGACGCCCTTGATGTTGTTCGCGCCGAGGGACTTGATCGCCGCGGCCATGTTGGCCTGGGCGTTCTCCGGCTTCCAGTCCTTGGTGTCGTACGACTTGGCTATGTCCACCGAGCCGTTGAGCTCGGAGAGGGCACCGGCCTTGAACTGCTTGGCGTTGGGGTCGGTGGGCGAGCCGTTCATCATCACGATCTTGTCGGAGGAGTCGACCTCCCCCATGGCCTCCAGGAGGCTGCGGCCCTGGACCTCGCCGACGAGTTCGTTGTCGAAGGAGACGTAGGCGTCGATCGGCCCCTCGGCCAGGCGGTCGTAGGCGATGACCGGGATCCCGGCCTCCTTGGCCTTCTTCACCCCGCCCGCGATGGCGTGCGCGTCGACGGCGTCCAGCAGGATGACGTCGACCTGGTCGTCGATCATCTGCTGCAGCTGGCTCTCCTGCTTGGCGGCGTTCGCGTCGGCGTTCTTGTAGACGACCCTGCCCTGCTTGTCGGTGAGCTCGAGGACCTTGCTCCTGATGATGGGGAAGTCGAACTTGTCGTAGCGCGTGTTCGCGGTCTCCGGCAGCAGCAGGCCCACGGTGACGTCGTTGCCCTTGGTCGGGCTCGCCTCACTGCTGTCCCCTGTGACACCCAGCGCCCCGCATGCGGCCAGCGAGAGGGTCATCGTGGACGCGGCGGCCACGGCTGTGGCGGTGCGGCGCAGCGGGCGCAAGGGACGCATAGAGGAGCTCACTTCTGGTGCCTTCGGGACACGGGCGCGCCATTGCGCCCAGATGTCTGAAAAGACAACGCGCCGACGACCCCCAGCGTCAAGCGGAACTACTTAACGAGTGCGCAACACCACGCTCCGCTGACCATGTAAAGACATGGCGGAACCTCTCCAAACGCCCGTTACACCCCCTCCACGGAATCTCGATCGAACGCAGGATCAAGATCCGTACAACCAACCCCATTACTCGCGAGTCCTGATGAGGACAGCTCCTGACCGCTGTCCCGCACTCGACCAGAGGATCGAATGAACCCAGCCAGAGGCACGACCGCCGCTGCCGCGACGACGGTCGTGCTCGCCACCGCGGGCACCCTGCTCTCGATGACCCCCTCCGCGTCCGCCGCCGTGACGTGCACATCCCCCGTCTTCAAGCGGCAGTTCTTCGCGAATACGACGTTTTCGGGCACCCCCAAGCGGACCGACTGCGACACCGCGATCGACCAGAACTGGGGCACGGGCGCCCCCGCTTCCGGCCTCCCCCGGGACAACTTCAGCGTCCGCTGGACCCTGACCCGGGACTTCGGCTCCGGCGGCCAGTTCTCCCTCGCGGCCTCCACCCAGGACGGCATCCGCGTCTACCTCGACGGCAGCCGCAAGATCGACCTGTGGAAGAACGTGTCGACGACCGCGAACAAGACGGTCAACGTCACCATCCCCGCCGGCAAGCACACCCTGCGCATCGACCACGTCAACTGGACCGGCACCGCGAACGTCAAGTTCGCCTACACGCCGCGGACTTCGGCGACCGTCGACAAGGTCAAGCCGCTCACGCCCACGGGCGCGAAGGTCACGTACGACACGGCCACCGGCAAGGCCAAGCTGACCTGGGCGAAGAACCCGGAGATGGACCTCGCGGGCTACCGCGTCCACCGCCGCCTCAAGGGCGCCTCCTACGGCAGCGCCCCGCTGGCGACGACCACCTCCACCACGTACACCGACAGCACCCTGCCGGTGAATGGCGCGACCTACTACTACGAGGTCCGCGCCTACGACAAAGCCGGCAACGAGTCGGCCGGTACGACGGATCAGGCCATCACCACCGTCGACCGGGTCGCACCCGCCTCGCCCACCATCACGAAGGCGACGGGTGAGGTGACCCCGACCGGCGGGTCCGGCGGACTGGAGGTCGGCTGGGGCAAGGTCGCGGACGCGGTGAAGTACCGCGTCTTCCGGGCGGCCACCGAGCGCGGCACTTACACCGAGATCGGCGGCACGGACCAGCTGTCGTTCCTGGACACCGCCGCCGCCAAGGGCGTCGTGTACTACTACCGGGTCTCGGCCGTCGACGCGGCGGGCAACGAGTCGGCCCGGTCCGCGACTCAGTACGGCAAGATCTGGGACAACGACCCGCCGGCCCTCGTCACCGGGCTGAACGCCACCCCGACCGAGTACGGCTTCCGGCTCGACTGGGACAAGAGCGCGGCAACGGACCTGAAGTACTACACGGTCCACTGGGGCGAGCTCTACGGCGACGAGGGCGAACAAGTCTGCTGGGGCAGCCTGGTGGACTACGTCTCGCCCAGTGACACGTCCTACGACTACACCACGCTCCCCGACGGCGACGAGGTCTGCTTCTTCGTCGACGCCGTGGACGACGAGGGCAACTCCGCCATCAAGTGGAGCGACGATCCGGTCCAGGCCGTGCGCGTCACCGAGCTCGACATGACGCCGAGCGTGGCCACGCCGGAGGGTTCGCCGGTACATCTGACGGCCGACGAGAACGACGACGACGTAGTGCTGACCTGGAACACCGTGGCCGATGCCACCGGCTATCAGGTCTACCGCTGGAACCCCGACACCGAGGCCTACGAGAAGCTGGCGGCCACGACCGGCACCTCCTACGTGGACACCGGCGCCGGCGCGGGCACCACCCGCCACTACTGGGTGACCGCGATGTACGCGGACGGCACGGAGTCGGCGCCCGGCGGCGACTGGGCGGTCACCGCCCCGGCCGACAACCCCTGACAGACGCCGTACGTGTTCGGCGACGGTTGATCACCGCCGTCGCCGAACAGGACCGAAGGACCCCATGACCCCAGCCAGACGCACGCCCGCGGTCACCGCGACCGCCCTCGTGCTCGCCACCGCGGGCGGCCTGCTCACGACCCTCGCCGCGCCCGCGTCCGCCGCCGTGACCTGCAACTCGCCCGTCTTCAAGCGGCAGTTCTTCGCGAACACGGCCTTCTCCGGTACGCCGAAGAAGACCGACTGCGACACCGCCATCGACCAGAACTGGGGCACCAATGCCCCCGCCTCCGGCCTCCCCAAGGACAACTTCGCCGTCCGCTGGACCCTCACCCGCGACTTCGGCTCCGGCGGGCCCTTCGTCCTCTCCGCCTCCGGGCTCGACGGCATCCGCGTCTACCTCGACGGTTCCCGCAAGATCGACCTGTGGAAGAACACCTCCACGACCGTCTCCAAGACCGTCAACGTCTCCGTTCCAGCGGGTAAGCACACGCTGCGGATCGACTACGTGAACTGGACCGGCAGCGCGAAGGTCAAGTTCGGCTACGCCCCGCGGACTTCGGCCACCGTCGACAAGGTCAAGCCGCTCACGCCCACCGGTGCGAAGGTCACGTACGACACGGCCACCGGCAAGGCCAAGCTGACCTGGTCCAAGAACCCGGAGATGGACCTCGCGGGCTACCGCGTCCACCGCCGCCTCAAGGGCGCCTCCTACGGCAGCACCCCGCTCGCGACGACCACCTCCACCACGTACACCGACAGCACCCTGCCGGTGAATGGCGCGACCTACTACTACGAGGTCCGCGCCTACGACAAAGCCGGCAACGAGTCGGCCGGTACGACGGATCAGGCCGTCACCACCGTCGACCGGACGGCCCCGGCGCGGGTCGAGACCGTGTCGGCGCTGGGGACGACGGCGGGCAACTCCGTCACGTGGAAGGCCTCGACGTCCAAGGACGTGCACCACTACGAGGTGTGGGGCGCGGAGGGCGGCCAGTCGGACATGGACGGTCCGGAGATCGTCTTCGGCACGTCCTGGACGGACCCCGTGGCACCCGCGGGCCTGGCCTACAACTACGAGGTGGTGGCCCTCGACGCCGCCGGCAACATCGCCCCGGTCTCCGACCCCGCGGTGGTCACCCGCCCCGTGGCGTCGGCCGTCGCCGCCCCCACGGGCCTCACGAGCACGCCCGCCGACGCCTCCACGAAGGTGACGTGGACCGCGGCCGAGGACGCCGGGGTCACCGGCCACCGCGTCTACCGCCGCACCACCGCCACCGGCGCCTGGAGCCTCCTGGGCGCCACGTCCGGCACGTCGTACGCCGACACCTCCGCCCCGAAGGGCAAGGCCTACTACTACGTGGCCGCCGTCGACGCCCAGGGCGCCGACTCCGTCCCCTCCGCGGAGACCGTCGTCGACCGTCTGACGCCGGCCACCGCGAGCGGCCCGGCCGCGCCGAAGCTGACCCTGGTCACCACGGGCGTGCCCGCGCGCAGTCCGATCCAGCTCACGGCCGCCCCCGGCACGGGCGACGAGGCACGCGTCCTGAAGGGCTACTCCTGGGAGATCTCGGGCGCCTGCGGCATCAGCGGCACCCGGTTCTCCGCCACGGGGTCGCTCTCCTGGACGGCGCCCTACAACGGCCCCTGCATCGCCGAGGTGTACGCCGTGGACGCCTACGGCCGCCAGAGCACGCAGAGCACCTCGCTGGAGTTCTTCGTCGGCCGCTGACGGCCACAGCTGACGGCGGGCCGCTCACGGCACAGGAAAGGGGCCCGGAGATTCCTCCGGGCCCCTTTTGCCTGCGGTCTGCCTAGTCCTTGGGCTTCTTCGGCCGCCACACCACCAGCGCACTGGTCTGCTGTACCTCCTGGTACGGCACCAGGTCGCGCCGGTACGACGCGTGCACCGCGGCCTCGCGCTGCTGCATCGCCGCCGCGGCCCCGTCGAGGGCCGCCTGCATCTCCGCCATGCGGGACTGCAGCGCGACGACCTGGTTCTCCAGTTCGATGATGCGCTTGATGCCGGCCAGGTTGATGCCCTCGTCCTGCGACAACTGCTGCACCTGGCGGAGCAGTTCGATGTCGCGGGCCGAGTAGCGGCGGCCCCGGCCGGGCGTGCGGTCGGGGGACACCAGGCCCAGGCGGTCGTACTGGCGAAGGGTCTGCGGGTGCAGGCCGGAGAGCTGGGCCGCCACCGAAATGACGTAGACCGGGGTTTCCTCGGTCAGTTCATACGGGTTGCGTCGACGACCGTCCATCTCCATCAAGCTCCCTTCGCGGCCTGGAACAGCTCCGCCCGCGGATCCTCCTCCGCGGTCGCCTCGCGATACGCCTCGAGCGCGTCACGAGCCTTCCCCGTCACGTCCTTCGGGACACTCACCTCGACGGTGACCAGCAGGTCCCCGCGGGTGCCGTCCTTGCGGACCGCGCCCTTGCCCCGCGCCCGCATGGTGCGGCCGTTGGGCGTGCCGGGCGGCAGCTTCAGGGTGACCGGCGGTCCGCCCAGGGTGGGAACCCTGACCTCGCCGCCGAGGGCCGCCTCCGTAAAGGTCACGGGGACGGTCACCGTGAGGTTGTCGTCCTTGCGGCCGAACACCGGGTGGGCGTCGACATGCACGGTGACGTAGAGGTCGCCCGCCGGGCCGCCGCGCTCGCCGGGCGCTCCCTTGCCGCGCAGCCGGATGCGCTGGCCGTCCGACACCCCGGCCGGGATGCGGACCTGCATCGTCCGGGACGACTTCGCCCGGCCGCTGCCCTTGCACTCCATGCACGGGTGCTCGGCGATCAGGCCGCGCCCCTTGCAGTCCGGGCAGGGGTCGGTCAGCGAGAAGCCGCCGCCCGAACCCCGGGCCACCTGGCCGGTGCCGACGCAGGTCGGGCACACCCTCGGCGTGCCGTTCTTGTCGCCGGTGCCCGCGCACGCCTTGCACGGTGACTGCGAGGACATCCGCAGCGGGACCGTCGCACCCTCGATCGCCTCGGTGAAGCTGAGGTTGACCTCGGTGTCGATGTCCTGGCCGCGCCTGGGCTGGGTACGTGTGCCCGTGCCCGCGCCGCCGCGGTTGAACAGGCCCCCGAAGACGTCACCGATTCCGCCGCCGAAGCCGCCGGAACCCCCTTGGCCCTGGGCGCCGCCTCCGAAGAGGTCGCCCAGGTCGAAGTTGAAGGAGCCGCCCGCGCCGCCCGGCCCCGGGCGGAACCCGCCGTTGCCGAAGAGGGCGCGCGCCTCGTCGTACTCCTTGCGCTTCTTGGGGTCGCCGAGGACGTCGTTCGCCTCGGAGATCTCCTTGAAGCGCTCCTCGGCCTTGGCGTTGCCCTTGTTGGCGTCCGGGTGGTTCTCGCGGGCGAGCTTCCGGTACGCCTTCTTGATCTCGGCCTCGGTGGCGTCCTTGGGGACGCCGAGGACCTTGTAGTAGTCCTTCTCGATGAAGTCCTTGGTGCTCATCCTCGACGCCCCTCCTCTCTCCTCGTCAGTTCAACGTCAGCCCTCGTCCGGGCCACCGCTCTCCTTGTCGTCGGCCGCCTCGGCAGACTCCTCCTTGACGGTCTGCGCGCCCGGCTGGGGCTCGGCCACGGCCACCCGCGCGGGGCGGATGGTGCGCTCGCCGATGCGATACCCCGGCTGGAGGATCGCGACGCAGGTCGTCTCGGTGACGTCCGGCGCGTAGGAGTGCATCAGGGCCTCGTGGATCGTCGGGTCGAAGGGCTCGCCCTCCTTGCCGAACGCCTGCAGTCCCATCTTCGCCGCGACGGTCTCCAGCGACTCCGCGACGGACTTGAATCCGCCGACGAGTTCGCCGTGTTCCCGTGCGCGGCCGATGTCGTCGATCACGGGCAGGAGCTCGGTCAGGAGGTTCGCGATGGCGATCTCCTTGACCGTGATCCGGTCCCGCTCCACGCGGCGGCGGTAGTTCTGGTACTCGGCCTGGAGCCGCTGGAGGTCCATCGTGCGCTCACCGAGCGCCGTACGCACCTGGTCCAGCTGGGCCACCAGGCCCGCGTCTGCTGCTCCGTCCCCGGCCGGGGCCGCCCCCTCCTGAGGGGCGGCCTTCGACTCGGCGTCGTCAGGGGTCGCGCCGGAGGGGACGTCGGGCTTCTCCTCGAAGCCCGGGGTCTCCTCCGTCATTACGCGACACCGTCCTTGCGCTCGTCGTCCACGATCTCGGCGTCCACGACGTCGTCGTCGGCGGCCTTGCCACCCGGAGCGGCGCCCTCGGGGCCACCCGCGGCCTGGCCGGCCTGGGCGTCGGCGTACATGGCCTGACCGACCTTCTGCGAGACCGCGGCGACCTTCTCGGTGGCGGTGCGGATCTCGGCGGTGTCCTCGCCCTTGAGCGCGGTCTTCAGCTCCTCGACGGCGGCCTCGACCTCGGTCTTGACCTCGCCGGGGACCTTGTCCTCGTTGTCCTTGAGGAACTTCTCCGTCTGGTAGACGAGCTGCTCACCCTGGTTGCGGGACTCGGCGGCCTCGCGGCGGGCGTGGTCCTCCTCCGCGTACTTCTCGGCCTCTTCGCGCATCCGGTTGACCTCGTCCTTCGGCAGCGAGGAGCCACCGGTGACGGTCATCTTCTGCTCCTTGCCCGTGCCGAGGTCCTTCGCGGTCACGTGCATGATGCCGTTGGCGTCGATGTCGAAGGCGACCTCGATCTGCGGGACACCGCGCGGGGCCGGCGGCAGACCGGTCAGCTCGAACATCCCGAGCTTCTTGTTGTACGCCGCGATCTCGCGCTCGCCCTGGTAGACCTGGATCTGCACGGACGGCTGGTTGTCCTCGGCGGTGGTGAAGATCTCGGACCGCTTGGTCGGGATCGTCGTGTTCCGCTCGATGAGCTTGGTCATGATGCCGCCCTTGGTCTCGATGCCGAGGGACAGCGGGGTCACGTCGAGGAGCAGGACGTCCTTGACCTCACCCTTGAGGACACCGGCCTGGAGGGCGGCGCCGATGGCGACGACCTCGTCCGGGTTGACGCCCTTGTTGGCGTCCTTGCCGCCGGTCAGCTCGCGCACGAGCTCGGCGACGGCGGGCATACGGGTGGAGCCACCGACGAGGACGACGTGGTCGATCTCGTTGATGGAGACGCCGGCGTCCTTCATGACGTTGAAGAACGGGGTCTTGCAGCGCTCCAGGAGGTCCGCGGTCAGCTGCTGGAACTGAGCCCGGGTGAGCTTCTCGTCCAGGTGCAGCGGGCCCTCGGCGGAGGCGGTGATGTAGGGCAGGTTGATCGAGGTCTCGGTGGACGAGGACAGCTCGATCTTGGCCTTCTCGGCGGCCTCACGGAGGCGCTGGAGGGCCATCTTGTCCTTGGCGAGGTCCACGCCGTGACCGGACTTGAACTGCTGCACCAGGTAGTCGACGACGCGCTGGTCCCAGTCGTCACCACCGAGGTGGTTGTCACCGTTGGTGGCCTTCACCTCGACGACGCCGTCGCCGATCTCCAGGAGGGACACGTCGAAGGTGCCGCCACCGAGGTCGAAGACGAGGATCGTCTGGTCGTCCTTGTCGAGGCCGTACGCGAGCGCGGCCGCGGTGGGCTCGTTGACGATGCGAAGGACGTTCAGACCGGCGATCTCGCCGGCCTCCTTCGTCGCCTGACGCTCGGAGTCGTTGAAGTACGCCGGGACGGTGATGACCGCGTCGGTCACCTTCTCGCCCAGGTACGACTCGGCGTCGCGCTTCAGCTTCTGGAGGATGAACGCGGAGATCTGCTGCGGGTTGAAGGGCTTCCCGTCGAGCTCCATCTTCCAGTCGGTGCCCATGTGACGCTTCACCGAACGGATGGTCCGGTCCACGTTGGTGACCGCCTGGCGCTTGGCGACCTCGCCGACGAGCACCTCGCCGTTCTTCGCGAAGGCGACGACGGACGGCGTGGTCCTGGCACCCTCGGCGTTGGTGATGACGGTGGGCTCGCCGCCCTCCAGAACGCTGACGACGGAGTTAGTCGTGCCCAGGTCGATGCCGACCGCACGTGCCATGGTGATTTCCTCCAGCTGACTTGAGTGGAACGGACTCAAGTGTGCACGACGGCTCCCCATGGGTCAACAGAGCTGAGTCGACCTCACTCAACTCTTATCCGTTCCTTACGCGCAACTGGGCTCCCACCTGCGAAGACTCGACCCGTGCGGAGGCCCTGACGGAGTCCTGCACGGGAAAACTGGGTTGACGCCGAGGCCCGTAGGTCTTGATGTGCAGCAGCCCGAGTACGGCGATCAGAGCGCCCACCCCCACCCACAACGCCCCGGACCGCGCCATCCATCCCATGTGCACGAGGACGCCGACGAGTACCCCGGAGAAGGCCCCGGCACCCAGCAGAACGGTCACGCCCTGCGGAGTGAGACCGACCCGGCGCAGCCGGTGGGCCAGATGGTCGGGCCCGGGCCGCAGCAGCGGCCGCCCGGCCAGCCGGCGGGACAGCGCCACTAGGACGACGTCGGCGGTGGCGAGGGCGGTGAGCGCGTAGAGCACGCCCGCGCTCGAGACCGGATCGTGCCCGGCCCGGGTCATCACGGCCGACGACGCGAGCACGAAGCCGACGAACAGGGACCCGGACGCTCCGAGCCCGATCTTCGCGGGATGCCAGTTGTGCATGAGGAACCCGGTCAGGGCGGCGGCCAGCACACTGAGCAGCACGGCGAGTTCGTCCATCACCTCGGCCGCCGCGCAGACACCGACGCCGAAGGCGGTGAGCACCCCGACCGTGCCGACCAGCGCGTCCGCGTGGTCGAGCGCCTTGAAGCCGACGGCGACGAGCACGATCCAGCCGACGGCCAGCAGCCCCAGCAGGATCCCCGTGTCGCCGTACGGCACCACGCAGAGCGCCGCCACGGCCGTACCGCCGACCAGGAACCGTGCCTTCACCCGGCGTACGTCGGCGACCAGTCCGAGCACGGCGACGGCGCCCGCGGCGATCAGCAGCCGCATGATCTCCGAGCCCAGTCGGGCGACTCCCGTCCACTCCCCGGCACCTGCCACCAGGCAGGTCACCAGCGCGACGGCCACACCGCCGAGCAGGGGCAGCGGCCGCTGTCGCCGGCGGTCCACGATGCCGAGGCGCAGAGCGGGCAGGCGAAGCAGCGCCGCGAGGAGCGCGGTGAGGAGAAGGGCGGCGGTGGCGGCGGCGATCCCGTAAAGCACGGGCATAGATTAGTGCCGTATATACCATTTCGGGATGAATAACACGATCGGTTCTTAAGGCAACCCTCAGCGACTCAGATCACCTCGCCCCTGGCTACAGTGCGACTGAGGATGGGGGTAGTCTCAGACGGACTGCATAAGTTACCGCTTAGTAATGTCGAGGACCCCCTCGAAACCACCACCTCGCAGGCCCGAGGAGCCCCGAAATGCAACTCGCCGCGATCATCGTGTCGCTGGTGCTGACCGTGGTCGGCGTTGCGCTGCTCGCACGCGCCATCGGCCAGTTCGTCCGGTACTTCAAACTCGGCCAGCCGGTCCCGGCCGGCAGCCGGACCGACAACCCCTACGCGCGCAGCGTGACGCTGGTGCGGGAGTTCCTCGGCCACACCCGGATGAACCGGTGGGGCATCGTCGGAGTCGCCCACTGGTTCGTGGCGGTCGGCTTCCTGACGCTGCCGCCCACCCTGGCCCAGGCCTTCGGCCAGCTCTTCCAGGCCGACTGGACGCTGCCGGTCATCGGCGGGTTCCTGCCGTTCGAGCTGTACATCGAGTTCATCGGTGTGATGACCATCCTGGGCATCGCGGTGCTCATGGTGATCCGCCTGCTCAGCCTGCCCTCGCGCGCGGGCCGCAAGTCCCGCTTCGCGGGCTCGAAGTCCGGCCAGGCCTACTTCGTCGAGTACGTCATCCTCACCATCGGCCTCGCGATCTACGTGCTGCGCGGCCTCGAGGGCGCGATCCACCACGTCGAGCACTACGAGGCGGCGTACTTCGCCTCGTACCCGCTGGTCCTGGCCTTCAAGGGCCTGAGCCTGACCGCGCTGCAGAACCTGGTCTACCTCACCGCGATGGTGAAGATCGGCACCTCGTTCGTCTGGATGATCGTGGTCTCGCTCAACACCAACATGGGTGTGGCCTGGCACCGCTTCCTGGCGTTCCCGAACATCTGGTTCAAGCGCGAGGCGACCGGCGGGACGGCCCTCGGCGGCCTCCAGCCGATGACCTCCGGCGGCAAGCCGATCGACTTCACCGACCCCGGTGACGACGACGTCTTCGGTGTCTCCCAGGTCGAGCAGTTCTCCTGGAAGGGCCTGCTGGACTTCTCCACCTGCACCGAGTGCGGCCGCTGCCAGTCGCAGTGCCCCGCCTGGAACACGGGCAAGCCGCTCTCCCCCAAGCTGCTGATCATGTCGCTGCGCGACCACGCGCACGCCAAGGCGCCGTATCTGCTGGCCGGCGGCGGCAAGAGCATGGAGGGCGAGGAGAAGGCGTCCGAGGAGCAGCTGAAGGACGTCCCCGCGGCCGCCCTCGCGGAGGCCGAGCGCCCGCTGATCGGCACCGCCGAGGAGAACGGCGTCATCGACCCGGACGTCCTGTGGTCCTGCACTACCTGCGGTGCTTGTGTCGAGCAGTGCCCGGTGGACATCGAGCACGTCGACCACATCGTCGACATGCGCCGCTACCAGGTGATGATCGAGTCCGCGTTCCCGTCCGAGGCGGGCACGATGCTCAAGAACCTGGAGAAGAAGGGCAACCCCTGGGGCCTGGCCAAGAAGCAGCGCCTGGAGTGGCTCAAGGAGGTCGAGTTCGATGTCCCGGTCGTCGGCCAGGACATCGAGGACCTCACCGAGGTCGAGTACCTGTACTGGGTCGGCTGCGCCGGCGCCCTGGAGGACCGGGCCAAGAAGACCACGAAGGCCTTCGCCGAGCTGCTGCACATCGCGGGCGTCAAGTTCGCGATCATGGGCGGCGACGAGAAGTGCACCGGTGACTCCGCCCGCCGCCTCGGCAACGAGCCCCTGTTCCAGGAGCTCGGCATGGAGAACGTCATGGCCCTGAACATGGCGTTCGGCGAGGAGATGGACGACGAGGGCAACGTCACGCCCGAGTCGAAGAAGCCGAAGGCGGCGAAGAAGATCGTCGCCACCTGCCCGCACTGCCTCAACACGATCGGCAATGAGTACCCGCAGATCGGCGGCGACTACGAGGTCATCCACCACACCCAGCTGCTCCAGCACCTCGTCGACGAGGGCAAGCTGGTCCCGGTGACCCCGGTCGAAGGCATCATCACCTACCACGACCCCTGCTACCTGGGCCGCCACAACAAGATCTACACGCCTCCGCGCGAGATCATCGCCAGCGTGCCGGGCATCCGCAACGAGGAGATGCACCGCCACAAGGAGCGCGGCTTCTGCTGTGGCGCCGGCGGTGCGCGGATGTGGATGGAGGAGCGGATCGGCAAGCGCATCAACAACGAGCGCGTCGACGAGGCCCTCTCCGTCAACCCGGACATCGTGTCCACGGCCTGCCCGTTCTGCCTCGTCATGCTCACGGACTCCGTGAACGGCAAGAAGAACGAGGGCAAGGCCAAGGAGTCCATCCAGGTCGTCGACGTCGCCCAGCTGCTGCTGGAGTCCGTCAGGACCCCGGTCGCGGACGACGAGCCCCCGGCCGGCGAGGCCGAGGCGGAGGACGCTCCGGAGCCTGCTCCGGTGAAGTGACCGGCCGGGACGGCAGCTGCCTTCCGACGCCCCCTGCTCCCGCCACGGGACAGGGGGCGTCGTGGTACGGCAGGCTGTAGGCAGGAACTGATCGGAAAGGACCGCGGCGTGATCATCTTTGGCACCAAGGGTTACCTGTACCAGCTCGCGATACTCACGCTGGTGTGCGGCCAGTGCGGCAACCCCTCGGCACACACGCTGAGGAAGCGCGTCACGAAGTTCACGCTGTTCTTCGTGCCGCTGTTCCCGATCTCGACCAAGTACGCGACGCAGTGCACCTTCTGCGGCGCGGAACAGAAGGTGGGCCAGGAGCAGGCCGAGCAGCTCCGGGCGCAGGCCACCGCCGGGGGCCCCGGCGGTCAGCAGCCGTACGGACAGCCTCAGCAGCCCTACCGCTCCTGACCCGGTCCCGGCCCGTCCGGCCGGGAATTCCGGAACCCCCGGCGGCGGCCTACGACTTCGGCTGCTTCGGGCCGTTCATCGTGTCGGCGGCGTGCTTCGGGCCGGGACGCGACGAGAACTGGCCGACAAGCTCGCGAAAGCAGACGAGGGCCGTGATCGGCGGAATTCCGACGATCACCATCGCCAGCAGCGAGTCCGCCGACTGGCCGATGCACAGGGCGACGGCCACGCCGGAGGAGATGAACATGACCGCCCACGACCGCCGGGCGGTCCGGCGCTGCACGTACGCCCGCAGGATGGACAGTCCGGCCAGCAGCCACGGCCCGTACACCGTCAGTGGCCACCAGTGGGCCAGCTTCGGCGTGACCACGAGCAGCGCGATCGAGCGCAGCTGATCGTATGAATACGAAATAGACCAGGTGAGCATCGTCACCGCACACAGGGTGATGAGTGTGACCAGGAACGAGACGGTGAGGAACCTCGGGTTTCGGGTGAGACTGTGCGCGCCTTGCTGCGGGCGCTTGCGATGGACCGGGCGGGGCTGGGGCGGAGGCGGCCGTTCCCTGTCCTGCCGGGGCGCAACGGGCTCCGCGATGTGCGGGGCACCCAGCATCTGTGCCAGCTCCTGGTCCAGGTCCCATCCCTCCGGCGAGATCACCTGATCCGGCGCCTGCCAGAGGTTCTGCATGTCGAGCTGCTGGGTGTAATGAGGCTGGTCGCCTACCGCGTCATAGTCGGTCCTCATTTCTAGAACTTTTCCCCTTCCATCGCCGCCCGGAGATATTCACGCTCCATCCGGCCGATGGTTTTCAGGAAATCCTCAAGCAGATCAGAGCAGTGCGTGATGCTTTCCGCAGCGGTCAGATCAGCTGTCTGTAGCGGCCGGAACGCAAGAGCGTCGGCTGCGTATTTTTCCTGCCAAGTCACTCCCACATAACGAGCGCCACGCGGGGCAGGACATCTGGCATTCGGGGGAATATGCGTCAACGGTGATTATCTGGAATATCCAATGACCGGGACCGGACGCTGAAATTCAGAATATCTATGAAACCTGTGTGTCCCTGACTCGCCAGGCGGTGAGGGCGAGGACCGGCCCGACGGCGATGAGCAGGGCGAGAGCGGCGTAACCGTAGGTGAGGGTGGCCACCGAGGCGACGGCGGCGACCAGCAGAGGTCCGCCCGCGTCGCCGAGTTCACGGCCGAGCTCGGCGGAGCCCATGGTCTGGCCGAGCCGTTCTGCCGGGGTGGCCGCGGCCAGGGCGGCGAAGCCGAGCGGGGTGATCAGGCCGGTGCCGACGCCGATCAGGGCGGCGGCGGTGAGAACGCCGGCCAGGCCGGGCAGCATGGCGCAGGCCAGCCCGGCCGCGGTGGCCAGCAGCCCGGCGGTGAGGCCGGTGCGGACGGTGAGCCGGCCGTCGTCCAGGGCCCGCCCCGCCTTCGGCTGTACGACGGCCGCGCAGGCCGCGAGCACCGAGACCGCCGCGCCGGTCGCGACCGTGCCGAGCCCGGCGGCGGCCCCGGAGACCGGCAGGAAGCCGACGCCGACGGAGAGGGCGGCGGTCGCGGCGGCCAGGGCGGCCGTGGGGCGCAGAAACGCCGGGTCGGCCAGGCGGCGGGCCAGGTCCAGCACCGTCTGGCGCTGCTTGGGAAGCGGCGGTACGTGCGGGACGGCGACGGCGGCCCAGAGCGCGACCGCCGCGCCGAGCACCGCCAGGACGACGAACAGCAGCCGCAGACCGCCGGCCCACACCAGGACGCCGCCGAGCAGCGGGCCGAGGGTGTAGCCGATGGACTTGTGGAAGCCGTAGCCGCCGAACGCCCGCCCGTGCTTCGCGGCCGGGTTCAGCCGGGCCACCAGCGCGGAGGCGGACGGGGAGAACGCGGAGGCCGCGGCGCCCTGGCCCAGGCGTGCGGCCCAGAGCCAGCCGGGGCTGTCGGCGACGGCGTAGGCGGCGGATGCGGCCGCGAACGCGACCAGGCCGCCGAGCAGCACCGGGCGGGCGCCGATCCGGTCGGCGAGGGTGCCGAAGACCGGCTTGAGCAGCACCTCGGCGCCGTCGTACAGGGCGAGCAGGCCACCGAGGACGAGCAGGGAGGTCACGGCGTCGTCGGAGTGAGCGCCGAGGTTGGCGGCGATGCCGTGCGCGCCGAAGGCGGTGGTGAAACCGGCGGCGTACAGGGGCCACATCTGGCCCGCCGGGGCGGCCTGCCGGGGGACTGTCGCGGTCACCGGCCGTTCCCCTCGTCGGAGGCCCGCTGCTCCGGCACCTGGTGCAGCGCGGCGAAGACGCGCTCGGCGTAGTCCTCGCAGGCCGCCACGCAGAGCTTCAGGCGCTCGCCGGCCGCCGCGGCCTCGGGGGCGCCGAACACGTCCCGGGCCGTCAGATCCCGGTGCCAGCGACGCAGCCGCTCGAGCGACTGTTCCTCCTCCTCCAGCTCGGCGAGGGTGAACTTGGCGATGCGGATCTCCTTGGCCAGTTCCGACTCGAACTTGCCGCAGTCGGCGAGGAACTCCGACCAGTCGGCGGAGCGCGCGGCCGTGAACATGGCCCGCAGCCGCTGCCCGTCCTGACTGCCGCGCCCGGTCGCCGCGAGCGACACCGCCTCACCGCCGGCCCGCTCGGTCAGCTCCAGCACCCGGCCGATCCCGTCGGCGAACAGCGGTACGTCCGGTACGGCCCACACGCCCTGCCCGAGGGAGAGGGCGCCGGTCTTCCGCAGTTCGCGCCAGACGGCGACGCGGTGCCGGGAGGGTTCGGCGGGGACCCGGACGACGAGGACGATCCAGCGCGTCCCGTCACGCGCGTCGCCGTCCTCGCCGTTCCGCATCTCAGTCACACTTCGGAATGTAGCAGCCGTTACATCCGAATGGAACCCTGTCAGTCCTGGCGCTCGACGTCCGTGCCGGGTCCCCCCGAGAGGGTGTCCGTGCCCGCGCCGCCGTACAGCTTGTCGTTGCCGCTGTTGCCGTAGATCGTGTCGTTGCCGCCGTCGCCGTGCAGGACGTCGGCGCCGCGGCCGCCGTACAGGAAGTCGTCTCCGGTGCCGGCCCGCACCGTGTCGTTGCCGTCACCGCCGGACAGGCGCTGCCGGTCCGCGCCGCCGAGGACGACATCGTTGCCCGCGCCGCCGTCCGCATCGCTCTCGTCGCCGTAGGCATAGATCCGGTCGGCGCCGTTCTGGCCCAGCGAGATGGTCACGTCGGCGGCGCGGATCGTGTCGTCGCCGTCCCCGGCGAAGGCCGCCGCGGCGGTGCCCAGCGTGATGGAGTCGTCGCCCGGTCCGCCCATGATCTGGCTGCCGTCGACGCTGCCGGCGTGGTTCGACCTGTCCTTTCCGGCGCCCAGGTCGACCCAGGCCGTGTAGTAGGCCTGGTCGGTGGAGTTGCCGTAGAGGAAGTCGTCGTCGCCGTCGCCGAGTCGCACCTCCAGGGTGACGTACGGGTCCTGGCTGTCGTGGGTCTCGACCGTGCAGGCGACCTTGGTGCGGTCGGCGCCGTCGGGATGGGTGCAGCCCTCGCCCGCGGTGATCGGGACCACGTCGTCGATGACGTATGTGATGCGCGCCAGGCCTTCGGCGGAGGTCGCGGTGACGGTCACCTCGTTGGTCTGGCCGGGCGCCGCCAGGTAGCCGATCGCCGAGCCGTGGGCGGCGGCCGTCGCGGTGGCCGGCGGTGTGGCGGCACCGGCCACCGCGGGCAGGGCGATCGACACGGTCAGCGCCGCGCCGGCGGTCAGGGTCAGGGCCGTCGCCGCGGTTAACGCCGTGCGGCTGATGGAGCGAGAGGGCATTGCACAACCTCCTGGGGAGCGTGTGGTTCGACAACCACGTGACTCCCGGCCGCTGCGGGGGGTTGTGCACGGATGTGTACGGCGGCAGGCCTGCACCGTCCCGGCGGAGGGCGCGCGGACATCGCCGACCAGCGATGATCGATCCGTCGGCGGGTACGGCGGCGCCTGCCCGACGGGCGGATGTCGTCAGGAATTCATGAGGCGAGCCAGTCGGCGTAGCGGGTCGGCGCGAGATGCGCGTCCTTGTCGGTGAGGACGTCGCCCTTCACGACGGCGAACATGCCGGCCGTCGGGTCGGTGACGACCGTACGGTTGTCGCCCTTGCGGGACAGGGTGAAGCGGCCCACTTCGTCGAGGTTGAAGATCTCGGGGCCGCCGATCGGGTGAATGCCGTTGATCGGGGTGCCGGCGGCGACCTCCGCCACCGCGGCGGCCACGTCCTTGGCGGCGATCGGCTGGACCGGCGTGGCGGGGAGCCGGACGGTGCCGCCGTCGGCCGTCCAGGACATGACGGCGTCGATGAACTCCATGAACTGCGTCGCCCGGACGATCGAGTAGGGGACCGGCCCGGCCGCGAGGAGTTCCTCCTGGAGCGCCTTGGCCTTGTAGTAGTCCAGCTCCGGCACCTGGTCGACGCCGACGATGGAGAGGATGACGAAGTGGCCGACGCCGCCCTTGGCGGACGCGGCCAGCAGGTTCTCCATCGAGGTCCGGAAGAACGCGGGCGAGGCTTCGTCGAAGGTCGGTGAGTTCGTCAGGTTGACGACGACGTCGGCCCCCGCCACCGCCTCGTCCACCCCCTGACCGGTGATGACGTCGACTCCGGTGGTGAGTGCGTGCGGCACCGCCTCGTGCCCGGCGGAGTTCAGATTCTTGACGACCTGCGAGCCGATCAGACCGGTGCCGCCGATGACCGCGAACTTCATGGCATGCCTTTCGTCAGGGGACATCTGCTGGTCGGGGAACCTCTGCAATGTGGCATACCGGGCACCCCTTGGGTATGCCATCTATGGGCAGACATGGCCGAAAGGGGTGACCCTGCGGCACCCCTTTCGGCACCCTTCCCGACCGGCCGGGGTCAGCCGGCGCGGCCCGTGGCCGAGCCGAAGCCCAGCCAGGTGTGGCGGTTGCCCCACCAGCACCAGCCGACCTTCGGGGCATTGCGGCGCTCGCGGCCGTCGCGTCCCGTGCCGTTGCTGATCCAGATCGCCGGGGTACGGGCGTCGAGAGTGCCGTTCGCCTTGCGCAGCCGGGAGCCGATGGTCATGAAGCAGCGGTTGCGCTCCAGGGCCGCCGGCTGCTGGAGCACCCAGTGGATGCCCTCGGTGAGCACCAGCGGGGTGCGGTCGTCCTCGGTGAGCGCGGGCAGCGCCTCCTCCGGGCTCCAGTTGGCCATGTGGTCGCCGCGGTCGAGGCCGGTGACGACGTAGAGCGGCGCGTCGGGCAGCTCTACGGCGTGCGGCGCGAAGTCGTCGACGTCAGGCATGTCGACGACGACGAAGCCGGGCTTGTCGTCACGGCGGAGCAGCGGCGCGAGGGCGGAGGCGGGGACGCGGTCCGGGTGGACGGCGAGCAGGGCGTCGCCGGCCGTGGGCTGCCCCTTGGCGAAGGCGCGCAGTTCGCCGGCCGGTATCCCCGCCAGCTCGTGCACCCCCAGCTCGATCAGACGTGCCGCCTGAACGGGGAGCGGCGCAAGCGGTGGGATCGAAGACGGCTCGGTGGCGTGGGACGACGTATCGGTCACGGTCCTCCTCAAAGTTCACGAATGCGCATTTCGGGCCGCGCGCACGGGATTCCCCGTGCCGCGAGCACGTGATCAACGCCCCGGTTGGCCGGAATGTTCCTGACGCGACGGTTCGCCCACAGCGCGGTGACGGACAGAGCCCCGCACAGGACTGTCCCTCCATCTCGAACGCGTGCATGATTGCCCGGTTGTTGCCCCAGATGCTGACGAGGTGAGCGGTGCGCACGCGAAGAAGCGGGAAGTGTACGGCGGCCATGACCGGCACCCTCTCGGTCCTCGCCCTCGCGGTCGCCGCCTGCGGCCCCACCCGGCACGACGACGCCCAGCCCGCCCGGCACACCCCCGTCCAGGTGGCCGACGCCCCGGCGCAGCTCCCCATTCCGCGGGGCAAGGGCAGCAAGACCCCCGACGACTTCAACGGCGACGGCCACCGCGACCTCGTCCTGGGCGACCTGGTGAAGGCCCAGGCCCACGCGGACGACGCGGGCATCGGCATCGTCTACGGCGGTGAGCGCGGACTCGCCCCGGGCGCACGGCAGTTGCTCAGCCCCGAGCGGCAGGCGGCCCCGACCAAGGGGCAACTCCCGGCCGTCTTCGACGCGGAGGCGACCTGCGACCTGGACGGCGACGGCTTCACCGACCTCGTCGTCTCCACCGACCCGCCCTACGACGGCCAGGGGCAGCCGCCGGTGCCGTTGCAGATCCTCTTCGGTTCGCCGACCGGCCTGACCGGCAAGGCGGTCAAGCTGGCGATCCCGGACCGCGCCCGCGTCGGCAACGACTGGGCCGACCAGCCGGTGTGCGGCGACTTCGACGGCGACGACGCGCAGGACCTGGTCGTGCACGCGTCGGGCGGCCAACTGAGCTTCCTGCGCGGCCCGTTCAGCCGCAAGGGTGCCCCACGCGCGGCGGGCGCCCCCATCCAGGCGCCCGGCAACGTCCCCACGGGCCCGGCGGTCGACGTCGACGACGACGGCTACGACGACCTCGTGGTGCGCGCCGCGGCAGCCAGCGGCAAGTCGGCGCTCGTCCTCGGCGGGCCGACCGGCCCCACCCGCACGGGGGCCACCCTCCCCGCCGGCATCGACGTGGCCCTCGGCACCTTCGGCAAGGGCAAGGGGGCCCTGGACGCGGCGATCGGCACGATGGGCGAAACGTCCCTGCGCTACGACCTCCCGGCGGCCGCCGTACGCGCGACCCTCGACTCCCCCGGCTCCACACTCGACGCCGCCGACTTCGACGGCGACGGCCTGAGCGAGCTCCTCTCCAGCGGCTCGCGGCTGCGCATCTTCCACGGCCGTACGGCAGGACTCGCGACGGCGGGCATGGTCACCGTGGAGCCGCCCGCCCGGGGCACCACACGCGTCGTGTCGACCGGCGACTTCGACGGGGACGGGCGGGCGGACCTGGTGGTGCGGACGTACGCGGGCGAGACGAAGGACACGGTGGCGGTGTATCCGGGGGCGGAGAAGGGGCTGGTTTCGGCGGAGCCGGCGGTCACCTTCTCCAGCTCGGAGTTCCTGGCGAAGTAGCGGGCCTTCAGTCGGCGACGCGGGCACCGATGGCGCGGGCGCGGCGGCGGGCCTCGGGGCTGAGGCCCTTGCGGCGGGGGGAGGTGCGCCAGTTGTAGGCGGTGGGCTGGGCAACGTAGCTCAGCGTCTTCGGCCCAGGCCTGGCGACCACACAAGCGAATCGAGGATCTCCGGCGTACCACAACTCGTCCTGGAACCCCCTGCGCACGACGCGGTCCCAGATACGGAAGAGCCCGCCATGCTCCTCGGGCGACTCCGTCTTCTCCGGCCGGTCCGGATTCGGCAGGACGAACATTGCTCTCGCCCACCTGGACCGTCGCTGGTCAGCGTGCACACCGTCGGGCTGCTGCCGCCAGGGATAGACCTTGAGGATCCGGTACATGCGCCAGAGCTTGAAGAGTCCGTACACCTGGGCACCCACGAGGTAGGCGATCATCACCAGAGGCAAGGCCCCCACGGCTGCCAGACCGCCCGAAAGGGTCGCGATCACCACACCGTAGAGCCAGGCCAGCCACAGCGCCGCCCATCCGAGCATCTTGCCCACAAGCCGTGCCGCCCAGCGGAGCAACGCGGCGCGGGTGCCAGGGGTCTCCCAGGCAGCAGGGCCGTCGAAGCCCCCGGCGTTCTTGCTCAGTCTCATTGCGATCACCCGAAGTCGCCGGCGATGTCGTCCTTGACGGTCCCGCCGCCGTCGGTCCCGTCGCCCCGTGCGGCACGCTCGATCTCGGGCAGCGGATCGTGGAAGGACACCGTGTGCGCGATGCCCTCCATCAGGTCGCGGTAGTGCGTCCGGGAACCCACGGCCGTGGTGCGACGTCGTACTTGGACGCCAGCTCCCGGCGGCCGGTCAACCCGCCGTGCCAGGCGCCGAGATGCCCGGCGGCCTTGGTCGGCGAGGTGTGCGCGTCCTTCATGTACTTCGGCAGATCGCCGTCGAGGGCCTCGCGGAAGCCCACGGCGGCGTCGCCCTCCCAGAAGCTGGACTCGCCGAGCAGCACGGGGTTCCACCCGAGGTGGACGTAGGGGTTCTGTGCCATCGCGATCACTTCCCCGCGGCCGCGGCGCGCTTGAAGCTCTCCTCCAGGGAGGTCTCCACTTCGCGGTAGTTGTCCGTGTTCTTCTGCAGTACGTGCTGGAGGGCGGTCCGCACCTGCTCGAGGGAGTCGTTGGCACCCTTGAGGTCCTTGGTGAAGGCGGCAAGCTGATCAATATCGGTCTTGAAGTGGTCCCCCACGCACGTCCTCCCCCTTCACGCTTCGCGGTCGCATCGGCAAACGACTGCCGACGGCCGAATGGGCCCGATCATGCCACGGGAGGGTGAAGGGACCAGGTGAGGGTCACCGAATCCACTGAATCCACACGAAACAGTCCACGCCCCAGCCGCCTCGAAAAATTACCGAACTCACGTACAACCCTTGCCCCTCATCGCAGGTCTCCTGATCGCCGACCGCACGGTGAACCCGAGGACAACTCCCGGAGAACGCCCACGGTTGCACCCCATTGTCTGTGGATGTCCGCCAGGCATCCCCGCATGCAGCAGGAGACCCGCATGCACAAGCACCACCTGCGACTCGCCCTCGCCACGGCCACCGCGGCCGCGCTGACGGGCGGTCTGCTCACCTTCGCCGCCTCGACGGCCACCGCCGCCGACTCGGCCACCGTCCCGCACGCCGACTTCAACGGCGACGGCCGGGGCGACGTGGCCTTCTCGGCCGACGGCGCGTACGTCAACGGCAAGAAGGACGCCGGGCAGCTCGTCGTCCTGTACGGCACCGCCACCGGCGTCTCGTCCGCCAAGCGCCACACCATCAGCCAGAACACCACCGGCGCCCCCGGCACCGCCGAGGCCGGCGACCGCTTCGGCTACGACACCGCGTTCGCCGACTTCAACGGCGACGGCTACGACGACATCGCCGTGGGCGCCCAGGGCGAGGACGTCGGCAGCGACGTCGACGGCGGTGGTCTGGCCATCCTGTGGGGCTCGGCCTCCGGCATCACCGGCGAGGGCGTCACGATCGCCGACCCGGCCCCGACCGCGCACGACCGCTGGGGCAAGAACCTCGCCGCCGGCGACTTCGACGGCGACGGCAAGGCCGACCTGGCCGTCGGCAGCAACAACGCCACCCTCTACGTCTTCAAGGGCGGCTTCGCCGTCTCCGGCATCCCGGGCGGCCGCTACACCATCAAGCCTCCGATCATGGGCGCCGACGCGAACGGCCCGCTGAACCTGAGCGCGGGCGACGTCAACGGCGACGGCCGCACCGACCTGGTCGTCGACGGCTACGAGTACCAGACCGACTACGGCTGGAACGAGAACTCCTACATCCCCGGCGCCTCCAGCGGCCTCGCCGTGGGCAACATCCGGACCCTCAAGCCCGGCGTGATCACCGCGATCGGCGACATCGACAACGACGGCTTCGGCGACATCGTCAGCGGCGCCCAGTGGAACGCCACCACCGACGACGGCACCTCCGTCCCGAACTCCGCCAAGGGCGGCAAGGTCTGGGTGACGTACGGCACGGTGGACGGCCCCGGCTCGGCCACCGGCATCACCCAGGACACCGGCAACGTCCCCGGCGCCTCCGAGACCAACGACTGGTTCGGCTACGAGCTCGACCTCGGCGACATCAACGGGGACAACTACCTCGACCTCGCCATCGGCGTCGCCGGCGAGAACATCGGCAGCGCGGTGAACACCGGAGCCGTCACGATCCTGTACGGCAACGCGAGCGGCCTGAACACCACCTCGGGCGCGCAGTCCTTCGCACAGAGCACCGCGGGCGTCCCCGGCAACGACGAGAACGACGACATGTTCGGCATCGACCTCAAGCTGGACGACGTCACCGGCGACGGCAAGGCCGACCTGATCGCCGGCTCCGCCGAGAACGACGGCAACGGCGGGGTCACCTACCTGCCCTCCAACGGCTCGAAGATCACCACCACCGGCTCCCGCAGCATCGCCCCGAGCACCTCGGGCGTCTCGACGACGGGCACGCCCTGGTTCGGCGCCAACTTCGCCGACTGAGCCACCGTACGACCCTCACGGCCGGGCCCGTCCCTCCACGGGCCCGGCCTCTGGCACACGGGGCGACCCGGGCCCGCCCCCACCGGGCAGCGGACTCGCCCCCCTCCTCCCAGGAGCAACCCACCTTGCGCAAGCGCCCTCTTCTCCTCGCCGCCACCCTCACCACCGGCCTGCTCACCGCGCTTCCGGCCACCCCCGCCTCCGCCGCGCCCTCCGGCCTGGCCGGTGACTTCAACGGAGACGGGTACCGCGACGTCGCCGTCAGCGCCATGTGCACCGACGTCGGCTCCGCGTCCTGCGCCGGCGCCGTCGTCGTGCTGTACGGCTCGTCGACCGGTGTGTCGGCCACCCGCAAGGCCGTGATCACGCAGAACTCCACCGGGGTGCCGGGCACCGCCGAGGCGAACGACCTGTTCGGGTCCTCCCTCGCCGCCGCCGACCTCGACCGCGACGGCTACTCCGACCTCGTCGTCGGCTCCTCAGGCGAGAGCATCGGCGACCGCGACGGCATCGGCTCCGGCACCGTTCTGTGGGGCTCCAAGTCCGGCCTGTCCGGCGGCAAGGGCCTGCCCCAGCCGTCCTCGCTCGCCGAGTGGGGCGGCTTCTCGCACGGCGCCGCGACCGGTGACTTCGACGGTGACGGCGACATGGACGTCACGCTGACCGGCCAGAGCCACACCCGCATGTACCTGGGCCCGTTCACCCGCACCGGCGGCCCGCTCAGCCACTACGGTGTCGGCGAGCTCGGCTCGACCTACGACGTGATCGCGGGCGACCTCACCGGCGACGGCGCGGCCGAGCGCGTCTACCCGTTCGGCGTGGACGGCGACTCCGGCGGCGACATCCGCTACTTCCGCTGGAACGGCGGCGGCTACGACTTCACCAAGCTGCCGAACGCGGACGGCCTTTCGGGCTCCGTCGCCGACATCAACGGCGACGGCTACGGCGACCTCGTCCTCGGCGACTCCTCGGACCCCAACGCCTCCAAGCCCGGCGGCCACAAGGGCGGCCAGATCACCGTCTGGTACGGCGGCCCGAACGGCCCCGACCCCGCGCAGAAGCCGACCGTCGTCCACCAGGACAGCACGAACGTGCCCGGCTCCGGCGAGACCGACGACGGCTTCGGCATGTTCCTGAGCACCGGCGACATCAACGGCGACAAGTTCGCCGATGTCGCCGTCGCCGTCCCGGGCGAGGACCTCGGCTCGGCGAAGGAGGCCGGCTCGGTGACCGTGCTGTTCGGCTCGGCGTCCGGCCTGAAGACGTCGGGCTCGAAGTCGTACACGCAGAACACCGCCGGCGTGCCCGGCAGCGCCGAGTCCTGGGACCGCTTCGGCTCCGCGGTCGACCTCACCGACATCACCAAGGACGGCAAGGCCGACCTGATCATCGGCGTCGACGGCGAGAACGGCGCGGGTGGCGTCTGGACCCTGCGCGGCAGCTCCACGGGCCTGACCACGACCGGCGCCCAGGGGCTGACCGCCGCCTCGGTCAAGGCCGGCAACTACTTCGGCTCGGTGATCGCCCAGTGACGTACCGGCGGCTGCCCGCCGTGCTCCTCGCGGCGGCCCTGACCCCGCTCGCCCTGGCCCTCACGGCCCCCTCGGCCCACGCCGCCACGGCCGCCAAGCCGTACGACTTCAACGGCGACGGCCGCCTCGACCTCGCGATCGGCGCGCCGGGCGCCACGGTGGGCGGGAAGGCCAAGGCGGGCGCCGTGTCCGTCGTCTACGCAAGCTCTGGCGGGCTCAAGACCTCGACGCGGACCCTCATCACCCAGAACACGGCGGGCGTCCCGGGCGCCGCCGAGAGCGACGACGCCTTCGGGACCGCCGTCGCCTCCGCCGACCTCAACACCGACGGGTACGCGGACCTCCTGATCGGCGCCCCCGGCGAGGACGTCAACGGGGACACCAACGACGGCACGGTCGTCACGGTCTGGGGCTCCAAGTCCGGCCTGTCCGGCGCCCGTTCGGTGCCCAATCCACTCGACGCGGACCTCGACCGCTACGGGCAGTCGCTGACGGTCGGCGACGTCGAGTACGACGGCGACCTGGACATCGTCGTCGGCTCCACCGGCCCGGTCGGGCTGACCTTCATCAACGGCCCCTTCACCAGGACCAGTTCCTTCCAGGGCGGTTCGGGGTCGGGCTTCTACGACACCCACTCCACGTCGTACGGCATCACGCCCGTGTCCCTCGGACACGTCTCGGCCTCCTCGGACACCAACCTCGTCGTGCACGGCCGCAGGCTGGGCACCGACGACGCGGTCACCCACCTGGTGACCGACCCGTCCATCGGCAACTACACCGACTGGTGGCAGGAACTGCCGTCCGGATACGTCTCCGCCCTCGGCGACATCGACAAGGACGGGCACGCGGACATCGCGATCGGCAACGAGCGCGAGACCTCCGCCGACCCGGCCGGCGCCAAGGGCGGCAAGGTCACCGTCGTGTACGGCGGCCCGGCGGGCGTGGACCCGTCCCGGACTCCTCTGGTCCTCACCCAGGACACCGCCGGCATCCCCGGCGCGTCCGAGTCCGGCGACCGTTTCGGCAGCGGCGTCTCCCTCGGGGACGTCAACGGCGACGGCTACGCCGACCTGGCCGTCGGCGCCTCCGGCGAGAACTCCGGAGCAGGCTCGGTGACCGTCCTGTACGGCTCGGCGTCCGGACTGCGCACGACCGGCGTGCAGTCCTTCACGCAGAACACCGCCGGCGTGCCCGGTACCTCCGAGCCGAACGACCGCTTCGGCGCCCGCGTCCTGCTCGCCGACCACTCCGGCGACCGCCGCGCCGAGCTCACCGTCTCCGCGACCGGCGAGAACGGCGACGGTGCCGTCTGGTCGCTGCGCGGCGCGGCGAGCGGCGTGACGACGGGCGGGGCGGCGAGCTTCGGCCCGGGGACCACGGGTGTCTCCACGGCGGGCAGCCCCGGCTACGGCACGGCCCTCAATTCCTGAACTCCTCGATCGTGAAAGGGACTTCACCTTGCGCAAGCGCACTCTTCTGCTCGCGGCGACGCTCACCACGGGTCTGCTGACCGCCCTGCCGGCCACCGGCGCCGCCGCCGCGCCCTCCGGCCTGACCGGCGACATCAACGGTGACGGCTACCGCGACGCCGTCATCACCGCCCCCCTCGCCAAGGTCGCCGGCAAGAGCAAGGCCGGCTACGTCGCCGTCGTCTACGGCAGCGCGAGCGGCCTGAACACCGGCAACCGGCAGATCATCAGCCAGGACACCGCCGGCATCCCCGGCGTCCCGGAGAGCGGCGACTACTTCGGCGACCGTGCCACCACCGGCGACCTGGACGACGACGGCTACACCGACATCGTGGTCGGCGTGCACGCCGAGCGGATCGGCTCGACCGACGACTTCGGCGCCCTGACGGTGCTGTGGGGCGGCGCGAGCGGCATCAAGTCCGGCACCGACATCACCACGCTCCCCGAGTACCGCAATGAGCTGGGCTGGTCCGTGGCCACCGGCGACTTCGACGGCGACGGCGACACCGACCTCGCGGCGGCGAACAACGCCGCCCCCGGGCTGAACGTCTTCGAGGGCCCCATCACCCGCACCGGCAGGGCAGAGGAACTCGGCGGCATCGACACCTCCGCGGAGACCGGCATCAACACCGACCAGATCGTCGCGGGTGACGTCACCGGCGACGGCAAGTCGGACCTGCTGGTCATGGGCCAGGAGGAGACCAGCAACCGCACCCGCAGCGTCCTGTACAAGGGAACGGCGATCGACCTCACGCCCTCCAGCAAGGTCGCGGGCGGCTACGCGGCGGTCATCGCGGACGTGAACAAGGACGGCTACGGCGACATCGTCACCGGCAACTTCATGGAGAAGTCGACGGACGAGCCCAACGGCGGCTCCGGCGGCGCGGTGACCGTGACGTACGGCGCCGCGAGCGGCCTGAGCACCCGCACCCCCGTCCGCTTCACCCAGGACACCACCGGTGTGCCGGGCGCGTCCGAGCGGAACGACGCCTTCGGCTGGAGCCTGGACGCCGGTGACACCAACGGCGACGGCTACGCCGACATCGCGGTCGGTGTCGCCAACGAGGACCTGAGCGGGAAGACGGACGCCGGCTCGGTCGTGATCCTGCGCGGCTCCGCCTCCGGCCTGACCGGCACCGGCTCCAAGGCGTTCTCGCAGGACACCAGCGGAGTGCCGGGCACCGCCGAGTCGTACGACTACTTCGGTCACTCCGTCCTGCTCACCGACGTCAGCAAGGACGGCCGCGCCGAGCTGATCTCCGGCGCCCGTGGCGAGAACGACGGCGCGAGCTCCGCCTGGACCCTGCGCGGCAGCTCCTCCGGCATCACGGCCACCGGCGCGAAGTCCTTCGGCAGCACGACGCTGGGCGGACCGTCGGGCCTCACGTACTTCGGCGACGTACTGGCGGGCTGACCCGTGCGTCCGCACCTCACGCCTCGGCCACACACCCCACGGCAGGAGAATCCCCACATGCTCCGGCACCACCGGAACCGCACCCGCCTCCACTCCCTGGCCCTCGCCACGGCCACCGTCGCCGCCACCCTGACGGCCGCCCCGCTGCTCACCGCCGCACCGGCCGCCGCGGCCCCCGCCAAGTTCGCCGACGACTTCAACGGCGACGGTTACCGCGACCTCGCCACCGCGGCCCCGTACACCCCGGTCGGCGGCAAGACCGACGCGGGCGCGGTCGTCGTCAACTACGGCTCCGCGAACGGCATCAGCGCCTCCCGCCGCACGGTCCTCACCCAGAACACGGCCGGCATCCCCGGCACCGCCGAGCAGGGCGACGAGTTCGGCCAGTCCCTCGCCTCCGGCGACCTGAACCGGGACGGCTACGCCGACCTCGTGATCGGCTCCGAGGGCGAGAACGCCGAAGCCGGCGCCGTCGTGATCGTCTGGGGCGGCAGGAGCGGCCTCTCCGGCGGCCAGGTCGTCCCCGACCCGGCCCCCTCGGCCCACGACGAGTACGGCATGTCCCTGACCGTCGGCGACTTCAGCGGGGACGGCAAGGCCGACCTCGCCGTCGGCAGCACCGGCAGCGACATCTGGATCCACAAGGGCGGCTTCCTCAAGGCGTCCGGCGCCGCGTCGCGCTACCAGCTGGCCACCGACCTGTACTCCGGCATCATCTACGGCGCCCAGGGCCTCGCCTCCGGTGACGTGAACGGCGACGGTGTGGCCGACCTGGTCGTCAGCGGCACCCAGGCGGAGACGTACGACAGCGGCACCTTCGTCTACCTGGGCTCCGCGTCCGGCCTCACCCGCCAGACCCTCCTCAAGAACGGCGCCCACGAGCTGGCGGCGGTCGGCGACCTCAACGGCGACGGCTACGCCGACATCGTCGCGTCGACGTTCGGCGACGACGGCGTGACCAGCCTCGGCGGCTCCCTCAAGGCCTACCTCGGCGGCGCGAACGGCATCCGCACCCAGCCGCAGGCCACGATCACCCAGGACACCCCCGGCGTCCCGGGCTCGGACGAGGACAGCGACTGGTTCGGCAACGACCTGTCCATCGCCGACATCAACCGCGACGGCTACGCGGACCTGGCCGTCGGCACGATCCACGAGACCATCGGCGCCGCCAAGATCGCCGGCAGCGTCACGGTGCTGCGCGGCTCGGCCTCCGGCCTGACGGCGACCGGCGCCCAGTCCTTCACCCAGAACACGGCCGGCGTCCCTGGCACCGCCGAGACCGCCGACCGCTTCGGCGCGTCGGTACGCCTGTCCGACCTCAACGGCGACGGCAGGGCCGACCTGTCCGTCGGCGCGGACGGCGAGAACCACCCGGCGGGCTCGATCTACAGCCTGCGCGGCTCGGCCACGGGTGTGACCACCAGCAAGGCGATCAGCTTCGGCCCGGGCTCACTGGGCCTGCCGTCGGGGTACCTGCGGCTCGGCCAGGTCATGCTGGGCTGATGTGCCGTCCGGGGCTCACCCGTACGGCCGAACCCTGACCGAACACCCGGAGGGGGGCCGCCGCGCCCCCTAAGGGATGTCACAGGTCGGCCGCAAAGCCGGGCCCGAACCTCAGGGCCCGGCACGCGACTCTCCGGGACCAGGTACGTTCGAAGACGTGGCTGGATTCAGGATCGGACGGGGCAGCCGGAACAACGGCACCCCGCAAACGCGACCGCAACAACCTCCGTACGGGCAGCAGGCGCCCCAGGGACCGTCGTACGGCTATCCTCCGCCGCCGCAGCAGCCCTACGGCGGCTCGGGCGGCGGCGCGGGTGGCTGGCCGCAGGCGAACGGCGGCGCTGGCCACGGCGGTTACGGCCCCGGCGGTCACGGAGGCAACCGAGGTAACGGCGGTCACGGCGAGCCGGAGTACTTCGGCGACGGCGGCTACCCGCAGGGACCGGCCGGCGGCCCGGACCCGTACGCGGCGAACAACCCGGGCCACACCCAGGCCTTCTCGGTCGGCGAGGACCCCTACACCCAGGGCGAGACCTACCACGCGGGCTCGGCCCCGGCCGGCCCGATCGGCCCGCGCCTGCACTGGAAGGCCCTGCTGCGCGGCATCGTCCTCTCCCCCACGCAGACCTTCCTCCAGATGCGGGACTACTCGATGTGGGGCACCGCCCTGATCGTGTCGTTCCTCTACGGCCTGCTCGCCGTCTTCGGCTTCGACGGCGCCCGAGCGGACGCGATCAACGCGACCCTCTCCAACGCGGTCCCGATCGTCCTGACGACGGCGGTCGCGATGGTCCTGTCGGCCTTCGTCCTGGGCGTGGTCACCCACACCCTGGCCCGCCAGCTCGGCGGCGACGGCGCCTGGCAGCCCACGGTGGGCCTCTCCATGCTGATCATGTCCCTCACGGACGCCCCCCGCCTGGTCTTCGCCATGTTCGCCGGTGGCGACGCCCCCTTCGTCCAGGCCCTCGGCTGGGCGACCTGGGTGGCAGCGGGCGCCCTCCTCACCCTGATGGTCTCCAAGTCCCACGACCTCCCCTGGCCGAAGGCCCTGGGCGCGAGCGCGATCCAGCTGATCGCCCTGCTGTCGATCGTGAAGCTGGGCACGTTCTAGCGGGCCGCGGCACGCACAGAAACGACGAAGGGCCCCCGGCGCGGTCAGCCGGGGGCCCTTTCTCGCGTGTGTCAGTCCTGCGTCTGGCCCTGGTCAGGCGTCGCACCTGGCTGGCCCGCCGGACGACGAGGGCTCGACACCCCCTGCCCTAACGCCTCGCGTGTCCCGACTAGACGGTGACCTGCGCTCGCGCTCCGGTCTCCCGCTCGCAGTGACCTCAGGTTCCGGAGTGGGCACCCGCCCGTGATCACGCAGATAGCGGACCAGGTCGTCGTACGCGAGCCACGCGGCAGCGCTTGACGGGGCCATCGAGACTCCACCGCCCGCGCGACAACGCTCCCCCGTCTTCGACCCACAGGGCTACGATCGCCAGAGTGGATGACACCTTGATACCCCGAGCTCTGACCAGTGAGGCGCAACTCCGAGAGTTGTACGGGGACCCCGGAGAGCGGGCGGTACGCAAAGAACTCGACCACATCGACGAGATGTCGCGCCGCCTCATCGCGGTCTCGCCCGTGGTGTTCGTCGCCACCAGTGATGCCCATGGCCGCTGTGACGTGGCCCCTCGTGGCGGCACCCCCGGTTTCGTCACGGTCCTCGACAAGCGTCATGTAGTGATTCCGGACGCGACGGGGAACAATCGGCTGGACAGCTATCGCAACATCCTGGCCAACGGCCACGCCGGGCTCAACTTCGTCATCCCCGGCCGGGACACGACGCTTCGTGTCAACGGCGCAGCCTGGATCACGGCCGATGAAGATCTGCTGGCGCGGCTGACCCCGGTCGGCAAAAGGCCGAAGACTGCGCTGGTCGTGCGGGCCGACGAGGTGTACGTCCACTGCGCCAAGGCGTTCGTCCGGTCGAAGTTCTGGCGCCCCGAGGCCTGGCCGCTCAAGGAGGAACAGCCGACGCCGGCCGAGGTCGCTCTTGCTCATCAGCGCGACCCCGACTTGACGCTCGCCGAGATCGAGCAGGATCAGCGTGACTCCCTCCTGCACCGACTGGCCTGATATCGGTCCGCCGCGGCGACACGCATCAGGTGCCGAGTCCTGGTCGCCAGGCACCCATGATCGGCCTGATGAAGATGAGGCCGGGCTGTAAAGCCTGAGTCACCACGGCGCACTGCTCGCAGCGGCCGAGTGGTGCGCCGGTTACGCGCCTCCATCAGTACGGCCCAGCCTCGTAGGATCAGCAGCCATGTCGGACACAAGCGGGGAACTCAGCTGGCTCCAACGCTGGTACGAAGCCCAGTGCGACGGTGACTGGGAGCACGAGTGGGGCGTTCGGATCTCGACGCTCGACAACCCTGGCTGGACAGTCGACATCGATCTCGAAGAGACGTCTCTGGCCGGCCGGTCCTACGCCCGCACCGATTTCCGGCGCAGCGACTCCGACTGGGTGATGGTGAAGGTGTCTGACGACGTCTTCCAGGCGTCGTGCGGTCCGCTCAACCTCGGGGAAGTACTGCGTCTGTTCCGAGACTGGGCCACCTCAGTCGGCGAGTAGCCCTAGTGGACGTCCAGTGTCAACGAGCCCGCGCCGTCTCGGTGATCGGTCCTGTATTCGTCCTCATGCGGGCCACGACACTTGGAAAGCCTGCACCCTGCGTCAGAGCTGGGACGCTTTCGGCGAGTTCTGCCAGATCGAGGTGGACGGGATCGAGCGGCCCGAGGACGACGGCGACGGCTTCATCGCGGAATGAGGTCGGTGGGACTGGAACGACGACCAGCCGGCGCTGTCCTTCGGGCGGCTGCTCGCGGTCACCGGGGATGGCGGACGTGATGATCCGGAGTGGCAGCCCGAGTACTGGAAGGTGGAACTGCAGGTCGTCTTCACCGAGGACCCCGCCTGGGCCGAACTCGACAGCCTCGGGCATCAGGACACCGGGTACGACTTCGATGAGATCGGTGCCGCCAGGGATGCCGCACTCGTGGAGATACGCCGGTACATCGAGTTCGTTGCGCGCTTGCCACATATGCGACAAGCAGGGCTAATCCGACTCTTCATGTTAGCTGCTGCAAGCGAGCAAATAGACCTATATGTGAGCCATTTTGATATCCAAGCAGCAACGCGGAACGGTGTCGAGAAATAAAAAGCTCAAATGACCCTCAAGGGGGGTTCACCCAGCAAGATCTCGTTGACTAGGGTCGAACATGAACGCAAGGCGAAGGTTGACCACCTTCGCCTTCGAAATTCAACAATCGGGGAACTCTTGAGCAAGATACGTATGGCTTCAGGACTGACTTCCGCTGTTCTTGTGGGAGCTGTAACGCTCTCCGGCGCAGGCGTGGCCTCGGCATCCACCAACACAGGCATTGGGGGCGGGACTACTAGGGTCAGCCCGATCGAGGAGCAGAGGTCCAAGTGCGTCGTGTACCACGACAAGAACTCGTGTAAGTCTCTCATGAGGAACACGAAGATGGAGAAGGTCGTCAAGGACTGCCTGCTCAGGGCGGCCATCGGTGGTGCTGGCGCACTTGTGGTAGGTAGGTTCGTCAGCAAGGACCTCGCTGAGGACATTGCCGCAAAGACTGTAGTCGCGGGAGCCACTGGGTGCCTCTCTGCACTCGCATAACTGTGAGGTTTCACGATGGCTAAGGTTCTGATAACTCTCGTATGGGCTGGCGTGCTCGTTCTGGCAAACAAACTGCTGGACTCGACGCAATGGGCTCAGTACGTGGCCACGTTCGCACTTGGGGGAATTTACGCTTTCATCATGAGCGAGGCACGATTCTCCCGCAGGCAAAGCAACAAGCCGACCTCTGAGGAATCAAAAATCTGACCCTGGCCTCGCTTACGCCTGGGATGCGCTATCGACTGGCACATCCCAGGCGCTAAGTTTTCTGCACAGGCTTGGTCGTCGGGCCGGACTCATGGTTGGCCCCGCACGATGGTTGACGGGTCGGCGTCGGGTGATGCTTGACGTCTGACCTAGACATCGTGGCGTACTGGCTGTCATGGCGGATCGTTTCCCTGAGATCACCTCCGTGGAGGAGTTCATCCGGCTGCGGGAGAGTGAGGACCCGGCGGAGTACAACCGCTCGGTGCGGGCAACCCTCCCGCTGCCCGTCTGGTGGAACCTGGTGCGCAACCATCCCGAGATGCGTTTCTGGGCCGCGCACAACAGGACGGCGCCGTCGGAGATCCTTGCCGAGCTGATCAAGGATCCGGACTGGCGGGTCCGGGACCGGGTGGCCGGCAAGCGCCACTGCCCGCCCGAGCTGCTGGAACGGCTGGTCGACGATCCGCATGACGCCGTGCGGAGGCTCGTCGCAGGCCATCCTCACTCGCCGCGGTCGGCAGTGGCGCGTTTGGTTGATGACCCGTGGCCGGTCATTGGGCAGGAAGCCCGCGCCAGGCTGGCCAACTGGCCGTCCGTGCAGCCGTCCGAGCCTCTCTGACGCCGCAATCACACGATCAGGGAGCCGGCTCGGCCCTGACACTCGCCGTCCTAGTGGAACCGATCGGATGCCTCAGCCAGCCGTGCATGACGGTGATGACTACCGACTCAAGGTGCACAGGTTGTAGTCGTCCAGTTCTCCTATGTACACCCAGAGCTTGGGAGACCGCGAAGTTCCCCCAGTTTCGTACTCTGCGGACACGTCTGAGTTGGAGAACCGGATTGTCATTTCAGTTCTCGGCGTGGACTCGTCTGAGGGTGTCCAGACCGTCGTTTCCCACGACCCGTCTCCGGATTTCGGCTGGGAGTCCGCGCGCATGGGGCCGACTCCCGCCCAGTCCAGGAATTGGCCGCAGATCTTCGTTGCGGTAAAGGCTCCGCTCGCGGCGAAGGTGATGCTGCCGCCCGCATCGTCCCGCCAGGTACCGACCAAGTGGCCGTCGGTCACGACTTGGGGTGTGCCCGGCGCCTGCGGCGGATCGTGGATCGCGGCGGCAAGGCTGTGGCAACCAGAGAGCAGTGCGGACAACACACCGCTCGCCAGTGAGGCACCGAGCGCTCCGCCAAGCCGAGCGAGCCCCATCCCGATTCCCCCAGTCCCCTCGCTATGCGCTTCCGCCACCTTGCCATGTGAATTGAACGTGTTCAAGATTGGCTAGGTTTCGCGCACAGCAGGAGGTGCCGAGTCGCCCCGGCGAGCTGGGGTTGTCAAGAGGGCCCCTCTTCGCTGACATCAACGCCTGACACCAACAGGGGCGAACAGCGGCGATCGACGCCGGACTCCAGCAGGCAACCTGCCACGGCGCGCCACGCGTTGAGCGACGCCGGCAATCCTGCGTGATCGACCTGATATGGATGAGGCTCCGGTTCAAATGGTCCCCGGTCCTCCAAGGCCGGGGATCTTCGCAGAGCAGCAGGTCAGAGCGCTTCCTTCGACGGAGTAAGCGGCTCCCCCGACTTACGTACCACGGGCAGAACACTCCACGGGAAGTTGATCCACTCATCGGTGCGCTTCCACACGTACTCGCATTTCACGAGGGAGTGGGACTTCTCATAGATGACGGCGGACCGCACCTCGGCGACGTGCTCGACGCAGAAGTCGTGGACGAGCTTCAGCGTCTTGCCGGTGTCGGCGACGTCGTCGGCGATCAGCACCTTCTTGTCGGTGAAGTCGATCGCGTTGGGGACGGGGGCGAGCATGACGGGCATCTCGAGCGTCGTCCCCACACCCGTATAGAACTCGACGTTCACCAGATGAAGGTTCTTGCAGTCGAGCGCGTAGGCGAGCCCGCCGGCGACGAAGACCCCGCCCCGGGCGATGCTGAGCACGATGTCCGGCTCGTACCCGTCGTCGGCGATGGTCTGCGCGAGCTCACGGACGGCGGTGCCGAACCGCTCGTAGGTCAGATTCTCGCGTGCCTGGCTGCCGCTCATACCTGGGTCCGATGGAAGTTCTGGAAGGACCGGGAGGCGGTGGGCCCGCGCTGCCCCTGGTACCGGGATCCGTACCGCTCGCTCCCGTACGGGAACTCGGCGGGCGAGCTGAGCCGGAACATGCACAGCTGGCCGATCTTCATGCCGGGCCAGAGCTTGATGGGGAGCGTGGCGAGGTTGGACAGCTCAAGGGTCACGTGCCCGCTGAAGCCGGGGTCGATGAAGCCGGCGGTGGAGTGGGTGACGAGCCCGAGCCGCCCGAGGGACGACTTCCCTTCGAGCCGCGAGGCGAGATCATCGGGCAGGCTGATGACCTCGTACGTCGAGGCGAGCACGAACTCCCCGGGATGCAGGATGAACGGCTCGTCGCCCTCGGGCTCGACGAGCCGCGTGAGATCCGCCTGCTCGACCGAGGGGTCGATGTGCGGGTACCGGTGGTTCTCGAACACCCGGAAGTACCGGTCCAGCCGTACGTCGATGCTGGACGGCTGCACCATGGTCTGGTCGTAGGGATCGATCCGTACCCGCCCGGCGTCGATCTCGGCCCGGATGTCCTTGTCTGAGAGAAGCACGCCCCGAGGATACGCAAGGCGCGCGGAACGACGACAATCGCGCCGCCCGCGCGCCCGGCTGTTGCTACTGCTGTGCAGGTCCTGCGGGTGCTCCCGCTCCCGCTACGGCTACCACTCCCGTTACTGCTTCTCCCGTTACTGCTTCTCCAACTGCACCGGCACCACACTGCGGAGCCGGGCACAGCGGGGACATCGGACGAGCCGTCCGGGGCCGAGGCGATCGGCCTGCTGCATCGGGAACGAAGTGGTGCTGAACACGTGCCCATCGGCACAACGGACGACGGTGCGCTCCATCAAGTCCTAGAGTCCCTTCCCCAAGAGCCGCGTCTGGCTGCTGCCCGCCTGACGACGGGAGGCCACATTACGGGATCAAAGGGACGGCCCTCCAGGCGGCACTCCGACCCGGCCCGGACCCTCTCCCACCTCTCCACGGTACGCCCCAACTCCGGTGCCCCGCACCCGGATCCGCCCCCTGAAACGCGCTCAGGCCCCGCGGCTTCAGCGCCGGAGGCCAGTGATGAGGTACAGTAACCAGGCAATTGGACACCGCTCCGGATGATCACGGAACGAGCGGCGTCTTACGCGGGTGTAGTTTAATGGTAGAACATCAGCTTCCCAAGCTGAGAGCGCGAGTTCGATTCTCGTCACCCGCTCCACGATTAAGGCCCAGGTCAGAGACCCGGGCCTTTTTGCTGTCCGTGGTGATCAGCGGTCGCGTGCCAGATTCGTGCCAGAAGGCTTGTCGGGCTCCTTCTCCGTGCGGGCAGCATCCCGAGCCTTCCGGACTGTCGCGTCCAGCCCGGCGGCGACCTCCTCTTGCCGCTCGTCGTCGGAGTGCTGGTAGATCAACGCCGCCTTCTCCGAGGACTGGCCCGCGCGGACCATCGTGTCCTTGAGGGTGGCGCCGGAGCGGGTGGAGAGGGTGTGCCCCGTGTGCCGGAAGTCGCAGAACCGGAAGCCCTCCGGCATGCCGACGATCTCACGCGCCTTCCGCCACTTCCGCCACTTCCGCCCGAAGGTGCTACGCCGTAAGGGAGCGCCCTCCTCGCCGACGAACAGCAGCCCGTCGGGGCCCGACTCGGCGTAGCTCTCCAGGTGCCAGCGGAGCTCCCGACGGAGGAACGCGGGAAGAATCACAGTGCGAGTGCCTGCCCCGGACTTGGTGTCGCCTTGGACTCGTCGCCCGTTCATCCGCTCCGGCTCTGCGAGGCGGACACGGATACGAAGGGTGCCGATGCCGACGTCCCGGCGACGTAGGCCGGCCAACTCTTCCGGCCGCATCGGACCGTAGGCGCCCAGGTAGACCATCAGACGCCACCGCATCCCCACGGTGTTGGCGAGTGCGTCGACCTGGGCGACGGTGGCGATGCGCCGCTCAGCCGCCTTCTCCTTACCCGCGCCCTTGATCCGGCACGGGTTGCGCGTGATCAGCTCCTCATCCACGGCGGTTTCCATGATGGCTTTCAGTAGCCGGTACGCCTTGGCCGTGATCGTCTTGGCGCCCGTGATCCGCAGCCGTTCGGCCCGCCACTCGCGGACGCGCGGTGCGGTGATCTCGTCAAAGTCCAACTCAGCGAGGGCGAACAGGTGCTTGTCGAGGAGGTAGCGATGGAGGTCCTGGGACAGTGGGGCCAACTCCCGTTCCTCTACCCACTTATCGGCGTACGCGCGGAAGCTGACGGCACCGGCTTCCGGGTCACGCCACTCGCCACGGCCGATCTCCGTCTGCTTCTCGGCAAGCGATCTCACCAGCGCTGGACACCGACGCCTCCGACGAGGCATGGGTCTGGCTGTATCGGGGCCGTATAACAACACGCCAAGCCCTCCTACGTTCGGAGCCCTGCATGGTCGCGGTCACTCAGGCCAACACCCGCATCACGTGGACCGTCCGACCGGCGCTCTTCCTGCCGCTCGCCCATCGCCAAAGGGAGCGAACTCTCCGCCTGCGCATACGACTTCAAACCCCACTCATCCGACTGACCGGCGGCCCCCGCTTCTTCCTCAAGTTCTCCTCAGAGTATTGATCACTTAATTGTCGCGTGCATGACCCTTCACATACTGTCCAAGTGCTCGATCGCCACGGGGGCGGTCCACCGGAAAGGTGTCACACGGGCATCGGTTCACGGCGCGCTTCGACCGGCGCTGCCACTGCTGTACTGCTTTTGTGCTTCGCTACCGCGGGCACTGCTGCCGCCGATGAGGCGCCGACCGACGACACGGCCGTTTCTGCTGACCAGACGATAGAAGTCAACGACGAACAGGGCTGGGAGGATGGGCCCGAAGAGCCCCTTGACGACTCGGGGCAGCGTCAGTGTGACGGTCCGCAGACCTGGTACGAATACAAGTCAAAGAAGGCAACCTTCGTTCCTTCGTGGTGGAACGGCACCAAATTCAAAGATGGACCGGGCGGCACCATGTCGGTGTCGGTGACGAAGAGCGGCACCATTTCGGCCAAGTTCACGGGTACCGGTGAGTGGTCGGCTGGAACGCTCCTCGCGAAGGCCAAGGCCACGATATCCATCGAGGTTGCTGCCAGCGTGACCATCACCACGGGGCACACCTACACGCGCAGCATCAGCAGGAACAAGTACGGTCACGTGCAGTACGGCACCTCTGGCTACAAGGCGAGCTGGACGAGGTACCGACGTCACGGCGACGGCTGTGGCGCCGGCACTGTGATCGCCAGTGGTACGGCAACGCTCCCCATCAATGAAACCGGCTGGAAGTACTGGGAAACCTCGTCATGACCTACTTGAACCCGCGTGCCTGCCTTGCCGGTTGTGCAGTGGCGGCTTCCGCACTTCTGCTCACCTCCTGTACCTCTGGCAACGGAGAGCCCGGAGCCGGAGGATCGTCACAGTCATCTACGCCAAGCAACTCGGCAACGACAAACGGGCCCTCCGAGAAGAAGGCCACCCAGCAGGCCCAAGCGGCGCTTGCCGCTGTACACAGCGGCACGCTGGTTGAAGCCGGCGCAGAGCGCGTGACGGACGGCATCCACAGCGAGCCCAGCCTGAGCAAGGGCAAGACCTACAAGATCAACCTGGTTTGCGTCGGCACTGGCAGCGCGCAGTTGTCGTTCAAACCGGCGAGCACCGGCCCGAAGGCCACGGTGCCGTGCGATCAGTCGGTGGTCCAGGAACGGATCACAGGGGACGGGCCAGTCCGCATCAATGTTGAAGCCGACAAGGGGGCGACCGGCATGATCGCCTGGCAGGTTGACGCCATCTGATTACATAAAGTGAGCGCCCTCCGGTCCCGACCACTGAGGGCGCTCACTGACAACCTGCGGTGAGTGATGGCGCTGCTCGACCACGCTCAGCTCCACCAGCACGGCCCCGGCCCGCCCCATGCACCCAATCCAGGCGCACAGCCAAACCGAGGCAAGCGGTGTCAAGCATCAGGTGAAGCCACAACGTCAAGCATCAACCGAGACAAGACACGCGCCATGCGACCGACTGAGTTACAACTTTCTCTACTGGTTCAAGGCCCGCGCACGGCGCGGGCGCGCGCCGCCTCTGCGGCGCGCTGGCGAGCTGCGGGCATGAAGGGGGAGACACCCTCTGTGGCTGAGGCGGTCGACTCCACGGCTTTAGGCAGCCACTTTGGGGCGAGCCTCTAAGATCATGGCCCCAACGTCGTGCTTCAACGGGCAGGTCCACAGACTGCCCGACGCGCCGGAAGCTTACCGGGCCATGATCACTCACCCCAAAGCAGCTCCAGCCCAAAGCCGCTCGCCGACCTCACGCGCAAATCACCCCTGGGTCCGTCGCCTCCAACTGCCAGCCGTAGGGTGCTGGGCGTGGACAGCACCCTGCAATTGCCGACAGAAGAAGACATGGAGCTGGTCGAGTTCGCCCAGCGCATTGTGGAGGCCAACGGCGACGGGGAGGTGCACACGGTTGGCGCCGCTGTCCGAGATGCGCGAGGACGGATATTCGGTGGCATCAACCTCTACCACTTCACTGGCGGACCCTGTGCAGAGCTCGTGGCATTGGGGCATGCCCGTGCGGCAGGGGCGCGTGAGCTGGCAACCATTGTTGCTGTCGGCGACAGGGGCCGCGGTGTGCTCGCGCCGTGTGGCCGTGATCGACAAGTCCTTCTCGACCACCATCCAGACATCCGCGTCCTGGTGCCCACGGCCGAAGGGGTTCGCAGCATCGCCATAGCGGGCCTCCTACCGCACAGCTATGTATGGGCCGATCAGGCCGCTTCCTCTGAACCGGGCTGCCACGCGACAGCGAGGCAGCCCATGTATTTCCATCGGGACTATCTCGACGCCGTCCGGACCGGACAGAAGACGACGACCGTTCGCTTCCGTGATCCGGTTTCCACGGGGCCCGTCAGCATGGTCTTCGAGCTGGATGAGGAGGTGGTGCTACAGGGTGTCGTAACGCAGATCATCTCAAAAAAGGTCGACGAGCTGACCGAGCAGGACGCCATCGCTGACGGATTCCGCGATCTCGAAGAACTACACGACAGGCTGCGGTACCACTACCCCAGCATCGTTCCCGCCGATGATATTGCCATCATCCAGTTCCGCTTGGCTGACGCATGAACCCTTGCCCGGCTGCAGGGGTGAGTGTCTAACTGCGTGACAAACGCCTACGTACAGCGGCGGACAACCGCGCATGCCAAGGGACCATCGCACCAGGCGAGAGGTGCACAGTCCGCACGTCGAGGACCCGCCCCGGTTGATTCGGGACAAAGAGGTCGTCACGCGAAGGTGCGCCACATGACCCACCAGCTCCCGGCCTGTCCTGAGTGCAGCAACTGAGTTCTCACGACGCCCAAGCAGCAGAACGGTCCTGCCGTTCGGCCTGGAACGCTTTGCCACACGGTGCCCTGAACGACGAGGAGTTCAGCGCTCTCCTAGAGGGATGGTGGTCTCGTCCACCGACCTTTAGCGGCTCTTACCTCGATGCCAATCATCAATTCGGTGAGGCAGAAACGCGCTTCGTCCGTGCTGCCAAGATCGAGCTGCATGTTCAAGCCGCTCCGTAAGAGCCGCCGCCCTGGCTTGCCTACCTTGTCCCCTTCGGGCCTGCATTGATGGCAGGGGCCACTGGGTACGTCACGCCCCTCCTCTTCAGCTTCGTATGGCGCTGCAGTGCAACAGTGGCGTTCGGCAGCCCCTCAGCTACCCTCATCGGCCCTCCCGTCAGCCTGCATGGCCTCCAGAGCCCAGTTCAGCGCTACGGATCAGAAGGCTCTTGACATCCACGGCTGACATCAACGACGCCGGACGGAGGCGTACACCAGCGTCACTGTCCGGCCATCACACCAGTCGACGGCAGCAGCCCGGAGCGGGCTCCGGTCGAACTCCTACAGCGGCGGTGGCGGGCCGCCAGGAATGCCAGCGTTCGGATCTCGCGCCGCGCGTCCGAGCACCTTCATGTCGTGAGGATCACTCCTGCGGTACCAGGCGCAGGTGGCGGAGGACTGGCCCCACTGGCCCGGGTTCAGGGTCACCCAGTCACCGGAGACGTCGGGGGCCCGGCCGCAGACGACCTCGGCGCGGAACCGGATGGTGCGGTCGCTGTTGTTCGTGCAGCTGGCGATGCCCCGGTCCGTGTCGACACCGTGGACCGCGCCACGGCAGTCGACCGAGCCGGCGGCCGACGCCGGGGCGGCCATGGCGCCGACGGACAGGGCCACCGCCGAGACGGTGGTGGCCAGACCTGCGGCGAACATCTTCTTACTGCGGATCATTCTTCGTGCCCCCGAGAGGTTGCAGTTTGCATGTGCTGACCTCAGTGAAGGGCACGGGGGCGGTCCCGGGGACCTGACATCTGTCAGGGTGCCCGGCCCAGGGTGTGTCGTTTGGATCAGCGGCGGCTGAGACTGCGCCCTCCAGCCGCCGCGCGACGCCGACATGGTCCAAGCGACAGGCCCTAGCCGTCCTAGCGGCCACGCCGCACGACAGCCTCGGTCTTCTCGACTCAGTCGAGGTACCAGTCAGCGAATCCGGCCTGCCCGAGGGGACTGAACCGTCCGTCCCCAGGACGCTCGTCGAGCCACTCGCCGAGCCACACTTGCCCGCGCTGTGGGCCAGAGAAACGGTCGCTCGACGCAAAGCCCCCGCCCGCGGGCTCGGTGCCGGCAGGCAGGGGGCGGGCTGTGGATGACTCCTCAGCGGTCGGGTCGGTGGGTCAGCGTGCGAATGGACCGCCCAGTCGCGCATACGACAGCTTCAGGGTCGTCACGGAATACGTCTTGGCGCCCGTTGTCGTGATGCCCGACGTGGAGCCCTTGAGCTGGTGTACGAGGCCCCACCGGTCCTCGTACCCCAGCTGCTCGTTCGTGTCGATCATCAGATCGGCACGGCCGTCGCGGGTGTAGTCGGTGAGCTTGAGGTAGGCGCCGAACTGGTCATCGGTTTCGGAGGAGCCCGCGACGCCGGAGGTTTCCTGGGTGTAGGACTTGGCACCGGTGCCGGTCAGGCCGCCCGCGCGGCCGAGCAGGACGGTGACCGAGCCGGCGTTGCGCTTGGTGCCGAGGTCCTCGCCGCGGGCGCCGACGGCGAGGTCCGCGTAGCCGTCGCCGTTGACGTCGCCGGCGGCGATGGCGGAGCCGAAGAAGTCCTCGTTCTCCGCGGAGCCGGGCACACCGGTGGTGTTCTGGCTGAACTTCACCGGCTTGCGGGCCGTGTTGGGGCCGCCGGAGCCGCCGTACTGGACGGTGACGTAGCCGCGCTCGCCGTCACCCGTCTCGTAGCCGCGGCCGATGGCGAGGTCACCGTAGCCGTCCTTGTCGAAGTCGCCGACAGCGAGGATGTCGCCGCCCTGGTGGCCGCCGTCGTCAGGCACCAGCACCTCGCCCGCACGCTGCGTGAAGGTGCTGCCGCCGCGATGGAAGTAGGCCCGCATGTTGATGTCGCCGACCTGGAGATCCGAGCCGAGGATGTACAGGTCGGTCGCGGCGTCGGCGGTGACCCGGCCGGCTACGAGGTTGGGGGCGTTCAGATAGCCGTAGCCACCACCCAGGGAATCCCAGCCGCTCTTTCCGCCGGTGCGCGTGAAGGGGCCCTTCAGGAGGACCACACCCGCCCGGCTGTAGCTGGTCACGGCGAGGTCCGGGTCGCCGTCGCCGTCGAAGTCGCCGGAGACGACGTCCTCGCCGAAGTGGTCGCCCTGGTTCTCGTACTCCTGCGGGACGGGCGAGTTGAAGACCGTGCCCGAGCCGAGGCCGCGCGCGCTGCCCCAGACCACGGTCAGCCCGCCCCGGGACTGGATGGCGCCCGCGTTCTCGCCGGGCGAGGAGACGACCAGGTCGGCGTAGCCGTCTCGGTCGAGGTCGGCGGTGACGGCGGCGGCGCCCCACCAGTCGCCCTCCTCCACCGCGCCGGGGATGCCGGGCGAGTCCTGGTGGATGGTCTGGACGCGCGTGCCGGGGCCGGTCGACGTGCCGTAGACGACGGTGACCCGCCCGTCCTTGCCATGCGAGCCGCCGAGCATGACGAAGTCGCGGTAGCCGTCGCCGTTGAAGTCGTCGGACAGCTTGGCGGGGGCCGCCGACGCCGCGGGGGCCGTCAGGAGCGGTATGCAGACCGCCGTCGCGAGGGCCACGGCAGCGGCGAGGGCGGTACGTGTGGCGCGCATGGGTCTCCGTTGTCGAGATCGTGCTGTGAGCGACCTGTTGATCTGATCGACTGCGGTCTACGACCTATGCGGTGGCCGAATGGTTGTAGCGACGGATCAGAAGCAAGGACCGATGACGACCACTCAGGTGCAGGGTGCCGCCCCCCGGACCTACTGCATGACCTCGCTCAGCACGGGCGGAGCCGGCTCGGGCACCGCATGGGGACAGCAGACTGCCGTGCGGTCGCTCCGGGATGCTCGCTTCGGGAACGCGGACATCAAGTCCGTGGAGGACGACTCGATCGACGCGCATGACGTCGCGACCAGAAGGTGACGGCCGACGCCTCGCGCAGGGGCCGGTCAGTGCGTGGTGACGAGCACGCCTCCGCGGGGCTCAATCGTCGGAGTGCCTTCCCTTGTCCTTCCCTCCGCCGTCCTTGCCCGAGCGCTCGTCGTGCTTTCGCCATCCTCCGCCTGCGCAGGCTGCGTCGCGGTGGCCGGTCGTTGATGTGGCCCGCGATGTACTGATGGCGACATGGTCGTGCACTGAGGAAGGGTCGCCCATACCGCCGCTGCCGCCGCCAGATGGTCTGGAAGACGGGCCGGCATCAGCTCCTGCTGCGTGGTCGCCACCAGGCTTCCGCCACGTCGTGGAGCTTGGTGTTGGCGTGCTGGGACGCCCGAACAAGGATCTGCCACGCGCTCGCCGAGCCGGAGGCGGGTAGGGCGCAGGTCCTCGGGTAGACGTACCGGGCCGGCGGGGGCGGCGCAGTGCCTGGGGAGGTCCGGCGCCGCTCTCGCCCGCGAACCGGCGTGACGGAGATGAAATGGATGTTCGGGTGGCGGTCGGTATGGCCGGGGCGATCGATGCTCGCGCGGCATGCGCCGACTGTCTCACCGCTTCGGATCCGTTGGGATGCCTTGCACGCTGGCGGAGGTTCAGCCTGGCCAGGTGCCGGTCAGGCGGCGGGTCGCGGCGGCGCCGCCTCGGTCTACTACGGCTTTGACTCCCGCGAAGATCGCGCCTTGCAGGACGGCCGCCGACAGCACTTCGCGCCAAGTGCGCTCCTCGTCGGTGGCGTCGGGGGCGTCCTGTTCGTGTCCGAGTTTCTTCCAGACCTGCTTGAACAGTCCGCCGGCGAGCACGCCGCTGACAGCTCCCAAGGCCAGACCGACCGGCTTGTAGGCGATCTTCGACGCTTTCATGGCCGCCTCCTGGCGTGACGCACGAGCAGCACCGCGATCAGCGCGCCTGCCGCGGCGAACAACGGTGCGCGATTGGCCCGCGCCATCCGCATGCCCTGGCCGGCCTTCTCACGCAGCGGCTCCGGAGCTTTGTCGTGGGCCAGCTCTGAGACGTGCACGGCCGTGTCGCGGACCTGTCCGCCGGCGGCGGCAGCTTTGGCGCGCAGCGGCTGCGGGGTCCTGTCCTGCATCACCTGTGCGGCATGTGTCGCCTTGTCCCTCAGCTGGGCCGTGACCTGGGTGGTCTTCTCCGCGAGCTGCTGCCTGACGGCGGTCGTCTTCTCATGGGCGCGGGTCTTCACGTCGGTCCTCGCCGCGAGGGCCTCGACGGTCTGGCCGAGTTCCTCACGGGTCGCCTCGACCTGCTCGCGCAGGTCTTGTGGGGATGGTGTCGGCTCATCGCCCGTGGGCGGCTTGTCCTGGGTCATCGCTGTGCCTTCTCCTTGATCTCGGCCACGTCGTCCTTCACGCTGTCAACCGTCTGCTCCGGTGCTGGCGGGGAGGCCCTGCTGATCTGCTGCTTGCCGAGCGCTGCCATCAGGGCGGTGATGGCGGCCAGGGCTGCGGTGACGATCAGCGCTGCCAGCCATACATCCATGACGAGCGACAGCGCGGCGATCACGGTGGCCACCAGGGCCTGCAGGGTGAGGACACCCACCAGGCCGGCGCCGCCGAACAGGCCGCCGCCCTTGCCGAACCGCTTGCCCTTCTCGGTCATCTCGGCCTGCGCCAGCCGCATCTCCGCCCGCGCCAGCTGGGAGAGCTGCTGCGTCGCGCGCTGAACCAGTTCACCCACCGCTTCCTGCCCTGTTTCGCCGGTGCGGGGGGAGCCGTCTGCTGTCATCGGTGCTCACCTTCCTTCGTCCGTGCCCTGCGGCATGTGCGGCAGATTCCTAGGGGTCGGCCAGCCGGTGGCATGCGTTGGGCGATCTTGCCTTCCGCCATCCGGCCGGACGCCCGAGTACCCCTCGCACCGGCGCATCACCGCCCTTCAGAGCACGTACCGCCGCAGCAAGTACGGAGCGGCACGGACCAGCGCGGCTCCGGCCAGTCCGATCACACCGCCGGCGGCCACGTCGCTGGGATAGTGCGCGCCGCCGTGCACCCGCTGCGCGGCCACCATCAGCGCCGCAGCCCCGCATACGGCGCCAGCGGCCGGCCACACCGGTGCGGCGGCCGCAGCGAACCCGAAGGCGGCCGCCGCGTGCCCGGAGGGGAAGGAAGAGCTGTCCGGCCGGTCCCGGAGATCGTCCGGCGGCACCCACTCGGGTGGCGGGCGGCGGCGCCGGTACAGCCGCTTTGCGACGCAGTTGGACAGCACCTCAGCCGTCGCCATCGCGGCCACCCCGGCCGCAGCGGCCGTACGGCCACGCAACCCGCTGGCGGCGACCATGATCCCCGCCACCCCCCCACCACAGCTTGGTGTGCTCGGCCGCTTCCTCCACCGCGGGCGCGAGCTGCCGCACCCAGCCCGGTCCCGACGCGATCGCCCGCCTCGCCAGCCGCCGATCCCGGTCGCGCAGGCCCGCCATCACTCCCATAACCAGCCGACTCCCGTCGATCCCCGCTCACTCCGATACCGCGGCAGAGGGTGATCCACCGCCGCTAGGATTCGAGGCGGCGACGGTCCTCCTCGTCCCACTTGCGGGTGTCGCGAGGCTGGACGTACGGCTCGTCGTCGGCCGGGTGGCCGCCTGCGACAGCCCGCTGGCGGACCAACTCGGCATCGAACTCCAGGCCCAGCAGGACCGCCAGGTTGGTGATCCACAGCCACACCAGGAAAATGATCACGCCGGCGAGGGCGCCGTAGGTCTTGTTGTACGAGGCGAAGTTCGCCACATACAGCGCGAACCCGGCGGAGGCGATCATCCAGATCAGCAACGCCAGGAAACTGCCTGGAGTGATCCAGCGGAAGCCGCGGACCTTCGCGTTCGGCGTCGCCCAGTACAGGACCGCGATCATGATCGTGACCAGGACCACCAGCACCGGCCACTTCGCGATCGACCACACCGTCAGCGCGGTGTCGCCGACTCCGAGCGTCGTGCCCACCTGCCGCGCGAGCGCGCCGGTGAACACGACGATCAGCGCGCTGATCACGGCCATGACCATCAGCACCACGGTCACGCCGACCCGCACCGGGAGCACCTTCCACACCGGACGGCCCTCAGGGAGGTCGTATACCGCGTTGGCGCTGCGGATGAACGCGGCGACATAACCGGATGCCGACCACACCGCCAGCACCAGACCCACGATCGCCATGAGCGAGCCCAACCCGGCGTTGCCCTGCATCTGCTGCACCGCGCTGCGCAGGATGTCCTGCGCCGCGCCAGGGGCGAGCTTCTCGATGTTGTCCAACACCGCCTGGGTCGCCGACTGCCCGACGATGCCCAGCAGGGACACGAGTGCCAGCAGCGCCGGGAACAGCGCCAGAATCCCGTAGTACGTCAGCGCCGCCGCCCGGTCGGCCAGCTCGTCCTTCTTGAACTCTTTCAGGGTGCCTTTCAGCACCATTCCCCAGGAGCGCTTCGGCAGATCCGTCGGACTGTCCGGCGCCCGCCGCTCCACCTGTTCATCCGGCCCTACGCCCGGCGCCTGCGCGGTCTCGGCCTCACGACCGGCCGCGGCATCCCCGCCGTGCCTTCCATGCTGTTTCAATGTCCGCACCATTCCGCACGGGTATCCGATCCATCTACACCCATACGCAAATTCGGGAAATATGAGATTTTCTTCCTGAATGTGCAGAATTTGCTGCGGAAGCGGGATGATCGCGAAGCGGAGATCAGTCCCGTTTCTGGCGCTGATTTGACGCACCAGTCGTTCAGGTCAGCAGGCGCCGCCATCGCTCCGCGGCAGGTCTGAGCTTTCCAAGCTGAGGTGAGGCGTGTCTCCCCCAGACCTGGGCCCCGTCACCACAACCAGCGGCTTAGGAACTCGGCCCAGATGTATCCCTGATACCCCGCGAATGCCGGCGGGTCGCATTCCTCCAGTTCGGCCGCCAGTTCCTCCAACTCGGCCAGGACGGCGTCTTCCTCGTGGTGGTCGGCGTTGAGGAGCAGGTCGCAGGTGTCGACCCGCAGCCCGTAGTGGTGCAGGCATTGCACCCAGAGGACGACGGAGGAGTTGGCGAACCACGGCTCGCCATCAGGCTGAACGTAATAGACAGTTCCGGTATCCGGCTCCACGGCCCACGAGGAAGTCAGGGCACCGTCCGGGAGGCCCGAGAGCTGCGTCTCGGCCACGCGGTACAGCAGTCGTCCATCAGTGGTCGGCAACGACGGCTGAGGCCCTCCCTGGAAACACACTCGGGTGAGAGGCGTGTCCTCGGTGTGAGGAATGCCGACCTCCATCAGGATCGCCTTGTCCGCATCTGATATCCGCCAGTCGCCCACTTCAGACCCCTTGGCCCGGGTCACTCCCTGCCCACCGGCCCAGTCAACGAGATCTTCGTAGGTCAGGCCCTCATAGAACAGTGCCACGATTACCTCCGGCCCCGGACGCTACCCCCGAGACCCCCGTACCGGGTCCGTGGGCCCACCAGCGCGCAGCTTCCCAAACTGAGAGCGCGAGTTCGATTCTCGTCACCCGCTCCATGTGAAACCCCCAGGCCACGGCCCCGCTCACCCCGTCTCGGCCAGCAGGCGCTGCACCCGGGGCTTCCACAGCCACGCGGCCGTGTGATCCGGGGTGGTCATGGCCAGGCGCCAGGCGTGTACGGCCTCGGGTGTGCGGCCCGCGGCGGCGAGGGCGCGGCCGTAGTCCAGGAGGTCTCGGGCCGTGCCCTCGTTCTGCGGTGGTTCCGTCGCGTCCAGCACGTCCGGGCCCAGCAGTGCCTCGTAGTGATCGCAGGCGCCGCTCGCCTCGCCCCGCAGCAGCGCCAGACGGGCGTCGAAGCGCAGGTGGTACAGCGGGTTCTGGGCGCGTCGGATCCAGGGGTCGGTGTCCAGGACGTGCCACTCGCGCTCGGCCAGCGGCCCGTTGCCCTCCAGTACGGCGAGGTCGAAGAGATGGGCGTGGCAGTTCATCCGGAATCGCTCCGCCATCGAGCCGGCGGGGCGCGGAACGGTCTCCAAGAAGGCGTCCATCTCGTTGAGCTCGCGCTCGTAGTCGTCCGCGGACAGCCACTTGCCGTAGTAGGCGAACTGGGCGGCGATGCTCCGCGACACCCACGCCGAGACCTCGTTTCCCGCCTCCCGTGCGGCATCGGCGCTGCGGACCATCAACTCGTGCGCCGGGCGGATCTCCCCGCGCAGAAACGCCGCGTACCCCTGGTCGTACAGGTCGGTGGAGCGCTGTGCCGCCGTCGCCGTGTCGTCCCGGGCCAGCTCCGCGAGCAGCGCCTCCGCCTCCGTGACCGCTCCGTGGCGGCGCAGCCGGCCCGCCTGGGTACGGAGGAACTCGCCGCGTACGTGCGGCACTCGGCGCCCGGGAATGTGCGCGGAGAGGAAACCGCGGTCGGCGGCGGAGGTCAGCACCGCGGCGTAGAACGCGTCCGCGTCGGTCCGGTAGACCAGCGCGGCGTGCAGCGCGGCGGCGCCCAGCGGGCCGGGCGTGTCCCGCGCCTCGGCCCGCACCGCATGGGCGGCGACCGCCCGTGCCACCCGGGGTGCCAGGCCGGGGGCAGCCGCGGTCAGCGCACGGTGGGCCGCGAGGCAGTCGGTGAACAGGTCCAGGGGGTCCAGCCGGGCGGCCCGGGTATCGGCGTACGCCGGGTCCTCGATCACGGTCGCGAGGGAGTCGGCGCACGCGGCCAGGGCCGTACGGTCCGCGGGCTCACGGGTGTCGTCCAGGCCCGCGTCCAGCGCCGAGATCAGGTGGCCGAGGACATGGGTGAGGGCGTAATCGTCCTCGCAGGTCGTCCAGTTGGCGCCGTAGGTGTCCAGGATCTGGTGTGCGAGGCGCTGGTTGTGGATCACGGGGTCAACGTAATAGAGCCAGCGGTTTTCGTCCGCGTCGGTTTCCGGACTGGTCAGGAACCGTGTGACGGAGGCGTGGTAGAGACTCAGGGCGCCGTCGCCCGGGTCGCGCACGACGAGTTGGCGGAGATCGCGCAGTGCGAGGCGTGCGGCCGTGCGGCGGCCCGCCAGACCCGCCCAGTGCAGCAGCCGGGCCTCCGGCAGCGGCGCACGGGCGACGGCGAGCGTCGCGAGCAGTGGGTGCCAGATCTCGTCCCACTGCCCGGCCTGCGCGCGACCGTGGATCTGGGAGAGGAGGTGCTCATGGAGGCCGTCGAGGTCCGCGGGCAGCCGGCTGAGATCGGTCAGGGCCCGGAGGTCGTCGGGGCGGTCGTCCTCCACGGCGCCTCGGACCGCGCGCACCCAGGAGACGAGGAACAGGAAGTTTCCCGCCGCCCGCTCGGCGACCGCATGCACGGTGTGCCGCAGGTTCACGGCCCGGGAGCGTAACGCCGCGCCGAATTCCGGGTCCCCGGCGACGGCCTCCGCGTATGCCCGTACGTCGGCCACCGCTTCGGCCGTATTCGGTTCCAGGTGGATCTCGTGCAGCCGTTCCCCGTGGTGCAGCACCACCTCGCGGAGTCTGGGGTGCGGACGGCTGGTCGCCATGATCCGGACGTTGTCCGGCGGTGTCGGGCAGTTGGCCAGCCAGCCGGTCACGGTGTCCGGACGGAGCCCGGGTACGTGCGGCTCGTCCAGCTCGTCCAGCGCGTCGATGATCACGACGATCCGGGCGCCCGGGTCCTTCTTCAGCAGCGCTCTGGCGGGGTCGAAGAGCGCCAGGCGCTGCAGTTGCCTCGGGTCCATCAGCTCGGGGTCGGCGTCCAGCCGGTCCGTCGTGATTCCCGTCGACCGGCCCTCCAGCATCTCCACCCGCTGACGGATCCGTACGGAGAGCGGCTTGAAGGGGTTGGCGGTGATCTGCCGCGCCTCCAGCCCGGTGTGGCTGCCGCCTTCGGCCACCTGGCCGATCTCCGACTCGATGTCGATCCGGACCTGGGGATCGTCGAAGAGGTCGGGCCGCAGTGCGGCGAGCTGTCTGCCGAGGGAGATCAGCAGGTCATGGGTGTCGCCGCAGGAGTGCCCGACGCGGCTGTCGACCCGCAGGAAGTAGCGGGGGGACAGCCCGTGCCGCTGTGTCATCCAGGCCGCCAGTGCGGACTTGCCCACTCCGGCCGGGCCGGTGACCAGCACGATGCGGCAGGACGGCGCGGCGAAGTCGGCCTCGATCCGCTCCGCCAGCCAGGTTCTGGGGATGAACGGCTCCGCCAGATAGCGGTTGATCAAGGCCGCGCTGAACAGGTCGTCCGACGTGGGGTCCCCGGGGGCGTCGGACCGCTGCGCCGGTACGGTCACTCCGTATCCCCGTCCTCGCCCGGGCCGCCGACGCTGTCCGCCTGGAACCCCACCACACGGCCGCCCGGCCCGACGTTCTCCCCGTGGATCCGGGTGGTGAAGCGGCCGCCGCTCACCTTGCCCACACTGACGCCGATGACCTCTGCGTTGATCTCCTTGATGTCGATTCTGGTGTCGATGACCGTGCCGGAGGCGGGCCGCTCGCCGGCCTCCGTGACGAACGTGATGCGCTGCCCGTAGACCGCCTCGAGCAGTCGCCTGAGCTGGTCGACACGCTGGAGCAACTCGACGTCGCCGGGCTGGACGGAGTCCTCGTCGTCGATGAACGGGAAGAGTGCCGTGCGCAGTTGCCGCAGCGCGGCGACGGACTCCGTGAGCGCCTCCTCGTCGAGCCGACGAGTGTCGAGGGTGCCGGCGAACGCCGCCGGGGGGAGTTGTACGACGCCGTCGCCCGACTCGTCCGTGGCCGCGCCGCCTCCCTCCTGGTCGCCCCGGCGCCGGTCGAGCAGCGCTCTGGCCTGGTCGAAGAGGAATCTGATGCCTTCAGTGAGCGCGGTGGTGCCAAGGGTGGCAAGCAGTTCCATACGGCGTCTCCTCCGGGCAGACGGCACGAACGGTCGCGGCGGTGGCCAGTGTGGCATGTCAACTGGGGCTGGAGGAGCGCGGTTTGGGCGGGGCGCGGTGAGTGGACGGGCCTGGCGGCCGACCACCAACGAGCTTGGCGTCAACGGCAGTTACCGATAGGTAGAATTATCAGCCGGTTTGTTCGCGTATCGCGTTATCGCCCATCGCAGGGAATGGAGCATGGGGTGCGTCGGCTGAGTGGCGTGGTGTTGGTGGTCGCGGCGATGGGTCTCGCTTTCTGGTTGGCCCTCGGGCCTTCGACCGAATGGGACGGCGCCGCGAGGGTCGCTCGCTTCGCCCTCCTGCTGAGCTGCTTCGGGGTGATCGGCGGCGGTGCGCGGCTGGTCTTTCCCGGCAAGGCGGAGGAACAGCAGGCCCGGTTCACCGGCTGATCGGCGGCCGGCCGAGGTCCGGAGGGTTTCGCATACCGGACTCGCGCCCCTCAACCGCCGTCCAGGAAGTTGGGCTTCGCGTCAAGGAGGGAGGCGGCGCTGAGGACGTAGAGCTTGGTGCCGCGCAGGGGGACCGATGTCGGCCTCCGCAGGCCGTCCTCGGGCGACGAGGTGGAGGTGTTCACAGACGTCCGGCGCGCCGCCGAGACGCTGCTGGACGCGGACTTGGGGAACGCGGCCAGAGGGTGAGGGTCTCGAGGCCGGTGCTCAGTGCCCCGCGAGCAGCTTCACCGCGACCACGCCGAGGCCGATCCCGGCGTTGAGTACGGCGGCGATGAGGGAACTGAACGGTCCCGCGCCCACCCGGCGTCCGCCCGCGAACCCCCATGCCGCCAGGGCCGCGACCTCGCTGCCCACCGAGATCCACAACGCCGTGGTCAGCTCCATCGCGCCCAGCGCCGACAGGCCGACCAGCAACAGCGGCCCGACGGCAGAGGTGAGCAGCGGACTGCTGGTGAACAGCGTGTGCCGGATCTCGGGCAGCCGGGCGGGCCGGCCGTGGGCCACCGGGTACGCCTGCAGATCCGCGACCAGCGAAGCCAGCCATAGCCCGAGCGCGGTCGCCACCACCGCGACCGCCGACCCCGTTCGTGTGGGGTGACTGCTCTGCGCGAGGCCCACCAACACGGCGAGCAGCGTCAGCGAGGCATAGATGCGCTCCTTGAGCCGCTCACGCGCCCCATCGACGTGCCCATGGGCCAGGTTCTCCGGCGACATACCCTCGGCCATGGTCGCACCCTAGGCGGCGGCAGGCTCCCTCCCCGGCACATATGCGCCTCGCGTCTACGCCAGCGGAGCGTGGCGCTCCACCGCGCGGCTGAGGTTGTCCTCGATGCGGTCCAGGACGCGGATCATCGTGTCCTGTTCGTCCGCCCCCAGACCGGCGGCCGCGCTGTCTTCGAGTTCCGTCCACACCTGTTCGACCTCCTTGCGCAACGCGAGGCTGGCGGCGGTGGGTTCGATGATGGTGGCGCGCCGGTCGGTCTCGCAGGGCCGGCGGCGGACGAAGCCCGCGTTCTCCAGCCGCTTGACCGTACGGGTCATGGTGGCGGCGTCCGACCCGAGCAGACGCACGAGGTCGGTCTGGCGCTGCGGGCCGAGGTCCCACAGCTGCATCATCACGAGCTCCTGCCCGGGGTGCAGCCCGACGCGGCGCAGGAGTTGCCCGGCCAGCATCCGGTGAAGGCGGGCCACGCGGAAGATCGCGTGGTTCATGGCCCCCGCCCGGACCGAGGGCGGCATCTGGGTACGGGCCACCTCCGCGGCGGGGCCGGCCTGCGGTGCGGCGTCGGCGCCGGCGTCCGGTTCCTTCGACACGTCGTCCACGACTCCCCTCGTCAGGATGATTGCCCGAGCAGGAACATTCTATCGCCGTGGTTGCCGCGACGCCGCGAGGGCTCTGGGCAGCACAAGCAGCTTCGCATGTGATGCACGTCATAAGGCTTCAGGAATGTGTTGCGGGATTTACCTGTTCGAGCAAGTAATGGTGTGTGGCGCGCCAGACACTCATCGCTCACGAACATCGCCGACGAACAGGAACCTGATCATGACCACAGCCTTCACCTCCTACGACCTCGGCGGCATCCGCCTGTCCAACCGCATCGTGATGGCCCCCATGACCCGCAGTCGCGCCTACGGTTCCGGGCAGAGCGCGACGGATCTGATGGCGACGTACTACGCACAGCGGGCCAGTGGCGGCCTGATCGTCACCGAGGGCACCCAGCCGTCCTTGGTCGGCCAGGGCTACCCCGACACCCCCGGGATCCACTCCGCCGAGCAGATCGCGGCCTGGCGCAAGGTCACGGATGCGGTGCACGCCGAGGGCGGCGTGATCTTCCTGCAGATCATGCACACCGGCCGGGTCGGTCACCCGAGCCTGATGGGGCTCACGCCCGTCGGACCCTCCGCGGTGAAGGCGGAGGGGCAGGTCTACACGCAGGAAGGGCCGAAGGACTTCGTCACCCCGGCCGAGCTGACCGACGACGAAATCGCCCGGACCATCGCCGACTTCGCCGACGCGGCACGGAACGCCGTGGAGGCGGGCTTCGACGGGGTGGAGCTGCACGGCGCCAACGGCTACCTGATCCACCAGTTCCTCGCGCCGAACTCCAACCGGCGCACCGACGCCTGGGGCGGGACCCCTGACCGGCGTATCCGCTTCGCCGTCGAGGCCGCGAAGGCCGTGGCCGAGGCCATCGGTGCGGACAAGGTCGGCTTCCGCATCTCCCCCGGCAACCCCTACAACGACATCGACGAGAGCGACCGTACGGACCTGGAGGCCACGTACACCGCCCTCGTCGACGCCCTCGCCCCGCTGGGCCTCGTCTATCTGCACCAGATGGAGGCGCCCGAGGTGCGCGACCTGGTGGTGCGGCTGCGCAAGGCATGGCCGGGGACCTTCGTCCTGAACCCCTTCACCGGCATGGAGCCCACCGGCCCCGACGCGCTCGGCCTCGTCGAGGACGGCACCGCCGATCTGATCGCCTACGGCGGTCTCTTCCTCGCCAACCCCGATCTGCCCGCCCGTCTGGCCGTCGGCGGACCCTTCAACACCCCCGACCGCGCCACCTCCTTCGGCGGCGACCACCGCGGTTACACCGACTACCCCGTCCTCGGCTGACCCGCGCGCCACGCGGGTGCCCGCCACTCGGCGGGCATCCGCAGCACCGTCCCCCAGGTCGAACGGGCCGCCCCCGTCAGGCCGCCGGCCGGACCGGCAGTGCGTGGGTGTCGTGCGCCGGCGGGCAGCCCAGCCGGCCGCGGGTGGCGATCAGCAGGACGACGGCCGCGGCGGTGGAAGTGAGCAGCAAGGCGTGCGCGGCGTATCCGTCGGACAGGGACGGGAACATGTCGGACCAGGCCAGGGAGATGTAGTTGTTGACGCCGCAGTGCAGCAGCATGGCCAGCGGCAGGCTCTCGTCCGTGCGGTTGAACACCCAGGTCATGACGAAGCTGAGGGCGATCGCGGTGACGATGAACTCCAGCGGCGTGGACCAGGTCACGTGCGGCCCGCCCCACTCGGTCAGGAACAGCGGCAGGTGCCAGGCGCCCCACAGCGGGCCCACGACGAGGGTGCCGAGCAGCGGGCCGTGGCGGCGCTGCAGACGGGGCATGGCGAACTCGCGCCAGCCGGGCTCCTCGGCGAGGCCGGTGGTGACCATCTGCATGATCAGGCCGGGCAGGAACGCGGCCAGCACGACGACGGGCGGCATCGCGGGGCCGCGGCCGGCCAGCGCGGCCGAGGTGAGGGTCAGCGCGGCGGGCACCGAGACCAGCACCAGGACGTACCAGCGCCGGCCGACCTTGAACTTGGTCATCCGGCCGCGCCAGGCGCGCAGTCCGCGGCGTCCCTCGGTGACCCCGGTGATGAGAAGCGCCGCCGTGATCGGGCCGAGGTAGGCGCCGGGCAGGACGCCGAGGAGCTGGGTGGTGCCGCCGGCCCCGGGGAAGGCGAAGTGCCAGATGCCCAGGCCGTTCTCGGACAGGATGTACGGCGTCCACGCGACCCAGCTCAACAGGTAGGCCAGCGAGAAGAACCAGGTCAGGGGGCGGCGGCGGATGCTGCCCCGCAGTCCTGGGCCTGTGGGGGCCGACCGGTCCTCGATGCTGACGGGGGCTTGGATGCTCACTGCGGCGTCCCTTCGGATGGTATTGGCGGGTGGTCCGGGGCCGGCCCTGAAGGGACCGGCGACGGGAGCTCACTGCGCGCGGATGGCGTCCGCGGGCGGCGTGCGCAGGGCCTGCCGCGTGGGCAGTTCGATGGTGAGGAATGCCGTGACGGTGACCGTCAGGGCGAGGGCGGGCAGCAGCCACACCGGACCCGCGGGCCAGGGGCGGCCGAGGAAGCCCTGGCCCAGGAGGGCGAGGGGCACGGCGGACAGCAGCAGCGCCGTGGTGAGCGCGGTCGCCGCGGTGACCGCCGCCTCGCGGCGCATCATCGCGCGGATCTGGCTGGGGGTCGTCCCGTTCAGGCGCAGCGCCCCCAGCTCGACCCGGCGCTGGGCGGTCGCCGCGACGAGCTTGTTGGCGATGCTGAGCAGCAGATAGACGAGCAGGACCACGATCGTCGCCAGGTTGATCCACACCTCGGGCGGCGCATCCTTCAGGCCGTCGCCGGACGTCGGCTTCGTGTCCTCCACCACCAGGCCCGGGTGGGACGCGGCGAGGGTGGTCAGGGCCTTGCGGGCGGTCGTCGTGCCGTCCGTGCGGATCAGGATGCTCTGATCGAGGCCCGTCGCGGTGTGGCCGGCCGCCAGGTCGTGGGAGAGGACCACCGTGCCGAAGCCGAGGCCCCGGGCGTAGACGGCGACCACCTCGGCATCGACCCGTGCGCCGTCACCGAGGACGAGGCCCACCCGACGGCCCACCGATGCGGAGCGCGAGCGGGCGACGTCGCTGCTGACGGCGACGGTGGCGCCGGTGAGACGGGCCAGGCTGCCGTCGCGCACGTCGAGGTCGAGGACGTCCGCCGCGTCCGGCGTGAGGATCGTCGCGGAGCCGGACTCCGTCTCCGTCTCGCCGAACATCTCGTACGGCCACACCACGGTGGTGGTGCCGACCGGGGCCGCCGCCCGTACGCCGCGCGTCTTGCGTACGGCGGCCGGCGTGCCGTCGGGCAGGCCGCCCAGGCCCGGCGCGCTCAGCCGCAGCTGGGCGAGGGTACCGGTGCGGGTGTCGTGGGCGGTGGCGGCGAGCACGGTGGTCTGGGTGAGGGTGTAGGTCAGGACGAACACGACCGCCATGGCCAGTGTGCTGACGATCCCGGCGTTGCGCAGGGCGTAGGCGCGGACGTTGGCCATCGCCAGCCAGGTCGGGGCGGAGGCGCCGGACCGGGTGCGCCGGGCCGCGGCGTTGCCGATGCCCCGGACGAGGGCCGGGCCGGACAGCGCCAGGCCGATCGCGCCGAGAATGCCCGCGAGGGATGTGGCCGTCGCGCCGAGGACCGTACGGGAGAAGAGCGGCAGGGCCGACATGGCGGTCGCGGCGGCGATGACGAGGAGGCCGCTACGCGTCCGGGTCCGCGACGGATTGCGCGGCTCGCTCCGCGATTCGGCGACCGCCTCGGTGGCCGGCATCCGCGAGGTGCGCCACGCCGAGCCCCGGGCCGAGACCTGCACGGCCAGGGCCATCAGAAGGATCGTCGCGAGAGCGGGCAACGGGCTGAGCGTGAGCGGGAGTTCGGACGGGACGACACCCCGATCCGCCAGCAGTCCGCGGAACCGCCCGGCCAGCAGATGGCCGAGCGCCACACCGGGTACGAGGGCCACGGCCGCGACGACGGTCGACTGGGCGGCGGCAAGTCGCCGGATCTGCCGCGGAGTCGCGCCGACGGCCCGCATCAGCGCCAGGTCCCGGCGTTGCCCGGCGATCGACACGGCCAGCGCGCTCGCCATCACGAACCCGGTGATCAGCAGGACGATCCCGGCGAGCGAACCGGCGAGGAGGATCAGGAGTGAGCGGGACGCGCCCGCTCCGGGTGACACCAGGTCGCCGCGGGCCGCGCCGGTGACCGTCTCAAGACCGGTGCCCTTCAGCTTCGTACGGACTTCGTCGGCGACCCGTTCCCCGGCGCCGGGTGCGGTGCGGATGCCGATCAGGTCGACGGTTCCGCTGTCCCGCCCTGAGAGCCGTACGGCCGTCGTGTCCGCGAAGAAGATGCCCGCGTCCGGCGCGGCTACGACCGCCGAGACCCGATACCCGGCAGCGGGACGGGCGTTGGCGACCACCTGGACCCGGTCACCCACCCCGACCCCCGCCGCCGCTGCGGTGGCGCTGTCCACGGCGATCTCGCCGGAAGCGACCGGCCCGCTGCCGTCGACCCGCGCGCCGTCCAGCAGCTTCGTCGAGGACCAGCCATGTCCCGCGGCCTGGGGATCCCCGGCCGTCACGACCCGTCCGTGGGCGTCGAGCAGCGCGGCGGGAAAGCCGATGTCGCCGACCGTGGTGGTGATGCCCGGCAGGCCGGCCAGTTCGCGGACCAGTCCGGCCGGGACCCTACGACGCTCCGGGAGCGCGATCGGCAGGTCGCCGGCCGGATGGAACTCCTGGTCGGCGGCGACCAGGACATCCGCGCCGGCGAGACGGCCGGCGGGCAGGTGGGAGCGCAGGCCGGACTCGGCCAGGACGCCGGTGGCGGTGATCAGGGCCGCGCCGCCGAGGGCCGCGCACGCCACGGCGACCAGCGCGGTGATCCGGTGCCGGACCATCTGTATCGCGAGGGACAGCATGGCTCAGATCTCTCCCAACGCGACCAGACGGCGGGCCAGTTCGGGGGCGGTCGGCGCTTCGAGGGCCTCGACCACCCGGCCGTCGGCCATCACCAGCACGTGGTGCGCGCGGGCCGCGGCGGCCGGGTCGTGGGTGACCATCACGACGGTCTGGCGCAGGTCGTTCACCAGGTCCCGCAGCAGGTCGAGGACCTCGTGGGCGCTGCGCAGGTCGAGCGCGCCGGTCGGCTCGTCGGCGAACACCACGGCCGGCTTGGCCACCAACGCCCGGACCACGGCGGCCCGTTGCTGCTGCCCGCCGGAGAGCTCGGCCGGGCGGTGGGTGAGCCGGTCGGCCAGCCCGACCCGCTCCACCAGGGTCCGCAGCCAGTCGCGGTCCGGGGTGCGGCCCGCCAGGCGCAGCGGCAGGGTGATGTTGTCCTCGATGCTGAGCGAGGGGATCAGGTTGTACGCCTGGAACACGAACCCGACGCGCTCCCGGCGCAGTTCGGTGCGGCGGGTCTCGTTCAGGCCGGCGATCTCGTGGTCGTCGATGCGGACGCTGCCCGAGGTCGGGGAGTCCAGTCCAGCGGCGCAGTGCATCAGCGTGCTCTTGCCGGAGCCGGAGGGGCCCATCACGGCGAGGAACGTGCCGCGTTCCACGGTCAGCGACACCTCGTCGAGGGCGCGTACGCCGCCCGCGTACTCCTTGCTGACCTTCGCCAGGGCGATGGCGGGGCTCATCGACGGCCCCGCAGGTTGCGCACGACGAGGGTGCCGCCGCAGAGCACGGTGACCGCACCGCAGGCCAGGTTCACCCAGGTGTGCGCGCCGCCGAGCGAGGCCGCCATGTTGGCGACCGCGCTGATCACCACCAGCATCCACAGCAGGCTGCGGGCGACGTCCCCGCGGGTGAGGGCGGGCGTCGACGATGTGCCGGGCGTGGTGTCCGCGCTGGTCAGGCGGTAGGGGTCGGTGTTCGGCATGGGGGGCTTCCTCTCGGGGTCGGCCGTCGTCACCGACGCTATGGACCGCGACCCCGCCCGGCCGATCCCGCAGTCCGCCCGGTTCGAGGTACAGCAGGCTGTACTCCTTCGCCCCCGGGCTGACGGTGAACGGGTCCGCGCCATAAGGTCCTTCGCGACGAAGGGAGGACGCATGGCCGTATCGCGGAACGCCGCGGCCGGCGACCGGAGTGCGGGGCTCAAGGACACCGTCGTACGGAGCCTGAGCGCCGCGGGTGCCGCGATCGCGCAGCTCGCCTCCGGCCTCGGCACCGCCTTCCTGGCCCTGCTTCTGCTGCTCTGGCTGGCCGTCACCGCCGTGACGAGTCCGGTCGGCGTGGGACTGCTCATGGCACCCGCGCTGCTGCGCGCGCTGCACGCCCTGGCCGGCCGGGAACGCGAACGGCTCGGCCGCTGGGGTCCCGAGGTCGTCGCGCCGGAGCCCCCGCCGACGCGGCTGCGGCCGGCCCTCACCGACCCCGCCACCCGGCAGGAACTGCACTGGCTGGTCCGGCACGCCACCCTGGGGTTCCTGCTGGGGCTGCTCGGCATCATCCTGCCGATCTCCGCCGTGCGGGACAGCGCCTTTCCGCTGTACTGGAAGTTCATGCCCGAGGACGTCACCGCCACGTCCGTGGGGTACGGCAACGCGCACTCCTGGCCGGACGCCCTCGCCGTGGCACTGCTGGGCCTGGGCTGGGTTCTCATCGTCCTCGGGCTCGGTCCCGGCATGGCGCGTCTGCAGGCCCGGCCCGGACGGCGGTTCCTCGCCGCCGGTCCCGACGTCGACCTCTCCCTGCGCGTCGCGGAGTTGACGGCCACGCGCGCCGCGGCGCTGGACGCCCACGCGGTCGAACTGCGCCGGATCGAGCGGTCCTTGCACGACGGCACGCAGAACCGCATCGTCGGCGTCACCGTCCTGCTGGGCGCGGCCCGCCGCATGGTGGCCCGCGACCCGGCCGGCGCCGACGAACTCCTCGAACGCGCCCAGTCCGCCGCCGAACAGGCCCTCGCGGAGCTGCGTACGGTCTCCCGCAGCATCCTGCCCCCGGTCCTGGACGACCGCGGGCTGGCCGGTGCGCTCTCGGGGCTGGCGGCCCAGTGCGCGGTGCCCTGCCGGATCGACGTCGACGTACCCGAACGCTGTGCCGCGTCCGTCGAGGCCACCGCCTACTTCGTGGTCGCCGAGGCCCTGACCAATATCGCCAAGCACAGCGGCGCCGCACACGCCACCGTCGCGGCCCGCAGCCGTGGCGGCCGGCTCGTCCTGTGCGTCGAGGACGACGGCCGGGGCGGCGCGGACGAGGACGCGGGCTCCGGACTCACCGGCATCCGCCGCCGTATCGCGGCCCACGACGGCACTCTCTCCCTGGCGAGCCCGCCCGGCGGCCCGACGACCCTGAAGGTGGATCTTCCCTGTGGAGCGTGACATGCGGATCGTGATCGCCGAGGACGACCCGTTGCTGCGCGAGGGGCTCGCCCTGCTGCTGCGCGCCGAGGGGCTCGACGTGGTGGCCACCGCGGGCACCCCCGACGAGACACTCACCGCCATCGCCGAGCACAAGCCGGACGTGGCCATCCTCGACGTACGGATGCCGCCCACCCACACCGACGAGGGCATCGTCGCGGCGGTCGAGGCCCGGCGCCGGCGGCCCGACCTGGCCGTCCTCGTGCTGTCCGCGTACGTCGAGCAGAGCTTCGCCACCGAACTGCTCGGCGGCGGTGTGGGCGGACTCGGCTATCTGCTCAAGGAGCGTGTCGGCCGGGTGGAGGAGTTCCTCGACGCCCTGCACCGGGTGGCGGCCGGGGGCACCGCCATCGACCCCGAGGTCGTCGCGCAGCTGTTCACCCGCTCCCGCCAGGACACCCGTCTCGACCGGCTCAGCCCCCGCGAACGGGACGTACTCGCCCTGATGGCCGAGGGCCTCGGCAACACGGCGATCGCCGAACGCCTCGTCGTCACCGAGGGCGCCGTCCACAAACACATCCGCAGCATCTTCGCCAAGCTCGACCTGTCCCCGACGGACCGGGTGGACCGACGGGTGGCGGCGGTTCTGCGGTATCTGGAGGATCTTCGGCGGCTGGGGTGAGGACGGGGGGCCGCGGCACGGGGATCATAGGCAGGGGGAGCATGCGGACTGTCAGACGGATTGCGATTGTTGCCGGCGGCTCCGCCGTCCTGGCGGCTTGGACGGCGGCAGCTCTGCTGACCCGGGTGCCGGTGTTGGTCGTCGCGCTGCCGGTGTTCGGAGCGCTGTGGCTCCTGGTGCTCCTGGACAGCGGGTATCTGCTCGGCCGGGAGTGGGCGCATCGTCGCCGTCGCCGGGCGAGCCGTCCGCGGCGCGCGGCATGGGCCCCTGCACCCGACGTACGCAGGCCGATCGACTACCCGAATATCGTGCCCCGCCCAGCGAGTGACAGCGCGGTGGACCACCAGGGGCGGTTCCGGGCGACCGGCATCCGGCTCGCCGTGCTGCCCGCACTGGCCGTGATGTTCCTGACCGTCCAGACCGTGTTCCTCGACCACGGCAGTGACCTGGGCCTGGGATTCGTCCTCGCCGAGTGCCTTCTCCTCGTTTCCATGGTCTGGACGGTCTGGACCGAGCAGGAACCGTCCCGTCCCTGGGTCACCAGCCGGGTCAGAGCCGAGCTCTTCCGCCGTGAGATGTTCCTCGTCCTGGCGGCAGTCGGCCCCTATCTGGGCCGGGCCGACGAGGAGGTGGAGCGGGTGCGCGACGCGCGGCTGAGCCTGCTCGCCGGTGCCGGTCCGGCCGAGCTCGACGCATTCGCCCGCCTCGCCGACCGGGACACGGACGGCTCGGAGAGCCACTGGCAGGACGAGGTCTGGCGTCGACCGGGTGAGGCCGGCACTGACACCGCCGATCGGATGAGCACCTACCTCGACTACCGGATCAGGCGCCAGGGCCTGTTCTTCGAGCTGGCCGCCGAGAAGTGCGGACGTACGGAGAGCGTCCTCGGCAGAGTCGCCAAGGGCGCGGTCCTGGCAGCCGTCGTCATCGCGCTCGCGTACGCCGCGCTCCTCCTGTCGAGCCGGGACGGGGACGAGCCCTCGGTGGCTGCCTCGGTCATCGCCCTGCTCGCCGCGGGCCTTCCGCCCGTGTGCAACACAGTGCTGGCCGTGCAGAACCTGCTCGCCGCACAGCGGTTGGCCGCTTCCTACCGGGAGACCCGCCAGGAACTGCTGGGGCACGAGAGCACGCTCCGCAAACTTCTCGTCGAGCCCGTCGGCCCCGAAGTCGCCGTCTCGTTCCGCGCCTTGGTCGTCCGGGCCGAGTCGACGCTCACGGAGGAGCTCCGCAGATGGCGGATCATCGTCGCCAAGCCGGAGTTCGATGCGGGTTTGTGAGAGTTTCCTCCATGGCCCCTGATGATGGATCACAATCGGCGTCGTGGGGGATGTGTTCATCAGTCATAGCGCTCGGGGCGACGCGTTCGCCACGGCTGTCCTGCAGAGGATCGAGGACCGCCTCAGGAAGAAGAACCACACCCCGCGGGTGGATCAGTCGGACATCCCGCCCGGCGACGAGTGGCGCCCCAAGATCGTCCACTGGCTCGCACGCTGCGACGCGGCGGTCGTTCTGCTCAACGAGAAGGCGCTGAAGTCCACCTGGGTACGGCGCGAGGTCAACATCCTCTTGTGGCGCAGGGCGCTCGGCGCACCTCTGCTGGTGGTGCCCGTCCTGCTGGACGGGCTCACCAGCAAGGCCGTCAAGATCGCCGGGCTGGAGGAGCTCGGGCCGATCCAGTTCGCCCGGACCGCGCGCGGCGAACAGCAGGATGCCGAGAGCCTCTCCGGCCAGGTGCTGGAGCGGTTCGCCGAGCTTCCCGAGGCGGTCACGGGCGACGATCCGATGAGTACCTGGCACCGACGGCTGGGCCTCTATCTCTCCGAGGCCCGGCAGCGGTCCAGCCTGCTGGTCGACGCTGCCAGAGCGCTCAAGTCCGAGAACGAGTACGTGGCTGATGTCACCGCTCAGCACGGCGGCTGTCTGTTCCTGGCTCACCAGTTCCTGGTGGCGCCTCCCGAGCGGATGGAGGCGGCTGTCGACGCCCTCGCCCCATCGCTGCCGGACGACACCCTCCGCCGGCTGACTGCAGCGCTGGCGCCCACCTGGGTCGATGAGGAAGCCGCCCGCGGCGTGCTTCCCGAACCGGACGGACGACCCCGCGGCATGACGGTCCTGCTCAACGCCCGCGCCACCGGCACGGCCGAACAGTACATACGGCGGGCCACCTGCGCCGCCACCCAAGGCTTCGAGATGAGGTCGGTCGGGAGTCTGCCCACGGGCGAGGATCGGGTCGGGGAGCGGTTCCGCACGTGGGAGAACGCGGTGTGGCAAGAGTTCTTCGAAGCCGACGCCGAGGAGGACCGGGTGCTGCCCCACGATGTCGATACGCGGACCCACTACCTCATCATCAACGAACTATGCGTGCCCGACGCGGAGTTCGCGCAGGCCGTCAAGTTGCTGCACGGAGTGTTCTCCTGGCTGATCGTCCTCGTGACGACCGGCACGCCGGAGCCGGACGAACAGGTTCGGACCGCCTTCGAGAACGCGGTGCTGCTGCGGCCCCTGCTCACCGCACAGGACGAGCAGACGGCGAAACTCCGCAACAAGCGCCTCAGCAAACTGCACGAACAACTCGCCGGTACGTACTCATAGGAGTCCTCGTGACCGATCTCGTCTCGTACGGTCCCGACTCCAGGGACGGCCGGGTCTACGACATGCCGGAGGGCCTCAGACTGGCCATCGATGTGGCGCTGGCCACCGACCGGCCCCTGCTGCTGAGCGGGGACCCGGGATCCGGCAAGTCCTCCCTGGCCCCGTTCTACGCCCGCGACAACGGCATGCGGTACTACGAGCACGTGGTCACGTCCCGGACCCAGGCCACCGACCTGCTGTGGACGTTCGACAGCGTGCGCAGGCTGGCAGACGCACAAGCGCACCGCGGCATGCTGAACGACGGCGACTACATCGAGCCCGGCGTCCTGTGGTGGTCGCTCGCCCCTGAATCGGCCCACACCCGCGGCGGTCTCCTCAAGCCGCGCCACCGGCACGACCCGCTCGACCGGTTCTACCGGCAGCACCTGACGAAAGGCGCCGTCGTTCTCATCGACGAGATCGACAAGGCCGACCCGGACGTGCCCAACAGCCTTCTTGTACCCCTGGGTTCGCAGGAGTTCACCGTCGCCGAGACCGGGATCCCCGTCCGCCGCGAGCCCGGCGCAGGCACGCCTTTGATCGTCATCACCACCAACGGGGAGCGCGAACTCCCGCAGGCGTTCCTGCGGCGCTGTGTCACCTTCACCCTGCCCGGCCCGACCCGCGAGAGCCTGATGAGGATCGCGGAGCTGCATCTGCGAGAGGAGGGTGTGGCCCTGGACCCACCGACACTGGACCTCGCCGGTGCGCTCGCCGATGAGCTCGTGAAGCTACGGGCGGACGAGGAAGTCCGGCGCGAGCGGCGGCCCAGCACCGCCGAGTACCTGGACGCCCTGCGCGCATGCCGCACACTGGGCCTCAGTCCGGCCCATCCCCAGTGGCCCCTCGTCCGCAGCCTGACTCTGACCAAGTCCCGGCAGTGGGAGCGGTGACGGGATGCGCCCGCAGATCTGGATAGCCGATGTCGTCCGGGCCCTGGAAGTGGCACGGACCGAGAGCGAGCAGGTTCAGGTCCTGGAGATGCTGGGACTTGCCGGCGCCGTGTCCGGCATTTCGGATCTCGAGCCGCCCCAGGTACGCCCTCTCGTGCCGGGCCCCTCGGCCGAGGCTCCCCGCGAGGCGCCCGACGCGAAGCCCCGCGCCGAGCCACCGCCAACACCCGACGCCGGGAACCGAGACGAAGTCGCCGACGTGGCCGCGGAGTTGCCGTTGCTCCGTCCGACGAGCCTCGAGGGTACAAGCGCGCTACGTGAACCGATGGAGCCTCTCGCCAGGCCGACACACGAGCGTGTTCCGCTCCCGCATCTGCCCCTTCTCGTTCCGCGCTGGACCAGCGCCATTCTCCGCGCCATGCTCTCTCGTCAGGTGTGCGAAGGCCCCGTGGACATTCCGGCGCTGATCGACACGCTCGCCCACGGCCGTCCCGTGGCACGGCTGCCGCGCCGACGCGTGCCCACTCTGCGGTACGGCATCCAAGTGCTGGTCGACCGAAGTGCCGGTATGCAGCCGTTCCGCCGGGATCAGGACCAACTCATCGGCCAGATCCGTACAGTGGTCGGAGCCGGTCTGGTGGAGGTGGGCTACTTCTCCGATCTCCCTCAGCGCGGAACCGGGCCCGGCGCACGGTGGACGCGCACCGCGTACACACCTCCCGAGCTCGGCAGGCGCATTCTGCTGCTCTCGGATCTCGGGCTCGGTGGCCCTGCTGACGACCTCCAACGCGCCGCCCCGGCCGACTGGGAGGAGTTCGTAGGACTCGTCACTCGGGCCGGCTGCAGCATCGTCGCGCTCTCGCCGTACCCGCCCGACCGCTGGCCCGGATGGATGACGAGGCTGCTGCCGCTGGTCAGCTGGGACCGCACCACCACCGCGGGCCGAGCCAGGGTGAGGGTGTCGTGACCGCGCCGCCGCAGGAGCTGCCACCTCCACCCACGGCAGGAGCGCTGGAGCTGGCCACGGTCCTCAGCATCGCCACCCGTATCGAACCCGAACTGATCCGCGCGGTCCGGCTCCGGCTCCTGCCGCACCTCGACGTCGGTGCCGAAGCCGACCTGTGGTTCTGCGACTGGGTGGGCGCCCGTACCCCCGAGGCCATCGCGCTCCTCCCGGAATGCCTGCCCTACCTGCGCGCCGGCTTGGTACAGATGATGGAGACCGACCCGCGTCTGCGGGAGATCATCGAGGTCGTCACCGAGGTGCACAGCGGTCTGTCACCGGCGCTGCTCCTGGAGGAACGGGTCACCTGGGACACCTTGACCGGCGATACCGAGGCCGCGGCCCAGCACCTCAACCGGGCCCTGCACGCCCTCGTACGGCAGAACCGCTCCGGCCTGGCGGGCTGGTTCGCAGAGGCATGGAAGAGGTTGCCCGTCGAGGCCCGTTCCACCACCACCGCGTGGAGTCTCGCCAACGCGACCCGCCCCCACGTGCCATCCCTCGACCCGGGTACGGCGCCGGAACTCACGCTCGCCACCATCTCGTCCATCGCCACGGCCGTCGGTGAGGCCCGGCTCGGCGTCCAGCGCGAAGGACCCGCGTTGCTGCTGGGGGACGTACGAGGGACATCCGCGGCGGCGATTCTCGTCCCCGACACCCACCCGCGTGTGGTCGAGGTCGTCACGGATTCCGCCACCCGGACGGTACAGGTCGACGCGAGCGCCGTCGTCCACGTCGAGGTGGGGTTCGGGCAGATCAGCCTTCGCACCGGCGCGGGTCACGTCTACGAGCTCGACCGGCCGGCCCCGCCGTCGCCACGAACCGAGGTTTCCGAGTACGTGGTGCTGAGGGACCTGCTCGGGCCCGAGTCGCAGCCCGAGTTGGTGCCGCGGCTGACCAAGGCGATACGAGACCTACTCGTCCGGTTCCGGCGGGAGGACGACCTCGGAGCCCTGCGCGAGGCACTCGATCTGGCGGAGCGTGTCCTGGCGGCCGACTACGACCTGGCCCTCTACCCCGAACTCGGTTGCGAGGCCGCGGAAGCGGCATACCTCCAGGGCTTCCGCCACGGCACCCGGCGACCACTTGAACTGGCTGTCGGCATCAGCCAGAGCATGGCCGACGTCGTGAACCCCTACACAGCCGTACGCGTCAGGTCCGTGCTCGGCGCCGCCCTCCGCGAGGTCTTCTCCCACACAGGGGACCTCGCTCAACTGGACGGCTCCGTGGACACCCTTGAAAGGTCGTTGGACCGGCTGTCGGCAAGCGGGGTCGACACCGTGCCGCTCGTCACCGAGCTGCTGCGCACGTACGCGGTTCTCCACGAGATCGAACAACGCGAGGAGATCCTTCGGCACGCTGTGGCGCTCGCCGACGAAGCGCTCAGGACGGCTGACGGCCTGGAAGCCTCCGCGCTGCCGCTGGCGCGGATTCTCGTCGCCCGGTTCGGGACGACCGGGAATCCCGACGATCTCGCTCGTGCCGAGGAGCTGGCCCGTCTCGGCTCTACGCCCGAGGAATCCAGAGCCGACCAGTCCGAGCGAGCGGCCACCATCGCCGCGGTGAGCCTGGCCCGGTTCTGGGCGGACGGCTCACGGGAGGCCCTCGAAGAAGCCCGGGCACACTCGCGGTCAGCCGTCACGCTCAGTCCTCCGGGCGACCGACTCCGACGGTCCAGGCTGCGACTCGCACACGCTGAAGTGCTTCGGGTGTCCTTCACCCTGTCGCACAATCTGGCAGAACTCGACGAGGCCCTGGCTCATGCAGAAGGTGCGGGCAAACTCCTGCCCACGGCGTCGGTCTGGCAGAAAGCGGCGCGCAACGGTCTGACCCGGTGCCTGATCGACAGGTTCCGGCAGACGGGTGACCTGATGGATCTCGACCGTGCCATCGAGGTCTCCCTGCCGGTCCTCTCCGACGACCGAGCCGACGCCGAACTCCCCTACCGACACACAGCGCTCGTACAGCAGGGTGAGTGCCTGTTCCTGAAGTACCGGGCGGCCGGGGACACCGAGTCCCTGCACAGAGCCGTAGCCGGTTTCCGGGCGGCGGGAGCGAGTCGGGCACGCCTCAGTCCCTCCCAACGTGTGGCCCAGGCCACCGGATACGCGTCCGCCCTGATCGAACTCCATGCGATCGGCGGTGCGCAGGCAGACCTCGACAGCGCACTCGCCGAGCTGGATGCCGTAGAGGAGGACATCGCCACTTCTCAGTCCGTGCACGCCGTGCTCGCGGCCGCTCTGCTGGCCAGAGCCGGGCTGGTGTCACGTCTGGCGAACGCGTCCGACGAGTCGCTCCGCCGCGCGGCGGGCGACGCACGGCTGATCGCCAATGAGCCGTTCGCACAGCCGCTGCAACGGCTGCAGGCCGCACTGCTCTGGGGAAGCCTGGCCATGCGGATGGACCTGCACGACGAGGTCATCCGGAGCTACGAGACCGTCACCAAGGAACTCCCGCCTGTCGTGCTGCTGCCCGGGGGCGAACGCGGAGCCATCATCAGGGCCTGGGAGGAGCGGAGCCGGGAAGCCGCGGCGTACGCGATCGAGGCGGGAGCACCGGAGCGCGCGCTGGAGTTCCTCGAGCAGCGGAGCGTCCTTCTGTCGGCATGGACCAAGGACTCTCATGCCGAGGTGGACCAGCTGAACAGGGTCGCACCGGATCTCGCTGCGGAACTCCGCTGGCTGTGGACGTTTCTCCACCTGAACGCCGGACAGACCGACACCCCGGTCTTCCGGCGCAGCGACCTGGTGCAGGCCCGGATGAACCACTTGGTGGAAGCGGTCCGTGCCGTTCCCGGTTTCGAGGACTTTCTCATCCCCGTGCGCGCCGACCGGATGGTGGCGGCCGCGAGCGAAGGTCCCGTCGTCGTGCTCAGCGCGATCGCCCGCCGCTGCGACGCGCTGCTCGTGACACGCCAGGGGGTATCAGCGCTGCCGCTGCCGGACCTGAGCCTGGCCGAGCTGACGAGCCGGGCGCGCGCGTACCACGTGACGAGTTTCAGACCGGATGGCGACGAGGCCTGGGGTGTACTCGATTGGCTGGGGCAAAGCACCGTGTGGCCGGTCCTGTCCGCTCTCGGGCTCACCCGCCGCACCACGTTCAGCCCCGCCCCGTACGGCCCCACCACGGCCAAGTCCGGGGCGCAGCAGGGCCCCCGGCCGCTCAGCTCGGTCCCCTCCGACACGCTTCCCCGGATCTGGTGGTGTCCCACCGGCCCGTTCACGATGCTTCCCCTCCACGTGGCCGGACAGCCCCGCAGAACGGCCCTTGACTACGCGGTCCACTCCTACACCCCGAGTCTCCAGGCCCTCATGACCGCGCGGTACCGCGAGAGACACCGGGTCGAAGGACCGGAGCAGGGGATGCTGCTGGTACTCGCGGACGACGCGCTCCCGGCCGGACTCAGGGAAGCCGAACAGATCCAGCGACTCGTTGCCGGTGGCCAGGTCCTTCGTGGGACGGAGGCCACGGTCGCGAATGTCGCCTCGCGGCTCGCCGATCACCCCTTCTTCCACTTCACCGGGCATGCGCGCCTCCATGGGGGAGTGCCCCAACTGCAGTTCGCGTTCGGCGCCGAGGAAGGGCTCGACTGGCGGCATCTTCCGCAGAATCTCGTGGCCGACGGGGCACTCGCCTATCTCTCCGCCTGCGAAACAGCGGGCGACGACCGGGGTTTCGAGAGCGGCGGGTGGACGATCGCCGCGTCCTTCCAGGCCGCCGGTTTCCGCCATGTGATCGGGATGCTGGGCAGGGTCACGGACGAAACCGCCATGCGGATCGCGGTTCACGTGTACGAGTTGCTAGTGGATCCCGAAGGACGGATTCGCCCGGAGCACTCTGCGCGCGCCCTGCACACGGCTCTTCAGGAGGCCCTTGCCGCTTCTCCCTTCCAGGCACTCACGTCTGCCAGCGTGGTGCACTTGGGCCCGTGAGCAGTCGGGACGCCGTCTCAGCTCCTCGTGCCCGACGAGGTGGTCCGGGCCCGGGTCTCGGTCGCCGAGGGTGCGCCCCCGTTGCCGCCGAGGGCAAGTCCACACGTGCCGGACCTCAAGCCCCCGTCCTGCCCCCTCAGCTCCACGGTGACCTGGCCGTCGGCGTCCTGGCTGTAGGCGATCGTGCAGGTCAGCTGTCGTAGAGCGGTGCGGTCCAGCCCCTCCAGGGCAAGAGGGAGGCGGGTCGTGACCTTGCCGTCCGAGGTGCGCTCGACCTTGACGGTCCCGCCGGGGCGGGTGGTGGGGAGGGCGGTGGTCAGGCCGGCGGCCCGGTCTTCCTTTCCCGGTCCGCCGAGCAGCGCCAGGACGACCTTCTCCGTCGGCACCGGTCCTGCCGTATCGCCGGGGTTCTGCTCTCCCGAGCCCGATTCGGCGTATCCGTCGAGGAGTTCTGCCGGGGGCTCGGTCGTCCTGATCACGGGGGTCAGCCCTCCGTCGGGGGAACGGAAGAAGAGCAGCATGTCGAAGTCGCGGTTGAGGAAGGCCTGGAAGCTGGCAGGACCGCCCGCCTCGATCACGTCGGTCTCCTGAATGCCGCAGCCGGCGAGCAGGGGCACGGCCGCGAAGGCGACCGCCGCCGCGCGTCCGCGCGTCCGCGCACGCCTCATCCCCCGGCCTCCTCCGCGTGAAGCGGTATCTCGACGGTGAAGACGGCACCGCCCTCGGGCCGGTTCCCCGCGCGGATCGTTCCGCCGTGCAGCTTCACGTTCTCCAGGGTGATCGCCAGTCCCAGGCCGCTGCCCGCCGAGCGGGTGCGGGCCGCGTCGGCCTTGTAGAAGCGGTCGAAGATGTGCGGGAGCGATTCGGGGCGGATGCCGGGGCCGGTGTCCATGACCTCCGTGATCAGCACGGAAGTTTCCGGGGAGCGTGCCTCGGTGCGCAGGCTGACCGTGACGGGCGCGCTGCCGTGCCGCAGGGCGTTGCCCACGAGGTTGGCGATCACGATGTCGAAGCGGCGCGGGTCGAGCCGGGCGCGGATGCCGTCGGGGAGTTCGGTGCGGACCCGGCCGTCGGTCCAGTGCCGGTTGTGAAGGGTTTTGCCGATGGCCTCGGCCACGTCGACCTCGTCGGCGTTCAGCTCGGCCGCGCGGGCGTCGAAGCGGGAGATCTCCATCAGGTCCTCGACGAGCACGGCGAGCTTTCCGGTCTCCGCGCTGACCAGCCGGACCGCCCGGGCGGTGTCGGCGTCCAGATGATCCGCGTCCTCGTCGAGGACCTCGGTGACGGCGAGCATTCCGGCGAGCGGGGTGCGCAGTTCGTGCGAGACGTCGGAGGCGAAACGGCGGGCACGGGCCTCGGCCTCGCGCAGTTCCCGTACGGAGGCCTCGAGTTCGCCCGCCGACTCGTTGAAGGTGCGCGCCAGGTCGGCCAGTTCGTCGCTGCCGCGCACCCGGATCCGGGTGTCGAGCCTGCCGCTGCCCATGCTCCGGGCGGCCTGGCGCAGTTCCCGCACCGGGCGCAGCACGCTGCGCGCGGCGATCAGGCCGGGTATCAGGGCGACGGCGAGGCCGGGCAGGGCGCCGTCGCGGCCGGCCATGAGGAGGGCGTCGACGTTGACCTGCTCGTCGGTCATCCGCATCACGGCGTAGAGGACGAGCCCGCTGGGCACCAGGCTGTCCGGGCCGGCCTTGAAGACCATGGGCATGGCGATGGTCAGATAGGGGACGCCGTCCTTGACGACCCGCTCGAAGCTGCCGTGGGGGTCGGCCCGTGCGGCGCGGCGCAGTTCGGGGGTGATGACGGTGGAGACGGGGTTCTCGCCCGAGGAGGCGCGGACCGAACCGTACTCGGCGAACACCACCCAGGGGTGCGGCTTGCCCTTGCGGGCGATGTCTCGCAGGACCGCGTCGAGGTCGTCCCCTTCCTGCATCGGGAGCCCGAAGCCGGTCTGCTGGACCTGGTCGCGGAACGACGTGACCGCCGTGTCCTGGGCGGTCTGCAGCACCGCACTGCGGGCCTCACGGTAGGTCAGCGCGGCCGTGGTGCCGGCACTGACCGCGGCGACCAGCAGGAAGGCGAGCAACAGCCGCGTACGCAGCCCGAACGCCCTGAACCGCGACCGCTCGGGACCGGTGCTCACAGCGGCCCGAAGCGGTAGCCGAAGCCCCGCAGGGTCTGGACGTAGCGGGGGCTGCCGACCTCGTCCTCGATCTTGCCGCGCAGACGTGCGACGCATGCGTCGACCAGGCGGGCGTCGGCGTGGTAGCTGTGATCCCAGACGTGCTCCAGCAGTTGCTGCCTGCTGAACACCTGCTCGGGGGCGGCGGAGAGGTGCAGCAGGAGCTTGAGCTCCGAGGGGGCGAGCGCGAGCGGCCGCCCCGCCTTGGAGACGGTCAGTCCGACCCGGTCGATGGTGAGTGCGCCGTAGACCTCGATGGCCTGGCGGCCCTGGCCGCCGTCGTCCAGGCGGCGCAGTACGGCACGGATCCGGGCCTCGATCACCTCGGTGCGGGCGGGTTTGACGATGTAGTCGTCGGCTCCGGCTTCCAGGCCGATGACCACGTCGAAGTCGTCTCCGCGCGCGGTGAGCATGATGATCGGCAGCTGACTGCGCTCGCGGACCTGCCGGCAGACCTGTACGCCGTTCATGCCGGGCAGCATCAGGTCCAGCAGGAGCAGATCGGGGCGGAACTCGGCCATGGCGGCGAGGCCGGCCTCGCCGGTCGCGGCCGCCCGTACCTCGTGGCCGCGGCGGCGCAGACCGAGTTCGACCCCTTCGCGTACGGATGGGTCGTCCTCGATGAGGAGCACGCGGGACATCGGCGGTTCTCCCTCGGTGATGGTCAGGTCCGGGTCACTCTGCGGCGTACTCCGGAGAGCAGCGCGTCGAGTTCGGTGAGCCGCAGCGGACGGGCGAGCAGGGCGAAGGTGAGAATGACGGCGGTCGCGCCGGCAACCGTGGAGACCACCGCTCCCGCCGGTGCGGTTCCCGAGGCCGCGAAGTGACCCAGCGCGGTGGCGGGGACGGCGGCGAGCAGCAGCCGCGCGTGGGCGCCGACGGCGGACGAGCGCAGGGGGCGGGCGACGGCGAGCCGGCGGCTCAGCACCCGCGCGGTCACCGCCCAGCCCGCGCACAGCGCCAGCGAGTACGCCGCCGCCATGCCGGTCACGGCCCAGCGGGCCGGCAGCAGGTGTGCGGCGGCCACGGACAGTCCCGCGTTCAGGGCGACGATCACCAGGTTGAGCAGGAAGGGCGTACGGGTGTCGGAGAGCGCGTAGAAGGCGCGGGAGAGGACGTACTGGCCGGACAGCGCGATGAGTCCCGGCGCGAAGGCCATCAGGATCCCGGCCATGGCGGTGGTGTCGGCGGCGCTGGTCCTGCCGTATCCGAAGACGAGGGCCATCACCGGCTGGGCGAGGGCGAACAGCGCGCAGGCGGCGGGTACGACGGCGCAGGCGCTGACGCGCAGGGCGTGGGAGACGTCGCGCCGCACGGCGGCGGTGTCCCCGTCGGCGGCGGCCGCGCTCATCCGGGGCATCAGCGCGGTCACCACGGAGACGGTGACGATGCCGTGCGGTACGACCCACAGGGCATAGGCGTTGTTGTACGCGCCGTACCCGGGACCGCCGTCGAGGCCCGCGGTGGTCGCAAGGCGGGTGGTGACCCAGTAGGCGGCCTGGTTGGCCAGCACCAGCAGCACCAGCCAGCCGGCCGCGCGCAGCGGGCGGGTCAGTCCGCTGCCGCGCCAGTCGAAGCGGGGCCGCCAGCGGAAGCGGGCCGCGCGCAGCGCGGGGACGAGGGCGAGGGCCTGGGCGGCGATACCGGCGGTCGTGCCCCAGCCGAGCACGGCGGTCTCGGTCGCGGTGAGCGTGTCCCCGCCGCCCATGGCCATCGCCAGGTACAGGCCGAACACGGCCATGACGACGAGGTTGTTGAGGACGGGCGCCCACATCATCGCGCCGAACCGGCCACGCGCGTTGAGTATCTGCCCGAGCAGCGTGAACAGTCCGAGGAAGAAGATCTGGGGCAGGCAGTAGCGGGCGAACGCGGTCGTCATGGCCGCCTGTTCGCCGGTGTAGTCGGTGTACGCGTCGATGATCGCGGGGGCCGCCCACACCGCGGTCGCGGTGATCGCCAGCAGGGCGACGACGCACACGGTGACGAGCCGGTCGGTGTACGCGGCGCCCCCGTCGTCGTGCTCCTTGGCGGCCTTGACCAGCTCGGGCACGAAGACGGCGTTCATCGCGCCGCCGAGGAGCAGCATGTAGACGATGGTGGGCAGGGCGTTGCCGACCGCGTAGCCGTCGGCGACCGGCCCGATGGTGCCCAGCGCCGCCGCGACCACGGCGGAGCGGGCGAATCCGGTGGCCCGGGAGACGATGGATCCGGCGGCCATCACGGCGCTGCCGCGCGCGGCGGAGGAAGCCGGAGAGGCCGCCTTTGTCGCTTTGGTATGGCCCGTGGCGGTCGGCGTCGTCTGCTTCATCGGCGGTTCAGGTACGCGTGGAAGGCGCGGTAAAGCGTGTGGTTGGCGCTGCCGGCCAAGGGCCTCTCCCATTCCCCCAACGTCTCGACGACCTGTCCCCCGGTGCCGAGCTTCCACCGCAGCAGTCCGTACGCACGTTCGTCTGGATCGAGTGTGGAGGGTACCCCGCGCATGTCGTAGACATCGGCGCCGAGCGCGTGGGCGTCCTGCAGCATCCGCCACTGCAGGGCGTTGGAGGGCCGGACCTCGCGGCGGTGGTCGGCCGAGGCGCCGGTCTGGTACCAGGCCCGGCGGCCCACCGTGATCATCGTGTGGGCGGCCAGGATCTCTCCCCGGTGCCGGGCGAGGTACAGCTTCATCCGGCCCGGTTCCTCGGCGTTGAGCGCCGCGTACTGACGCTCGTAGTAGGCGAGCGAACGGCCGAGCCGGAAACCGTCGCGTCGCTCGGTGATGCCGAGCAGCCGGTAGAACTCGGGGAGTTCCGCGGCACTGCCCACCACCACCTCCACGCCCTCCTTCTGGGCGCGGCGGACATTGCGGCGCCACTCCTGGTTGAGCCCGGCCCACAGGTCCTTCGTGGTGCGTTCGGCGAGCGGTACGTGGAAGACGTGCCGGGGCTGGGCGTCCCCCTCCGCTCCGGTCCCGTCACCGCCGCAGCGGCGCCAGCCCCGGGCCCGCAGCCGCTCGGCGACGGCGGTGCCCAGCGGGTCGACCTCGCTGGCGAGCACGTCGCCCAGGCGTCGGCCCGGGCCGGTGAGCGGCTTGAGACGGGCGGCGTCCCAGCGCCGGTAGGCGGGCGACGGGCCTATGCGTACGGCGAAGGCGCCCGCGCGGCGCAGGTGTTCGAGGAGCGGAGCGAGCCAGCCGTCGATGTCGGGGTCGTTCCAGTCGGCGACGGGCCCTTCGGGGAGGTAGGCGAAGTACTTGCGGGTGCCGGGGAACTGCCGTAGCAGCACCAGGGCCACGCCAGTCAGTTCTCCCGCCTCGGGATCCGGTCCCCAGCCGAGGAGTTGGGCACGCCAGCCCTCCTTGACCTCGGCCCAGGAGGGGAGTTGCAGGAAGCCGGCGCCGAGCGCCGCGCCGTCGGGGGACGCGAGGAAGGCCCGGTAGGTCTCCGCGGTGATGGTTCGCAGGGCAAAGCCCCGGTTGTGTGCCTGGGGCACGCGGCCGGGCGGCACGAGCAGCGCTGACACGGTCTGAACCTCTCCTTCTCCCCGGGCCTGTCGCGGGGACACACAGGAGGTTCACAGCGGCCCATGACCGCTCCGTCCGGCGAATGTGACCGGACCATGACCGTTCCTCACCAGACGCCGTCACATAGCCCCATAGCGGCTGACCTCGGGTTTTCCGGCTCTACAGTCACGACATCGCCGAATCGTCCACCCCCTTCTCGTCCTCCCGGAGGTCCTGTTGTCGCGCACCCGTGTACTCACCCATGCCCGCGTCCGGGCCACCGTCGTGGCCGCCCTGCTGGCGTCGCTCGCCGCCTGCTCGTCGAGCGGCTCCCCCAGCGCCCCGGACGGCAAGGTGAAGCCGCGCGCCGCCGACCGTCCTGTCACGGTCACCGTCACGCCCACGGGAGAACGGGTCCCGGCGGGCGAGCCCGTGAAGGTCACGGCCGCGGGCGGCAGACTCACCTCGGTGGCCGTCACCGACGCCGAGGGCCACCGGCTCGCCGGCAAGGTCGCCGCCGACGGCCGGTCGTGGGTCTCCGACCGCAAGGCCGTACCCGGCGCGGCGTACGCGGTGACGGCGGCGACCCGCACCGAGGCCGGAACCGCCGGAACCACGAAGGCCTCCTTCACCACGGCTCCGGCGGACCAGGTCAACAAGGTCGACTGGCGACCGGGCGCCGCCGCCACCGTCGGCGTCGCCCAGCCGATCTCCCTGGTCTTCGACAACCCGGTCGAGAACCGGGCCGAGGTCGAGAAACAGCTCAGGATCACCACCTCGAACGACACCGAGGGCTCCTGGGGCTGGATACGCGACTGGTCGGGCCGGGACCGGGTGGACTGGCGGCCCAAGGCGTACTGGAAGCCCGGGACCAAGGTCACGCTGAACGCCGATCTGAACGGCACCGATTCGGGCGCCGGCGGCGGCTGGTTCGTACGCGACTACGTGACCACCTTCACCATCGGCGCCCGGCAGATCGTCAAGGTCGACCTCGACAGCCACCAGCTCCGACTCCTGCGCGACGGCGAGACGGTACGGCGCATACCGGTCAGCGGCGGCACGCCCGGCGGCGACAAGCGCTCCTGGCGTGGAACCGCCGTGCTGATGGCCAAGGAGGGCACGATCAACATGAACTCCGAGACGGTGGGTCTGGGCGACGCCTACGACAAGATGGTCGACTACTCGATGCGGCTGACCTGGTCGGGCATGTACGCACACGCCGCCCCGTGGAACGCCCGCTACTTCGGCAACGCCAACCACAGTTCCGGATGCATAGGGATGAGCGACGCGAACGCGGCCTGGTTCTACGGGCAGGTGCGGCCGGGCGACCCGTTCGAGATCACCGGCAAGGACACCAAGGGCGTGGTCGAGCCCGGGAACGGCTTCGGCGCGTGGAATCTTTCATGGACCGAGTGGCAGCAGAAGAGCGCGCTGAGCTGACAAACCGTCCGACCGGCTTTTTGTGATCATGTCACCAGCCTGTGACAGCGCTGTCCTGGAACGAAGGCACCGGGATCCCTTCGGCGCGCAGCCCCCTCATAGAGATCGAGCAGCACCGAGCCGCCGAAACCGCTTCGGCCTCAACCAACCGATCACCAAGGGGATTTCATGTTCGGCAACCGTCGCAAGGCCCTCCTCGTCTCCGCGGCCCTCGTGGGCGGCGCCATGCTGATGACGGCGTGCCAGGACACGGACACGGCCACGGACACCGGTGCCTCCAAGGGTTCTTCCTCGTCCCCCACCCAGGCCGGCTCGTCGGGCAGTGGCAGTGGCAAGGGCAGCGGTCAGGGCAGCGGCAAGGACAGTGGCAAGGGCTCCGACGCGTCGGGCAAGGGGACCGAGGACGGGGCCGGTTCCGGCGTCGACACCGGCAACGGTGAGCGGGAGCAGGTCGAGCAGAGCTGCGGCGCCAACGACATCTCCTGGAGCACCAAGTCCGAGAGCCAGGCCGGCGGATACATCCTGATCATCGCCAAGGCGAAGCCGGGCATCACCTGCTACCTGCCCGCCGAGCTCCCGACCGTGGCGTTCGGATCCGACGGTACCGAGGCCGGCCCCGCGGAGCAGGCCGTCGGCGAGCCGGTCAAGCTGAGCGGGAGCACCGCCGCCTACGCCGGGGTCAACCCGAAGACCACCAACGAGGACGGCGGCAAGGAACTGGACAGCATCATCGTCGCCGTCGGCGCCGACGACCCCGACCCCGTTTCCCTGCCGGTCGACACCATCACCGTCGACAAGCCGATCGTCACCAACTGGCACACCGCCCCGACGGACGCCGTTCCCTTCAGCTGAACGAACCTTCAACCCTGAGCGCACGCGCGGAGGGCCGCACCCGGGAATGGGTGCGGCCCTCCGCCATGACGGGAAACGTGCGCCTCACCGGTGGTGGGGCGAGGTCAGGTAGTGCTGCCTGAGGAGCTCCCTTCCGTAGTCGTTGCCGTTGGGGGTGCGGACGATGGAGTGGACGTGCTTCTGGGTCGGGCCGTCGCCCTGCGCCGCGCCGTACGCCCCGGCCTGCGGACCCGGGCCCTGGCAGTCGACCTCGACCCAGACGACGGGGCTGTGGACGCGGACGTAGAAGGCGGAGTCGTCGGCGATGCCGCCGGCCCAGGTGACGTAGGTGTCGGCGAGGTGGGCCCGGACCTCGGCCATCCGCACCTTCGCCGCGTCGGCCCGCGCCCGGCCGACGAAGGCCTCGACGATGCCGAGGAGCATCCTCTGCTGGGCGGCGTTCAGGACGTCGCCGCGCAGGCCCTCGTACGCCTGGACCGTGTTGTCGGAGAAGGCACCCGCCTTCATGGACTCGTTCGTCTTGGTCGAGGAGACGATGGCGACCGATCGCTGGGCCGCCGTGAGGGAGTTGATGAAGGCCAGCGAGGCGACGACCTCCTCGTGGCAGACCGTGACCGTCTCGCCGTCGATCTCCATCGACGTCGGCTCCGAGCCCCAGAAGCAGGGGCTCATGACCACCTGGTCGCCGAGGACGAAGTAGTTGATGACCAGGTGGTGGCCGTCGAACTGGAAGCCCCAGGGCTCGGTGGCGGACGGAGTGCCCATCACCGTCCAGTAGTAGGCGTCCTCGTTGAAGGAGTTCGTGTTGCCTATTTCTCCGTCGTCTCCAGGCCGTCCGCGCTCAGTGCCGCCTTGAGCAGGGCGGTCCCGAGCGCCTTCTGGTCGTCGCTCAGATCGGCGAGGGCGACGCCCTGGCGGTCGTAGGAGTCGACGTTGCTCCACAGGCGCCACTCGGTGGAGTGGACGGTGAACTGGGTCGAGGTCCGCTGGTAGGCCGCGCAGCCGCAGCATGACCTCTTCGAGGGAGAAGGGCTTGGTCACATAGTCGTCGGCGCCGGCCGACAGTCCGTCGATGCGGTGTTCCAGGGTGTCGCGGGCGGTGAGCATGAGCACGGGCAACTGCGCGTTCTCGTACCGCAGTCGCCGCAGTACGTGCACACCGTCCAGGTCCGGCAGCATCCCGTCCAGGACGACGGCGTGCGGGGCGCAGCCGCGTGCGAGCGTCAGGGCGCTGCGCCCGTCGTCCGCGAGGAACGGCTGCCAGCCCGCCTCCACGACGGCCCACGACAGCAGTTCGGTGAGCTCGGGCTCGTCGTCGACGATCAGCACTCGTACGGCGGGCATGCACCGAACTCTGTCCCGCGACCCTGAGGGCCTCCTGTGAGGGACCTGTTGTCCGGCCAGGAGTTCCCGGTTGTCCGCGAACTCCCCCGGAATTGTCCGTGATCGGTAACGGAGGGATCCCGCGGCCGCTGTCTCTCGTCCTGCCATGTGGTCGCAAGGCGACCCGGGGATCGGCGAGGAACTGCGCGAAAGCGGGGCGGACATGGCACGGCACGGCGGCGGGCGGGGCTGGTACGGCAAGGTGATCGGTGCGGCGCTGGGGGTGACGGTGCTCGCCACGGGTGCCTCGGTGTGGACCGCGCAGGCCGGTGCCGTGGGCGGCTCGTCGCCGAAGACGACCGCGTCGGCCAGGCCGGGCGGTGACGTCAAGCCGGTCGCGGTGTCCATCGTCCATGCCTCGGACAAGGGGGCGCGCGGCGTCAACATCACCATCGACGACGGCCCCGACCCCGTGTGGACCCCTCAAGTGCTGGACGTGCTGCGGGAGTACGGGGTGAAGGCCACGTTCTGCATGGTGGGGACGCAGGCGCAGGCCCACCCGGACCTCGTGAAGAAGGTGGTCGCGGCCGGGCACCGGCTGTGCGACCACTCGGTGTCGCACGACACCACCATGGACAAGAACTCCGAGGCCTACCAGTCGCAGCAGATCCTCGACGCCGAACGCATGATCACCAAGGCGTCCGGGGGCGTACGGCCGATGTACTACCGGGCGCCGGGCGGTGCCTTCACCCCCTACAGCCGCAAGCTCGCCGCCGACCGGGGCATGCGCCCGCTGGGCTGGAACGTGGACACCAAGGACTTCGAGCAGCCCGGCGCGGACGCGATCGTCGCCACCGTCCAGCGCGAGCTGCCCAACGGGCCGACCCTCCTCTTCCACGACGCGGGCGGCGACCGTTCCCAGACCGTCGACGCCCTGCGCCGGATCCTCCCCTGGCTCAAGGAGCAGGGCTACTCCTTCGGATTCCCGGTGCGCTGAGCCCGGTCCGGATCTCAGGCGAGGCCGAACATCAGCCAGGCCTGAGGGGCCGCCCAGCCGGGGTACTGCTTGGTCATGGCGCCGAACAGCTCGGCGTCGCCGGAGGTCTCCTCCCTCAGCCGGGCGAAGTCGGTGAGGTACCGCTTCGTCCACTCGATCGCCTCGGGTGTGTCCGCGGCGCCCGGCTTCTTGTGGCCGGCCACCGCGACCTTCGGGTTCAGCGCCGCCAACCGGTCCAGCGCCGCCAGCCAGTTCGCCAGGTTCTCGGGGGTGAGCCCCGCGACGTACTGATGGCACTGGTTGTAGAGGACGTCTCCGGCGACGACGAGGTCGAGCGAGGGCACGTACAGGGAGGTGCTGTCCGCCGCGTCGGTGTGGCCCTGCTGGATGATGCGCAGTTCGTGGCCCTCCAGGGTGAGGACTTCGTCGTTGTAGGGATCGGGCAGGGGGATCACGGCCGGCAGCCGGCCGGGCAGCAGCTTGCGGTAGAAGGCCACCTGCTGCTTGCGCGCCAGCTCCACCGCCCCGGGCGCGGCGACGCACCGCGCGGTGGGGAAATGGCGCTTGAGGACGCTGACGCCGGCGAAGTGGTCGAGGTGGCCGTGGGTGATGTAGATCGTCGTGAGGTTGCGGTGGTGCAGGGCGACCCAGGCGGCCAGCGCCTCGGCCTCCGCCTCGGTCGTGAGCGTGTCCACCAGCACCGCGTCACTGTCGCCGTAGATCAGGGTCGAGGTCATCGGGTCCCAGGCCATCGTGTCCCCGAACGGCCGGGGCCGGTCGCCCACCAGCGGCTTCTCCGGGGCGGTGAAGACGTTGAAGTTCAGCGTGGATGCCATGTCGGCCCTTCCTAGTCGGGACGAGCGAGCGCTGGGCGCTGCCGGACCTTCCTGCGTGAGAGCCCGCTACTCCAGGATCCCCAGCTCACTGTCCGGGCGGCAGAACGGGCACGGTTCGAGGTTGGGGTCTGTGAGGGCGACGCGCGCCTCGTGGGCTCTGATCGGGTGGGCGGTGCCCTCGATCATCGTGCAGTCGTCCGTGTGGATCACGGCGGGCTCCGGGCCGTCGGGGGTGCGTTTCTGCTGGACCACGAAGGCCCTTGGGCGGCCCGCGTCTCGGGCGGGGGTGAAGGAGGGGAGCGCGGGCCGGCGTCGTGGGGGAGGGCCGGGGCGTGGGCGGCCTTCGGCCTCTGCCCCGGCTTCGGCTTCGGCGAGGGCCGCCCGTACGGCGTCTCGCTGGAGGCGCAGATAGATTCCCACGGCTTCGTTCTCGGCGATCCGGTCCTCGATGAAGGCCAGGATCGCCCGGAGTCGCCGTGCGTCAGGCGGCAGCGCGGTCATCGCCCGCACCGTTGCCGTGCGCGGTGAAGCCCCTCACCCCCAGGTCCTCTCCCCACGCGCCAGACTCCGCAGCTCCCACCATGCTGCCGCCGATCTACCGCGCTCCTGCCAGTAGGGGTGGAAGAGGACTGCGGTGGACAGCCGGTACAGGCGCCGGCGCAGCTCGGTCCGGCCGGGGCGCTCGGCGAGCTGGTGGTAGGTGTGGCTCCACTCCTGCTGCGCCTGGACGAGATCGTCGGGGAACGGTCGCATGGCCGAATTCAATCATGTGTTCGATTTTCCACGCCATCGCGACCGGCACCTTCGGCGCGCTTCAGCCGAGCTGCTCCGCCGGCCCTACGACCACGGCGTGAACGTCGTCGGCAAACCGCCGCCCATGCCGCGGCTCCCTCCAGAACCGATCACGGACGTTCGTAGTGCTGAAGGACGCCACCGAGCAAGAAGCACGAGGCGCCGATGAGGGTGGCCCAGTTGGCGATTTCGGCGTTGATCTCGCTGCCGGTGGCGGGACGGGTGAAGGCGGCGATCGCCGAGGCCATGAAGAGCACGGAGCCGAACTGGTTCACGGCGACGATCCACCAGCCGAGACTGCGGCGCCGGAAGCAGAGCCGCCCGTGGCAGATCTCGACGAAGGCGAGGTGGCCGGAGATCAGGAAGAGCAGACAGCCGATCACGTCCGGGGTCCAGATCAGCCGGTTGATCTGCTGGACGCTCAGCCCCTGGAGGAAGGAGTCCAGCAGGTCGACGGCGAACACCAGGGTGCCGGCGAACAGGACGATCGCGCTCAGCCAGTCCACCCGCGTCGGCTCGTAGCTCCACCAGCGCCAGCCGTGGGTGACGAGTCGGCCCTCGCCGCCGGGTACGTGACGGGGAGCGTTGACGACCTGGAGCAGTGAGACATAGCCGCCGGTGTTGAAGAACAGACCGCCGGCGAAGTAGATCGAGGCGCAGGTGGTGGCGTCGCCGGAGCCGAGCTGGGCGACACCGGCGCCGGCCGCGAACAGGGCTCCGCCGATGATGAAGGCGGTCGCGGCGGTGGCGTTGAGCCCGCGCAGGCGGCGCAGCGCGACCTCGTCGGCGCTGGTGTGCCGGCTGCTGGGCGCGCCGGGCGGGCGTACGGCGATGATCCCGCGGCGACGGGCGAGCCGTGACTCCCAGACGGCGGTGCCGCCGCCCGGGGGTTGCCAGGTGAGGCGGGTGGTGAACGGTCCCGCGCCCTCGGCGCGCAGCTCGGGTTGTCCCACGGGCCGAGAGTAGATCGCCCGCCGGAGGCGTCTCGCGCGCGAAACGCCGTCGGGACCTGCAAGACGACGGGACGAGTGAAGGTGATGTTCCCGCACCCGGGCCCATCCGCCCGCACTCGAGATCCCTCCTCCGCCGCGTCGGAAAATCTGTTATGGCGAGGACACATCTGCCGGGCCCACCGGAGTTAGGGTTGTCCCACGAGGCAAGTGGTGCTGAACCCTTCGGAGCACGGGTGCCACGCACACCCGGGTCCCTCGCCGCGTCCCCGAAACGAAGGTGCAATGCCCGCTGAGAACGCCCCCGTCGCCGGGAACCTCGACGACGACGACTACCCCGCCTACACCATGGGGCGGGCCGCCGACGTTCTCGGCACCACCCCCGCCTTCCTCCGGGCCGTCGGCCAGGCCGAGCTGATCACTCCCCTGCGTTCCGAAGGCGGTCACCGGCGGTACTCCCGCCGCCAGCTGCGCATCGCCGCCCGCGCCCGGGAGCTCGTCGACCAGGGCACCCCCATCGAGACCGCGTGCCGCATCATCTCCCTCGAGGACCAGCTCGACGACGCCCTCCGCCTGAACCGGGAGATGCGCCGGATGCTGGACGAGCACGGCGGCCGCCGCGCCGCGGATATCTAGTCTCGCCGGTGCAGAATTACGGGCCACGACGGGGTGAGAATGTCTGAACGACCCCGAAAACCTGCAGGCAGGTTGCGCCCGAGCTGTGTTAGCGTGATAGCAGTTGCAGTTTTGGTTGCCAGAGACTTGGTTCTTTGCAAAGCTTTCCGGATCTTTCCGGAGGGGTGATCATCGCGGCGACTCGGATCCGTAAAGTGCGGAGTCCGGCACTGCCCCCCAAGGGAGATTCAATATGGCATCTGGCACCGTGAAGTGGTTCAACGCGGAAAAGGGCTTCGGCTTCATCGAGCAGGACGGCGGCGGCGCTGACGTGTTCGCCCACTACTCGAACATCGCCACTTCTGGCTTCCGCGAGCTTCAGGAAGGCCAGAAGGTTACCTTCGATGTCACGCAGGGCCAGAAGGGCCCGCAGGCCGAGAACATCGTTCCCGCCTGACGCTGACGCGACATGAGGCTGGGGCCCGCGCTCTTGGGGTGCGGGTCCCAGCTCATTGTTTTGTCCGGGCTCCGGAGCTTTTCTGAGTTCCCGGACCTCCCGGAGTTCACGGTCTTCCCGGACCTCCCGGTCTTCCCGGAGTTTCCGGATTCTTGACAGCCTCGGCTTCAGTGCCGCGCTGCTTTCGTATTTCCCTCGGCTTATTCTTGTGGTTCCGCATGCGGCTCATCGCCGCTGGGCAGAATTCCTCGATACGCCGGATCGAGGAAGGTTCCTCAATGAACCGCACCCGCCGTACCGGCGGCAGTTCAGGTCGCTCCCGCGCAGACAGGAGTTCCACCCGCTCGGCGAGCAGCGCTCGTGGCGGCCGCTTCCGCTCCCAGGAGTCGGGGCGGCAGAGCCCTCGGGCCTCCGCCGCCCGCCCGCAGGAGTTCACTCTCCCGGTCACCCTCACCGAGCCGCTGCCGGCGGTCGAGACGTTCACCGAACTGGGCCTGCCCGCACGTCTGTTGGCCACGCTCGGCACCGAGGGCGTGACCGTGCCCTTCCCGATCCAGGCGGCCACGCTGCCCAACGCGCTGGCCGGACGGGACGTACTGGGCCGAGGGCGCACCGGCTCGGGCAAGACGCTCGCCTTCGGCCTGGCCGTACTGGCCCGGCTGGACGGGCAGCGGGCCCAGCCCCGCCAGCCCCTCGCCCTCGTCCTCGTACCCACGCGGGAACTGGCCCAGCAGGTCACCGACGCGCTCACCCCCTACGCCCGTGCCCTGCGCCTGCGGCTCGCCACCGTGGTGGGCGGCATGGGGATCGGACGCCAGGCGAGTGCGCTGCGCGCCGGCGCCGAGGTCGTCGTGGCGACACCCGGCCGTCTCAAGGACCTCATCGAACGGGGTGACTGCCGGCTCGACCAGGTCACCGTCACCGTCCTCGACGAGGCCGACCAGATGGCCGACATGGGCTTCATGCCGCAGGTGACCGCGCTGCTCGACCAAGTCGGTCCCGACGGCCAGCGGTTGCTGTTCTCGGCCACCCTGGACCGCAACATCGACCTTCTGGTACGCCGCTACCTCCACGACCCCGTGGTGCACTCGGTCGACCCGTCCGCGGGAGCCGTCAGCACCATGGCGCACCACCTGCTGCACGTGCACGACGACGACAAGCACGCCACCGCGACCGAGATCGCCGCCCGCGACGGGCGAGTGATCATGTTCCTGGACACCAAGCACGCGGCCGACCGGCTGGCCAAGCACCTGCTGTCCGTCGGTGTGCGCGCCCTGGCCCTGCACGGCGGCAAGTCCCAGCCGCAGCGCAACAAGACGCTGGCCCGGTTCAAGGACGGCCATGTCACGGTCCTGGTCGCCACCAACGTCGCCGCGCGCGGCATCCACGTCGACGACCTCGACCTCGTGGTGAACGTCGATCCTCCCGGCGACCACAAGGACTACCTGCACCGCGGCGGCCGTACCGCCCGTGCCGGCGAGTCCGGCACCGTCGTCACCCTCGTCCTGCCGCACCAGCGGCGCGCGATGGACCGTCTGATGGCCGACGCCGGCATCACACCGCGTTCCTCCAAGGTCCGCCCCGGCGAGGCCGAACTGCAGCGCATCACCGGCGCCCGGACCCCCTCCGGCGTGCCCGTCACCATCACCCCGCCGGCCACCGAACAAGCCGAGCAGGGCGAACGTACGGGAGCCGCCGGCCGCGGTCGCAGTCGTCGCGGCGCCGGTCGTGGCGGGAACGGACAGGCCGCCGGGCGCAGTGGGAACGGACAGGCCGCCGGCCGTGCCGGGAGCGGACGGGCCACCGGGCGGAGCGGAAACGGACAGGCCGCCGGGCGCAGTGGAAGCGGAACCACCGCCGCCCGCACCCGTCGCTCCACCCCGAGGAACAACCCCTAGCCCGGACACGCGCTGGGCGACCCGCTCTCACTCCCCGACCGCATCCCGCTCCCCGACCGCCATCCGGCCGCCGTCGCGCGGTCACCCCTCCGGCGTTTCTCCCCCAGCCCTGTGGAGGCATCCATGCGCTGTGTCATCGCCCGATTCCCCTTCGACCTGGTCAAGAGCGAGGTCGAGCAGTCGATGAGCGGCATCACGCCCGAGCCCGTCACCGGCGTGGCCGTGACCATCAGCGGCCGGGTCTATCCCGTGATGCAGGTCGGAGAAGTGATCACCAGGCAGAACCGGCGCGACTTCACGGCGGGCGAGATGCGCCGGGCACTGACCCGGCTCGGCTTCACCTGCCACGACGCGCCCCCGCCCGCGCCGGCCGGGGAGACGCGGGCCGACGAGGGTGCGCTGGGCTGGTGACGCCCGGTTCCCGGCACGCCCCGACGCCCTTCGTCGGACTAGGCTCCTGAGGTATGAAGCACCCTGACGACCTGCTCGTCGCGATCGCCGCGACGGTGGAGTCGCAGCACAGCAGCCAGATGTCCCTGACCGTGGTGACCGCGGGAGCCGTCATCACGGGACGGCTCGCGCCGGAAGCCCTGTGGAAGGAGCGGGTGGCCGAGGTCCTGCGGGATTCCGAGCACCTGGGGCGGTTCGCCGCCGTGTTCACCCCGCCCCAGGGCGGCGGCACGCCGGAGCACGGCGACCGGCCCACCCACCTCCACTTCCATGTCGCCCGGATTCTGCAGGGCAGCTTCGGCATCCCCGACACGGGAGGCATGTACCGCGTCGCGCTGGAGGACGTGAGTGCCTGGACCATCGGGGACATCGGCTACTCGGACCAGTGAGGCGGCGGGTGCGTCATCCGTGCGGCCTGGATAGGGTTGACACGTAGGGAAAACGTGCCAAAACGCACCGTCGGCAGATCGGTCCGTGTCGACGGTGGATCGGATGGCGGCCATGGACGCATCGACTGTTTCCCCACAGGGCGTCTACCCCCTCCGGCCCGGTGCCCCCGGCGGACACGCGGGGCCGGCCGGTCCCGGTGAGGCGGCCGAGCACGCTGTCGCCCGGCACAGTGTGACGTTCGATGTGTTCGGCGCGCATATCGAACTGCCGCCTGTCGACCAGCTCGCCTTTCTCACGGGTGTCGGCGTACTGGCCGCTTTCGAGATCATCGACTGGCCGGTGGCGCTGGTCCTGGGAGTCGGGCACCAGCTCGCCCACAACCATCACAACCGGGTGCTGCGCGAGTTCGGCGAGGCCATGGAAGAGGCCTGAGGGCGACGACCGACACCAGAGGTGAACGGCCGGTACCGACGTGCGGGTGCCGCGGCCCGGTGATGGAATTGAGGGGCGGGGGGCGTCCCATGGGCGCAAGGGGAAGCCGTGAGCACCAGAGGTGACACCGTGACCGACGAACTCGAAGAAGTGGGCCCGATCGACTACCTGGTCGTCGAGTTCCCCGGCAACCGGATGACGGGCGAGGGGTTCCCCCTGCTGGTCGACCTCGTGGACCGCGGCCTCATCCGGATCCTGGATCTGTTGTTCGTCAGGAAGGGCGAGGACGGATCCGTGACCGGCATGGAGATCGCCGACCTCACCGGCGACGGCGCACTCGACCTCTCCGTCTTCGAAGGCGCGTCCTCCGGGATCCTCGGCCAGGACGACATCGACGAGGCGGCCACCGCGCTGGAGCCGGGCAGCTCCGCCGGAATCCTGGTCTACGAGAACCGCTGGGCCGCGCCCTTCGCCGCCGCCCTGCGCCGCGGCGGTGCCCGCATGGTCGCCTCCGGGCGGATCCCGGTGCCCGCCCTCGTCGCCGCCCTCGATGCGACCGAGTCCGCGCGCTGAACGTCACAACGGCAGTCGGCGACGGCTGCAGGACGGAAGGGGAACGGCCATGCCAGGTCTCATCCGCGGGGTCGCGCGCACGGCCGTGGTCGCCGGAACCGCGACCGCCGTGTCGAACCGTGTGACCCGCCGGCAGCAGGGGCGATGGGCGGCGCAGGAGCGGAATCCGTACGACGAGCCCCCGGCTCAACCGGCGTCCTACGCCCAGCCGTCGGCGGCACCGTCGGCCGCCGACGACATGACCGGCAGGATCGACCAGCTCAAGCAGCTCGGCGATCTCAAGGCGCAGGGTGTGCTCACCGAGGCCGAGTTCGAGGAGCAGAAGCGCCGGGTGCTGGAGCCGTGACGCCTCCAGCAAGCCGTGACGCCTCCGGCACCCGTCAGGACCGCAGGAACGCCAGGATGTCCGGATTGACGTCGTCCGGGTTGGTCGACAGCATGCCGTGCGGGAAGCCCTCGTAGGTCCTGAGCGTGCCGTTCTTCAGGAGCTTGGCCGTCAGGGGGGCCGAGTCGTCGTACGGGACGATCTGGTCGTCGGTGCCGTGGGCGACCAGGACGGGGACGTCGATCTGCTTGAGGTCCTCGGTGAAGTCGGTCTCGGAGAACGCCTTGATGCATTCGTAGTGGGCGTTGGCCGCGCCCATCATTCCCTGTCGCCACCAGTTGTCGATGAGACCCTGCGACACCTTCGCGCCGGGGCGGTTGAAGCCGTAGAACGGCCCCGAGGGCACCTCGATGTAGTACTGCGCGCGGTTGGCGGCAAGGGCCTCGCGGAAGGCGTCGAAGGTCTCGATGGGCAGCCCGCCCGGGTTGGATTCCGACTTGACCATGATGGGCGGTACGGCGCCCACCAGCACGGCCTTCGCGACGCGGCCGGGCTTGGCGCGGGCGACGTAGCGCGCGACCTCGCCGCCGCCGGTGGAGTGGCCGATGTGGATCGCTTCCCGCAGGTCGAGCGCGTCCGCGAGCGCGATGACGTCGGCCGCGTAGGTGTCCATGTCGTGGCCGGTGGCGCTCTGGCTCGATCGTCCGTGCCCGCGGCGGTCGTGGGCGATGACCCGGAAGCCCTGCGCCAGGAAGAACACCATCTGGTTGTCCCAGTCGTCGGCGCTCAGTGGCCATCCGTGGTGGAAGACGATCGGCCGGCCGTCGCGTGGACCCCAGTCCTTGTAGAACAGGGTGGTGCCGTCGTCGGTGGTGACCGTACCCATGCTGAACCTCCGCTCGTCCGGGCGTGCCCCGGCGCCGCAGAGCTGCGCCGGGGGCGCGGTCCGATGTACCCCGACCACGCTACGCGCGGACCGTGGACGTCACATCCGCTGACGGTCGGCCTACGCTGAACCCCGTACATGAGGGACAGGAGGCTGAGGTGGCCGAGACGATGTCGACCGAGGCGACGGTCGCCGAGGTGATGGCCGAGCTGGCCGGGCTCGAGGACCCGAAGGCCCGCGCGGTGAACGAGCGGCACGGTGACGATCACGGTGTGAACCTCGGCAAGCTGCGCGCGATCGCCAAGCGGCTGAAGACCCAGCAGGAGCTCGCGGGCCGACTCTGGGAGACCGGCGACAGCGCGGCGAGGCTGCTGGCCCTGCTGATCTGCCGGCCGAAGGCGTTCGGGCGGGACGAGTTGGACGCGATGCTGCGCGAGGCCCGGACACCCAAGGTGCACGACTGGCTCGTGAACTACGTCGTGAAGAAGAGCCCGCACTCCGAGGAGCTGCGCCTGGCCTGGTTCGCCGACCCGGATCCGGTGGTCGCGAGCGCCGGCTGGGCGCTGACCACCGAGCGCGTGGCGAAGAAGCCCGGGGGCCTGGACCTCCCGGGGCTGCTCGACGTCATCGAGGCGCGGATGAAGGACGCCCCGGATCGGCTGCAGTGGGCGATGAACCACTGCCTGGCCCAGATCGGGATCGAGCACGCCGAGTACCGCGCCCGCGCGATCGACATCGGTGAGCGCCTGGAGGTGCTCAAGGACTACCCGACTCCCCCGGGCTGTACGTCCCCGTTCGCGCCGGTCTGGATCGACGAGATGGTGCGCCGCCGGCACGGGGAGTAGGCCGTCACGGGCGGCCGGGCATTGACTCCAGGTAGGCGTCGCCGACCGACCTCGGCACCGCCATCAGCCACGCGTCCAGGACCAGGGGGGCCAGTTCCTCCGGCGTGAGCGCCGGCATGCGTGCGTGGACCCAGTTGTAGCGCAGGTCGGAGGCGCGGGGCAGTTGGAACTTCTCGGGCTCGGAGGCGATCAGCGACTCGCGTTCGTCCTTGGGGAAGGCGAAGCCCATGGTCGTCTCGTCCGGGGAGACCGAGGCGTACACGATCCGGCCGACCTTGAACTTGATGTACTCCCGGATCAGGTGTTCCTCGGTGCGGGGCAGGTGCAGGGCCGCCGCGCGGACGTCCTGGAGGGTGATCACACGCCCCTCCCACGATCCGGTGTGTAGTGGACCAGCTCGATCAGGAGACTGGCCGGCGCGGGGGCGTAGAGGAAGGCCACCGTCATTCCGTCGCGCGCGCCCTTGCAGGGCTCCGCGTCGACCGCCGTGAAGCCCTGGTCGCGCAGCCGGGCGGTCTCGCTCTCCAGGTCGTCGACCTCGAAGGCGATGTGGTACAGACCCGGGCCCTGGCGCTTCAGGCGCCCGCTGATGGCGGAGCGTTCCTGGGTCGGGGAGACGATCTCCACGGCCGGGTTGCCCAGGCCGCCCCCGAACTGCCAGAACTCGCAGGCCACTCCGTAGTCGTCGGCGTGCCCTTCGTCGTATTTGCGCATGCCCAGGGTGGTCATGAAGGCGGCAACACCATCGGGGTCCTCGGTGGCGAGTCCGATGTGGTCTATGCGAAGGATCACCTTGTGTCCGATCGGGTCAATGTGATGTACGCGTAGTCGTCCAGCATCTTGGAAAGCGGTCTGCCGGGACACCCGTACAAGATGGCGAGCGCCTCCTCGTCCCCTCCGCTGTCGGCGAGAACGCGCCGGGCCCAGTCCCGGTTGAGACGCTGGTGGGCGAGGTAGGCGGCGGCGTCCCGGGCTCCGTGCAGCTTCCGGGCGATGGCCTCGTCCCAGGGGACGAGGGTGTACGGGCGCAGCCCGTGGAGCAGTTTCGAGGCGGCGGTCGCACCCAGGGTCCGGGGGCGGTCCGGTGTCCCGGCGCCGAGCGCGCACAGGTCGGCGTAGCACTCGCCGAGCGGCGCGATGTCGTCGTCGGTGAGTTCGCTGAGCCGGGTGTCCGGCCCGGGCAGGAGCGCGTACCAGCGTGAGGTCCACTCGCGCAGCGCGGGGCCGAACACGTCCGTCTCGCCGGGGCGGGGATAACGGATCCTGCATCCCCAGGAGTTGAGCCACTTCAGCGCGGCGGGCGGATCGTCGTGCGCCAGCGGTTCGTACGAGGCCACCACGGGTGGTGCCGCCTGGCCGGCGTCGAGCCCGAGGAACGTGGCCACCGCTGCCCGCAGGCTCTGTGCGGTCGGCGGGGTCCGTGCGACATCCACGGTCACGGACGTCGGGTCCGTGACCGTGGGCTGCGGCTGAGGTGTCACGAGGCGGATTCCCGGGCGTCGGAGGCCGTCTCCAGCGGCGGCACGGCGGCGGCCTCGACCGGCTCGCCGGACGGGCGGCGGCGCCGGTTCAGCCGCAGGTAGAGCAGGGCGGCGCCGGCCACCGTCAGCGGCCAGAGCAGATAGAGGCCGGCCATGATCAGCAGCGCCGTGACGGCGACACACGCGCCCAGTGCGGAGGCCCGGCCCTTGGTGCCCTTCGGGAGCAGCTTCACGGCGGCGGCGACGCCGATCGCGTACACGGCCACGAACGAGCCGGTGGTGAGCAGGACCAGCGGCTCGGTGCCGAGGCCGGTGAGCACCACGGCGAACAGGGCCAGGAAGGACAGGCCGGAGACGACCGCGAGGCTGCGCCGCGGCACCTCTCCGGCGACGCTGCCCCGGGACATCCAGCTGGGCAGCGCGCCGTCACGGGCGAGGGCGGCGCCCAGGTTGGCGGCGCCGGCGTAGTAGGCGTTCATGGCGCCGGTGGTGAGCAGCAGCGCGGCGCCGGCGGCGAGATAGCGGGCGTCGCCGCCCAGGCCCGCGGCCATCAGGTCGCCGAGCGGCGCGTCCGAGTCGGAGGCCTTGTCGCCGAGGACGACGATGACGGCGAAGGCCACCAGCAGGTACAGCCCTCCGACGATCACGACGGCCGAGTAGGTGGCCCGGGGCAGGTCGCGCGCGGGGCGGCGGAACTCGCCCGCCAGGTGGGTGATCGCCTCCCAGCCCGCGAAGCTCCAGACCAGCAGCGCGGCCGCCGGCAGCACCGCGGACCAGCCGTGCGGGGCGAAGGGTTCGAGGTTGGCCGTGTCCGCCTTCGGCAGCGACAGCGCGACCGCGATCAGCAGCAGCGTGACGAGCAGACCGGCCAGCATGAACTGGAACCGCCCCGTCACCCGCAGCCCCAGGGTGTTGGCGGCGGTGACCACCACCATCAGCCCGACGGCGGTGACGGTCGTGGTGGTGGTGCCGCCGCCCACCGCGGAGGAGACGTAGGCGCCGCCGAAGAGCGCGGCCGCGGCCGCGCCGGGGGGTACGGCGAGATAGAAGCACCAGCCGACCACCGCGGAGGCCCGTTCACCGAACGCCTTCATGGCGTACGTGGAGACTCCGCCCGCGTCGGGATAGCGGGATCCCAGAGCGGCGAAGGCAGCGGCCAGCGGGGCCGACAGCACGACGAGGGCCAGCCAGGCGAGCAGCGACGCGGGGCCCGCCGCCTCGGCGGCGAGTGCCGGGAGGGCGATGACACCGGTGCCGAGCACGGCGCCCACGTACATCGCGGTGCCCTGCACCGCGCTGAGGGTTCCGCCGGAGTGTTCTGTCTTGGCTTCGCTCATGCCGGCCAGCATCGCCCGGCGGCTCTCGCGCGCGCCATCGGCAGTTTTGACAAGGTGCGCTAAATTACCGACATGCGTCCTCACGTGATCGCGATCGCCGTTACGGATGCCACACCGACGTTCGAACTGGCCGTTCCCTGCGAGGTGTTCGGGACCGACCGCACCGATCTGGTCGACCCCTGGTACGAGCTGCGGATGTGCGGGGACCCCTCCGGCCCGCTGCGCACCGCGACCGGTCTGCATGTGCACACGCCCCACAGCTTCGAGGACCTGCTCGACGCGGACACCATCCTCGTCTCGGCGTGCGCCCGGCCCGTCCAGCTCGATCCGCCGCCGCGACTGGTGGAGGTGCTGCGCGAGGCCCACGGCCTGGGCAAGAGGATCGTCTCGATCTGCACCGGTGCCTATGTCCTGGCCGCTGCGGGGCTTCTGACGGGCCGTACGGCGACGACGCACTGGATGAACGCCGGGGACTTCGCCCACCGCTTCCCCGAGGTCGACTTCGTCCCCTCCGCGCTCTACACCGACGAGGGCGACATCCTCACCTCGGCCGGCACCGGCTCCGCCATCGACCTGTGTCTGCATCTGGTGCGGCAGGACCATGGCGCGGCCGTCGCCAACGAGGTGGCCCGCCGGATGGTCGTACCGCCGCACCGGGAGGGCGGCCAGTCGCAGTACACCAAGCCGGTGGTCCGGGCGGAGACGGGCAACGATCTCGCCCCGGTCCTGCAGTGGGCGCAGGAGCGGCTGCACGAGCCGCTGACCGTCCCCCAGCTCGCGCGCGTGGCCCATCTGGGCGAGCGCACCTTCGCCCGGCGGTTCCGGGACCGGCTCGGCATCACCCCGCTGCAGTGGCTGCTGCAGCAGCGGGTCCGGCTGGCGCAGGAACTGCTGGAGACCACGGACGACGCGGTGGAACACATCGCCAAACGCACGGGATTCGGTACGGCCGCCAATCTCCGCTATCACTTCGGCCGGGTCACCACGGTGTCCCCGCAGACCTATCGGCATGTGTTCCGGCACCGTGCCGCACAGGCCCGGAAATCCGTGGAACAGACCGTTCTGACACCGTGAGCGGACCGCGTCCGTAAGGGACAACTTGCCGTCCCCGAACACCGGTTGTCCCGAGAACACCTCTTTGATTTGCTCCCTGCATGTTGCAGCGAATCGAAGCGGAACAGTTAATTCCAGGCCGGGGCCAGCCGATTCAGAACGGCTGCGTCATATTCGACGAGGAGACCATCAGCTACGCCGGTCCCGTCGCCGAAGCCCCTGACACACCGCAGGCGCAGACGGTCCGCGCCACTACCGTGATGCCCGGACTGTGGGACTGCCACGGCCACTTCATGGGGCTGCGGTCGGCCGACCTCACCCTGCTGCTCCAGGAACCGATCGCCCTGCGAGCGGCCCGGATCACCACCGATCTGCGCAACGCGCTGAACGCCGGGGTCACCTCCGTGCGCGAGACCGGCGGGCTCGGCATCCACCTGGTCCGCGCCATCGACGAGGGCACCGTCCAGGGCCCGTCGATCTACCCGGCCGGCACCACGCTGTCCACCACCGGCGGCCACGCCGACCTGCACAGCTACCCGACCTCCTGGGTGGAGGACTTCGGGCACCTCGGCGGTGAGCTGAGGCTGGCCGACGGCCCCGCGGAGTGCGCACGCGCGGCACGGGAACAGCTGCGCCGCAACGCCAAGCTCATCAAGGTCTGTGCCTCCGGCGGGGTGCTGTCCGAGGTCGACCACCCGGTCCACCAGCAGTTCACGAACGCCGAGCTGCGCGCGATCGTGGAGGTCGCCGGGATGGCCGACCGCATCGTCGCCGCGCACTGCCACGGCAAGCCCGGCATCATGGCCTCGCTGGAGGCCGGGGTCAAAACCATCGAGCACGGCACCTACATCGACGAAGAGGCCGCCGTGGCCATGCGCGAGTGCGGGGCCATCCTCGTCACGACGCGCACGATCTTCCAGGAGCTCCTCGACAACGGTCACATGCTGCCTCCGTACGCGCTGAAGAAGCTGCAGGCGACGGCCGGCCGGCACGCGGAGGCCGTCACCATCGCCCGCGAGCAGGGGGTGACCATCGCCGCGGGCACCGACATCGCGCTCACCGGCACCGAAATGCCCGACTCCTGGGGCCGCAACGGCCGGGAGCTGCCCCTGCTGGTGAAGACCGGCATGACCCCGCTGGACGCCATCGAGTCCGGCACCGCGATCGGCCCCGCCACCCTCGGACCGCAGGCCCCGCGGTCCGGCCAGCTGCGCGAGGGATACGACCCCGACGTCCTGATCCTCGACGAGGACCCGCTCGTGGACATCGAGGTCATCGCGCAGCCCGAGCACATCACCGGGGTCTGGAAGGCCGGAGTCCGGGTCAAGTGACCAGCAGAGGAGATGACATGAGCGACCTGAGCGACGCCGGCGCACCATGGCTGCTGGAGATCCGGCTGTTCACCGTGAAGCCGGGAGTACGGGAGGAGTTCCACCGGATCAGCCGGGACGGCACGATCCCGCTCATGCGCGAGTGCGGCATCACCGTGGTCGCCCACGGCCCCTCCCTGAACGACGAGGACGGCTACTACCTGCTGCGGGCCTTCCGTTCCGAGAACGAGCGCGTCGCGCTCTCGCAGTCCGTCTACGCCACCGACGTATGGCTGCGGAAGTACGACGACGTGGTGCCGGAGATGATGACGGGCTACCAGACCTCGGTGGTGCCCGTACCGCGCCCGGCTCTCGAGGAGTTCGCCCGGAGCCTGGCCATCGGCTGACCGGATACCGACGGCAGCACAACGGCCGCCGCCCCTCAGGGGGACGGCGGCCGTTCCTCGTGGGGGGATCCGGCTCAGGCGTCCGCCGGCTGCGCGGCCACCTCGTCGGTCGGCTCCGTCTTCGTCGCGGCGGGCGTGCGGATGGCGGCGACTCCCAGTCCCGCCGCGGCCAGGCCGATCACGCCGAGCAGCGGCCAGACGTCATGGCCGATCCGTACGAACAGCAGGCCGCCGAGGACCGGGCCGATGGCCGTGCCGAGCGCGTGCATGAACTGGAAGGCGCCGATGTAGCGGCTGCGCAGATGCGCCGGGCCCGCCGTCGCCGGGTGGGCGAAGACCGCGGGGCCGCCGATGATCTCACCGAGGGTCCAGACCAGCGTGGCGCCGATGATCACGGCGGCGCCCATCGGCATGCCGTACAGGGCCACACCCAGGCCGACCAGGGCGAAGGACAGCCCCACCGTGACCTTCGTCCGCCACTGCTGGGTCACCTTCGTGAGCGGGAGTTCGAAGGCGATCACCATGAAGCCGTTCAGGGAGACCGCGGCCGTGTACCAGAACAGGTCGAGGTCGTGGGCCTCCACGTCCAGCGGCAGCGTCGAGAGGTACTGCACGTAGATGATCGCGTTGAACAGGGTGGCCGTCAGATACAGCACATAGCGGCGGTCGCCGAGCATCGCCCGGTAGCCCCCGGCCGTGCTCTCCTCCTCGGCTTGGGCCGGCTCGGTCGGGTCCGTCGTGACCCGCCTGGGCAGGACGGCGGCCGCGACGACGGCGTAGGCCAGCGCGATCACCGCCTCGCCCCAGAACAGCAGGGTGTAGTTCTCCCCGTCGAGGTGGTAGAGCCCGAGGCCGACCATCGGCGCCAGCATGGCGCCCACGTTCAGGCACCACCGGTACATGCCGAAGACCACGACCTGGCTGCTCCCCGAGGTGAGTTCGGAGAGCAGGGAGGCGGCCGCCGGGCGGTAGAGCTGGGCCATGAGGCTGGCCAGGACGATCGCCACGACCAGCGTCGGATAGCTGGGCAGGTAGAGCAGCGCCGCGGTGAGCACCGCGGTGCCGCCCATGCCCAGGATCGTCGCGGTGCGGGCCCCGAGCCGGTCCGCGAGGGTGCCGCCGAGCAGTACGCCTGCCACGCCGCCCGCCCCGTAGGCGCCCAGCGCGTAGGACGCCTCGGTGTCGGAGTAACCGCGGTAGGTCAGGTAGAGCACGATGAAGACGTTGAGGAATCCGCCGAGCTTGCTCAGCAGCACGCCCGCGAGGATGGTCTTCACCGCCGCCGACGAATCCCGGAACGTGGCCCAGATCGCCACGCTCTTGTCCTTCTTCTCCTCAGTTGCCATGCACGTTCACTCTTCTCTCGCATGGGTGGCGTCTTGATCGCTGCGCACGTCCAGTGCCGACTCGGCGGCGTCGAGCGCCCCGCCGCACTCCTCGATGGACTCCCCGGTGGCGATGGCGAAGGCGATCCGCCCCCACACCGTGCCCTTCGGCGGCGGGGACACGACGGCACCGGGCCTGGCCACGGCCACCAACTGCTCGACCGCGGGGGGCAGTCCCGTCTCCCGGAAGGAGACGGAGTCGATACGGGTGTCGTCGTGCTCGACGTAGAAGAAGCGGATGCCCGCGACCCGCCGGTGGGACGGGGCGGTGTCGGGGGTGATGCCGCAGGCGGCGCGCGCCGCGGCCAGCCCTGGGTCGATGCCCGTGGCCAGCATGCCCAGATAGGGGATCATGTCGCCGCCGAGCCTGCCGTTGACCTCGATCAGGCGCGGGCCGGCGGCGGTCAGCATGAACTCGCTGTGGGTCCAGCCGTCCCGGAAGCCCAGCGCGGTGTGGGTGTCCTGCAGGGCGTCCAGCAACTGCGGGTCGGTGAGCAGCGGATCGTCCCCGTCGACGAAGTGGCCGATCTCCTCCGCGTACGGCGGGTAGCCCACGATCTTGCGGCCCACGAACAGCGGTATCGCCTTGCCGTCCTGGACGACCGCGTCGACGCTGATCTCCTCGCCGGTCACCAACTCCTCGACCAGGACCGGCTGATCGGTGCTGTAGCGCAGCGGCTCGGGGTCGGGGCCCTTCGTGCCGGCGGTGAACGGGAACCTGTCCGCGAGCCGGGCCGCGTCCTCGACGCGGACGACGCCGAGGCTGGCGCCGAGTCCGCGCGGCTTGAGGATCGCGGGGTATCCGACCCGGTCGGCCGCGGCCAGGGCCTCGTCCAGCGTCTTGACCGCCACGGAGCGGGGCTGGGCGACACCGGCCTCGTCCAGGGCGGCCCGGGTCTGGCCCTTGTCGCGCAGCCGCCAGATGACGTCCGGCTCGCCGTTGCGCAGGCCGAGCGCCTCGGCGACGTAGGAGGTGGCGTGGATGCGTCCCTCGTCCCAGCACAGGACCCCGGCGACGGGCGTGACCGCGTGCAGTTCACGGGCCGCGCGGGCCATCGCCGGGCCGTCCAGGGTGCTGGGCAGGACCGTCCAGCCGGAGATGTACTCCTTCTCCCAGGTGGGCTCGTCCACATGGAAGAGGTGGAGGTCGAACTCGGTGCGAATGGAGCGCAGCAGATACTCGCGATACGTCCGGATGCCCGTCGCCACCACGAGCAGCAGCGGCCGCTGTCCCGTCGCCTTCGGTACTTCTCTCATGTCACCTTTCCCTTCGGGAAGTTGGGGTGGCCGAGCGCACACGGAGGTGGACGGGTCGGCCTCACGGTAGTGCCGGATCACCGGGGGAAATCCGGAGCGTCGGTAATTCAGTGCGAATGCGTCAGGAATTCGACTCCAGCGCCGGACCGCCGGCCATCACGCGCTCGCGCACCCGCTCCTCGCTGGTGATGGGCATGCGCCGCACGGACATGCGCAGCAGTGGCGCGGCCATCACGGAGGTCACGATCGCCACCAGGACGATGATCGTGTACATCTCGGTGGTCAGGATCCCCAGCCGCAGCCCGACCATCGCGATGATCACCTCGATCACCCCGCGGGAGTTCATCCCGGCGCCGAGCGCGAGGGCCTCCCAGTGGCCGAGCCGGCCGGCCCTGGCCCCCGCGTAGGCCCCGGCGAACTTGCCGGCGATGGCGACGAACAGCACGAGCACGGCCGAGCCGGCGACCTCTGGACGGGCCATGGCGGTCAGGTCGATCCGCAGCCCGGCGGTCGCGAAGAACAGCGGGGCGAGGACGGTGACGGCGACCACCCGCAGCGGGGCCATCCGCTCGCGGTCCATCTCTCCGGAGGAGGCGATCAGGACCCCGACGAGGAAGGCACCGATGATCGCCTCCATGCGAAGCGCGTGGCTGGCCACGGCCCCCAGGACGATCAGCACGGTGCACACGGCGGGCACCGACTCGCCGTTGCCGGACCGGCCGGCCCACCGCAGCACGCGGCGGACCAGCGGCCGGCCCACGAACCAGGCGCAGGCGAGGAGCCCGATCAGGTTCACCACGGACCAGACGATGTCCGGGCCGTGCACGCCGGTGGTGGCCATCGCCGAGACGACGGACAGCAGGAGCCAGCCCGCGATGTCGTCCACCACGGACGCGCCGACGATCAACTGGCCTATGTTGCGGTGCAGCAAGCCCATGTCGAGCAGCGTCTTGGCGATGACCGGAAGCGCGCTGACGCAGAGCGCGACACCGGCGAACATGGCGAAGACGGTACGGTCCACGCCGTCGACGAGCAGGGCGGCCGGGATCGCCATGGCGACCGCGAGACCCCCGGCGAAGGGCACCACGAGGCCGCCGGTGCTCACCAGGACGGCGGCCCTGCCCTTTCTGCGGACCAGCCCGAGGTCGATGTTCATGCCGGTGATGCCCACCAGCAGCAGCACCCCGAGCTGACCCGCCGCGTCGAGCAGGTGCATGGACTCGGGCTGCGGCGGCAGCAGCCAGGCCGCGAAGTCGGGGGCCAGCGGGGTGAGCAGGGACGGACCCAGCACCACACCCGCGCAGAGCTCACCGACGATGGAGGGCATGCCGAGCCGCTGCGCGAGCCGGCCCAGGAGCACGGCCGTTCCCAGCAGGACCCCGATCTGCAGCAGGAACATCAGCAGTGCGTGGGAGCCCAGGGGCGCTACGGGAGTGGCGGACAGGTTCACGTCACACGTCCTCGCGGTAGTACCAGTTCTCTGGGTTGATCATCCCGAAGGGGTTCACGGGCCCGAATCCCCCTAGGCTGTCGGCCACTTCGAAGAGCCGGATGGGGAAGTTGGGCGTGAAGATGACCGGCACCTGCTCGGCGATGAAGTCCTGGTAGGTGTAGAGCGCCTCCAGGTCGTCGGAGGTGACGGACGCCTCGATGAGCCGGTCCGCCCGGGGGTCGCTGTAGTGGCCGAAGTTGCCGCCCGCGCCGGTCTGGAAGAGGATCTCGCCGCTCGGGTAGTGGTAGGCCCAGCCGCCGTTCCAGCAGGTCATCTCCCACAGACAGTCCGGCCCGGCGGCGCAGGGCGCGTCCTCGGCGACGAGCACCGAGCCGTACACCTCCTCCATCCGCAGCTCGATCCCGGCGGCAGCCGCGTCCTTGCGGTACTTCTCCATCAGCCGGGTCAGCGCCGGGCGTCCCTCCACATATCGCAGCGAGAAGCTCAGCTTGGTGCCCGCGGGGATGCCCTCGCCGGCCTGGCCGGGCCCGGTGCCGGGGTTCACGCAGACGGCCGGAGTGGTGCTGGTGTCCCAGCCGTTGGCCGCCAGGAGCTCACGGGCACGGTCGACGTCGAAGGGCAGCGGCCAGGCTCCCTCGCGCTGGCGCGGGGAGACGAGGTCGGTGGCCGGGACCATCGGCACGGGGCCGTTCTGCCGGTAGGCGTACCCCTGGTAGATGTCGCGTACGGCGGAGTCCTGGTCGAGCGTGCTCTGCAGCGCCTGCCGGAAGTAGGTCTGCCGGAAGATCTTCGCGGCGACCGTGGGGTTGTTGTAGTTGAGGCAGAAGTAGCGGATGCAGAAGGCGACCTGCGGCACCAGCGTGTAGTTGTCCGCCAGCGGGTTGGGCCCGCCCACGGTGGGGTCGGTGGCCGGCTCCGAAGCGAAGCTCAGCGGCAGGTAGCCGACCTGGATGCCGCCCTCGGCGTCCGGGCCGGCCTTGAGCATCTCGTACTCTTCGTCGTCCGAGAACGTCGGCACCTGGCGGAACTCGTCCAGGTAGGGCTTGTTGGGCCCGGAGTAGTGCTCGTTGGGCACGAAGGTGACCAGCCCTTCGAGCGTGTAGCTCTTCAGCCGCCAGGGGCCGCTGACCACGCTCCAGACGGGGCTGTCGGCCCACCGGGTGCGGTGTGCGTTGCCCTCGTCGATGATGTCGCCCTGTTCCGCCATCAGATAGTCGTAGACGGCGGGTACGTCGGCCACGCCGCCCGACGCGTTCGCGGGCCCCTCGGTGGTGCGGTCCCATGCCTTGGGGAGCGGGGTGATGGTGCTGAGCTGGTTCATCAGCACCCACTTCTTCGAGTAGGCCTTGTCGAAGGTGAAGTAGACGGTGTCCTCGGCGAGTTTGCCGTACGAGGTCAGGTTGTCGGGGAAGTAGCCCGGCACGTACTCGCCGTACCGGTCGCCCTTGACCTTCATCAGGTTCACCCAGAACAGGACGTTGTCCGCGCACAGGGTCTCGCCGTTGGACCACTTCCACGGCTTGACCTTGACCGTGACGGTCAGTCCGTCCTCGCTCCACTGCGGCGGTTCGCCGATGCTCTGGTCGTAGTCCACGTCCGGGGTGCCCCGGCTGCCGAAGTAGTACAGCGGCCGGTACATCAGCATCTGGAACTCGTAGATGTTGCGGGTCCCCATCCGCTCGGCCGGCGTGAAGGGGAAGATCACCGCGGGCGGGAACCCGGGCGCGCACGCCCAGGTCACCGTGCCGCCCTTCCTGGGGGTGGACGACGGGGTGGACGGCGGGGTGGACGACGTCATCACTTGACCTCCTTCAGATACGAGACGCCCTTCGCGGCGTGGGCTCCGAAGCGCTCCCACTCCTCGCGCAGATCGATGCCGCCGTCCTCGCGGAGCTCCGGAGTACTGCGGCAGCGGCCGGACACGACCTCGCCGTCGTCCAGGACCATGGAGTACGCGAAGTCCAGCGAGCCGTCGGGGCCGCAGACCCCGGTCAGGGAGCCGCGGCGGGCCCTGCCGCCGGAGAAGGAGCCCCACAGCAGGTCGCCGTCCTGCCGGTAGACCGCGGTACGGCCCTGGGCGTCGGCCTCGGCGGGGCGGAAGCGGCGTCCGTCGTAATTGATCATGCGTCGGCCCCCGGCACCCGGTCGCGGATCTCGAGCGTGCAGCACTTGGAGCTGCCGCCGGACTTGAGCAGCTCGGACAGGTCCACGCCGATCGGCACGAAGCCGCGGGCCCAGAGCTCGTCGATGAGGTGGGCGGCCTGCTCGGGCAGCAGCACATGCCGGCCGTCCGACACGGCGTTCAGGCCGAACACCGCCGCGTCGTCCTCGGTGGCCTCGATCGCGTCCGGATACAGCTCCCGCAGGGTCCGGCGGCTCTCGGCGGTGAAGGCCGCCGGGTAGTACATGATCTCCTCGTGGTCGAGCACGGCCAGGGCGGTGTCGAGGTGGTAGAAGCGCGGGTCGACGAGGTCCAGGGTCACCACCGGCAGGCCCAGGAAGCGCTCCGCCTCCGCGTGCGAGCGCCGGTCGGTGCGGAATCCGGTGCCGGCCAGGATCCGGTCCCCGGTGACGAGGTAGTCGCCCTCGCCCTCGTTGACGTGGTCGCCGTCGTGGACCTCGTAGCCGTGCTCACGGAACCAGGCGGCATACGCCGGGCCCTCGTCGGCGCGCTGTTCGTGCCGGAACCGGGCGGCCAGCACCTGGCCGTCGACGACGGTGGCCCCGTTGGCCGCGAAGACCATGTCGGGCAGGCCGGGGACCGGGTCGATCAGCTCGACCTCGTGGCCGAGGCCCAGGTAGAGGCTGCGCAGCCGCTCCCACTGGGCGACGGCCAGCGCCGCGTCGGTGGGCTTCTCCGGCTCCATCCAGGGGTTGATGGAGTAGACGACGTCGAAGTGGACCGGCGAGCACATCAGATAGCGCCGGGGCCGCACCGTCCGAACCGGGCGGCCGCCCTCGACCGCGGTGTTCCGGCGTGCGGACGTGGTGTCTTGCTGCACTGTCGATTCTCCTTGCGCGAAGTGGGCGGGAGGCGTCGGGCGGTGCGGGTTCAGGAGGCCGTGGCGGCGTCGTGGAGCGCCGGCGTCTGCTGCCGGAACGTCACCTTGATCCGGGAGGCGAAGTCGTTCATCGTGCGGAACGCCTCCTCCTCGGAGGCTCCGGTCGTCCCCAGGAAGCCGAGGATCGTGTTGCCGTCCGGAGGGCGGCGGATCACATCGCCCGGCCGGGCGGTGATCTTGAGCAGGAAGACCTTGTCCGACTCGGCGACCTCCGCCGGCACGTCGACCCGCTCGACCACGCCCGCCTCGCTGATCAGGCACATGGCGGTGATGTGGATCCCGGTCGGGCGGAAGTGCCGCACGTCGGGGCGCACTCCGCGACCGATGTCCACCACGGCCTTGATGGGGTCGTGGTCGGCCGTCTTGCGCGCGATGAGGTCCAGGCCCCCGCCGCCGACGCGGGCGGCGATCTCCAGCAGATGCGGTTCGCCGTCGTGGAACCGGACCTCGGCGTGCATGACGCTGCGCCGCAGCCCCTGGGCGTGCGCCCCGGCCCGGACGGCCCGGTGCACCTTCTCGATGTCCTCGGGCCCCAGCGAGGTCGGCGCGTGATGGACGTCGTCGTCGAAGGTGCCGCCCTCGGCGGTGATGCGGTCCACGACCGAGCCGAGGTAGACGTCGTCGTCCCAGACGACGGCCTCCATCAGGAACTCTCGGCCGTCCAGGAAGGACTCGACGAGCAGCCCGTTCGGCCCGAGTTCCACGCCTTCGGCCTCGGAGTTGACCCAGAACAGGTCACGGATGCCCTCGGCGGCCTGGGCGTGCCGCAGCGCCATCTCCTCGGGACCGTCGACCCGGAAGACGAAGTGGCTGCCCGCGCCCAGGGTCGGCTTGAGGATGACCGGGTAGCCGAAGTCGGCCGCGGCCTGAAGCGCGTCGTCCAGGCTCTCCACCAGCCGGAACGAGGGGATCGGGGCGCCCGCCCGCTCATAGGCCTGCCGCATCAGGTACTTGTTCCTGCTGCACACCGCAGCCGGCACACCGATGCCCGGCAGGCCCAGCGCGTCGGCGACGGCGGCGACGGTGATGACGGAGGACTCGGAGAAGGTGATCACCCCGTCGAAACGTTCCTCCGCATGCCATTCCCGGGCCAGGGCGACGATGTCGTCGATCTTCCGGGAACCGGCCGTGCGATAGCGGTCGGCCCGCCAGAAGTCGTCCGTCCCCTCCCCGTTGAGCACATGGAGGTCGACGCCCAGGTCCTCCACCTGCCGGTAGCGGCCGTGGTAGTAGGTCAGGTACTGCACCGTCTCCAGCGTGAGCAGCTTCATGCCGCCACCTCCGTGCCTGCGGCGCCGGTCCGCGCGGCCTGCGGCAGCCGGGGCAGGGCGAACGGCGTGATCTTCTCGGGCTGTTCGAGGTCCAGGGCGAGGTCCACGCCCACGTCCGTCGCCTCGGCGGCGGCGTCGATGAGCAGCGGGGCGGCGCAGGCCAGCAGCGCCCGCACCTGCAGCAGCAGATCCCCGGCGGCGAGGGCGTCGTCCCCGTGACGCAGGTCCAGGGCCGCCGCCGCCAGCCGGTCGAGCGCGGCGACGATGTTCTCGGCGGTCCGGCCCAGGTTGAAGCCGTCCAGTTCATAGGTGAGACGGAACCGCTCGATGAGCGCGGCGGCCCGGTCCCGGCCCACCGCGGTGGTCGGCAGCGGGCTCGCCGCACCGGCCGGAGCGATGGCGGACAGCGCGTCCGCGAGGCGGTTCCACGGCCCGGTCAGCCGTCGCCCGGTCACCTCGGTGAGGGCGGCGGTGCTGAAGTTGGTGCGCTGGAACTCCGGTGCGGTCAGCGCCAGGTAGAAGCGGACGAGGTCCCTCGGCACCTCCGCCAGCAGGTCCGCCGACCAGATCAGATGGTTGCGGCTGGTGGAGAACTTCTCGCCCTCCAGGTCGTAGAACTCGTTGCTGATGTTGGCCTCGGGCAGCACATAGCGGTCGCCGTGCGCCATCAGCAGGACGAGGTCCAGCAGACCCCAGTGGTAGACATTGTCGAAGCCGTGGAAGTACACGAGCTCCGTCCCGCTGTCGGCCCGCCAGAGCTCGTCGACGGCCTCGGTGCGCTCACCGCGCCGGTCGGCGGACCACCAGGTGCTGTACATGACCGCCGGCATGGCCTCCACCCACGGGTACAGGATCTGCCCCGGCGTCTCGGGGAAGGGTGCCGCCATGCCCCAGTCGCCGGGCACGGTCACCGGTATCTCCGGCAGGGGGCGGGCCAGCAACTCCCTTATGAGCTGGGCGGCGTGCGGGCGCCATCGTCCGAGCCGCTCGGCGAAGTAGGCGGTCAGCCGCTCCCGGTACTCCTCCATGGGCAGCACCAGAATGGTGACCTCGCGGGTGGTCACCGGGGAGTCCGGCTCCAGCACCGAGCGCGCCCCGAGCAGTTCGTCGCCGTTGTTGGGGTGCCCGCATCCCTCGCAGACGCCGCCGGCGCTGCCGGTCAGACAGACCGGGCAGCTGCCGCTCATCAGGCCGTCGTACAGATACCGGCCCGACTCCTGCGCGTACGGCAGCCGTACCGTGCGCTCGCGCAACCGGTCCCTCTCGTGCAGGCGGGTGAAGAACTCCAGCACCGTCGCGCGGTACCGGTCGTCGATCGGCGGCAGCCCTTCCATCGACAGGCCCATCGCGGCGATGGTCCGCTCGATCTTCGCGGTGGACGTGGCGCACAACTCCTCGGAGGACACCCCGAGTCGGCGGGCCGTGGTGGTGACGTAGGTCTGGCTGTCGTCCGTGCAGGTCGTGTAGATCACGTCCCGTCCGTCGGCGGCCAGATAGCGGCTGTAGACATCGCCCGCGAGATACGGGCCGGCCATGTGGCCGATGTGCAGGTCCCCGTTGGGGGTGGGGGTCGCCGCGACGACGACGGCGCGGCGCCGGCTGCGCTCGCTCATGTCGTCTCCTCCTGGTGCCGGGCGGAGAACCGCTCCGCCAGCTCCGCGTCCCACCAGACCGCGTACATCTGGAAGTCGGCGTCCGATTCGTTGACGACCTGGTGCCGGGTGCCGGGGCGGAAGTGGACGACGTCACCGGCGGTGAACGGCACCTTCCTGCCCTCGCTGAGGATCGCCGCCGCACCGGTCATCGCGATCCAGACCTCGTACTCGTGGTGGCTGTGCGGGCCGGAAGCCGCGCCCGGCGGCACGACGCACCAGGAGCCCTCGAAGGGCGCGTTCAGGGCCGGCCAGGGGAACAGGCGCTGGGCGCGCAGTCCGTTGTCCGGTGCGAGGTTGTCCCGGTCGAGCTCTCGGATTTCCATGTGTGTCTCCTCTGCCGCTGGGGTGCGCTGACGGGTTCGGCCGGCCCCGCTCACAGGGCCTTGGCGAGCAGGGCCTCGTCGGACGCGGCGCCGCGGCGGGCCAGCAGGTCGGTCACGATGTCCTGGGAGCGACTGGCGAGCACGCTGAGCAAGGAGTCGGCGATGCCGTGGGTGGCCTCGTTGACGCCCTGGAGATAGCAGTTGGCGGTGTACGACTCGGGCAGCCGCATCCGGTAGTTACGGTCGACGGCGGCCTCGCCGGTGCCGGTCGTGGCGGCCAGCGCGCGCACCATGGCGGGCATGTCCCGCACGAAGCCGGTGCCGAGCAGCACGAGGTCGCAGCGCAGTTCGGTCCGCTCGCCCGACCTGCGGTCGACGGTGTCGAGGACGACCTCGTCGCCGTCCATGCGGGCCCCCGCCACATCGGTCAGGGTGAGCATCCGCAGCCGCTCGGTGCCCTGGAGCCGCTCCTGGTACATCTCGCGGTAGAGCGTCTCCAGCATGGCGGGGGCGAGCCCCGCGTAGTTGGTGACGTGCATTTCGCTGAGCACCTGGCGGCGGGTCTCGGACCGCGTCGCGTAGAAGTCGTCGATGAAGGACGGATAGAACAGCTCGTTGGTGAACTTGCTGGTCTGGTAGGCGTTCAGGCCGATCGAGCGCATCAGCATCGTGCACTGCGCCTCGGGGAAACGCTGGTACGCGGCCCACAGCAGCTCCGCGGCGCTCTGCGCGCCCCCGATCACCACGATCCGGCGCACCTCACGCGGGTCGAGCGACTCGATCCGGTGCGAGTACCGCGTGCTGTGGATGACGCGCCGCTCGGGCAGTGCGGTGAGCTCGGCGGGCACGAACGCGTCCCGGCCGGCGCCGATCACCAGATTCCGGCTGGAGATCACGGCGCCGTCGGCGGTGCGCGCCAGCCAGTGGGAGACCTCACCGCCGCGGGACGGACCGGGCTCGATCGACACGCACCGGCGCCCGTACTCGACCTGCACCTCGCGCAGCGAGGAGGCCACCCACTGCAGATAGCCGGAGATCTCCGAGCGGTACGGCGTGAAGGTGCCGAGGTTGATGAACTCGTCGAGCCTGCCGATCGAGTGCAGATAGTTCACGAAGGAGTACTCACTGCGCGGGTTGCGCAGCGTCACCAGGTCCTTGAGGAACGAGACCTGGCTCTGGGTCCACGGCAGCAGCATGCCCCGCTGCCACACGGTGTCGTCGTGCTGCTCGATGATCAGCGTGCCCGCCGCGAGCTCCTTGGGGGCCAGCTCCTCCAGCGCTATACCGAGCGCGAGGTTGGCCGGGCCGGCGCCGATGGCGAGGACTTCGACTTCCTGGTGCCGCAATTGGTCCCTCCCTGAATTCATTAGAATTTCTCGACCAGCGCGACCATGTCGGTCACGGTGTAGGCGGCATGAAAGGACCGCAGGTCCAGATCGACGGCGAACTGCTTCTCCAGGCGCACCAGGGCTTCCATCGAATTCATGCTGTCCCACCCGAGCGCCGCCAGTGCCGTGTCCGCGGGGATGTCCGCGGGGTCCGCGCCCAGCACATCGGCGATGATTTCCCTCACCGACTCCTCGATCGAAACCGAATCACTCATGCGGGGATCCATTCCTTTCGTTCAGTGCGATCCATTCCGGTGCGATCTCTCTCGCGGTGGCCGCGTCGCGGGTGAAGACCTCCGTGTCCGGCTCCTGCGGGGAGTCGGCCCGGGTGAATCCGGCGCCGGTCCAGAAGTCCGCGGCCACGCCGTTGCGGTCGGAGCGCCGGTAGTGCCCCTCGACGGTCGGCGCACCGGCCCGTGCGGCCTCGCCGGCCAGCCATCCGAGGGCCGCCCGTTCCACGCCGCGGCTGAGCACGCGGCAGCTCAGGACGAGGTTGAGGACCCGCCATGCCTCGGGGGTGCGCTCCACCCACAGGGCGCCGACGATGCCCTCGTCACCGAAGCGGTCGGTGACCGACACCGACAGCACCAGATGGCCGGCTTCCTCGCTCATGCGCCGGGTGGCCGCCTCGTCGTAGCGGATCCCGGTGAGGTTGAACTGGTTGGTGCGGGCGGCGAGCTGGGAGATCCGGCCGATCGTGTACTCGGTCGCGGGCGTCACCTCGACCTTCAGGTCCAGCGCCCGCAGGAAGTCCTCCGAGGAGTCGAACCCGGCCGAGAAGTCCCCGCGCAGCGCTCGGTTCCGGTACAGCTCGGGGCGCTTGCGGTCGGTGTCGGTGAGCGACATGACGTCGAACCAGCCGTGCCGGACCAGCGAGTCCACCAGGTACGCGGGGTCACCGGCGGCGGAGACCACCGCGACCTCCGGCAGTTCGTCCGCGACCTGCGCCCGCTCGAAGTCGGAGTCGTCCATGAAGACGAACGACTCGGTCGACAGGGACAGTGCCTCGGCGGCCCGGCGCAGATTGCCCGCCTTGGCCGACCAGTCGACCATCCGCGCGGAGAACGCCTCGGGCCGCAGCACCATGTCCGGATGCTCGGTGAGGACCCGGTCCACCTGGTCCTGGTCGTTCTTGCTGGCCAGGACCAGGATGACGCCCTGCTCGCGCAGCCTTGCCACCGTGCGCTGCAGCTCCGTGTAGCAGTTGCCCGGGTAGAGGCCGCCCAGCTGCACGCCCTGGGCACCGACCTCCCCGAGCACACCGCCCCACAGGGTGTTGTCCAGGTCGAGGGCGAGGACCTTGCGGGACAGACCCGAGCGGGCCTGCGCGACCCGGCGGACGAGCCGGGCCAGCAGCAGCAACGCGCCGTCGCCGTACGGCAGATCGCCGTACCGGTGCAGCCGTACGTCACACGCCTGGACGGGTGCCTCGGCCAGCTCGCCGAGCAGGTCCACGGCGACCACCTGGGCGTGCTCCTCGGCGAGGGCGAGGAGGGCCGCGTTCAGCCGGTACCAGGAGCGGACCACCTGGGCCCGGGCGTGCACGCTGATGATCCCGTCGCGGACCTGCGCGGGCAGCGGGACGGTGTGGACGACGACGGTGGCGGCCGTGTGGTTCAGGGCGCCGGCCAGCAGGGTGCGGAACTCCTCCAGGCGTGCCTCGACGTACTTCTCCAGCACGTCCGGTTCGGCGGCGCCGAAGTCGCCGGGCACAAAGTACCCGGAGTCCATCAGCACGGCGATCAGGCCGGGGTCGCCGTCCCGGGTGAACGATCCGGTGGCCAGGGTCATGTCGAAGGTGCCGTAGTCCGCGGTGCGTACCGCGGGCAGGAGTCCGGCGCCCACCAACTGGGCCCGCAGCAGCGGCTCGAACGGGCCGACGGTGCAGGTGGCCAGCACGGCCACCTCGACCTCGCGGGGCCGTTCCCCGTCCACGACCAGGTTCTTCAGGATCCGGCCGGCCTGCCGGGCCAGGGCCGGGTCGTCGCTCTCCAGCAGTGCCCTGCGGGTGCGGGGGTCGGGCATACGTCGTTCCCGTACGGCCGCACGCAGCACGGCCGTCGGGTTCTCACTCTCGCTCACGGTGCGGTGCCTTCCTGTCGGACACGGGTCAGGCGCGGACGAGGGTGCAGTACCAGCGCATCCCGATGGAGATCCCGGTCAGCGCGACCAGGTCGCCGGGCGCGATCACGCCCTGTTCGGTCAGCTCGCCGAGCGCGGTGAGCTGGTCGGCGGAGCCCATGTGCCCGTGTGCCCTGGCCAGTTCGGCGCTGGTGTGCGCCAGCGGGATGCCGAGCGGTTCGGCGAGGTCGGCGATGCCGTCCGGGTCGTTGATGTAGATGAGGTGCTTCACCTCGTCGCGGCCGACGCCAGCCCGCTTGCACGCCCCGTCGACGACGTCGACGATCCGGGTGACGGCCGCCTGGCCGAACTCGCGCAGCCGGGCGGGGTCCTTCCGGAAGTGCTCCTGCACCCGCACATGCCCGGCCGGAGCGGTCTTGCTGGACCAGCCCTGCGGGGGCAGGGGTGCGACCGCGCCGCCGTAGTCGGTACGGAACCAGTCGCACAGGTCCGTGATCGTGAACTGCTCGGTGGCCAGCCAGGCATTGCGCTGGTGGCCGCGCCGCAGGACCGCGGCCACGGCGCCGTCGCTGTGCACCGCGTTGTTGACCGTCATGCGGTTGCGGTGGAATTCACTGACCCGGTTCACCGCGACGAACAGCACGGTGTCGATCTCCGGCTGTACGGCGAGGACCCCGGCCACAATGCCCAGTCCGGTGACGCCGGAGGCGCAGCCCTCGTTCAGCAGCAGGGTCTGCCGGCTCTCCATCTTCAGGGCCCGGCCCAGCGCCGCCGACCCGTCCCAGTGGGGGTATTCGGGGTGCTCGGAGGTGGCCAGCACCAGCAGGTCGACGTCGTCGGCGTCGACTCCGGTGCGGGACAGGGCGTCGTGTGCGGCCTGGGCCGCCAGATCGGTCGTGGTGATGTCGTCGGGGGCCCGGTGAAAGGTGTGGTAACCCCACCGCACAATGCGCTCCGGATCGGGGACATAGGTTCCCGCTACTTCTTCGACATTCTGGTCCGCTCCGAATGAGTAACCGAAACCAGTAATTCCGAAGCCATGCGGAAGCTGCGCCATTGAAGTCTCTCTCTCGCTGCGGTTCCTGAGGCCGCGTGAAATCTTCGCCGGTCTGGTTGGCCGAATCAACCGCCGTTGGCCTGGGGCGAGTTGAACGAGAAATTAGATGTTGAACGCGTATGGAAAAAGGCGAAGTTGAACGCGCACAAAAAAGAGTGCGGGCCGGGAGATATCCCGGCCCGCACTCATCGAAAAAAGCCTCAGAGCCGTGTACGGCCGTCAGGCCAGCAACGCCGCGGCCGCCTTTCTGCTCGCGGAGACCACGGTCTTCGCCGCGCCTCCGCTGCCACCGGTGAAGGTGTGCAGTCCTGGTCCGAGGGAGCGCAGCGCGAGGCCCGCCGGATCGTGATAGCAGTCGCAGGAGGCGACGGTGCGGTCCACGGCGACCGAGACGCCGAACACCCGTCGGGCGCTCTCGGCCACCCGCTGCGCCAGCGCCCCGTCCGGTGTCACCGAGTCCGGGTCGACTCCCCATCGGTCGCACGGCAGACCGAGCAGGAAGGCGCCGTCCGCGCAGGGCCGGCCGTAGAGCCCGGAGTTCTCGTCCACGAAGGGCCCGAGCCCGTCCAGCGCCGCCGCGCACAGGCTGTACTGGATGTGCTTGGTCCGCAGACCCGCCACCGGCAGCCCGCTGCGGGCCAGCAGCCCCGGTGTCCAGGCACCCGCCGCGACGACCACCCGGTCGTAGCGCAGGACGCGGCCGTCCGCCGTCCGCACCGCCGGGTCCTGGGTCACCGCGTCCACCGCCGCCGAGTGGACGGTGACCCCCTCCGCGGCCGCCGCCCCGAGTGCCGCCGTGCGCAGCCGGTGCGGGGAGATATGACCGGCGTGCCGCTCCACCACGGCGACGGAGTCGGCGGGAAGGGTGCGGAAGGGAAACTCACGGACCACCTTGTCCCGGCCGACCACCTCGGCCGAGCCCGGCAGATAGGCGTCGACGACCTCGGCCGGCTCTTTCACGGAAGCAACGCCCGGCAGGACGTACAGCGCTCCGGTCTCCCGGTACCCGGACCACTCGCGCAGGACGTCGCTGCTCCTGATCTCGGCGAGGCTCTCGGCCGCCGGCCCGGTCGCCTCCACGGTGGGCTCGAACGCCCGGACCAGCCCGCCGGAGACCCTCGACGCGTCCGCCCGGCCGCCGGTGCCCTCGGTGAACAGATCCACCGACGCCCCGCCCGGTGCCCGCACGGTCCGCCAGGCGAGCAGGGCGCCCGCGACCCCGCCGCCGACGATCGCGACCCTCACGCCGGCGTCACCGTTCATCCGCCCATGCCGCCCGCGCCGCGACCACCCGCCGCAGATCGTGGGTGTGGTCCGCGCCCCGGCGGCGCAGCGTCACCGGAAGTCCGTCGAGCGCGAGCATCCGCTTCGCCGACGCGAGGGCCCCGGAGGTGGCGGCGTGGCGCGGGTAGAGGAAGCGGAGCAGCAGATCCAGCACCAGGTCCCCGCGGATGCGAGCGGCGGCCGGCATGTCCTTGAAGAACCGGTCGACGTACGGCTCCGTCAGTGCGGTCTGCTCGGGCTGCCAGAACCCCTCGGCCAGGGACCACAGTTCGTAGTTGGACAGGTCCGTGCCCCGCATGATCGAGGCCCACGCCGCCTCCTTGGCGGTCGCGTGGGGCAGCGCCGCCCGGCACTTCGCCGCGAACTGCTCGGCGACGGCGCCCGGTCCGGCCGTCAGGGCCGCGGCGATGTCGGTCTCGTCCAGTCCGCCGAGCACGGCGAGCCGGTAGCGGGTGCGCCAGCTGATGTCGGTGTCGAGGGTCAGTCCCGGGGGCAGCGCGTCGCCGGCCAGCCAGCCCGACAGCTCCATGGTGTCCGCGGTGAAGTCGATCAGACCGCGGAAGAGGGTGATCAGCCGCTCGTCGTCCGCGTCGGTGCGGGCGAGCCGTTCGCGCAGGGCCTGGGCGATCCGGGCCATCGCCGCGGGCCGCTCCTCCGGCGCGAGGAAACGGTCGGCGACGTCGTGCCGGGCCTGTTCGAGGACCTCGGTCAGGATCGACAGCTCGGTCTCCTGCCGGACCATCCCGCTCACCAGGGCCAGATGCGCGGAGGCGGGGTACGTCCCGTCCTGGACGCCCAGCAGCAGGGCGCACCACACCATCGCCCGGTTCAGCGGGGACAGCCGGTGCAGCGTGTCGGGCAGCGCGGCCAGCGAGCCGGGGTCGAACCCGATCTTGGCGTAGGTCAGGTCACCGTCGTTCAGGAGGAGGAACCTCGGCGCCGGGCGGCCCACGAGCTCCGGCAGTTCGGTGCGCTCGCCGTCGATCCGGACCCGGACGGTGGTGCTGTCGTCCTCGTAGTAGAGGCCCACGTCCATGGTGTGTGTGCGCAGGACCGGATGGGTGTCGGGGGCGCCCTGGAGGACGGCGGCCCGGGTGATACGCCCGTCGGCGACGGCGATCTCGGGCGTGAGCGTGTTGACGTTGGCCGAGTGCAGCCACTTCTCGGCCCAGTCGGTCAGATCGGTGCCGGCCGCCTCGCTCATCGCGGCGAGGAAGTCGGCGAAGGTCGCCGTGGAGTAGGCGTGCCGGTCGAAGTAGGTCCGCAGTCCGGCGCGCAGGGCCTCGTCGCCCACATGCGCGGCGAGCTGCCGCAGGGCCGAGTGCCCCTTGAAGTACGAGATCCGGTCCAACTCCAGCTGCACGGTGCGCACATCGGGGCCCTCGATGCTGACCGGGTGGGTGGAGGGACGCTGGTCGGGCAGGTACGCCTGGCCCTTGCGGCGGGCGGCGAACGTGGTGGGCGGCCCCGGGAACCTGGTCACCTCGCTGGTGACGCGGTGGGCCATGTAGTCGGCGAGCGACTGGCCCAGCCACAGGTCGTTCCACCAGGCGTTGGTCACCAGCCCGGCGAGCCAGAGCAGCGAGATGCCGTGGGCGAGGACGACGGCCCTGGTCTCGCGCTCGCTGTCGGTGGCGGCCGAGCTGAACAGGTACTGCTCGCGCAGCAGCACGCAGCCCGGGTGGTCTAGCGAGAGAACGCCGAACTCGGGCGCGAAGACCTGGTCGAGCTTCGCGAAGGGGTGCTCGACGCCGAAGAGTTCGGTGTACGCGTCCAGACACTGGGCCGTGATCTCGAAGATCTCGTCGATGTCGGTCTTCAGCGAGTCCGCGAGCGAGGCCCGGCAGTGCAGCCCGAGGGGTATGCCGTGGTGCTCGGTCCGGAAGGAGGCGTACGGACCGGCGACGAGCGCGATCAGGTAGGTGGCCAGGGCCGGCGACTCGGTCAGCCTCCAGCGGCCGGGTCCGGTCCGCACGGCCTCGCTGTTGCCGAGCACCTGCCACGTCTCGGGGACCGACAGCTCGAACTCGTACGGGGCCTTCAGGTCGGGCTGGTCGAAACAGGCGAAGACGCGTGGTGCGTTGTCGACGTAGACGAAGGAATATACGTAGGTCTCGCCGTCGGCGGGATCGACATAGCGGTGGAGCCCTTCGCACTCATTCGAGTAACTCATGTCGGCCACCACGACGACTTCGTTCTCCGTACCGAGACCGGTAATCGGGAAACGGCCGTCCTCCCCTGCCTCGGCATCCAGTACCCGGCCATTCAGCGTGATCGAGCGGAGCACCTTCGGCGCAATGTCCAAGAAGGTTTCCGCCCCGGGCTCGCGCGCGTCGAAGCGGATTGTCGTCGTCGAGCGAAACGTGTCCGATCCGGTTGTCAGATCGAGGTCGACAGAATAGGAGCGGACCTGGAGCAGGGAACCGCGTTCCGCTGCTTCCTCACGGGTCAGACTTGGCATACGACCTTCCTTTCGCGAGAGGCCAACGAATCGTCGTACGAAGCGGTTTCAGCGTCAAGGAGAGCATAGGAATGCCGGTGGCCGGGAACCTATTCGGTGCCCGGCCACCGGCATTGACTTCATGCCCGGATCACACCTCTTGCCGTTGACCTTCGAGCTCTCTCGCTATATGGAGCCAGATTTCCCCGCAGGAACGCGCGACGGCCGCGATCTCATTGACCCAGTGCGGGGGTACTCCCTCGACGCCCGCGACCACGTCCTTGGTGTCGATCGTGTGCGTGTCGTACCAGCGGAACAGGGACCTGCCGGACTCCGAGTACCGCAGCAGCGGGTCCTGCAGAAGCTTCGAGCGCAGCGCCGACCAGTCGGCGGGGCCGAACACGGCCGGCCTCTGGCGGGAGGGCGAGGGCTGATCATCGATCACGCGATCGACGGGCGGATCGGGCTTGCCCTCCTCACCCGGCCCGGCGTCCTTCCCGGACGGACGCAGCTTCGGGGGGAGCGGGTCGACCCCCCGTTGGATGCGCTGGCGGACATCCCGCGCCGTGGCGACCGAAACCCCTGCCTGACGTGCCACTTCCCGCAGGGGCATCTCCGGGTAGGCCGTGACGACCTCGCTGGCCCGCAGCCGTCCCTGGCTGTAGTTGACCGGTCGGTACCTGCCATCCCGACCCAAACGTACGTTCAACTGCGGCGAGTTCACAGTTGAACGCTCCATGATCGCCCTGCGCAGGGTGGCCACGGTTCTCGCGGCCAGGCCGGTCACCGCCGCGACGGCCCGGTCGGACCAGTGGGGCTGCGCCGTGAGCACCCGGCGCGCGGCCGCCTCACGGTCCGCCCGCGAAAGCGGCAGACCGTGTGCGACATTCTCCTGAACCGCGATGAGAAAGCTCAGTTCCTCGGGGCCTTCGAAGAACCGGACTCCAATGGTCTCCTGGCCTTTTATCAACGCCGCCATGAGCCGATGCGAGCCATCGATGACGCGCATAGACCTACGGTGCACGATTATCGGCGGCAGCGAGTGCTCGACATCCGCAAGAGTCTGGGCATGTGACTGATCCTCTCCCTCCAGACGAGGAGAGTCACCGGGCAGGATCGACTTTATCGGAACTGATTCGACCGAACTCAACTCGACGGATAAGCCATGGCGCACTTCGAGCAGTTCACCGGAAATCTCAGAGTCATCTTCTTCGAGCTCTTCCGCAGCAAGCACATCCCCCGTGTAATCCATTCAAGAATCCCCTCCTGAGAAATCGCAACGCTCCCACCTGCGCTGTTCCTAGGAATACGGATCTCACTCGCCGTGCCACTTCTCTTTTGTCGTGAAGCAGAACATCAAGAATGCCGCCGGACTGTCGAGCAGGTTACGTCAGCGTGTGCTTGCTGTCACCTGTTACACATCACGCCGCGTGGCGGACGGGACTGCGCAACTCGGCGCACCCGGATTATTTCCTTCGGGCGGGGGTGATGACTTTGCACAAGCGAGTGCCCGGCGGTCGGCGCGGCCTCCACCGACAGCGAAGCGGGGGGGGCCCTCGCCGGGGGGGACCCCTCCCCTTTTTTTTCCTGCCCCCCCCCCCCCCCCCCAACCCCCCCACGGAAACTCCCCCCCCCCAACCCCACCC
>NZ_JBHTRZ010000005.1:401608-471661 GCF_042795335.1 Streptomyces sp. NPDC056479 | reverse complement strand
CGAAGCACCCGGGTTGTTTCTTTGGGGGGGGGGGGAGGACTTGAAAAAAGGGGGTGCCTGGTGGTAGGCGCGCCCCCCACAGAAAAAGAGGGGGCCCCCCCCGGGGGGGGGCCCCCCGCTTCGCTGTGTGCGTCAGGCCGACGTCCTGACCGCGGAGCCCGCCGGGGACGGCTGCCGTACGACGCGGCGGCGCCGGGTCGGGATGCCGAGCGTCGGGTTGGCGACGCCCCAGGCGGCGCCCTTGCAGACCAACTCCTTGTATACGGCGGCGAACCGGCCGGCGAGGGTGGCGTTCACGGCGCGGTCGTCGGCGGTGACGTACTGGATCAGGCCCTCCTTGCGGCCCAGCGAGATGCACTGGTTGAAGTAGCGCAGCGGTGCGTTCGGGAGCTTGCCGCCGGTCAGCCGGGCCGCGATGGAGTCGGCGGCCTGCCAGGCCATGGGGGTGCCCGAGGCGCAGGACATGCGCAGCGGCTTGTCGCCGGGGCCCATCGCCATGGCCGCGTCGCCGATGGCGTAGACCTCGGGATGCGAGATCGAGCGCATGGTCCCGTCGACCACGATCCGGCCGGTGCCGGTGACCTCCAGGGCGGTGGCCCGCGCGATCGGGTGGACGGCGAAGCCGGTGGTCAAGACGGTCACCGCGGCCGGGATCGTGGTGCCGTCGGCGGTGGTCACCCGGTCCGCTCCGACGGCGGCGACGGCGGCGTGCTCGTGCACCGTGATGCCGAGCCTGCCGAAGACCTTGCGCAGGTGCTGGGCGCCCTTGGGCGAGAGCCAGTCGCCGAGTCCGCCGCGAGCGGCGAGGGCGACGTCCAGGTCCGGGCGGGCCTCGGCGATCTCGGTCACGGCCTCGAGTCCGGTGAGGCCGCCGCCGACGACGACCACGGGCTGTCCGGCCTCCAGCCGGGCCAGGCGCTCGCGCAGCCGGAGTGCGCCGGGGCGGCCGGCGATCTGGTGGGCGTGCTCGGCGGCACCGGGGACACCGTGGTCGTTCCAGGCGCTGCCGAGGGCGTACACGAGGGTGTCGTACTCCAGCTCCTCGGGCTCTGCCGCCTCGTCGCCGTGCGCGTCGACGACGCTGACCCTCCTGCGGTCGACGTCGACGCCCGTGACCCTCGCCGGCCTCAGTTCGACGCCGGTGCCCGCGAACATCTCGCTGAAGGGCCGCGGCCTGAGGTCCTGTCCGACGGCGAGCTGGTGCATCCGTACGCGCTCGACGAAGTCGGATTCGGCGTTGACGAGGGTGATGGCGACGTCCGCGCGGTGCAGCCGCTTGGCGAGACGCCCGGCGGCGATGGCTCCGGAGTATCCGGCTCCGAGGACGACGATGCGGTGCTGCATGTCCGTACTCCTGTCTTCGGCTGTCTTCAGCGGGTTCGCCCCTTGAACCGGACGGCCCGCCGATTCCTGACAGAAGGACGGTGTGAAGCAGGTCACATTGTGATCAGAAGGCGTGAAGCAGCGGCTCCCCGTGGTCCGAGGCCGCCCACCGCCGCGTCGCGCGTTCGAGCTTGTCGGGGTTGACCTGGTTGCGGAATCCGGCGATGCCCTCGGCGGTCACCTCCAGGCACATCACGCCGACGACCCGGCCGGCGACGACGGCCACGACGGCCGGGTCGCCGTTGGCGGTGAAGGCGTAGACCTCCGGCGAACCACCGACCAGGGAGCGCTTGGCCTTGCTCGGCCGGAACAGGCCGCGCAGGAACTTCGCGACCGCGAGGGCACCCTCGAACGCCTTGGCGCGGGCCGGGATCTTGCCCCCGCCGTCGCCGATCGAGACGGCGTCCTGGGTGAGCAGCCGTACGAGCGGCTCGGTACGGCCACTGGTGGCGGCCGCGAGGAACTCCTCGACGACCCGCCGGGCAGCGGCCTCGTCGACCTCGGTACGTGCCTTGCCGGCCGCGACGTGCTGCTTGGCGCGGTGGAAGATCTGCTGGCTGGCGGCCTCGGTGAGATCGAGGATCTCGGCGATCTCCCGGTGCGGGTAGCCGAAGGCCTCCCGCAGCACATACACCGCCCGCTCGCCCGGGGAGAGGCGCTCCAGTACGGCGAGGACCGCGAACGAGACCGATTCGCGCTGCTCGGCGGTGTCGGCCGGGCCGAGCATCGGATCCCCGGCGAGCAGCGGCTCGGGGAGCCACTGGCCCACGTAGGTCTCGCGGCGCGCGCGGGCCGAGGTGAGCTGGTTGAGGCACAGGTTGGTGAGCACCTTCGTCAGCCAGGCCTCGGGCACCTCGACACGATCGACGTCGGCGGCCTGCCAGCGCAGGAACGTCTCCTGTACGACGTCCTCGGCCTCGCTCGCGGAGCCCAGAAGGCGGTAGGCGATGGCCCCCAGACGGGGCCTTGCCGCCTCGAACCGGTCCACGTCGTCCAGGGTGAGGGCCATGGCGGGATCCTAGCTTTCTCCTCCTGATCCCTCGCTTCACGTGGCACGGGGTCGCCGCCGGGGTAGGCCGTGAGCATGACCATCGACGTCACCGCCCTGCGGGCCCACTTCCCCTCCCTGGAGAGCGGCCTCGCCTTCTTCGACGGACCGGGCGGAACGCAGACCCCCCGCGAGGTCGCCGACGCCATCGCCGCGACGCTCACCGGCCCCCTGTCCAACCGGGGCGGCGTCAGCCCGTCCGAGCGCAACGCCGAGCGCGCCGTCACGGACTTCCGCGCCGCGTACGCCGACCTGCTGAACGTGCCCGCGGACGGCATCGTCCACGGACGCAGCGCCACCCAGCTGACGTACGACTTCTCGCGCCACCTCGCCAAGACCTGGCGCGCGGGCGACGAGATCGTCGTCAGCCGGCTGGACCACGACTCCAACGTGCGCCCCTGGCTGCAGGCGGCCGAGCGGGCCGGGGTGGCGGTCCGCTGGATCGAGATCGACCCGGAGACCACGGAACTGGATCTGGGCTCCTACGAGCGGGCCCTGACCTCCCGGACCCGGCTGGTCGCGGTCACGGCGGCCTCCAACGTGCTGGGCACCAAGCCGCCCCTGCGCCGGATCGTCGACCGCGCCCACGACGTCGGCGCCCTTGTGTACGTGGACGGCGTCCACTACGCCGCACACCATCTCGTGGACGTACCCGCGCTCGGGGCGGACCTGTTCGTCTGCTCGCCGTACAAGTTCCTCGGACCGCACTGCGGGGTGCTCGCGGCGGCGCCCGATCTCCTCGGCACCCTGCGCCCGGACAAGCTCCTGCCCTCCCCCGACACCGTCCCGGAGCGTTTCGAGTTCGGCACGCTGCCGTACGAGATCCTCGCGGGCGCCACCGCGGCCGTCGACTTCCTCGCCGGGGCGGACCCGGGCCCCGGGACCGGACGACGGGACCGGCTGACGCACTCGCTGGACGCCCTGCACGCGCACGAGCGGTCGCTGCGGACCCGACTCCAGGACGGCCTGCGGGCGTTGGGGGACGCGCTCACCCTGCACTCGAAGGCCGCCGACCGCACCCCGACGCTGCTGATGACCCTCGAAGGCCGCGACGCCCGCGAGGCCCAGGCCCACCTGGCCGCTCGGGGCGTGGTGGCACCGGCGGGGTCGTTCTACGCCCACGAGCCCTTCACCGCGCTGAAGATCGAGAACCCCGCGTTGCGCGTGGGCCTGGCCCCCTACAACACCGCCGACGACGTGGACCGCTGCCTCGAGGGCCTCGCGTCCTTCCTGTCAACCGGGGTCGGCCGCTGAGGCGTTCGCCTTCGGCGGGGCTGCGCGATCCGGTCCGCCTCGCCCTGCATGATCGACCTCCGTGGGTTCGCTTCGACCGGACCGCCCGCACTCACTCGCCGGCCCCGCGAGAACGCGGGGCCGGCCGTGGTGTCCGCTTCTGTCAGAGGCTGGTGCCGGGGTCCTGCGGCCGGATTCGACCGCGCCAGCCGCCGGTGCTCCCGCCGCCCTCGACGTAGTCCTTGAAGCGCCGCATGTCCCCCTTCACCCGGCGGTCGATCACGCCGAGCGCGTCCGCGCCCTTCTCGGCGGCACCGGTCGGCTCGACGTCCATCGTGAGCTCCACCCGGGTGTGCGTGTCGTCCAGCCGCTCGAACCGGACCGAGCCGCGCTGCCGGGTGTCACCGCCGACGGACCGCCAGGTGATCCGGTCGTCCGCCAGCTGGTCGACGATCTCCGTGTCGAACTCGCGCCGCACCCCGCCGATGCTGGTGGTCCAGTGGTTGTGCCGGTCGTCGAGCTGGGTGATCTCGTCGACGCCCTCCATGAAGTTCGGGAAGTCCTCGAACTGCGTCCACTGGTCGTACGCCCTGCGGAGCGGAACCTCCACGTCGACCGTTTCCTTGACCGTGCTCATCGATCCCTCCTGGTCCGCTCGTCATGGAGCCGGCCGCGATGGGCCGACCCCGTGCGTGTTCGAGGCGCCGGGTACCCGGGAAATCCGGCGTAAAAGATCGTCGGCGCGCCGGTTCGCGTATCAGGTCGGCGGCGGGGGAACTCGGCGGCCATGAACGCCGAGAGTGAGTTCCACGGGTCCCACTGGCTCCAGACCGCGCCGCCCGGCGCCCCCGCTCCCCCACCGGCCGGTGACCTCACCGTCGACGTCGCCGTGGTCGGCGGCGGCATCGCGGGACTCAGTACGGCCTGGGAACTGGCCCGGCGGGGACGCGAGGTGGCCGTCCTGGAGGCGGGACGCCTCGCCGCCGGCGTCACCGGGCACACCACGGCCAAGCTCACCGCCCTGCACACCCTGGTCTACGACCGCCTGCGCCGCACCCGCGGCCCCGAGGGCGCCCGGCTGTACGCGCGCTCGCAGTCCGCCGCGATCCGGCACGCCGCCGAGACCGTGGCGGAGCTCGGCATCGACTGCGAGTGGGAGGAGGCGGCGGCCTTCACCTACGCCGAGGACCCGGGGCGCGTAGGGGAGCTGCGGGCGGAGGCGGAGGCGGCACGTGAGGCCGGTCTGCCGGCCGAGTTCGTCACGGAGACGGAGCTGCCCTTCCCGGTCGCCGGAGCGGTCCGGGTGAGCGGTGAGGCGCAGTTCCACCCCCGGAAGTACCTGCTGGCGCTCGCGGACGACCTGCGCCGCAACGGCGGCTCGGTGTACGAGGGCACCCGGGTCGTCGGGCTCAGCGAAGGCGAACCCTGTGTGCTGACGACCGACGCGGGTGTGTCGGTGCGCGCCCGCGAAGTCGTGATCGCCACGCACTACCCCGTCTTCGACCGGGCCCTGCTCTTCACCCGGCTGTCCCCGCGCCGGGAACTGGTCGTGGCCGGGGCCATCGACCAAGGCCAGGCCCCGCGCGACATGTACATCACCCCCGAGCAGGGCACGCGCTCCGTGCGCACCGCACCCCTCGGCGACGGCGAGCGCCTGCTGATCGTCACCGGGGAGCACTTCACTCCCGGCGCCGCCGACGTCGAGAAACGGTTCGCCCGGCTGACCGGCTGGGCCGAGAGCCGCTTCCCCGAGGTCACGCTCACGCACCGGTGGGCCACCCAGGACAACGACTCCACCGACTCCGTCCCGCTCGTCGGGCCGCTGCACCCCGGCAGCCGCCACACCTATGTGGCGACCGGGTTCGGCGGCTGGGGTCTGAGCGGCGGCATCATGGCGGGCCGTCTGCTCGGCGACCTCGTGACCGGACAGCAGGTCGAGTGGAGCGGCCTCTACGATCCCCGCCGGCTGCTCTCCGTGGTGCGCGAGGGCGGTGCCTTCCTGAAGCACCAGGCGCAGGTGGCCCGGCACTTCGTCGGCGACCGGATACCGCCGCTGACCGGGCCCGCGCCGGAGGACATCCCGCCGGGCGACGGCGCCGTCGTGCGGGTGGGCACGGGGCAGTACGCCGTACACCGCGACGACGACGGTCGACTCCGGGCCGTGTCGGCGCGCTGCACCCACCTCGGCTGCCTCGTGGCCTTCAACCGGGCGGAACAGGCATGGGAGTGCCCCTGCCACGGCTCCCGCTTCGCCCCGGACGGCCGGATCCTCCAGGGACCCGCCGTGCGGCCCCTGAAGAAGCGCGACCTGTGAGGGGAGCGATGTTTTCCGGCCAGGCGCGAGGGAACCCGGGCGGCACGTCATCGAGAGCCGGCTCAGGCTCCTTTCGCAGCGAGACCAGAGAGAAGTTGAAGCGCCGTGACCGCGCGCACCCTCAAGAAGGAAGTCCTGCATGTGCCCGAGACCGGCTGGACGAAGTCCCGTCATCGCCGCGGCAAGGTGATCCGTACGTGCCTCCCCGCCGTGGAGGACACGGGTGGCCCGGCCCGCACGAGCGCGGACTGGAACATCGTCCGGGGCGAGGACTGAGCCACCGCCCCTCGGCGAGGACCGACGTACCCCACCGACCTCGCAGCGGAGGATGCCCATGACAGCGGACGCCCTCGCCGCCGCCCCTCCGCTCCGCTGCTGGGTCCCCCGGGGCGTCTACCCTCCGCAGACCGACAGCCGGCTCCTGGGGCGGGCGATGCGCCGGGAGGGCGTGACGGCACGCACGGACGTACTGGACCTCGGCACCGGAAGCGGCATTCTCGCGGTGGAGGCGGCGCGCCTCGGCGGCCGGGTCACCGCCGTCGACATCTCCTGGCGGGCGCTCGCCGCCACCTGGTGCAACGCCCGGCTGAACGGCCAGGCCCTGCGCTTGCGCCACGGCGACCTGGCGCACGCGGTGCCGGGCCGCCGCTTCGACCTGGTGCTCTCCAACCCGCCCTATGTGCCCGCCCCCGACCCCGCGCCGCCCAGGGGGCAGGCCAGGGCCTGGGACGCCGGACATGACGGACGCCTGCTGATCGACCGCCTCTGCGACAACGCGCCCACGCTGCTGCGCCCGACCGGGACGCTGCTGCTCGTCCACTCGCATCTGTGCGGCGTCGGCGCCACGCTGACCCGCCTGGCCGACGCCGGTCTGCGCGCGGAGGTCGTCGACCGGACCCTGCTGCCCTTCGGTCGCGTCCTGCGGTCACGGCTGGCCTGGCTGAGCGGACAGGGGCTGACGGCCGACGGTACGACGGAGGAGCTGGTGGTGATCCGTGCCGAACACACCTGAACGTCCCCGACGGGTCCGCGTCCGCGTGCAGCGCGACGGACCGCTGCTGGTCGAGGGGCCCGTCGACGTGGTGGGCGAGGACGGCGAGGTGACGACCTCGAACCGGTTCGCCGTGGCGATCTGCACCTGCCGCCGCAGCCGGATCTTCCCCTGGTGCGACACCAGCCACCGCCGCCGCGCCGCGCGCACCGGCGAAGGCGGGGTCACGTGACACACGCCGGCCCCCGACCGCAGTCGCGGCACCGGGCACCGCCGTTGCCCGCGCCGCGCGGTGCGCTCTCCGGCGCCGTGACGGCTCTGCTGCGCGGATCGGACCCCGGGAGCCTTCCCTCCCCGGAGCCCGCCGCCCCCTACGGCGACGACCTGCAACTGGCCCTCTACGTCCTCTACGAGCTGCACTACCAGGGCTTCCAGGACGTGCCCGACGACCTGGAGTGGGACGGCGGACTGCTGGCGTACCGCGGTGCGCTCGAGGACCGCTTCCTGGGCGCGCTGCGCCGGGACGTGCCCGTCGACGGCACCGACACGGCCCTGCGGGCGCTGGACGGGCTCCAGGTCGAGCCGGTGGACGCCCCCGACAGCGTCTCGCACTTCCTCCGCGACCGGGGCGACCTCGAACAGATGCGGGAGTACGCGGCCCTGCGCTCGCTGTACCACCTCAAGGAGGCGGACCCGCACGCCTGGGTCATCCCCCGGCTGCACGGGCGGGCCAAGGCGGCCATGGTCGCCGTCGAGTTCGACGAGTTCGGAGGCGGCCGCGCCGAGGAGATCCACGCCCAGCTGTTCGCCGACCTGATGGCGGACCTCGGGCTGGACACGGCGTACGGCACCTATGTCGATGCGGCGCCCGCCGAAGCGCTGGCGACCGTCAACCTCATGTCCCTGCTCGGACTGCACCGGGCGCGGCGCGCGGCGCTCGTCGGGCACTTCGCCGCCGTCGAGGTCACCTCGTCCCCGGCCTCGCGCCGGCTCGCCGATGCCCTGGACCGGGTGGGCGCCGGCCCGGCGGCCGTACGGTTCTACACCGAGCACGTGGAGGCCGACGCCGTGCACGAGCAGGTGGTACGGCACGACGTCGTCGGCGGGCTCCTGGAGAGCGAACCGCGGCTGGAGGCCGACGTGGTGTTCGGGATCCGCGCGACCACCCACCTCGAGGACCGGCTGGCGGCCGTACTGCTCGGCGCCTGGCGCGAGGGCGGCAGTGCGCTGCGCACGCCCCGCGTGATTCATTGACGATGCATCAAACGCCCGGCACGGGGTACCCCCGGCCCGTGAGAATAAGTGTGCTGGATACGGGATCCAACACGGTCCGGCTGGCCGTGTGCGACGTGGGGGACGGGGTGCCGCTTCCGGTACACACCGCGAAGTGGAAGCTGCGCCTGTCCGAACACGTCGACGGGGACGGCCGCCTCGGCGAGGAGGCCACCGAGCGTCTGGTCAAGGCGCTGAGCGCGGCCGTCGACATGGCACGGCAGTGGGACGCGCCGGAGCCGCTGGCGTTCGCGACGGCCGTGGTGCGCGACGCGCCCGACCGGGCGGACGTCCTGGACACGGTGCACAGCCGGACCGGGCTGCGGCTGCGCGTCCTGCCGGGCGAGGCCGAGGCCCGGCTGACCTTCCTGGGCGCGCGGCGCTGGATGGGCTGGCGCTCGGGCCCGCTGGCCCTCTTCGACATCGGCGGCGGCACCCTCGAAGTGGCCTTCGGACGCGGCCGTACACCGGAGTTCGCGGCCTCGCTGCCGCTCGGCGCCAACCGGCTCACCAACGAGTTCTTCCGCAGCACCGACCCGCCCACGACGTCCGAGGTGCTCGCCCTGCGCCGCAAGGTGCGGCACGAGTTGCGGGACGTCTCCGCGCGCATCCGCTGGGAACATCCGCACACCGCCGTCGCCACCTCACGGACCTTCCAGCAGCTGGCACGGCTCTGCGGCACCGCTCCGGGCCGGCACGGCCCTTTCATCGAGCGGGTGCTGAGCCGACGCGACCTGCGCCGGGCGGCCGACCGGCTGGTCGGGCTGTCCATCGCCGAGCGGGCCGGCCTGCCCGGCATCTCCGCGCCCCGGGCCCGGCAGTCCCTGGCGGGCGCGATCATCGGGCACTCCGCGATGAAGCTCAGCGGCCTGAAGAACCTCGTGATCTGCCCCTGGGCCCTGCGCGAGGGCATCCTCCTGCGCTACCTGGAGGAGGGGGCCGACTGGTGGGCCGACCTTGAGCGGTGCGACGCCCTGGGACAGGGCCTGGACGGAGTGGCCGTGGTCCCACGGCCCCTGCGCGTGGCCTCGCCCTCGCCGGTGTCCTGAACCGGGAGCACGGCCCAGCGGTGGCACCTCCGCATGCCGGCCGGGCCCCGGGGAACCCGGCCGGCATGGGTGCGCGCGGCACGAGAAGGTCCCCGCCACCGGGGCCTCCGGCCGGATCGCCGCCGAGATGATCACTCCCCACCCGCCCGGCATCCCCGTGGTCCTGCCCGGCGAGCGCCTGACCGAGCCGGTGCTGAAATACCTGGTCACCGGGGTCGAGGCCGGCATGTTCCTGCCGGACGCGGCCGACCGCGACCTGGACACCGTACGGGTCGTCGCGGACGACCCGGGAGACGCGGGAGGCTGAGCGGCAAGCGGGATCGCGTTAGCCCGGTCGGGCCGCCGGGTACCCGGCGCCGGAACCGCGAACGCCGCGAAGACAGGCACCGCCGTGAACGGGTACACGGACACGAGGAGGCTCGCCCTCGTCGTGATCGACATGATCAACACTTACGACCACGCGGACGCCGAGCTGCTCGAACCGTCCGCCCGCCGCGTCGTGCCCGTCCTGGTGGACCTGATCGGCAGGGCGCGGGAGGCGGACGTACCCGTGATCTACGCGAACGACAACTTCGGAAGCTGGCGCTCCCACCACGGGGAACTCGTCGACACCGCGCTGTCGGGTCCGCACGGCGAGCTGATCGACCCGATCAAGCCCGACGAGAACTCACTGTTCGTGGTCAAGGCCCGCCATTCGATCTTCTACGAGACGCCCTTGTCCTATCTGCTGTGGAAGCTGGGCGTACGGCATGTCGTGCTGTGCGGTCAGGTGACCGAGCAGTGCGTGCTGTACTCGGCGCTGGACGCGCACATCCGCCACCTGGGCGTCACCGTGCCGCAGGACGCGGTCGCCGCCATCCATCCGCACCTCGCGGAAGCCGCCCTGGAAATGATGGAACGCAACATGGGCGCCCGGATCGTGCCGGCGAAGGGGGTCGACTTCGACCCGGCCGCCCGATAGCGCGTCCCCAGATCGAGAAGGTCGCCGCGGTCACGTGGTCTGCTCCGCCCCGCCGCGTTCCCCCCGGGCGGCCGAGGCCCGGTCCGAGGGGGTGGCGCTCGGTGCCGTGACGGTCGTCAGCGCCATGCGGTCGCCGAGGCGGACGCGGGAGTAGAACCACTTGGCGTCCGCCCCGTCGAGACCGAGCCAGTCGCCGGTGGTGTCCGGGTCGCCCAGGGCCAGCGGCTTGGTGTACATGCCGACGCGCAGGAGCCGGCCCTGTGTGTCGCGCAGCTCGACCACGTAGGGGACGTTCACCTTGAGGGGCCCCTCGGACGGCACGTCGACGACCAGGTCGCGCTCGGTGTGCTTGGCGGTCACCGTCAGCGAGCCGGTGAGCCTGGTCCGGCCGTCGAAGGCCGAGAGGACCGGCAGCACCCGGCCGCCGACCGTGAGGGTGCGCTCGGGGAGGGAGAGCGTGCCGGAGACGGGCGCCGGGGCGGCCGAGGAAGGCGGCAGGGACCGTTCCGGGCCGGTCGCCGTGCCGTCGGCGGCCGGGATCCGCGGCGCGGCCGGCTGGTCCGGGTGCCCGTTCAGGGCCGGCTTCAGGGCGAGGCCCAGCAGCACGAGGGCCGCGGTCCCCGCGCCGAGGGCCACAGCGGTACGTTGGCGCCTGCGGCGTATCGCGCGGGCCCGGATCGCCTTGCCGTCGACGGCCGGCTGCGTCGCCCGGCTCGCGGCCAACTCGCGCAGTGCGGAGGAGAGTTCATCGGACACGGCCGCTCTCCTCCCGTACCGGCCCGTCGGCCTCGTCCGCCGCGAGGCGCTGCGCCAGCGCCGCCCGCCCCCGCGCCAGCCTCGCCTTGACCGTGCCCACCGGCGCGCCGGTCTCGGAGGCTACCTGCTGCACGCTCAGGTCGCACAAATGGTGCAGGACGATCGCCATCCGCTGTGCCTCGGGCAGTTCGCGCAGGGCGGCCACGAGCGCGGTGTGCTCGGGGTCCGGTCCCGGTGTGGACGTGGGCGGCGGAGTGCGCCGTACCAGTTCCAGCCAGCGTTTCGCCCGCCGCCAGCGGCTCACCGCCAGCCGCATGGCCACCGTGCGGATCCACGCCTCGGGGGCGCTGTCCGCCAGGAACTGCTGTCGCCGGTCCCAGGCCCGTACGAAGGCCTCCTGCACGACGTCCTGGGCCTCGCCGTGGTCACCGGTGAAGGCGTACAGCTGTCCGGTCAGCCGGGGGAACGCGGCCGCGTAGAAGGCGTCGAACTCGTCCTCGGTCATGCCTCCACCGGAATCCGTGTCCTCTCCTTGCAACCCGGCCACCTCCGCCGTGCGTACAGGTCCCGTAGGTCGCACAGGTCGCATCCGGCGAAGCGCAACCCCACAGGGAAGACGACGCACACGGGTTCCAGGCTCCCTCTTTCTCAACGGAGTTGGCTCGTCGGCTGCTCAACCTACCTGCGCGTGCGGCCACGACCGTGTTCCCGAGTCGAAGGACCGCCCACGTGCCACCCACTGACTTCGCCACGTACGCCCGCACCAACTGGCCCCGGCTGGTGGTTACCGCGCGGCTGCTCACCGACGATCCGGGTGCGGCGGAGGAACTGGTGCGGAGAACGCTGGTGCGGATGTGCGCCCGGTGGCGCCGTGTTCCACGCAATGACGTGGACTTCCATGTACGGCGCGCTCTGCTGCGGAGCCATCTGCGTCCGCTGCGCGGACGGCCGGCGGCGCGGCGGCGGGCCGTTCTGGTGCTGCGGATCTGGGAGGGGCTCGGGGACGCGGAGACCGCCCAGCTGCTGGGCTGCTCGGCGGGCGCGGTGCGGGCCCGTTTCAGACACGGTCTGAGGGCGGCCGGCACCGACCGCGGGCGGCTGCGCGAGCTGTACGCCCGTACCGTGGCGGACGTCGTGCCGTCCGAGGCGCCGCTGGCGGACGTCCTGGCACAGGGAGGCGTGCGGCGGCGACGCCGTGTCGCCGTGGCCTCCGTCGCCGGTGCGGCGCTGCTGGCGCCGGCCGCGCTGCTGGCCGCCGGCCAGGTCGGGAACGGCGGTGCCGAGGACGGGAGTTCCGGTGGCGGCGCCCGTTCGGCGACCAGCTCGGTCCGGGTCGTGGCGCCGGGCGAGCGGGTGACCGCCGGGCCGGGGGTGCGGGTGTGGCTGACCTCCGACGGCGGGCACTGGTCGGTGCCCGTGGCCGTCCCCCGGGACAACAGCCGCCTCCCGCTCGACGAACCGGGCGTGGAGGTGCGGATGGACAGCGTGAACGGCGGTTTCTTCCTGTCGGGCGTCTTCCGCGGGCTGACCGGCGAGCCGAGCCGCGTCGAGGTGCGGACGGGCGAGGGAAGCGCCACCGCGAAGGTCCTGGTCCTGGCGGGCAGTCCGGGCTGGGGCCTGTGGTACGCCAGCGCACCCGTGCCCGAGAAGGACATGAAGTCGGTCCTGTCCACCGAGGGGGACGAGCGGATCGTCACGGTGTACGACGCCGCGGGCAAGGTCGCCGCCCGGTCCGGCCGCGAGTGGTGGCGGATATGAACGGGAACCGGAGCGACAGGCCAGGGCTGTTGAGGAAAGTCATTGCATCGGCGCCCCGGCACCGCGAGCGCGCCCCGCTGCGGATCCGGTTCCGCCGCACCCGGGGCCGGCGCCTTCGCCAGCTGGGCTACGCACTCGTCGCCCTGGTCGCGACGCTGTGCGCGGCGGCCGTGGTGGCGTATCAGCTGACGGCCATCCCGAAGCCGCACCCCGAGACCGTCACCCAGAGCACCGTCTTCCTCGACGCGGACGGCGCCTATCTGGGCCGGCGCGGCCCGGTCGACCGGCAGGACGTCGCGCTGTCCGCGATCCCCCGGCATGTGCAGGAGGCGGTGATCGCCGCGGAGAACCGCTCCTTCCGTACCGACAAGGGGATCTCACCGCGTGCCATCGCGCGGGCGGCGCTCGCGACGCTGACGGGCGGCGACCCGCAGGGCGGTTCCACCATCACCCAGCAGTATGTGAAGAACGCGCTGCTCAGTCCGGAGCGTTCGCTGTCCCGCAAGGCACGTGAGGCGCTCATCGCGATCAAGCTGGACCGCACCCGCAGCAAGGACGACATCCTTCAGGGCTATCTCAACACCGTGTACTTCGGCCGGGGCGCCGCGGGGATCCAGTCCGCCGCGCGCAACTACTTCGGCGTGGACGCCAGGCAACTGACGGTCGCCCAGGGCGCGGCGCTCGCGTCCATCGTCAACATCCCCTCGTACTACGAGAAGGCGGGCTCCGATCCGAAGGTGACCGCGAAACTCCGCGACCGCTGGGAGTGGGTGCTCGACGCGATGGCGACGGGCGGGACCATCACGGCGCAGCAGCGGGCGGCGGCGCGCTTCCCGGCGTTCCGGTTCTATCCGCCCGGCGAGACCGAGGGGCAACGGCAGTATCTGATCGACGTCGCCGCGAAGGAGGCGGCCGCCCGGCTCGGCATCACCGAGGACCAGCTGGCGAGCGGCGGCTACAACGTGACGACCACCTTCGACCTGGCGCTCCAGGACAGTGCCACGCAGTTGGTCCAGGGACATCCCGGGGGCAAGGACGGCGTCCGGGTGCACACCGCCGTCGTAGGGATGGTGCCCGGCGACGGGGCGGTACGACTGCTGTACGGGGGCTCGGACTACGCGCGCCAGCCGTTCAACGACGCGGTGAGCGGGGCGGTGGAGGCGGGGACGGCACTGGAGCCGTTCGGCGGGCTCGCACGGGCGGGCGACCCCCTGCGCCGGCTGGTCGGGACGCCGGCGCCGACCCCGCTGAACCTGACGTCGGCGTACGCGACGCTGGCGGCGGACGGTGCGTACGCGGCGCCGTACACCGTCGCCCGCATCACCCGCGAGGGCCGCACCGTCTACCGGGCTCGGCCCGACGTGCAGCGCGTGCTGGACGAGAAGGAGGCGATCGTGGCGGGCGCCCGCGCGGGGGGCGGGCTGAAGCCCGTCGAAGCGGTCGGCCCGGCGGCCGCGAAGCTGTTCACCACCGGCGGGGCGGGCGGCGGCACCACCCGCCGCACCGTGTGGACCACCGGCTACGACAGCCGGCTCACCCTGACGGTCGCCCTGTTCGCCGACCGGGCGGGCGCGAAGAAGGGCACGACGGTACCGGCGCAGCTGCCGAACAAGCCGTCCCCGGTCGAGTTCGTGGCGGGGGTGGCCGAGGGGATCTGGGAGGCGGCCTAGTGCCCGTGCCGTGCGGAGGCGGCGGTGACGAGGCCGTCCAGCCATGCCTGGTGGCCGTTGAGCATCGGGTTCGGCAGCTGCCTGGCCAGCTCCGCGGCCGGGCGGCCGATCTGCGTCTCCTGGGTCAGGATGCGCACCCGGTCGCCGGGCAGGTCCTCGACCAGCCAGGCGTGCAGCACGTCGAGGCGCTCCTCGGGCGGGCCGTCCTGCCCGGCGGTCCAGGACAGCCGGCCGGGGGTACCCGGGGCCGGGGCCCGGAACTCGACGACGCGGGCGGCCAGGGGCGGGAAGCCGAAGGTGCCGAAGCCGAAGACGAGGTCGGCCTCCAGCGCGCGCCCGCCGCCGCGCGGGAAGGAGATCCCGGCCACGTTGTCGTAGTACGACTCCCAGGTGGAGGTGTCGGTGAGGAAGTGCCAGATGCCGGCGGCCGTGAGGCCTCGCACGATCACCTCGTTGGAGACGAAGTTGTCGCCGGTTCCGGGCAGGTACTTCTCGGGCCAGTTGATCGCGTTCTGAGTACTCATGGCAGCGACGTTAGTTTTGGGCCGCATCGGAAAACCAATAGGAACACCGATTCCTCCTATCGGAACCCTGATGCCGTACGGGACTACGATGGGCGGTATGAAGCACCGGACGCCCGGCCCCTCCCCCGACACCGCACAGCTTCCGGCGCACGCCGACCTGAATCTGCTGCGCACCTTCCTGGCCGTCTACCGCGCCGGTGCCTTCACCGCCGCCGCGCCCGCGCTCGGGCTGTCCCAGCCGACGGTCACCGCCCAGATCCGCACCCTGGAGCAGCAGAGCGGGCGCGAGCTGTTCACCCGCCTGCCGCGCGGCGTGGAACCGACCCCGTACGCCCACGAGCTCGCCGCCCGGATCGCCGGCCCGCTCGACGCGCTGGCCACCCTGCACGACACGGATGCGGCGGCCGCGCCCGTGCACCTGGCCGGGCCCTCCGAGCTGCTGTGCGTCCGTGTCCTGCCCGCGCTGGTCCCCCTGGTCGCCGACGGCGTCCAGCTGCGCGTCGCCCAGGGGCTGCCCGAACCGCTGATGGAGGAGATGCGGGCGGGACGCCACGACCTGGTCATCACCACCCGTCGCCCCCGAGGCCGCGCCCTGGAGTCCGTGCCGCTCGCGGACGAGGACTACCTGCTCGTCGCCTCCCCCGCCTGGGCCCGGCGCATCGCCGCGCACCCCGGCGCCGACGGCGATCCGTGCGCCGCCCTGCGCGGGGTCCCCCTGGTCTCCTACGCCGAGGACCTGCCGATCGTGCGGCGCTACTGGCGGACCATCTTCGGCAAGCAGCTCACCGCCCGCCCCGCGGTCACCGTCCCCAACCTCTACGCGGTCCTGTCCGCGGTCAACGCCGGCGCCGGCTACAGCGTCCTGCCCCGCTCCCTGTGCCAGGAGTACCTCGACTCGGGCCGTCTCGTCCTGCTCCACGAGCCGCAGGAGCCGCCGCTGAACACCCTGTTCCTCGTCCAGCGTCCCGGCGTCGAGGCCAACCCCGCCGTGGTCCGCGTCCGCGACCGCCTCCAGGCCGCCGCCCGCGACTGGTAGGCGGGCCCCGACCACGATCGGCGTCAGGGCGCGAACCGGTACTTCAGATGGGTGGCGAGGGGCGTGTCGACGACCCGGACCGGCTCCAGTCGCCGCCGCTGCCCGGCTCCCGCCCCTTCGAAGAGCCGTAGCCCGTCGCCGAGGAGTGCGGGGACGACATGCAGCTGGAGCTCGTCGATGAGCCCCTCGCCGAGGTACTGCCGCACCGTGTGCGCGCCGCCCGCGATGTCGACGTTCCGGTCACCGGCGGCGGCCCCGGCCTGCCGCAGGGCGCTGTGGATGCCGTCGGTGACGAAGGTGAAGGTGGTGCCGCCCTCCTTGACCAGGGTGGGCCGAGGACGGTGGGTGAGGACGAAGACCGGCGCCCGGAACGGCGGGTTGTCGCCCCAGAACTCCTCACCCGTGTCGTACATCGTCCGGCCCATCACCACCGCACCGGTGGCGTCGAACCACTCGCGCATCAGCTCGGAGTCCCGGTTCTCCTCCCCGCCCGTCATGCCCTGGCGCTCCCGCCAGCTCGCCAGATTGTGGATCCACTCGAAGAGCGGCTCGGCGCCGTCCCCGCCCGGGTTGTCGAGGGTGACGCCGGTGCCGGCGATATAGCCGTCGAGGGAGATGGCCAGGTCCGCGGTTACCGTCACGACGGGTGCTCCTGTGTCAGGGGATGTGCTGCCTTCACTCCCACGTCGATCGGGGAAGCGCACATTCGACACTCCGCCCGTGTCAGTGGGCGGCCGTCGCGGGGCCGGTCTTCCTGCGGGCCCGGTACGCCGCCGCCTTGATCTTGTTGCCGCACGAATCCATCCCGCACCACTGCCGGCGCATCCCCCGCGAGCGGTCGATGTAGGTGCGGGTGCACTCCGGGTTGCCGCACTCCTTGAGCAGGGGCACGTCCGGACCGCTCAACAGCTCGACGGCGTGGCGCGCCACCATCGACAGCGCCTCCTGCGGCGTCGCCTGCGTCCAGCGTCCCGAGGGCGTGAGCTGCGGTACGGCGGGCGGCCTGCGGGCCGCGTTGTTCACCACGGTCAGCGCCGCCCCGTCGTACTCCTCCCCGAGCCGGCGGGCGGTGACCAGCCGGTAGACGGCCTCCCGTACGGTCGTCGCCTCCTCGACGTCGGCCTCCCGGCCGGGTGAGACCGCGTCGACGATGCCGGACTCCACGTACCATGCGTTCAGCCTGTCCGGCGTCACGAACATCTCGAAGCGCACCGTGCGCCGCGCTCGCAGCGTGGCGGCGAAGTCGAGTGCCGGGTTTCCGCAGACGAAGACATGGTCGAGATTCACATCACCATTCTGACCGGTGACGCCCGATCCGGGCAAGTCCCGCGGCTGCCGACGGCTCCCACAGTCCCCACGGCTCAGAGGCCCAGGTCGACGGCGAGACAGGAGAAGTAGCGCCACGACCCTTCGGGATCATGGGCGTACCGCGTCGGATCGGTCGGCGTGGCCTGCTTCTCCTCGACCAGCTCGTCGCGGCGGACACGCTCGGGCAGCTTGCCGAACCGTGCCCGGCGGGCCGCGGCGGCGCCGTCCACGATGCTCGTGTTCTCCATGGCCGAACTCCCTTTCATTCTCCGGTGATCACCTGTCAAGCAGGTGCGTCAGAAGTGATCCACGTCGATGACGGCCTGGGCGAAGGCGGCGGGCGCCTCCTGGGGCACGTTGTGGCCGATGCCGGTCAGGGTGCGGTGCTCGTACGCGCCAGTGAACCTGTCCCGGTACGAGGCGCCGCCGCCCGGCACGGTGAAGGGGTCCCGTTCGGCGTCGAGGGTGATGGCGGGCACCCCGATAACTGGCCGCGCGGCGAGCCGCCGTTCCAGTCCGTCGTAGCGGCGCTCCCCGTCGGCGAGGCCCAGCCGCCAGCGGTAGTTGTGGATGACGACGGCCGCGTAGTCGGGGTTGTCGAAGGCCGCGGCGGTGCGCTCGAACGTGGCGTCGTCGAAGTCCCACGTCGGGGAGGCGGTCTCCCAGACGAGCCTGGTCAGATCGCGGCGCAGGTCCTTGGTCTCCATGGCGATCCGGCCGCGCTCGGTGGCGAAGTAGTACTGGTACCACCAGGCGTGCTCGGCCGAGGCCGCCAGGGGCTTGAGATTGGCCTCGCGGTTGGTGACCAGATATCCGCTCACCGACACCAGCGCCTTGCAGCGTTCGGGCCGGAGTGCGGCGACGATGTCGGCGGTACGCGAGCCCCAGTCGAAGCCGGCCAGTACGGCCCGCTCGATCTTCAGGGCGTCCATCAGCGCGATGACGTCGAGGGCGATGGCCGACTGCTGGGCGTTGCGGAACGTCCGGTCGGACAGGAACCGCGTCGTGCCGTGCCCGCGCAGATACGGGACGATCACCCGATACCCCTCCTGCGCCAGCAGCGGAGCCACGTCGACATAGCTGTGGATGTCGTACGGCCAACCGTGCAGGCAGATCACGACGGGACCGTGCGCGGGGCCCGACTCGGCGTAACCGACGTCCAGCAGCCCGGCCCTGACCTGCTTCAGCCGCGGGAAGGCGGTGTGCACGCCGGGAGCGACGGCGGACGCGGCCCGCGCGCCCTGGATACCGGCGAGCGAGACGGCGACCGCACCCGTGCCAAGTCCCAGAGCCCTGCTGAAGCTTCGCCTGCTGATCATGCGGATTCCTCCGGGGGCGATCGATGGTGTGCGACGACCTTGTGCGTCGACTGACTGTCACACGCGCAAGCGTCACCGGTCAAGACGGTGACGCAAAATCGAAGCGAGAGCCTATGCACCTCAAGTAGCGCTCAAATAGAACCCGTTCATCACCACCTTGACGGGTGACGAACAAACTGCAAGCATCCAGTCACCGCCTGAACCGGTGACGCGAAGGCATGGAGACGCGTCCGCCGGCAGGTTCGACTCACGGATGGAGAACAGTCATGGCCGTCAGCTACACCGCAGTCGTCAACGTCGACGGAGAGGGCCGCAACGGTGGCCGCGTCCGGTCCGAGGACGGGCTTCTGCAGACGACTCTGGCGATTCCGAAGGAGCTGGGCGGGGCCGGCGACGCCACCAACCCCGAGCAGCTGTTCGCGGCGGGGTGGGCGGCCTGTTTCCTGGGGGCCGTGCGCCGCGCCGCCGCCGAGCGCAAGGTCAGGCCGGCCGGCACCGCCATCAGCGCGGAGATCACCCTCAACCACGGCGACGACGGCGAGTTCGGCCTGTCCGCCGTGCTCAACGTCGAACTCGGCGGCGTCGATCAGGAGACCGCCACGGAACTGGGCGCGGCCGCCCACCGGATCTGCCCCTACTCCAAGGCGACGCGCGGCAACATCCCCGTCGTCGTCAACGCGAAGGCCGTCTGACAAGGCCCGCACGCGCGGACTGCGAACGTGTCGCCGAAGAACCGGGCAGTTCCTGGACGAGATGGCCTCCCCGACAGGACGCGCCCACCTCCGCGACGCCCTGCTCGGCGGCCCTGCTCGGCGGCCCTGCTCGGCGGCCCTGCTCGGCGGCCCTGCCGGCGGCAACGCCGGCCGGTGCTCGGCCTACGCCGCCGAGCAGATCGGCGTCATCGTCGGCGGCGCGGGCGAGCGGGGGGAGGCGTTCCCGACGTCGAGACGGTCGTCGACCGGGTCGTCGCACCCCTGATGTACCGCATCCTCTTCCGCCCCGACGGACTCGACGCCGCCAACGCCGGTCCGGCTGCCAACGGGTGAATCCGGCCGCACGGCAGAGGGGTCCTGCCCGGCAGCGGGAAGGCCATGCCCGTACCGGACCGGCGATGGCCATTGATGCGCAGGGAGCGTCCCGATGCCGAAGTTCCTGATCCAGGCGACCTACACCCCCGAGGGCACCAAGGGGCTGCTCAGGGAGGGTGCGAGTGGCCGCCGGGCCGCCGTCGACCAGGTCGTCAGCGGCCTCGGCGGCAAGGTCGAGGCCATGTACTTCGCCTTCGGGCAGGACGACATCGTCCTCATCGTCGACTTCCCCGACCCGGTCTCCATGGCCGCGGTCAGCCTCACCGTCAAGGCCAGCGGCGCCCTCCACACCCGGGCCACCCCCCTGCTCACCCTGGAGGAGATCGACGAGGCGGCCCGCAGACAGGTCGCCTTCCGCGAGCCCGGGAAATAGACCGGGCCGGTGCACTCGGGGTGGAAACTCCAGGCCCGCGCGATCGGCGTCCGGCGTGGTGCGGCCCGCGGCGAGGGATCCCGGTCTCGGCAGGCGGCCGAGCGTACGTCCGGTGCCGGCCGCACTACGTCAGCACGCCCTGGAGTCACCCGCACGGGTCGGGACTTCGTCGATTCCCGAGGTGGTGGAACTCGCCGGGCGGGGCAGACGTTGGCTGGGTGACACGCGAAGCGCGCACGGACGACCGGAACGACACGGGCTGAAGCCGAGGTGGCACGGATGGCTATGTGGGATCGGATCAAGGACCAGGCCAAGGGTCTGCAGCAGCAGGCGCAGGGCGGCACGCGGGGGGCCGGTGGGCACGGGGCCGCCGGGCACGGGCGGCCGGGTTCCGGGTCCCGCGGAGGATCCAAAGCGCAGTTGGTCAGCACGCTGAAGTCCCAGCTCACCTCCCTGAAGACGGAGTTGAAGAGCGGCGCCTACCGGGACGCCAGCATGGCCATGTGCGCCCTGGTCGCCGCGGCCGACGGACACGTCGACCCCGCCGAGCGGCAGCACGTGGAGTCGCTGATCCTGAACAACGACGTCCTGCAGAACTTCCCGTCCGAGCAGCTGCGCACCCGCTTCAACAAGCATGTCGACCAGATGGGGTTCAACTTCCAGCAGGGCAAGGCCGAGGCCCTCCAGGAGATCGCCAAGGCGGCCAAGAAGCCGGCCGAGGCCAGGGCGGTCGTCCAGACCGGTTTCGTCGTGGCGGGTGCGGACGGATACATCGCGCCGGCCGAGGAACAGGTGCTGCGCGAGGCGTGCTCGGTCCTCGGCCTGCCCACCCAGGAGTTCGGCCTCTGACACCGCGGTGACCACGACGTCGGCGGGGCCGCCGTAGGCTGCCGGGCGAGGGAGCCGGTCCCGCCGTGTCGTCATGGGTGCTCGGCCCTCGGCCGGAGTGTGGCGCACATCACGGAAGTCGGCGTGGGGTGCCGGACAGCTCATTGAGGTGAGCACTCATATGCGAACCCGGGTACGGGCCGGGGAATCGAGCGCGTTCGCGGAGCTCTTCGACGCCTACGCACGCGCCGTCTACAACCATGCCTTCCGGCTCACCGCCGACTGGTCCGTGGCCGAGGACGTGATGGCCGCGACCTTCCTGGAGGCATGGCGGCTGCGCGACCGGGTGGACCCCGAAGGCGGCTCGCTGCGGCCCTGGCTGCTGGGCATCGCCACCAACACCGCCCGCAACCAGTACCGCAGCAACCGGCGTTACCGGGCCGCCGCGGGCGCCGCCGCGGCGGCCGAGCTGTCGGTGCCGGACCACGCGGACGAGGTGGCCGACCGGGTCGACGACCGGCGCCGCGTCTCCACCGCCCTCACCGCCCTCGCCAAGTTGCGCGGACCGGAACGTGAGGTCGTCACGCTCTGCCTGGTCGAGGGCCTGGACTACGAGGCCGCGGCGGTCGCGCTCGGGATCCCCGTCGGCACCGTGGCCTCCCGGCTGTCCCGGGCCCGCAAGAAGCTGCGCGCGCACGCCGAGGAGCGGCCGGTGCGGGCCGCGCCCAGGACGTCGTACGAGAAAGTTCGCGGAAATCGGGAAGGCGGCCGTCCCGCCCGACAGACAAGAGGTGATCACACCAGCGTGATCCGGCCCGCGCAGGAGGGAAACCGATGAACGCGAACACGTCCCGGCAGCACCCCGCCGACGGGGAGCAGAGCACGACGGAGCTGCTCTCCCGGACGGCGCGTGACCTGCCGGCGGGCCGCCACGAGTTCCACAAGGAGCGTCTGATGGCCCAGATCCACGACATGCAGCAGGACGAGCGCACCGCCACCCCGGCGCCCGCGAAGACCCGGCGGCTGCGCCTTCCGCGTCCGGCGATAGCGCTGCCCCTGACGGCGGTCGCCGTGGCGGCGGCGGTCGTCGCCGGAGTGTGGCAGAGCGGCGGTGGCGCCGGCGTCAGGGACGGCGGCGTCGCCACCGGACCGGCACTGACCACGCAGATCGGCGCCGCGAGCAGCAAGGACGTACCCCGGCTGCTCGGCGAGATCTCGCTGGCGGCGGCGGATGTGTCCCACCCGGACGTCAAGCCCGGCCAGTACGTCTACGTCGAGTCCAAGTCCGCCGACAGCTTCATCAGGACCGTCGGCGACAAGTCGAGCCTGGCCTCCCACGCGCTGCACACCCGCCAGGTGTGGGAGTCGCCGGACGGCACCAAGGGCTGGCTGATCGACCCGGCGGTCAACGACGGCCCCGAGGGCGAGACCCTGAGCCTCCCCGACGAGCAGGGCAACACCCCGGAGGCGACCCTGAACGGTCCCTCGTACGACTACCTGGCGAAGCTCACCACCGACCCCGACGCACTGCTCGCCAAGATCTACAAGGAGACGAAGGGGATGGGCAACTCGCCCGACCAGCAGGCCTTCACCACCATCGGCGACCTGCTCGGCGAGAGCTACCCCCCGGCGGAGCTCTACCCGGCACTGTTCAAGGCCGCCGCGAAGATCCCCGGCGTGGTCGTGGTCGACGACGCGGTGGACGCCGCGGGACGGCACGGGGTGGCGGTGGCCCGGCTCGACGAGACCAGCGGGCAGCGCGAGGAGTGGATCTTCGACCGGAAGACCCATGTCTTCCTCGGCGAGCGCACCGTCCAGGTCCGCAAGTCCACCGGCACGGACGCCCTGATCACGCCCGGCACCGTGCTCTACACCAGCGCCATCATGCAGCGGGCCATCGTCGACGAGATGAAGCAGACCCCGTCACAGGCGGGCTGACCCCACCCGGCCGCCCCGGCCGTCGGCACCCTCACCCGTGGTGCGGCGGCGGGGGCGGCATCGTCGTCAGGCCGGGGGCCGGTTCGGGCCAGACCAGCAGGAGCGGACAGGCGGCGTGGTCGACGACGAAGCGGCTGGCCGGGCCGAGGCTGGGCGGTCCGAGGCGGGTGCGGTCGCCGTCCCGGGCCAGGACGAGCAGTTCGGCGTCCTCCGTGGCGGCGACGACCTCACGTTCGACGCGACCGCTGCGCTCGACGCGCGTGCAGGGGCGGCCGAGCCGATCGGCGGCCGCCTGGAGCAGGCTCTCGGCGGAGGCGGCGGCGAGGTGTTCGACGCGGGTGCCCGGGTCGCGTTCCGGGTGCCCACGGCCGAGCAGCCCCGCGAACGCGCCGTGCGCGGCGTCCGCGACATCGTGCCCGGTGATGTGCAGCAGCACGATCTCGGCGTCCTGCGGCGCGTGCGCACGCGCGGCGTCCACACAGGCGGGCCAGGTGCCCTCGACGATCCAGACGACCACCGCCATGGGATCAGCCTCCTCCGATCACGGCCAGTGAGGCCCACAGTGCCAGCACGGCGGCGCACAGGCTCGCGGGTACGGCGTACAGGCCGAGCCGGGTGAACTCCCCCAACTCCACCTCCGCGTCGTGGGCGTGCACGATACGCCGCCACAGCAGCGTGGCCAGCGAACCGGCATAGGTGAGATTGGGGCCGATGTTCACCCCGAGCAGCACGGCGAGCACCGCACCCGGGCCGGAGTCGGCGGCCAGGGGCAGCAGCACCAGCACCGCCGGCAGATTGTTGATGACATTGGCCAGTACGGCGGCCAGCACGGCGAGCCCGAACAGCGCCGCGAGCCCGGTGCCGTCGGGGATCAGCCGGCCCAGAGCCGTGTCGAGCCCGTTGTCCACGACCGCACGCACCACGATCCCCAGCGCCAGGACGAAGGCCAGGAACGGCACCGAGGCGGACCGCAGCAGCGCCTTCGGTGTCGTACGGCGTCGCAGCAGGGCCCGCACGGCGAGGACCACGGCCCCGGCCAGCGCGGCCCAGGCCGGATCGATGCCGACGGCCGAGGTCAGCACGAACCCGGCGAGCGTGCCTGCCACGGTCAGCAGGGCGAACAGCGGCAGTTCGGGCTCGTCGCCACCGGGCTGCTCCTGCGCCCCGGCGTCCAGGTCGGTGGCGAAGAAGCGCCGGAAGACGACGTACTCGACGGCGATGGCGGCCAGCCACGGCAGCGCCATCAGCGCGGCGAACCGGGTGAAGCTCAGCCCGCTGGCCGCGAAGGCCAGCAGATTGGTGAGGTTGGACACCGGCAGCAGCAGGGAGGCCGTGTTCGACAGATGGGTGCAGGCGTAGACATGCGGCTTGGGGCGGGCGCCGAGCCGGGCCGCGGTGGCGAACACCACCGGCGTGAGCAGTACCACCGTGGCGTCCAGGCTCAGTACGGCCGTGATCGCCGAGGCGGCCAGGAACACCTGCGCCAGCAGCCGGCGCGGCCGGCCCTTCGCCGTGCGCGCCATCCAGGCCCCGCAGGCCTGGAACAGCCCTTCGTCGTCGCAGAGTTGGGCGAGGACCAGTACGGCGGCCAGGAAGCCGATCACCGGCCCGAGCCGTTCGGCCTCGTCCAGCGCGTGGGACGGCGAGATCGCCCCGGTGGCCACCACCAGCGCCGCGGCCGGCACGGCGACCACGGCCTCCGGCCAGTTGAAGGGACGGACGACGGCGCAGACCAGCACGAGCACGAGCATGGCCACGGACAGGGTCTCCGCGAGCGGGGTGTTCAGATTCGGGTCCTTCCGTGCGGCGGCGGGCGGCGCCGCTGTGCGTCTGGCCGCACGGTACCCCGTGGAAACATCCCTTTTCGGTCGCCTACCCCAGCGCCCTTACCCCGGCGAGGCCCTCGGCGAGGGCGCGGCGGCAGTACGCCAGGTGGTCGGTGCCGTAGCCGCGCGGGCCGCACTCGACGACCAGCACCAGGCCCAGGTAGAGCCGGTACAGGGCCAGGCGGTGCCGGAAGGCGGGCCCGGTGAAGTCGAGGGTGCCGCCCGCCTCGGTGTAACCGGCGACGAGATCGCTGTCCGGGCCGGTGTCACCGCCGAAGGCCAGGGAGACCAGTTCGGCGGCCGGGTCGCCCCAGAACGCCCGTTCGTGGTCGATGAGTCCGGTGATGCGGGGCCGGCCGTCTCCGTCGCCCCGGGATCGCCGGCCTCCCTTGCCGGGGACGTCGACGAAGACGTTGCCCGGCCACAGGTCGAAGTGGACCAGGCGGGGCTCGGTGACCTCGTCGAGCGCGGATCCGCCCTCGGCCACCAGTGTCCGGAACTCGGCGGGCGGCGCGTCCAGCGGGGACTGCCAGCGCGCGGCGTCGTCCAGCAGCGCGTCGACCATGGCGGCGAAGGCCGTCCGCCAGTCCGGGGCGGACAGCGCGGACTCGGTGGCCGGGTAGCCGAACCGTCCGTCCACGGGGGCCAGGGTGTGCAGTCGGGCGGTGACGGCGCCCAGTTCGCGGCGCAGCGCGCGCTCGGCGGCCGGGGGCAGGTCGTCGGAGGCCTTGTCCCACGGGGTGCCCGCGAGGACGGCGACCGCCAGGAACTCCTCGCCGGTGTGGAGCAGTTCGGGCGTCGGGACGGCGCCGACCGGCAGCTCCGCGATCCGCCGGTAGACCATGGCCTCCGTCGCGAGGATGCCGCGCTCGTAGCGCAGGACCGGGGCCTCGGGCGGCGGGGCGAGCTTCACGACGGCGGCGCGGCCGTCGTCGAGCAGGACGCGGTACGCCGTGTTGAACCAGCCGTCGGTCAGCTCGGCCTCCATCCGGCAGCCGGCGCCGACGGAGCGGCGGAGCAGGGCGTCGAGGTCTTCGGGAGACAGCCGGCGCTTGGTCTGACTCTGCATGAAGGCACACACGCTTTCCGACGGCGGGGGAGCGCTCCCACAGTGCCGACCGGCCGCCGCCGGGTCAAGGGCGGGGCCGGCCGCGAGCCTGACGGGTGTTCAGGACTCCCTGGCGTCGTCCGTCGCCGCGTTCTCGGGCCGGAAGGTGACCGAGCGGCCCGAGAAGTGGGCGTCCAGGCCGTCGGCCGTGGTGGTGACCGAGCGCAGGCGCAGGCCGTCGGGGATGTTCCGCAGCTGGATCGGCCGCTCGAAGACCTTGTCGAGGATCGCGCCCCCGGCGGCGGGCAGCGCACCGCCGTCGACCGTGAAGTCCCTGAAGGCGATGCGGTTTCCGGAGACGGCCGAGACGGTCGTCGTCACGCCGGCCTCCTCGCCGAAGGGCATCGGCACGGCCGCGCGCACCTGACCCGGGCGCCCGCCCTGGGCGATCTCCAGCCCGAGGGCGTTCGAGACGTCCTCGTACGACAGGAAGGCGGTCGCCTCCGCGCTGCGGGCCCGCGCCTCGCTGTCGTCGTCGGCCTTGGTCAAGCCGTCGAGCCGCAGGGAGAGTTCGGAGACCGGCAGCGGCCGGTCGGCGCCGCGGGCCGGTATGTCGTGGGCGGTGATGTCGACATGGCGCAGGGTGCCGGAGGCCGCCTGGGTCACCACGGGGAAGCCGCGCACCTGGACCTCGGGCGGCAGCGGCGTGTCCATGCCCTCCTGGAACGCCTTCGCCGTACGGGACTCGATGCGCGCGGCCACGGCGCGGTCGACGGCGACCGGGAGCAGGGCCAGGGCGACGAGGGCGGCGCCGACGAGGGCCGCGGGTCGCCGTCGGCCGCGGCGGGGCTCGTATCGCGGCTGGTCGTGGCGACCACGCTCGTCATCGTGTTCGTAACCGTGCTCGTGGTCGTGGTCGGCGTGTCCGGGCTGGAAGCGGCGCATGGGCGGGCCCTCCTCAAGGGGATCGGTGGGGTCGGTCGGGCGGATGGGTCGGCCGGGGCCGGTCGGCGTCGCGCAGTCGGCGGACCGTGGCGGCGGCGGTGCGGCCGTCGACCCCGGCAGCGATCAGCGCGGCCGTGGCGCCGCCCGTGCCGTCGTCCGCCCAGATCCCGGCGTTGACGGCGCCGAGCAGGGCGAGCAGATGGGCCTCGATGGCACCGCTGAGCGGGCCGGGCGGGACGACGGTGTGGAAGACGCCCTGACGCTGGCCCTCGGCGAGCAGGCCGGCGACCGTCTCACGGGCCGGGGCGAGGAGTTCGCTCACCAGGTCGTGCCCGAGGTCCTGGTGGGCCAGGCCGATCAGCGTGCGATAGGCGTCACCGACCGGCCAGAGGGTGAGAACGAAGCGGGCGAGGGCACTCGCCGGGTCGGATCCTGGGCCGGACCCGGGGCCGGGTGTGCTCGCGACCGTCACCGCGTGCCGTATCGCCGCCATCGCGTCCTCGGCGAGTCCCTTCACCAGCTCCGCGCGCCCCGCGAAGTGCGTGTACAGCGTGCGCCGGGCCACCCCGGCGGCCTCGGCGATGTCGCCGAGGCTGCTGTCGGGGTTGCGGCCCAGTTCCCGCAGGGCCGCGGCCAGGATGCGGGCGCGCGTGACCCGCGTCGTACGGCGGGTTCTGGCCCGTGGCGGGGGCGTCGTGCTGCTCACGTCGGCACCTCGGTGCGGAGGGGAGGGGGTCGGGAGACTGACCGCGATATTTGCACATCGACGAGCAAGAAACTAGTCTGCTCATCAATGTGCAAATAACTCGCGGCCCCCTGGGAGTCCCCGTGCCCTTCCTTGCCAACACACCCGTCGAGAAGATGACCGGGCCGTACTCACGGCGCTGGTGGGCACTGCTCGTGCTGTGCCTGAGCCTGCTGATCGTCGTGATGGCGAACACGTCGCTGATCGTGGCCGCGCCCGACATGACCCGGGATCTGAACCTGAGCAGCAGCGACCTTCAGTGGGTCATCGACGGCTACACCGTCCCCTACGCCGCGCTGATGCTCGTCCTGGGCGCGATCGGCGACAAGTACAGCCGCCGCGGCGCCCTGGTCACCGGCCTGCTGATCTTCGCCGGCGGTTCGGTGATGGGCAGCCTCGTCGACGAGACCGGGCTGGTCATCGCGGCCCGCGCGGTCATGGGCGTCGGCGCCGCCGTGGTCATGCCCGCCACCCTGTCCCTGCTGGTCGCGATCTTCCCCCGCGGTGAGCGGGCCAAGGCCATCACGGGCTGGACCGCCACCTCGGGCCTCGCCATCGCGGTCGGTCCGCTGGTCGCCGGCTGGCTGCTGGAGGACCACGCCTGGGGCTCGACCTTCCTGATCAACGTCCCCATCGCGGTCGTCGCCGTCTTCGGCGCGCTGGCGCTGGTCCCGCCGTCGAAGGCGCAGGGCATGGGCCGGATCGACTACGTCGGCGGCCTGCTGTCCATCGTCTCGGTCGGCTCGCTGGTCTACGCGGCCATCGAGGGCCCGCACTTCGGCTGGGGCGCCGGCCCGATCGCCGCGGCCGTGGTCGCCGGGGTCGGTCTGCTGGCCTTCGTCGTCTGGGAGCTGCGGCACCCGCACCCGATGCTGGATGTGCGCAAGTTCGCCCAGCGGCCGTTCAGCGGCTCGATGCTGGCGGTGCTGTTCTTCTTCTTCGGCACGTTCGGCGCCCTCTACTACGCCACCCAGTACCTGCAGTTCGTGCTCGGCCACGGCGCGCTGGAGACCGGCGTACGACTGCTGCCGCTGGCCGGTGCCGTGTTCGTCGGCGCCGCGGCGACCGGGCGGCTGACCCCGCAGCTCGGTGTGAAGGCCATGGTCGGCGCCGGCATGCTGATCGGCACCGTCGGCGTCTTCCTGCTCACCCGGATCGACGAGGGCTCGACGTACACCGACTTCCTGCCGACGCTGTTGATGCTGGGCTTCGCCATCGGCCTGAGCGTGTCCCCGGCCACCGACACCATCATGGGCTCCTTTCCCGAGTCCGAACTGGGCGTCGGCGGCGGCGCCAACGACACCTCGCTGGAGCTGGGCGGCGCGCTGGGCATCGCGATCCTCGGCTCGCTGCTGGGCACCGCGTACCGCGACAAGCTCACGGACCTGATCGGCGGCCAACTCCCGCACAGCGCGCTGGAGACGGCCAAGGACTCGGTGGGCGGCGGTCTCGCGGTGGCGCAGGAGGTGGCGAAGAACCCGGCCGGCGGCGCCCAGCAGGCCCAGGCCCTCGTCGACGCGGTGCACGAATCCTTCGCGCACGGCGTCGCCCAGACCAGCCTGGTCGGCGGGATCATCATGGCCGCCGGGACGATGATCGTCCTCGCGGTCCTGCCCGGCCGCCGCAAGGCGGGCAAGCACACCCAGCAGGACGTGCCCGAGCCGCAGGAGACGGCCGATCCCGAGAAGGCGCCCTCGGGCACCGCCTGAGCGAACACCACCCCGGAACGGGCCGTGCCTCGAGCGGGGCACGGCCCCGGACGGATTACACGCGACCGGCGATTACGGGGGGGGGAGTCGAACGACGGCTCAGGCGCCGGACGCGGGCTCCGGCACGGGCACCGTCGCCGCGACCTCCTCGACCACGACCCGTGCCCGCTCCTCCGGGACCCCGGCCGCGATGAGGGTCGTGATCGCGACCCGGTTGCCGTCGTCCTCCAGCACACCGGTGTTGACCGACTCCAGCAGGGCGACCGTCATCCCCTCCAGCCCGGCGCTCAGCGCCTCGGCCGGCAGATGGGTGTGGAAGACGCCGTCCCGCTGGCCGCGTTCCAGGATCGCCGTGGCCGTCGCGCGGGCCGGTGCCAGGACCTCGGCCACGCGCTCCGCGCCCAGGTCGCGCCTGGCCAGCGCGAGGAGCAGCCGGTAGCGGTCGCCGACGGGCCAGATCGAGAAGAAGAAGCCGACGAACGCCCGGTCCGCCGGTTCCGTCTCCATCAGCTTCGCGCCGTCCGCCAGCGCGCTGCGCAGCGACTCGGAGGCCTCCTCGGCGAGCGCCTCCAGCAGCGCCTCGCGCCCGGGGAAGTGGCCGAACAGGGTCCGCCGTACGACACCCGCGGCGCGCGCCAGCTCCTCCAGCGTGATGTCGGGGTTGCGCCCGAGCTCGCGCCGGGCCGTGGCCAGGATGCGCGCCCGGTTGGCCCGCGCATTGCGTCGCAGTGGCTCACGGACGACGGGCTTGGTCACGGGAACCTCGATGGATCGGTGCGCGAGAACGGCTGAGGGGGTGGCGGGCAGCTGCATTCTTGCACGGTGGACCGCGCCCACGGCAGGTCCGTCGACCCGGCCCGGGAGCGCCGATCACACGCCCGCGGCGGCGTCCTCCCCCGCACCGTACGGCTGCAGAGGCAGTGCCGTGGTGACCTCGAAGCCGCCCTCGGGGCGGGGCCCCGCGTGGAGTTCGCCGCCGACGGAGTGGGCGCGTTCGCGCATTCCCATGACGCCGAAGCCCCTGCGGTCCCCGGTCGGGCAGGCGGCACCGGGCGCGGCGGGGCCGTCGTTGGTGACGCTGATCAGCAGCCGGGAGCCGGAGTAGGTGAGCCGTACGAACGCGGCTTCCGCGGTGGCGTGCTTGGTGACGTTGGTGAGCGCCTCCTGCACGATGCGGAACGCGGTCAGATCCACGCCGGGGGACAGCGGCTGCGGCTCCCCGTCCGTGCTGACCGTGACGTCGACCCCCGCCGACGCGCACGCCGAGACCAGCTCGGGCAGCCGGGCGAGGCCCGGCGACGGTTCCAGCGGCGCGGAGTCCTGCTCGCCGTTCTGCCGCAGCAGCCCCAGCGTGGCCTTCAGCTCACGCAGCGCGGAGGAGGTGGTGCCGTTCAGGTCGGTCAGGATCTTCTGCGTCTGCCGCGGGTTGGTGAGCGCCAGGTGGGCGGCCGTGCCGGCCTGGGCGTTGGCCAGCGCCAGGTGGTGGGCGACGACGTCGTGCAGCTCACGGGCGATCCGCATCCGCTCCTCGGTGACCCGCAGCCGCGCCTCCTCCTCCCGGGTGCGCTCGGCGTGCTCGGCGCGGGCCTGCACGGCCGTGAGGTAGGCACGCCGCAGCCGGGTCATGTTGCCGGCGGCCAGCGGCAGCAGCAGCCAGAAGAACGGGCCGATCGTCCTGAGCAGCAGCGACAGATGGTCCATGGAGTCGGAGATCGCCGCCGCGACGATCACCGCCAGCATGGTGGTGAGGCCGTAGGCACGGGTGGTCGCGCGGTCGGTGTGGGTCGCCAGCCAGTAGAGCGCCGCCATGACGGGGGCCAGCAGCAGCGGCGTGAGCAGATAGCCCAGCGCGATCACGACCACGGTGCAGGCCGCGGTCACGACGAGGGCCACGCGCGGGTGACTGCGGTGCTTCAGCAGCGCGAGGCAGGCCACGCCCATGAGGACGGAGGCGGTCTTGTCCTGGTCCGGCGGGTCGGCGCCGGGCAGGGTGAGCATGCCTCCGAGGGTCGCGCAGCCCATCAGCGCCGCGGCCAGTACCAGGTCCACGGCGAAGGGACGGCGGTCCGAGAACTCCTCGAGGCGGTCCGCGTAGCGGCGCTCCTGGCTGGTGATCATCGGGCTCTCCGGTCGGTGTACTGAGGCCATGGTGGACGATTGCGGTCACGGACGGCCGACGGGGCCGCCCATGACCCCGTTCCGGGTCACGGGCGGCCCCTGGCGGGGGTGGCCGGTCGGTCAGGTGCGGGCCACTTCCAGATCGGTCGTCTCGGCCGGGCCCGGCTCCGCCTGCGGACGCCGGCTGAGCGCCTCGCCCTCCACATCGACCCGGGGCAGGATCCGGTCCAGCCACTTCGGCAGCCACCAGGCCTTGTCGCCGAGCAGCGCGAGCACCGCGGGCACGATGGCCATCCTTACGACGAAGGCGTCGAACAGGACGGCGGAGGCGAGCCCGAACCCGATCATCTTGATCATGGAGTCGCTCTCCCCGATGAACCCGGCGAACACCGCGATCATGATCAGCGCGGCGGCCACGACGACGCGGGCGCTGTGCCGGAACCCGGAGACAATCGCCTGCGCGGGCCGCTCGCCGTGGACGTACGCCTCCCGCATCCGCGAGACGAGGAAGACCTCGTAGTCCATCGCGAGCCCGAAGACGATGCCCACCAGGAAGATCGGCATCAGGCTCATGATCGGCCCGGTCTGCTCCACGCCCAGCAGTTCGGCGCCGTGCCCCTGCTGGAAGACCACGACGACCGTGCCGAGGGACGCCAGCACCGACAGCAGGAAGCCGAGGGCCGCCTTCAGCGGGACGAGCAGCGACCGGAAGACCACCAGCAGCAGGACGACCGCCAGCCCGACCACGACGATCAGATACGGGATCAGCGCGGCCTGCACCTTGTCGGCGATGTCGATGTTCATGGCCGTGGTCCCGGTGACCTCGAAGGTGGCCCCGGTCTCGGCCTCCACGCCCGGCCGCTCGTCCCGGATGACGGTCACCAGGTCCTTGGTCTTCTCGTCGGTCGGCGCGGTGGACGGCACGACCGAGAAGACGGCGGTGTCACCGGCCTCGTTGAAACGGGCCGGGGAGACGGACACGATGCCCTCGGTGCCGCCGATCTCCTTGGTGATCGTCGTGACGGCGCCCTTCGGATCCGTGTCGCCCTTGGCGTCCACGACGACGGTCAACGGCCCGTTGAAGCCCGGCCCGAAGCCCTCGGCGAGCGCGTCGTAGGCCCGGCGCTCGGTGGTGGACGTCGCCTTGGCCTCGTCGCCGGGCATGCCCAGTTGCAGGTCCATCGCCGGCACGGCGAGCGCACCGAGCCCGACGACACCGAGGAGCAGCACGGGCAGGGGCCGCCGCAGCACGAACCGCGCCCACCGTGTGCCGCCGTTGTCGGCCTTGGTCTCCTCGATACGGCCGCTCTTGCGGGCCCGCCTCGGCAGGACGGCATTGGGCCAGAAGCCGAGGAACGCCGGGACCAGCGTCAGCGCGATCAGTACGCCGACGACCACCGCACCCGCCGCGGCCAGGCCCATCTTGGTGAGCATCGGGATGCCGACGACCGACAGCCCGGCCAGTGCGATGACGACGGTGAGCCCGGCGAAGACGACCGCGGAACCGGCCGTACCGACGGCCATCCCGGTCGCCTCCTGCGGCGTACGGCCCTTCGCGCGCTCCTCGCGGTACCGCGAGACGACGAACAGGGCGTAGTCGATGCCGACGGCGAGGCCCAGCATCATCGCGAGGGTGCCGGTCGTGGTGGACAGGCCGAGGGCGTCGGACAGGGCGAGGATCGTGGCCATGCTGACACCGACACCCAGGACGGCGGTCAGCAGCGGAAGCCCGGCGGCGGCGAGCGAGCCGAAGGTGATGAGCAGCACGACGGCCGCTATCGAGATGCCGATGACCTCGGCCGTCCCGCCCGCGCCGCCCCCGTCGTCCATCGCGCTGCCGCCGGCCTCGACGGTCAGCCCGGAGTCGCGGGCCTGGTCGATCGCCCTTTCCAGATGGGTCTTGCTGGCGTCCGTGAGGTCGTTGGCCGTCACCTTGTAGGTGACGGTCGTGTAGGCCGTCCCGCCGTCCTTGCTGACCGCCTTCGCCTGGAACGGGTCGACGACGGACGCGACCTGCGAGCCGTCGCCCAGCTCGGCCACGGCCTCCTCGACGGCCTTCTTGTTCTCGGTGGCGGTGACCTTCTGCCCGCCCGGCGCGACGAAGACGACCCGTGCGGTCGCCCCGTCGGCCGTCGCCCCCGGGAAGCGCTCCTCCATCAGGTCGAACGCCTTCTGGGACTCGATGCCCGGCATGGAGAACTCCTCGTCGGAGGCTCCCGGGGCCTTCAGCGCCCCCAAACCGACGGCGGCCAGCACGGCCGCCCAGACCAGGGCGACGTACCAGCGCCGCCGGAAGGCCAGTCGGCCCACGCGATAAAGGAAAGTAGCCACGGCAGGGGGTCTCCACATCTGGGACTCGAACGTGTGCCCAGGTTGTCCGGGAGAGGGGTGCCGTGTCGTCGTGCGGCTGCCGACAATCGCCGGTACTCAGATTGCAGTACAGGGGTGGGGCCGGGTCAGCCGGGAGTACGACCGTGGGGGTGCCGTTGGTCGCATGCGCGTGGGGTGCCGGCGGTCACCTCCCCGCCGTACCCGCGCCGATCTCGACCACGCGCGCCCACGCCGGTGGTGTGTCCGGTACGTAGTCGGGATCGTCCTCGTTACCCGCGCGGGACCGCGCCCGCCGGGGAAAGCGGGGGAACAGCCCCACCACCGTCCGGCACGGCGGCCGGGTGCTCGGCCAGGGCGTCTGTCCGTCCGTCAGGGCGACGACGACATCGGGCCGGGGCCGGGTCCGCAACGCCTTGGCGAAGCCCTCGCGCAGATCCGTGCCGCCGCCCCCGACCAGCGCGATCCCCTCGGCCCTGCACAGCCGGTGCACACCACCGGCCGCCGCGTCGCACGACACCACGCTGACCAGGTCACGGCGTCCGCCCACGGCACGGGAGATCGCGGCGACCTCCAGCAGCGCGCTGCCCAGTTCGGCGTCGCTGACCGAGGCGGAGGTGTCGATGACGACACAGACATGGGGCGGCCTGCGCCGCAGGCTCGGCAGGACGGCGCCGGGCACCGAGGCCGAGCGGCGCGACAGGCGGCCGTAGGTGTAGTCCTCGCCCGCACCGGGGCCGGACGCGGCCGAGCGCACCGCCGCGCCCAGCAACGCCCGCCAGGGCTGCGGCGGATGGAAGACCTCCTCGGCCCACCGCCGCCAGCCGTCCGGCGCGCTCCCCGGCCGGCCGGTGATGCCCTGCGCCACCCGGAACCGGACGGCGTCCCGTTCCTGAGCGCTCAGCCCGTGCGCACCGTCCGGCCCGAGATCCCACTCCCGTTCGAGCCCGTCGGCCCCGCTGCCGCAGTCCAGCCAGGCCAGCTCCTGCATCCGCGGTCCCAGCCGGAACCGGCGCAGATAGTCCTCCATGAGCTCGCCGTCGTCGAGCAGCAGCGTCTCCGGCAGGACGGCACCCTCGGGCCGGGTCAGCCCGTCGCCGTAGACGTCGTCGTTGATCTCGCAGTCCGCGGCGATGTTCATCCGCAGCCGCTCCCCCGGCCCGGTCAGGCCACGCTCACGCGCCACGCGGTCGCTGCGCGCGTGATGGTCCCGCAGCAGATGCGACACCTCGTGCACCCACACCCCGGCCAGCTCCTCCACCGGCGTGCGCGCCACGAACGCCGGCGACACGTAACACCGCCAGTGCCGGTCGACGGCCATCGTCGGAACGCGACGCGACTCGACGACGTGCAGGGCGAAGAGTGCGGTGGCGAGGTAGGGGCGGACTCGGACGGCATGGAGGCGGGAGGAGAAGAGTTTGTCCCGGTCGAGGGGCAGGGGTTCGTCGCGGCCGCCGGCCGGCGCCACATCGTGGTTGGCGCTCATCGGCCGCCGCCCACCCTCGCCTTCGCGACGCCGCCCGGCGCCCGGTCCGCCCCCCGGTCCGCCGCCTGATCCGCCCGCCGGGACAGGGACACCACCCCGGCGAGCCTGTCGATCGCCGTCGGTACGTCCCAGTCCTCCTGCCGCAGCGAGGCGAGCGTGCTCGCGGGACGACGACCAGGTCCGGCGCTCCGGTCTCCAACGCCCGTACCAGCAGCGCCCAGGCCGCGTCCCAGCGTGCCTGGTCCGGACGTGCCCGGACCGCCTCCACGACACCGTCCAGCGCGGCCTGCCGCAGATCCCCCCGCTCGGGCAGCTCGGCCCCCTCCGGATCGGCGAGCAGCAGCTCGGGATCCGGCAGGTCCATCCGGTCCACGCAGGCCAGCAGCTCCAACCCCGGCCCGTCCCCGACCGTGCCCCTGACCAGCAGGGAGAGCACCTCCCGCGAGGACCCGGCCGCGGTGGCGAAGGCGACCAGGCACTGGGTCATCTCCCAGCTGCGGGGCGAGGGCCAGGGCCCACCCCGCCGCGCCTCCCCGCTGGGCAGCCTGTGGACCAGCCCCGGACGCCCGCCGAGCAGCCCGCACACCGCCCGCCGCGCGAAGTCCACGGCCTCCGGCAGCCTTTCCGGGTCGAGCCGTGGCAGGGTGGCCCGGGGCCAGGTCCCGCCGAGTCCGCGTAGAACGACCTCGTGGTCGTGGGTCCATTGCAGATGCACGAACCGGTTGGCGAGCGGAGCGCTCAGCTCCCAGCCGTCGGCCGCCGAGGACCTCGGGTTGGCGGCGGCCACGATCCGCACCCCTGGCGGCAGCCGCAGCGCCCCGATCCTGCGCTCCAGCACCACCCGCAGCAGCGCGGCCTGCACAGCGGGCGGCGCGGTCGACAACTCGTCCAGGAACAGCAGCCCCCGCCCGGCCTTGACCAGCCGTACGGCCCAGTCCGGCGGGGCCATCGGAACGCCCTGCTCGGCCGGGTCGTCCCCGACGACGGGCAGCCCCGAGAAGTCGGACGGTTCATGGACGCTGGCGATCACGGTCGTCAACGGCAGATCGAGCGCGGCGGCGAGCCGGCCGAGGGCGGCGGTCTTGCCGATCCCCGGTTCACCCCACAGCAGGACGGGCAGGTCGGCGGCCACGGCGAGGGTGAGGGCCTCGAGCTGGGTGTCGGGGCGGCGTTCGGTGGTGGTGTCGCGCAGGAGGGCCAACAGATCGGCGGCCACGTCGAGTTGAGAGGTGGGGTGGGTGCGTGTGGGCATGTGTGATCACCTGAGGTTGTGTGAGGGAGTGAGCCGGGAAGACGTACGAGAACAGGCGTGAGCCGCAGCGGATCAGCGAGCCGCTCGGCGTGGATCGGGAAAGGTCGCGTGCCGGGGGCGCGCGCGGTTGCCGGCGGAACGGCGGCTGCCACGACCGTCGTGGCGGACGCTCCCCGGCCCGGACCCTGGCGCCGACGCCGGCCCGACCAGTCCGGCCCTGAAGAGTCCGTACGTCACCCGCCGCCCGGCGGCCGCGTCCAACTCGTCCCGCAGGGCACCGTCACGCAGCACCGCGTCCGGCCCCAACAGCCCCTCGACCACGGCCAGGGCACCGGTGAAGTCGCCGTGCCAGAGCCGTTCCCGTACGTCGGGAAGGCATTCCGGATGGCGGTGCGCCTCGTCGATGGCCTGGAGGCAGGGGAGCGGAGTACCGGTCAGCGCGGCGAGGAGTTCCTCCCGCCGGATCTCCTCGGGTTCGTGGTCGAGCGGAGCCAGTACGCCGTCGACGAGCCCGATCCGATGCCGGGCACCCCGGCATTCGACGAGCCGGGTCGGCCCGCCCCGCCTCGCGGACAAGGCTGCCCCGGACACCGAGGCCTGCGGAGCCTCCGGTTCGAGCGCGGCGGCGACCAACGGGTGAAGCCGATCGGCCTCGATGGCACCGTCCCGGAGCAACTCCAGGTCGGGCAGCACCCAGGTGGCGGCGTCGGGCAGCACGGGCAGCGCGCGGGCGGGACGCCCGCCGTGGTCGACGACGCGCGGTCCACCCCCGCCGCCGACCTCCAGAACCAGCCGCCGCCGACCCCCCAATCGCACGACCACGGCACCTGTGGAACGCCCTTCGGCACGAAGCAGCAACAGGCCCTCGTCCGCCCACCGATCGACGGCGAACCGACGCCAGTCGTCCGGCAGGTCCCCGACGGGACCTGGGTTCACGCCGCCTCGGCCGTCGCCCGAAGGCCCCTGCCCGGCCCGGACCCGCAGCTCACCGGCCCGACGCACATCCCAGAGGTGGCGATGCAGATCAAGCCGGAACCGCCGGTGGGGCCGAGGATGCGGATGAGGAGCGGCAGGACGCCCACGAGCGGAGGCTCCGCCCCCGCCCCACACCGCCAGGCTGATCCGCTGACCGGCGTCGGCCCAGGCGGGCGGGGTCCGCACCACGAGATACAGCGGCCGTCCACGCCCCTGCCCCGCACCGCCGTACTGAGCGAGCGCGAGGGTCAGCCCCGGACGCAGCAGCCCGTCGGGGGCGATCCGAGGCATGTGCCAGCGCAGCAGATCGGGAGCGAGACACCGAAGATCGTCCCGGACCCGGCCGGCGAGTTCCCGCCCGTGATCACGCGCCAGGGAACGCAGATTGAGATCGACGTCGAACCCGGCGGCGGCACACGCCCCCGCCCAGTCCCCGGCGAGCCGACGCACGGTCGCGGTCTCGATCATGGAGGCCGGCACGGCGAACTCGCGCACGCGCGGCCAGAAGGAAAGCTCCGAAAGCCGGGAATCCCCGTTCGCGATCCGAGTGCCCATCAGCACTCACCTTGCGCGGACGGGTCCCCCAATCTGTCAACAGAGTGAGTCGTCATCGCCCCGAGCGTAGGGCGGGACCCTCTGCCACCGCGAGGGATTTTCCCCGCCACCGACAAGATGTCGATCCGCTGCGAGACCGGCCCATGCCCTGCAACTCAATGCCCGAACGCTGCTGCGGAGACCTCTCGTTCCAGCTCCGCCCGGTGGAACTCGTAGGTGCCGATGTCGGAGACCTTGATCAGTAGGCAGAAGCGCTCCAACGAGGACAGTTGCCCGGCCACGTGCGCATATTCGCGCCGCAGAAAGTGGATCGCGGCGAGGTTGGCCACCGACGTCTGCCCGGACACCAGGAACACCGGGCTGGTGGATTCCGTGGGCGTGAACTTCGCCACGAGGGCGTACTCCTGGTTGCCGCGATCGCACAGGTACTTGTGCTCGCCGACCTCTATGGCCATCGAGTCCGGACGGGTTCCGTCGTAGGGATGGATGGTGACCCCGGGCAGATGTGCGGCGAGATGGCCGCCGGTACGGATGTTGGCGCCCCCGGAGGGCCCGCCCACACAGAACTCGGTGCGATCTCCGTTTCCGCCGCGGTAGTCACCGGGCTCGACGACGACCTGGCAGCCCAGCTCTCCCGCCAGCAGGGACAGTTCGACCACCGCACGCACATCCCGGTAATGCGCGGTGCCTGGCGCGTTGTACTTGTTGCCCAGTACGACCAGGCAGGTCTGCCCCGGCCGGACGCCGAAGAACGCCGCCCGCCGGTTCACCTCACGTGTGCGCTTGGCCCGATCCCACAACCAGACGAAAACGCCGCCGAGCAGGCTGGTCACCAGCCCGATCCCTATGTTCGCGACCACGGAAAAAATCACGTCCCCCTCTCCCCACCCGGCATGGTGTCATGGCCCGATCTCCGTTCCTCATGCACCTTCCGGCCCCTCGGCCAACCGACGGCGCCACCAGCGGTCCTTGTGCCATGGCCGGGGAGCGGCGAGCGGATCCGGCAGGGTGCGTTTCAGGTAGCCGCGGTCCAAGGCGCGTACTCGGGCCGTGAGTTCGGCTCGTGGGCGGGGCGGCAACTGCCGCAGGACTTCCTCGAGCATGTCTCGGGCGTGCCGCACGTCGTCGAAGGAACAGCCGCGGCAGGAACAGCCCGCCTCCCGTGGGTAGCGGGGGCGTCGGCCCGGCGGGTGCAGGAAGGCTCGGTATCGGCGCAGGCCGTGGGCGGTGGCACCTGGGTAGAGGTGGTAGTCGTCCGAGAGTCTCTCAACCCGGTCTATCGCCACGCTGGTTCGGGCCGAGAGGCCGTGGATCCGGGGCGGGGGCGGGCTCCAGGGGAGACGGGAGGTCTGTTCGGCGCGCAGCGCGCCCGGATGCCTACGCGGCATCGGCCTTTCGGTATGCGGTCATGGGCGTCATCCTGCCACCGCGGCTACGGTCGCGGCGTGCCCGTCTCGGGTGCCGAGGCCTCCTGGGTCGGGACCGAGGACGGCTGCGCTTCATCCGACGTCCGTGGGGATGAGGGCGCGTCCGTCGGGATCGCCGTGGCGCTCGGGGTGCGGGATCCCGCGGGGCCGGGGTTTCTGGTGGTGGGTGTCGAGGTGGCCGTCTCGGGCGGGGTCGGGGTCGGGGACGTCGTTCGGGGTGGGGACTCCGAGGGGGCGGGGGACGGGGGCGGCGTCTGCTGGGTGGTGGTGGGCGGGGGTGCCAGCGGGGGCGCGGGCCGAGGTGGTGTGCTGGCAGGGCCCGCGCTGAATTGGAGCGCGGCCAGCACCGCCACCGCGCAGGTCACGGCCGCCCCCGTCGCCGTACGCACCAGGCGCCGGCGGGACGCCCTGCGGCGCAGGGAGTCGTAGTGACCGGGGGGTGCGGCGAGGTGGTCCGTGGGTGGGCGGAGGATGATCGCCAGGGGGTCGTCGGGGGCGAGTTCCGGTGCGTCCGGGTCCTCGTCGTCAAAGCGTGTGGTCAAGGCTTCTCCTCAGATGGACGCGGAGCAGTTCGCGGGCCGCGTGGAGGTCGGCCTTGACGGTTCCTTCCTTACGTCCGGTCAGCACGGACACCTCCCGGATCGGCATGTCAGCGTAGTAGTGGAGGAGGATCGGGGTCCGCAGGCGTTCGGGGAGGGACTGGACCAGGAGGCGGACCGACGGATCCGCCTGTTCCGTGTGCGCGTTGACCGCGGCCTCCGACTTCGCCCGGCGCATCGCCTTGCGCTCCCGCTCCAGCTTGCGCCAGTGGTCCCGGACCAGGTTCGCGGCGGTGACGTAGAGGAAGCCGCGCGGTTCCTCCACGCGGCTCCAGCGCGCCCACAGCCTGGTGAAGGCCTCGGAGGCGATCTCGTGGGCCGTCTCGTCGTCGTCGACGAGACGGCGGCACCAGCCGGCCAGGCGCGGGTACAGGGCGGCGAACAGCTCGGACGCTGCCTTGTCTCGGGACCGTTTCAACGCTCTCCATGGTCGGGACGACCGTTTTGGGACCGGTTCGGTTCTTGTCGGCTTCGTGGGGCTCGCGAGGACCTCGTCAGGTCCTCACACGGGAGGATGCCGGGCCGGCGGCTCGCGTTGCCCCGGCCGGCCCGGGATCCGTCCCGCTTCGATGCCTTCAAGATTTCGTCGCGCTCAGCCTCGCGAACACGATCACGTTGTCGCGGTACTCCTCACCCTCGCGCGGGCCCCCGCAGGTGATCAGCCGCAACTCCGGACGGTTCACGTTCCCGTAGACCTCCTCCGCCGGAAAGTCCGCCTTGGCCACCGTCCGCACGGAACTGACGGCGAACTCCGCCGACGTGCCGTCCTCCCGGCGCGCCACGATCCGGTCGCCCTTGCGCAGCTCCCCGAGACGGCGGAAGACACCGTCCCCGTAGGCGCCCACCGTGACATGACCGAGGATCACCGACGGGCCCACCTGACCCGGCGTCGGCGAGTGCCGGTACCAGCCCGCCCGGTCGTCGGCCGTGATCGGCGGCACTTCCACCGTGCCGTCCGTCGCCAGGCCGAGCCGCAGAAGGGGCGTGTCCACGTCGATCGCCGGGATCCGGAGCCGTACCGGGGACGAACGGCCGAGCGCGCGCGTCGAGTTCGGGGACGAGGACGGGGGCGTGTCCTTGGCGGTCCCCGTCCCCTCCGTGCCCCTCGTTCTCCGGGAGTGGGCGCTCGCGGCGGGGTCCGTTCCCTGGCCGCCGCACGCCACCAGCAGCGACGCCATCGCCGCCGTGGCGAACGCCCGCCTGGAGAGCGCCGTCACGCCCCGTTCGCCCGCCGACGCCGCACGACGAACGTCGTCGCGCCGCCGGCGAGAAGCAGCGCGGCCGCGCCCCCGCCGATCAGGCCGCCCTGGTCGGTCCCGGTGCTCGACGTCGGCGTCACGCCGGTGTCGGGCGCTCCGGAGGGACGGACGGAGACCTGGCCGCCGCCGGGCGCCCGGGTCGGCTCGGCCGGAGCCGGCGTGGCGGTGGAGGAGGGGGGCTCGGTCGGCGCGTCCGACGGGACCGGGGAGGCCGTGGCCGAGGGGACGGTGGTCTCGCTGGGGACCGGGGTCGGGGAGGCCGAGTCGGCGAGCGCGGGCGTGGCGCTCGCCAGGAGGGCGGTGCAGGTCAGGGCCAGGGCGCTGAGGGTCGTTCGGCGCATTGAGTCGCTCTCTTTCGTCTGTCCGCCGGAACTGCCGTACGCGGCGGACCTGGTGACGGGTCGAGCGGAGAGACGACGCGGGGGTCGGGCGGGTTGTAAAGAGTTGGCAAAGCCGTCGGGGCGGGAGTGGGCGATGGTGCGGGTGCGCCGCCAGTGCCCGGTTGAGTCGATCCGGCCGCCGATCCGTACGATGAGGGCGTGACAGCCCGTGCACAGCATCACCGTGCGCTGCGGCTCCCGACGACGGGGCCGTGGCGCGCGCTTCTGCTGCTCGGGCTGCTCGCCGGGCTGTTCGGGATGCACGCGCTCGGGCCCGGCAACGTGGTCACGGGCGCCTCCCACCACGCACACGCGCGCGCCGTGAACGCCGTCCATACGACGGCCATGCCCGACGAATCCATCTGCCACGGCGCCGGCACCGGCGGCGGGCACGCCCAGCACGCCGACCCGACCTGCGCCTCCGGTGCCGTCGGAGCCGGTCCCGCCCTCCCGGCCCTGACGCCCGACCCGGCCGGGACCGGCGCCACGGACGACCTCGCCCCGCGCTCCCCGGCCACCGCGCCGGAAGGCGGGCGCGCGCCTCCCTCGCTGGCCGAACTGCAGATCCTGCGGACCTAGGACAAGGCCGAGCCGTCCCCCCTCACCGCTGGGGCGTACGGCACTCAGCCATGCCCGTGCCACGCCCTCCCGAGGGCGCGGCAGTTCACGCACACCGCAGGAGTTCCTCGCATGAACAGTTCACGTACCCTCGCCCGCCGCGCCGCCCTGGCCGCGACGGCCGTCACCGCCGCCCTCGTCCTTGCCGCGTGCGGTGGCGACGACGGCAAGGACACCGCCGCCGACGCGCCCGCCCCGTCCTCCGCGAGCGACGCCGGCCCCCACAACGACCAGGACGTCTCCTTCGCGCAGGGCATGATCCCGCACCACCGGCAGGCGGTGCGGATGGCGGAGTTGGCCGCCGGCCGCGCCTCCGCCGCCGAGGTGAAGGACCTCGCCTCGCGCATCCGAAAGGCCCAGGACCCGGAGATCCGGACCATGTCGGGCTGGCTCGAGGCCTGGGGTGAGGACGTCCCGTCGGCCTCCCCCGGCATGGACCACTCCGGGGGTCACGCCGCCGGCTCCGGAATGGCCGGGATGATGGACGACAAGGACATGGACGAGCTGTCGAAGGCGTCCGGCAAGGCCTTCGACACCCTGTTCCTCACCCTGATGGTCGAACACCACGAGGGCGCCGTCGAGATGGCCGGCACCGAGAAGGCCGAGGGGCGGTACGGCCCGGCGACGAAGCTCGCCGACGCCGTCGTCACCGCCCAGACCGCCGAGATCGGGGAGATGAACAAGCTGCTCGGCAAGACCGGCGGCAAGACCGGCAGCTGACGCTCCGGCGGGATGGCGGCCCGCCCCAACGGGCCGCCATCCCGCTTCTCACCTCAGCCCCAGCCCCCGCCGGTACGACTCCCCCGGCCCCGCCCGATCCACGATCGCGGCGCACCCCGCGCGCGCCGCGCAGTCCGCCGCGGGGTCTGCCGCGGTGAGCAACGCGTTGCCCTTGAACTCCAGGTTCCTGGGGTCGCCGCAGTCCGGCGCGGGCGGCCAGCCTCCGGGGTGGTCGCGGCGCGGCAGCCAGTCGGGGACGGTGTCGTCCCAGAAGTTGCCGTGGAAGCGGACGTTCTTCACCGGCCGGTCGCCCCAGTCCTCGCTGCAGCCGCCGATGGAGGCGCGGTAACCGTGGACGGCGTTGTCGCGCACGGTGATCCAGTTGCTGCTGTCGTCGGTGTAGATGCCGACGTTCCAGTCGCCGTACGCGCTGTCGGTGACCGCGTTGCCGCTGACGAGCGCGCCGTCGGCGTGCGACGTGCCCTGTTCCCCGCGCAGATAGATGCCGCCGCCGTCGGCCAGGAGCCGGTTGGTGGTGAAGACCCGGTTGCCGATGATGCGGTTGCCGCTCATCAGGCCGCGCACGTCCTCGGCCGGCCCGGAGAGGATGCCGGTGTAGGGCATGTGGTCGACCTGGTTGTGCGCGATCGTCGTCTCCCGGCTGCCGCCGTCCCAGATGCCGGAGGAGGCGTGGTGGTCCGCGCCGGTGTGGTGGATCCAGTTGTTGGTGACTCGGTTGCCGCGGCTGGTGCCCTTGGTGTCGGGCGGCAGGACGCCCAGGGCGACGCCGCCGTCGGAGATGTAGGTGAAGACGTTGCCGTCGACCGTGTTGTGCGAGCTGTTCCCGGAGAACTCCAGTCCCTGGGCGCCGAGATGGACGAACCGGTTGCCCTGGAGGGTGATGCGTTCGGCGGTACGGAAGGCGATGTTCCCGGGCACGGTCAGCAGCTTCATGCCGCCCTCGCCCTTCCCCGGTCGCAGATACATGCTCCAGGCGGCCGCGAACCCGGCCGGCTCACTCGGCGCCAGCCACCCGGCGTACGCGAACGTCAGCCCCTTGAAGGCGATGTCGTGCACCGGCCGCCCCGCGCTGCCGGTCCCGCCGACCAGCGTCTGGAGCACGGGCACCGTCACCCGCCCACGCCGCATGTCCTCGCCCGCCTTCGGCCGGTACAGCAGCTCGTGGTGCCCGGGGCGGGACCGGTCCAGGTACCAACTCCCGCGCCGGTCGAGGAAATCCGGTGAGTTCTCGACGTCCGACGGGAGGGCGAGCAGCTCCGGACCGTACAGCTCGCGGGCCATCCGCCAGCAGGGCTGGTCCATGGTGATCGTCGATCCGTCACCCGGGCCGCGCGAGATGCCCGCGATGCCGCAGCGGCCCTCCAGGTAGTCGAACCTGTACCGCAGCTCCATGTCGCGCGGCGCACGCCAGCCGCGCGGGACGGCACTGGTGGTGGTGAGGCCCGTGTCCGTCACCTTGAGCCTGCCGGGGATGCCGTCGCCCAGGCCCGCCCGAGCGGCCCGCTCACCGTCGACGTACAGCTGCCGCGTGTCGAGCGCGCCGACGTCCGCCCGCCATACGCCCCGCCGCCGCGGGTCGGGCCGCCACCCCCCGATCTCCCGGCCGCCGCTGAGGGTCACCGGCTCCTGCCGGGCCGTACCGTAGCCGTACGCCTGGTAGACCACCCGGTGTCCGCCGCGGCCGGAGTCGCCTGCGGCCCGCGACATGCGCAGCGGAGCGGTGAGCCGGTACGTCCCGCCGCGCAGGTTCACCACGATGTCCGAGGTCATCCCGGCCGTCCTGGCCCGCACCGCCTGCTGGGCCCGCCCCGGTGTCGCGAAGGGACGCCCGGCCGTACCCGGCCACCGATCGTTCCCCCACGGCGCCACGTACAACTGCTCTGCCCCGCTCGCCGGCGACGCCGTGGGCGCGGTCACCCAGGGCCCACCGGACAGCGCCACCACCATCGCCGACACGACCGCCCCGACCCGCAGGTCCGCCATGTTCCCGCTCCTCCCGTTCGCCGGACGTGTCCATGGTCGAGCGGGGACGACGAGCCGCGCGTCGGCCGATCGTCGCTCGTGCTGCGTCTTTGGTCGCTGTTGCGGCAAACGGAGGTCCATCGGGTTTCGGACGCACGGCACCACGGAGGATCGTTACGACCATGGCAGAGCAGCGATTCGACGTGTGGGCGTCGGGAGCCGCCTACGAGCGGTACATGGGCCGGTGGAGCCGGCTCGTCGCGCGGGAGTTCCTCGCCCGGCTCGACCGCGCGGACGGTCTGCGCTGGCTGGACGTGGGGTGCGGCACGGGAGTGCTGACGGCGCTGGTGGCGCAGCGGTGCCGCCCCCGGGAGGCGGTGGGGTGCGACCGCTCCGAGTCCTTCGTGAGCACGGCCGCCCGCGCCGCGAGGTCCTCCGGCGCACCGCGCTTCGTCGTCGCGGACGCCATGGCGCTACCCGTGCGCGACGGCGTGTTCGACGTGGCGGTGAGCGGCCTCACACTGAACTTCCTCCCCGAACCAGCGGTAGCCATAAGGGAGTTGGCGCGAGTCGTCCGTCCGGGCGGTCTCGTCGCGGCGTACGTCTGGGAGTACGGCGAAGGCATGGGCCTGCTGCGCCGGTTCTGGACCGCGGCCGCCGCGACCGACCCGGCCGCCGCCGCGCTGGACGAGGCCCGCCGCTTCCCCAACTGCCGCCCGGAGCCGCTCCACAGCCTGTGGACGGACGCGGGACTCGCCGAGGTGTCGACGGCCCCGATCGAGGTGCCCACGGTCTTCGCCGACTTCGCCGACCTGTGGGACCCGTTCCTCGCCGGCCAGGGCCCCGCCCCGGGCTACGTCGCCTCCCTCGCCCCGCCCGCCCGCGACCGTCTCCGCGAGGCCCTGCGCGCGACGGTGCCCACCGCGCCGGACGGTTCCGTCCCCCTCGAGGCGCGCGCCTGGGCGGTGCGCGGAGTACGGCCGTGATGTCATCCCGGTCCCCCGAGCCAGTACCCGAACCCGCGCCGCATGTCGATCAGCGCCGGCTCGCGCCGATCGCGGTCCACCACCGACTCCGGCGGCCACGCACTGCCCTTCAGAGAACGGCTTCAAGGTCGTCATGACCATCGGCGCCGGAGCGACCCCGCCGGCCTCCGCCCTCGCCACACTCATCACCCGCGCCGCGTGTCGATCAGCGCCGGCTCACCCGGATCGCGGTCCACCACCGACTTCGGCGGCCACGCGCTGCCCTTCGGAGAACGGCTTCAAGGTCGTCATGGCCATCGGCGCCGGAGCGGCCCTGCCGGCCTTCGCCCTCGCCACACTCATCACCCGCGCCGCGTGTCGATCAGCGCCGGCTCACCCGGATCGCGGTCCACCACCGACTCCGGCGGCCACGCGCTGCCCTTCGGAGAACGGCTTCAAGGTCGTCATGGCCATCGGCGCCGGAGCGACCCCGCCGGCCTTCGCCCTCGCCACGCTCATCCCGGGGCAGCGCGCGAGGGCCGACCGCGCGGCGGCCGGGGGCGAGGCCGAGCGGGCGGCGGTCACGGGCAGTGACGAGGCGCGAACGGGGGCTGCGGGAATCACAGTGACGGGCCCGCGAGTTCACCCGTCACGACCGTCGAAGAGGAGTCCGTCATGTCCCACGCACCGGCCGAGCCCCCCGCCCGCGTACACGAGCTGCGCCTGGTGGTCACGGCCGACGACTACGACGAGGCGCTGCGCTTCTACCGGGATGTGCTCGGCCTCCCCGAGCGCGCGGCGTTCTCCTCCCCCGACGGCCGGGTCACCATCCTCGACGCGGGCCGGGCCACGCTGGAACTGACCGATCCGAACCACGCGGAGTTCATCGACGAGGTGGAGGTCGGCCGACGCGTGGCCGGCCACATCAGGGTCGCCTTCCAGGTGGACGACTCCACGGTGACCACGGCCAGACTGGCGGCGGCCGGGGCCGAGGTCCTCGCGGAGCCCACCCGCACTCCCTGGAACTCCCTCAACTCACGCCTCGAAGCCCCCGGCGCCCTTCAGCTGACGCTTTTCACCGAACTTGACGAGGCGGAAGCCACCGGGGAGGAACGCGCGTAGACCCGCGGGCGGACCGGGTGTGCGGACCCCGGAGCCGCGGAACCGCTCGTTCCCTCGGGAGCTTATTCGTCCGTTTCGGTGATAATTGGGGGCATGAGTACGACGACGCTTGAACTAGCGGCCACGTCGAGCGAAGTACTCAACGTGATCGCCGCCTTCGTGGGTGGAATGGTCATCGCCGGCGCACTGGTCTGGGCGGTGCAGTTCGGCATGCGGGTCCGTGACCGGGAACTGCCACGGCCCACTCCCGAGGAACATCCGCACCTGCCCGACACCGGGCCCGTCCATGAGCTCCGGGAGGTCCGGGAGCCCGACGAGGTCCCGCACGCCAACGGCCGGGAACGCCTCCTGCCGCACGAGCTGCACCACGCGAGCAGCAAGCGCAGCGACGATCAGCACCGCAAGCGCTGGCTGCCCGGGAAGAGCGGGTCCTTCGGCGGGGGCGGCATCGGGCACGCCTGAGCGGGGGCGGCCGGCACCGCCGGAAATAAGGGCGACGGGACCGACTGCCGAGTGCCACCCTGTCCGGGCGGACCACGGGTGTCCGTGTCCGGACGGGCGGGGTGGCTGGGGGGCCGATTGAGCAGACGCCGTTATGTGGCCAGGGGCGTACCCGGTGGCTACCGCATCTGGGACAACCACGGCCGGCGTTTCTGGGGCGACCACTACGAGCTGTGCCCGGACGACCTGCTGACCGAGCTGAACGGCCGCAAGGACCCGGGCCGGATCAGCGAGCTGCTGAGGCGTTACCGCGCCCTGAAGCGCTAGGCGCGTCCGGGGCCAGGGCCAGCGCGAGGATCACGAAGAAGTCGATCCCCACCATGACCACCGACCAGACCGGCGTGTACGGCAGGAACAGGAAGTGCGCGACCATGCTGAGGGAGGCCAGGAAGATGCCGGTGATCCGGGCCCACCAGGCGCCCTGGAGCACGCCGTAACCGACGCCGACGGCGACCACGCCGATGGCGAGCAGGATCCAGCCCCACGCCGTGAGGTTGGCCTCGAAGACGTAGTCACCGACGGTGGCGTAGACGTCGTCCTCGGCGATGGCGGAGATGCCCTGGAAGATCGCCAGCAGCCCGTTCACCAGCAGCAGCACACCGGCGAAGAGAAGTGCGCCCGGGCCCCAGTCGGAGGTCGGACCGGCGCCGGCGGCCGGCCCGGCTTCACGGGAGGTCCAGGCCGCCTGGGAGGTGCCGGGGGTTCCGGATGCCGGTGACCCCGGAGGGCTGTGGGCGGCATCGCTCGCATGCGGCTGCGACTGACTCATGGCGCCGTACCCCACTTCTCGCGTGTTGCGCGGTCGGGTTCTGCGGTCGGTACGACGATGGGGCGGCCCGGGGGCGCCCACCACGGGGCGAAGGCCGATCGGGTGACGCCCAGAGTGCGGTCCCGTGCGCCACGAACTTCACTGGGGACACCGGATCGCACCCTTTGGAGTCCCCATGCCCGGTCCCCGCACCCGGTGGACGACCACCACCGTCCTCCTGACCGCCGCCGCCCTGGCCGTCACCACCCTGACCTCCTGCTCGGACGACGACACGCCCTCCTCGGTGGCCAGCAAGGCGGTGTCGGCCTACGCGTCGGCGACGGCCGAGGCGGGCCGCCAACTGGATGACATCAAGGGCGGTGTCGACGTCAAGGGCTCGGTGAGTCTGGGCGACCCGACGACCGACTCCGACGGCCGCGCGTCGGTGCAGGTCACGGCGGAGAACACGACCGACTCGACGCGTTCCTTCGCGGTGCAGGTCAACTTCAAGGACGACAACGACAACCTCCTCGACGCGACGGTGGTGACCGTGTCGGACGTGGCGGGGGGCAAGTCGGGCAAGGGCACCGCCCGCAGCACGCGTGACCTGAGCGGGGACGTGCGGGCGGAGGTGGCGCGGGCGGTGCGCTACTGACGCCGCCGGACGAAGCCGTGTGCACGAAGCGGCGTGAACGAGTCGGTCCGATCGCCGTCCTGGCACGATGGCGGCATGGAACGTGTGCTTGGAATCGGCGGGTACTTCATGAGGGCCGACGACCCGGCGGCCCTGAGCGCCTGGTATCGCGACTGCCTGGGCCTGGACGCCGACGAGAACGGCCTGTGGCGTCAGGAGACCGGGCCCACGGTGTTCGCGACGTTCGAGTCCGACACCGACTACTTCGGGTCCCGCGCCCAGCGGACCATGCTCAACTTCCGGGTCCGCGACCTGGACGCGATGCTCGCGCAACTGCGCGCCAAGGGCGCGGACGTGGCCGGGGAGACGCAGGACATGGAGGGCGTCGGCCGGTTCGGCTGGGTCACCGACCCCGAGGGCAACCGGATCGAGCTGTGGCAGCCCGCCTGACCGCCACTAGGCCGGGATCCGGCCGCCCCCGTCGTCCGACACCGTGTCCTTCTGCGCCGCCCCGGACCCGCCCACCATGATGTCGATCTGCTCGCTCAGCGCGCTGACGCCGTTCTTCGTGGCCGTCGCCTGAAGGCGGCCCGCGCCGACGGGCAGGGCCAGGCCCGGAACACAGGACCACGAACCGTCGGGTGCGGCGGTGTCCGTGCAGACCTCCTCCTCCAGCGCGTCCCGCACCGTGATCTGAGCGCCCGGGTAGGCCGTCCCCGAGGTCCGCGGTGACGCGCTGACCGGCACGCCCGACGCGGGGCCGGACAGGGTCGGCGCGGGCAAGCCGACCGTGACGGCGCAGGTGCCGCGCTGCCGTACGGTGCCCTTCGCGTCGCGCAGGACCAGGGTGCAGTCGGCGAGCCGGGTGCCGGGCTCGGCGTCCGGGGCGACCGACACGACGAAGGGGAACGTACGGCCCTTCCAGCCCGAGACCGGCCCCGCCGCCGCACCGGAGGCGAAGGTGTACGTCCCACTGCCCCCGCCCCGCGTCACCGCTCCCCGGTACCCGAGCCCGGCGAACGGCGCACCCGTCACCCTCGTCCCCGCAGGCGCCGACAGCGTCAGTACCGAGCCCTCCCCGGACGCTTCCGCTTCGAACCCCCGGACGTGGAGGACGCCCTCCCGCCCGGGTTCGACGGTCGCGGCGGCCCACAGTCCGTCGGCCGGGCCGTCGACGCCGTACGCCACCCCCGGCACGACCGTCGCACCCGCGACCGTCGCGGCGACAACCGCCGGCACTCCGAGACTCGTCGTCTTCCAGGATCCGCTCATCACGGGCGAGTCTTCCTACCGCTCCCGGGGCTGACACACGCCGCTCGGCCGTACGGACCAGCGGCGGGGCCCGGCACCACCCGTCCGGACCGCCGCGAGCGCCGGGCATCGCTTTACGGACCCTGTACCAACCCAAAAGGTGCCCCACGCCCCGCCATGCGTACCTGCGTACGACGATCCCGGTCCGGCAGGAGGCAGCACGGTGCGCATCACGCGGCACGCAACCGGAACTCTCTTCGTGGGCGGCGCCCTCATTCTCACCCTCGCCGCCCTGGCCTATCCCTCGATGCTCGGCTTCAGCACCGTCTCCAGCGCACAGGACCGGGTCATCGCCCAGACCTCGACGGGGCCGCTGACGGAGGCCGACCGGGACTTCGTGGTGAAGGTGCGGGCGGCCGGGCTGTGGGAGTACCCGGTGGGGAAGATGGCCCTCCAGAAGGGCACGACCGAGGCGGTGCGCACGGCCGGGCGGCATCTGGTCTCGGGTCATGCCGCGCTGGACGCGACCTGCCGCAGGATCGCCGTGCGGCTGAACATCACTCTGCCCAACCGGCCCAGCCCTCAGCAGCAGGGCTTCGTCGGGACGCTCGGCGCGGACACGGGCAGGCAGTTCGACAGCGACATGGCGAACATCCTGCGCACCACGCACGGCCAGATCTTCACCACGGTCGCGAAGATCCGGGCCACGACCAGGAACACCCTGGTCCGGCAGCTGGCCGAGCAGGCCAACGACACGGTCCTCGACCACATCTCGGTCATGGAGAAGACGGGGCTGGTCGACTTCGACCAGGTCCTGTTCCAGGAGACGACTCCGCCCAAGCTCCCGGCCGAGGACACGACCCCGCCCCCTCCGGCGGCGGGCGAGCCGCAAGTGACCCTCAAACCCTGATCTATGTCAGCCAGGCCGTCGTGTCCGGGGCCAGCCGCCCTTCCTCCAGCGGCGCGCTCGCCATCAGCACCTCCCCCGGCGGCAACTCCACAGCCGTCCCCGAGAGGTTGGCCACGCAACGCCAGCCGTCCGAGCGGGCGAAGTGCAGGACGCCGGGCGGGCTGTCCGGCGCCCAGTCCAGCTCCTCGCCCGCCAGCAGCTTGCGGCGCAGGCGCAGGGCGCGGCGGTAGAGCTCCAGGGTCGAGCCCTCGACACCGTCCTGGGCCTCGACGGCGTACGCCGAGAAGGCCGACGGCTGCGGCAGCCAGGAACCGCCCGGGCCGAAGCCGTACGACGGTCCCGTCGTCGTCCACGGCAGCGGCACCCGGCAGCCGTCGCGGCCCTTGCGCACCCGTCCCGTCTGTTCCCAGATGGGGTCCTGGAGCACCTCGAAGGGCAGGTCGGCGACCTCGGGGAGGCCGAGTTCCTCGCCCTGGTAGACGTACGACGAACCGGGCAGCGCAAGCATGAGCAGCGTCGCGGCGCGGGCGCGGCGCAGGCCCGCGGACTCGTCGACGGCCGGGGCGTGGCCGCCGGACAGCAGCCAGGCGTTGTCGTCGGTGCCGGGTGGCAGCATCAGGCGGGAGGTGTGGCGTACGACGTCGTGGTTGGACAGCACCCAGGTGGCGGAGGCGCCTGCCGAGCGGGCGGTGGCGAGCGAGTCGGTGATGATCCCCTTCAGCTCTTCGGCGTCCCAACTCCCTTGGAGATACTCGAAGTTGAAGGCCTGGCCCAGTTCGTCCGGCCGGGCGTACAGGGCGCGCCGGGAGCTCGGGTTCACCCAGGCCTCGGCGACGGCCATGCGGGGCGGGCGGTAGGAGTCGAAGATCTTGCGCCAGTCGCGGTAGATCTCGTGGACCTCGTCGCGGTCGTAGAAGGGGTGGGTGCCGGGCGGGAGGTGCGGGAGCGAATCCTCGCCGCTGAGTTCCGGGGCGCCCAGGTCGCGCAGCGGTTCGCCGAGGTCCTTGGCGAGCGCGTGGGCCACGTCGACGCGGAAGCCGTCGACGCCGCGGTCGGACCAGAACCGCAGGGTGGTGCGGAAGTCGGCGCGGACCTCGTCGTTCTCCCAGTTCAGATCCGGTTGTTGGGGGGTGAAGAGGTGCAGGTACCACTGGCCGTCGGGGACCCGCTTCCACGCGCTGCCGCCGAAGACGGACTGCCAGTCGGAGGGCGGGAGTTCGCCGTGCGGGCCGCGGCCGTCACGGAAGACGTAGCGCTCACGGGCGGCGGATCCGGGGCCGGAGCGCAGCGCCTCCTGGAACCAGACGTGCTGGTGGGAGGTGTGGTTGGGGACCAGGTCGACGATCACCTTCAGGCCGAGGCGGTGGGCCTCGGCGGCCATGGCGTCGAAGTCGTCGAGGGTGCCCAGGCGCGGGTCGACGTCGCGGTGGTCGGCGACGTCGTAGCCGCCGTCGGCCAGTTCGGAGGGGTAGAACGGGCTGAGCCACAGGGCGTCCACACCGAGGGCGGCGAGGTGGTTCAGCCGCTGGGCGACGCCCTTGAGGTCGCCGAGCCCGTCACCGTCGGCGTCGGCGAAACTGCGGGGATAGACCTGGTAGATGACGGCCTGGCGCCACCAGTCGGGGTTGCTGGACGAGAGGTCGGGCGTGATGGTGCGGACAGTCACGCGGTCTCCTCGGGGTGTGTACGGGCGACAGTGAGAACTCTGTCCACTTGGCCGGATTGGCGAACACTGCGAAGAGCGGATCAGATCATTCCGAGCGTGACAGAATTGTGATTGCCCTCTGAACTTCCCTTGCATCACCGCAGGTTGACAGCGTTCTCCCATCCCCCGACGATGTGCTCACGCTGTGGCGCATGTGACCAATGAGCCCAGTGTTTCTTCTTCGACCACTCACCCCATGAGGGGATACGCATGTCCATAGCGAGACGTGTCATCACGCGACGCCTGCTGGGGACGGGCGCCGCCTCGCTCGCCCTCTGCGCGGCCACCGTCGCCTCCGCCTCCGGCGCCTGGGCCCACGGCACCCCCGGCGGAGACGGCTGGAAGTCCGGCGGCACCTACAAGCCCGGCACCGGCGCCGGCACGGAGACGGCCACCGACCGCTGCCAGTTCTCGCTGGACGGCACGAACTTCTACGACTCGGTCAAGGTCGACGACCAGAACCTGAAGGTCACCGACGACGGCAAGGTCCACATCACCGTGCGTGCCGCCGCCGACGCCACGACCTGCACCGCCTCGCTCGCCTCCTACCTCGCCCACGGGGCGACCTTCGCGACCTCCGGCGAGCAGGTCTTCGTCGACTTCGACACGGTCACGGTCAAGCCGGGCGGCACCGACACCCTCGACATCGCCGTGCCGGACGCGGGCTGCTTCGCGCAGATCGACCTGTACCGGGGTGCCGTGAAGTTCGACGGCAAGCTCGACGCGAACGACGGTTTCGAGCACGGTGACCTGCCCAAGGGCCCGGACCGCCCGGTCATCAAGGACAAGCTGATCGCGGCCTGGAACGGCGGCTCGAAGGACTGCACGACCGAGCCTCCGGCGACCGAGGAGCCCCCGACCACGCCGCCGGCCGAGCCGACGACCGACGAGCCGTCGACCCCGGCCGAGGAGACGACACCGCCGGCCTCGGAGACCCCGTCCACCGAGACCCCGACCCCGGAGTCCTCCGAGTCGACGTCCGCCCCGGCGCCCTCCCCGAACGGCGGCGACGGCGACCTCGCCCAGACGGGCGGCAGCAGCGCGACGGGCCCGATCGCGATCGGCGCGGCCGTCCTGGTCGCGGGCGGCGCGGCCTTCGTCGTGGCATCGAAGCGCCGCCGTACGGCGCGTTCCTGACCGACGACACGTGAAGGGGCCCGGGGTGATCCCGGGCCTCATAGGGCCGATCGTCGCCCTCGTCTGGGGCGCGTTCCGGCGCGAACGACCGGACTCGTTCGTGGTCGTGCCGATGGGAGCAATGGTGCTGTTCGCCGTGCTCTTAGCCCGGCGCCCATCAGGGCCCAACCCGCATCGTTGTTTCCGACTACATGGAACGCGATGAACGCCGCCGTGATGAAACAGAAGGGCGAGGCCCACAGGTTCTTGAGGGCGGAGGACATTTCGGTGGTGGAGGCCATGGGCGCTTTCCTCGTGCCGCTTCGGCTTCTTCCCTCAACCTCGCTGGTCAGAGCGGGTTTTCGAGGCGACCAGAACGTAACACGGCCTTCAGGCGCGTTCCACCGTCGACAGATACAGCTTTGCGAAGCGTTCGACGTGGACGTCCAACGCGACGTCCACCAGGGCCTGTTCGCGGGTGCCCGTGTGGAGTTCGGACTCGCCGAGGCGGGGGCGGCGGTCGACGATCGTCTGGCCTCGGGTCGGGCCCGGGGTCAGGGAGACCTCGACGGGCAGGAGACGGCTGGTGATGCCCGGCGGGTCCACGACCGTGCAGACGGCCCCGGCGTCGCCGATGCCGCCCGCCTCGGGGTCGGCGGTGATGCCGGGTGCGGAGGGGCGGTGGGCGAGCAGTTCGCCGGCGAGGCGGGTGCCGGGTTCCGCGCTCGCCCGCAGGCGCCGTACGTCCGCGCCCGGGACCACGACGCGCTGGAAGACGTCCAGGCCGTACATGGTGATCGGCACCCCGGCGGTGAGCAGGATCGCGGCCGCCTCCGGGTCGTGCCACACGTTGAACTCCGCGACCGGCGTGGCGTTTCCGCAGGCCACGGCGCCGCCCATGAAGACGATCCGCTCGATGTTGCGGGTCACCTCCGGATGGGTGCGCAGCAGCAGGGCGATGTTGGTCAGCGGCGCGGTGGGGATCAGCGTCACCGGGCGCGGGGACGCGAGGATCTCGCGGCGCAGCAGCGTCACCGCGTCCACGTCGGCCGGGGCGCGCGTCGGGGCGGGCAGGTTCATGTCGCCCATGCCGTCCTCGCCGTGCACGTGCCGCGCCGAGCGCGCGGACTCGATCAGCGGGCGGCCGGCGCCCCGGGCGACCGGGATCTCGGGGGCGCCGGCCTGCTCCAGCACGGTCAGGGTGTTGCGTACGACGCCGTCCACGTCCGTGTTCCCGGCCACGCAGGTGACCGCGCGCAGGTCGAGCCCCGGATGGCGTACGGCGAAGAGGAGAGCCAGCGCGTCGTCCACGCCGGTGTCGCAGTCGATGATCACCGGTATGGGCCGACCGTCGTCCGTCACGGCGGGGCTCCCCTCTCACGGGTGCGGTGGCGGGCCTACGAGAGGGACCCTACGGTGTGCCGTAGGTGGAGTGCGTCGCCGTATGGCGTCGCCGTACGTCTTCGTGCGCGCGATGTCATGCGGCGTCTCCGCGTTCTGGGGCGTCCCACAACTCGGGCCCGCGCGCCGCGACGCGAGCGGCGATCCGGCCGATGAGTTCCTCGGCGGGTACGGCCCCCGGCCTGCGCCCGTCCCGCAGCCGTACGGCCGCCGGCGCACCGTCCGCCTCCGCCTCCCGCTCCCCGATGACCGCCTGGTACGGCACGAGGCGTGCCGCACGGATACGGGCGCCGAGGGTGCCGTGCTCGGGACCGGCGAGTTCCGCGCGCACACCCTTTTGGCGGGCCAGGACCAGAAGTTTCTCCGCCGCCGCGGTCTGCGCCTCCGACACGGGGAGGACCAGCAGCTGCACCGGGGCGAGCCAGGCCGGAAACGCGCCGCCGTGCTGCTCGACGAGGTGGGCGACGGCCCGCTCCACGCTGCCGATGATGCTGCGGTGGACCATGACCGGGCGGTGCTTGGCGCCGTCGGGGCCGATGTAGTGCAGGTCGAAGCGTTCGGGCTGGTGGAAGTCGATCTGGACGGTGGACAAGGTCGACTCCCGCCCCGCCGGGTCGGCGATCTGGACGTCGATCTTGGGACCGTAGAACGCGGCCTCGCCCTCGGCGGCCTCGTACGGCACGCCGGCTTCGTCGAGGACCTCCCGGAGCAGGGCAGTGGCGCGGCGCCACAGCCCGGGATCGGCGACGTACTTGCCACCGCCTCCCTCGCCGGGGAGGGAGAGACGGTGCCGGGCGGCCCGGATCCCCAGATCGGCGTAAGCGCGGCCGATGAGTTTCAGGGCGGCGGCGGCTTCCTCGACGGCCTGGTCGAGGGTGCAGAAGATATGGGCGTCGTTGAGCTGGATCGCCCGGACGCGGGTGAGACCGCCCAGGACCCCCGACAGCTCGGATCGATACATGCCGCCCAACTCGGCCATGCGAAAGGGCAGTTCGCGGTAGCTGTGGGAGCGGGAGCGGTAGATCAGGGCGTGGTGCGGGCAGAGACTCGGACGCAGGACCATCTGTTCGGCACCGAGGTCCATCGGCGGGAACATGTCCTCGCTGTAGTGGTCCCAGTGCCCGGAGATCTCGTACAGCTCGCGCTTGCCGAGCACGGGCGAGTACACGTGCCGGTAGCCGGCCTCGCGTTCCGCCTCACGGATGTACTCCTCCAGCACATGCCGGACGACGGCCCCGTCGGGCAGCCAGTACGGCAGGCCCGCGCCCATCAGGGGGTCGGTGTCGAAGAGGTCCAGTTCGCGGCCGAGACGGCGGTGGTCGTGCATGGCTACTCCTCCAGGGGAAAGGACGAGCACCCACGACAAAGCCCCGGGGCACTCGCCCGGGGCTTCGGATTCGCTCAGCTGTCAGCGCGGCGCCGGGACGGGGTCCGGCGTCGTCGTCAGAGACGGATTGGCGCGCTGCATGGGCCGACGGTAACAGGGGCGGGCGCGATGCCGCGGTGATTTTTCCGGTTCCCGTCACCAGTGCGAAGCCATGTGGTTACGCTCAGCCACAGACCGGACTTGGGGGTGGTTCGCCTTGGTTCACATTCGTCAACTCGATCCCACGGCTTCTCCGTTGGACTACTTCGGCTACGAGCTGCGCAGGAAGCGGGAGGAGGCGGGGCTGACGTTGAAGCAGTTGGGCTCGGTGCTGTTCTGCTCCGGCTCGCTGATCGGCCAGATCGAGACGACGCTGAAGGTGCCGACGCGGGAATTCGCCGAGCGGGTGGATGCGGCGCTGTTGACGGACGGCTACTTTTCGAGGCTCGTGGGGCTGGTATTGCGGTGCCAGCTGCCCACGTGGTTCCAGCCCTACGCCGATATGGAGGCGAAGGCGACCTACATCTCCACGTATCAATGCCAGTTGGTGTACGGCCTTTTGCAGACCCAGGCGTACGCGGCGGCGCTGCTGAGCGTGGATCACCCGGAGAGGGTCGAGGAGATGGTCGCCGCCCGAATCGAACGTCAGCGGGTCCTGGAGCGCGAGCAGCCGCCCGCGGTGTGGGTGGTCCTGGACGAGTCGGTGCTGTACCGGATGGTCGGCGACCGGGGCGTCATGCGCGAGCAACTCGCCCACCTGTTGAGCTTCGGGATCAACCAGTCGGTGCACATCCAGGTACTGCCGTACTCCGTGGGAGGGCACACCGGGATGATGGGCACCTTCACGCTCCTACGCTTCGATGACCACCCCGACGTCTTCTACAGCGAGAGCTACGACCAGGGACACATGACCGCCAATCCGCAAGTAATCAGGGAGCGTTCGGTCGGATACGCTCGCTTGCAGGCCGCTGCCCTCTCACCGGAGGACTCGGCCGACCTGATCGCTCGCGTGATGGAGGAACGCTATGGACACCAGCAACCAGCTGAAGGCCGCGGCGTGGCGTAAGTCCAGCTACAGCGGCACCAGCGGCGGCGAATGCGTCGAGTGCGCCCCGCTCGGCTCAGCCGCCTGGCGCAAGTCCTCGTACAGCGGCAGCAGCGGTGGCGAGTGCGTCGAGGTCGCCGACCTCATGCCCCGCATAGCCGTCCGTGACTCCAAGAACCCCGAGGTCGGCAACCTCACGCTCACCCCGGAGGCATACACCGCCTTCGTGGCGTTCGTCGCCGAAGGCTGACGCTCGGGCCGGGCCGGCGTTCGCCGCCAGGATCAGCGTTGCCACGGCGACCAACGCGGCCGCGAGGCCGCGGGTGTAGCGCTCGGTGGTGCTGGTGCGTTCCTGCACGGCGACCTCGCAACAGCCATGGGTTAACCACGTTTAATACGCGGTTTAACCTAGGCGCTGTCGGACTCGAACGGCAAGGGGCACAGGGGGAGTTGAGCGATGTCGGACCGTGACGATCCCGGGACCATCGGGCGAAGGGTGCAGCAGCTACGGGCCGATCGTGGGCTGACGCAGAAGCAGTTGGCGGAGCCGGCGTACACCCCCGCGTACATCTCCACGCTGGAGGCGGGCCGTGTCCGTGCCTCCGACGACGCGCTGAGGCATATCGCCGAGCGGCTCGGCGTGGCCTTCGAGGAGCTCGCGACGGGACGGCCCGCCTATCTCGTCACGGATCTGCGGCTGCGGCTGACCGAGGCCCAGCGCGTGCTCGCCACCGGTGACGCCGAGGCCGCCGTGGAGCAGTACACCGCACTGCTCGCGGAGGCGGAGTCGCACGGGTACGCCGAGGAGCGGGCGGCGGCGCTGCTCGGGCTCGGCGAGTGCGGTATCGACGCCGGTGAACTCAGCTCCGCCCAGCGGCACTTCGAGCAGGCCGAGCAGGTGCTGACGGAGGCCGACGCGCCGCTGCCCTCCCGGATCCCCGCGCTGCGCGGGCGGGCCGTGTCGCACTACCTCGCCGGGGAGCTGCGGTATGCGGTCTACCTCCTCGAATCCGCCCTCGACGAGCTGAACCGCGGGGGACTGCACGACCCGGACGCCCTGCTGCTGCTCTACGCCAGCGTCATCGGCCCCTACATGGACATGGGCGCCCACGCGCGGGCCGCGCAGGCCGCCGAGTACGCCCTCGCCCTCGCACCGCAGGCCGGCGACCCGGCGCTGGTCGCCCGGATGCACCGGTCGGTCGCCCGCACCCTGCTCGCCGAGGGGCGGGTCGCCGAGGCCGACGCCTCCCTGGCCAAGGCGGCCGAGCTGTACCGCCGGCTCCAGATCCGTACCGAACTCGCCAACTGCCACTGGATGCGCGGCTACGTCTACGCCCAGAACGGCGACCTGGAGCGCGCCGAGGCCGAGCTGCGCGAGGCGCAGACCATGCTCACCGCCAAACGCGCCGCCCTCTACACCAGCCAGGTCGCCGTCGAACTCGCCGACGTACTGCACCGGCGCGGCAAGTCCGACGAGGCCGCCGCCCTGCTGCGCGAGGTGCTCAGCGACCTCAGCCCCGAGCGCGGCGCCCTGCACTCCGCCGCCGCCCACCGGCTGCTCGGCATCATCGCCGAGGACGCCCGGGACACCGAGACCGCCGAGGAGCACTACGTCCGCGCCCTGAGCCTGCTGGAGCGCGCGGGCGCGGCCGGCGACCTGGCCGACCTGTGCCGTCTGCTGGGCGACCTGCTGCGCCGCACGGGCCGCGTGGAGGCGGCCCTTGACGCTTACCGGACGGGGCTCGGACACCGTACGGCTCCCGGGACCACCACACTCGGACCCGCCCCCGCACAGCCTCCTCTGTGAGGAACCCAAGCCTGCGCACAGTTCCCACCGGTTAGCCTTCGCAGAGCTATTCGAACAGGTGGGGACGGGCACGGTGGAGAACCAGCGGACCGTGGTCGACGGGGTGCGGCTCGTCGTACGCGCGCTCGTGTACGCCGTGCTCGGCGGCGCCGCGCTCATCGCCATCGCGACGGTCGCCTCGGTCCTCGGCCCGATGCTCGCCCTCGACCTCTACACCCCGCCCGTCGCCGCCTGGTGGACCGTGTTCACGGCCATCGCGGTGCAGGGCGTGCCGTTCCTGCTGCTCGGCACGGTCGTCTCGGCGGCGATCGGGGCCTTCGTACCGGAGAGGGTCTTCAGCCGGCTGCTGCCGCGCAATCAGGCCCTCGCCGTGCCCCTCGCGGGCGCGGCCGGTGTCGTCCTGCCGGGCTGCGAGTGTGCGTCCGTGCCGGTGGCCGGGAGTCTGATGCGGCGCGGTGTCGCGCCCGCCGCCGCCCTCGCCTTCCTCCTCTCCGCGCCCGCGATCAACCCGGTCGTCCTGGTGGCCACGTCCGTCGCCTTCCCCGGACAGCCGGAGATGGTCCTCGGCCGGCTGGTCGCCTCGCTGGCCACGGCCGTGGTGATGGGCTGGCTGTGGGCCCGGTTCGGCCGCGACGAGTGGCTGCGACCGCCCAAGCGGCACGCCCACCCGGCCGCCACCGGCCTGCGCGCCTTCACCGCCGGGCTCCAGCACGACTTCCTGCACGCGGGCGGCTTCCTCGTCCTCGGCGCGGCGGCCGCGGCGACCTTCAACATCGCGGTGCCCCGCTCCGTACTGGACCTCTTCACCGGCTCGCCCTGGCTGTCGGTGCTGCTCCTCGCCCTGCTGGCGGTCGTGCTGTGCGTGTGCAGCGAGGCGGACGCGTTCGTCGCCGCGTCGCTGACCGGCTTCTCGCCGACCGCGCGGCTGGCGTTCATGGTGGTCGGCCCGATGGTGGACCTGAAGCTGATCGCCCTCCAGGCGGGCACGTTCGGACGGTCCTTCGCCCTGCGGTTCTCGTCCGTGACCTGGGTGGTGGCCCTGGTGAGCAGCGTGCTGGTGGGGTGGTGGCTGCTGTGAGGCGGTACGGGCCGGCGGTGCTGCTGCTCCTGACGGGCGCGGCGATCCTGCGGATCTCGCTGTTCAGCGAGCTGTATCTGCGGTATGTGCAGGCGGGGCTACGGCCATACCTGGTCGTGTCCGGGCTTCTGCTGGTGCTGCTGGCGGTGGCCGCGGCCCTTGTCCGGCGACCGGAACAGGAACCGCACGCCGAGCAGGGCCAGCCCACTGAGCACGATGAACACGCCGGCCGCGATCAGCAACGCGAGCACGGCGAGCACGACGAGTCCGACGACGATTCCCAGCCCCACGATCAGCACGGCGGCCACCATAGCCCCCGCGTCGCCTGGCTCCTCACCCTCCCCGCCCTCGCCCTCCTTCTCTTCCCGCCCCCGGCCCTCGGCTCCTACAGCGCCGAGCGCGAGGCGGCGCAACGCGCGGCGCAGGGGGTCGGGCACTTTCCCGCGCTGCCGGCCGGGAACCCGGTGGAGCTGACGCTGGCGGAGTTCGGCTCCCGGGCGATCTACGACAGCGGACGGTCGCTGTCGGGCCGTACCGTCCGGCTGACCGGGTTCGTCACCCGCGACGACGACGGCACCTGGTACGTGACCCGCCTCCTCATCTCCTGCTGCGCCGCCGACGCCGCCACGAGCAAGGTCGAGATCCTGGGCGCGGACGCCCCGCCCGACGACACCTGGATCACCGTCACCGGTGCCTGGCACCCCAAGGGCAAGCTCGGCACTGACGGCGCCTGGCCGCCCGTGCTGGACGCCGGGTCGGTGCGGCGGATCGGACAGCCGGCCGATCCGTATGAGAAGCGGTGACGCTCCGCTGGGGGAGCGGCGATCTGCCCGTCGGTCGGCTGCGGCGCCGTCGTGGCTGATCGCGCAGTTCCCCGCGCCCCTTTGGGACGCTGTGGCCGACGGGGTTTCGCGGTGGCCCCTACGGGTAGTCGGGCGGCGTCCAAGGCGTCGGCCACGCTCACAACGAGGAGGGGCTAGGAGGCTGCCGTGCGGCCCAGAGACGATCATCCCGGCGGGCCGGGACGAGAGCGGGCCGCTTCCGCGGACGCGCTCGGCGAGATCGTGCGCGGTGCGGGCCCCGGCGAGATTCCGGTGCGGCTGTGCGAGGTCGCCGTGGAACTGCTGCCCGTGTCCGGCGCGAGCGTGTCGCTGCACAGCGCGGGCCTGCCCGTCCAACTGGGCGCGAGCAGTGCGCGGGCCGCGTATATCACCGAGGTCCAGGCCACGTTGGGCGACGGTCCCTGCCGGTCGGCAGCGGAGAGCGGCACCCCCGTGCTCGCCCGCGACCTGACGGGCGGCCAGGACGTCCTGCGCTGGCCGGTCTTCGCCCAGGAGGCGACGGCCGCCGGGGTGCGGGCGTCGTACTCGGTGCCGCTCGGCAACGAGACGGTGTGCGTGGGCACGCTCGATCTGTATCGCGACTCTCCCGGCGATCTCACCGACCGTGATCTGCGGACGGCGCGGCTGGTGGCCGGGTTGATGACCGCGGCGCTGATACAGCTGCCGCACTCGGACGAGGAGGGCCGGCCCGGTTCCGAAGAGTGGCTGAACGGCCTGGCCGCCGACCATGACCAGGTCTACCAGGCCACCGGCATGCTCATGGCCCAGCTGGGCGTCGGCACGGACGAGGCGCTGGCCCGGCTGCGGGCGTACTCGTACGCTCACGGGCGTACGGCGCTCGACGTGTCGGGGGACGTGGTGGGGCATCGGCTGCGCTTCGACCGGGATCAGGGCGAATAGCCGCACCTAAGATCGCCGCCATGGACTCGATAGGTTTCTTCCTCGCGGCGGTCGCGCTCGTCATCGTCTTCACCATCGAGAACCGGGTCTCCCGCGTGGACCGGCGAGTTGCCCGGGTCGAGCGCAAACTCGACCTGATCATCGACCACTTGGGGCTGCGGGAGGACGACCCCCGGATGCAGGAGGTCGTCACGCTCCTGCGCAGCGACAAGAAGATCCAGGCGATCAAGGTCTACCGGGAGATCACCGGGGCGGGCCTGAAGGAGGCCAAGGACGCGGTCGAGCGCATGGCGTAGCGCACGGCACCGCGCCTCGCTCACACGTCCTGACGGCCCCGCTTCCTGACCTCCTCCAGACGGTGGGCGCCCAGTTCCACGGCCGCCCACGTTGCTTCGGCCGGAACCTCGCCGAGGCCGCCGTTGGTGACGGTGATCGTGTCGTCGCCGACGCGGACGGCGGCGACGTCGAGGGTGAGCGTGGGCGCGTCCTCGTCCTCGGAGATGCCCGTGAGGACGATCCGCAGACCCTGCCGGGCGTCGCCGACCTGCGGCAGTTCGCTCTCCCTGACCTGCACGGCCATCTGTCCGCCGCGGGCGGTCGCCTCGAACCGGCCGCACTGGTCCGGCATGGCGCCGAGCCACGCCAGGGTCCGGTCCACGTCCGCGGGCCGATGGGCCACGATCTGGTAGCGCAGCTGGGCCCCGTCCCACTCGTCGTCCAGCCCGATCGAGGCGCGCGTACGGGCATCCGCCCCGAACAGGTCGTCCGCGTAGAGGGCGTCGAGCAGCCGTCGGCACTCCGCCGGCTCGGCGCCCGCCTTCAGCATGGAGTCCCGCCAGGTCGCGAACCCCTGGGTAGGCACCCATGGTTCACCGAGGTCGGCCTCGCTGATCAGGGCGGCCTGCGCCTGCGCCTCGGTGAGCGTCGGGTCGGCCGCGGGAGCACGCGACGCGGTGCCGGCGGCCCCCGGAGAGGCCGGGGCACCCACGGTCCGGGCCGCCCTGTCCGGCGCGACGACGGAGCACGCGGGCGCACTCAGCAGGGCGCCCGCGGAGAGCACCGCGACGATGACGGCACGGACCGGGAAACGGGGCATCGCGGGCCTCCTGGGCCGGGATCGAGGACACACTCAAGATCGGAACGTCCTCCTAAGGCACCACCCCGCCGACCCGTCCACCAGCGCGCCGGGCCTTCCGGGTGACGGCCGATCAGGTACCTCGATCAGTCCCCGCACACCCTGCGGTACGGCACATCCGGCAGATACGTCCGCCACAGTCCGCCACCGAGCCGCCCCCGGCGGGGACACTTCCCCCAGTCCCGCCGGGGGCTCCCACTCGTTCTCACCGGCCTCTTACGCCCCCCTTCACCCGGCTGTCAGTGCCATGGCCTAGCCTTCGATCACTTACGGCGAGACGCGTGCCCTTCTTCCTGCCGCGTCCGCCCTCTCCTCTCTTTTTTCGTTCCGGGGGGTTCGAAAAACCGTGCGCAGACGCACCCTTCCCGCCGCGACCGCACTCGCGGTCCTCTTCAGCTCGGTCGCCCTGGTCGCGGCCGGCGCCGGGTCGGCAGCCGCCGACACCGCCACCACCCTGCCCCTGAAGTCGACCGGCGACGTCGTCGTCGACGGGGCCCACCAGCGGGTCTTCATCAGCGACCCGACCGCCGGCCAGGTCGTCGTCACCAACTACGCCGGCACCGTCCTCGGCGCCGTCGGCTCGCTGCCCGGTGTCCGCGGCCTGGAGCTCTCGCCCGACTCGGGCACCCTGTACGCGGCGGTGGGCGACGCCGACGCGATCGTGGCCATCGACACCGCGACCGCGACCGAGGCCCACCGCTGGTCCACCGGCACCGCCGGTCCGAAGTACGTCGCCCTCACCGGCGGCAAGGTCTGGTTCAGCTACGGCTCCGGCGGCGACGGCAACATCGGCTCGCTCGACCTGAGCGGCACCGACCCGGTCCTCGCCCTGGGCCAGGACACCGGCCGCACCTTCTACGACGCCCCGATCCTGGACGCCTCCGCAGGCGCCCCGGGCACGCTCGTCGCGGGCGCGCCGGGCCAGAGCCCGGTCGTACTCGCCGTGTACGACGTCTCGTCGGGCACCGCGAGCCGCAGCGCGTACGCCTTCGACCCGGGGAACACCGGCGGCGGCAACCTCGCCGACCTCGCGGTCACGCCCGACGGCAAGGACGTGATCACCGCCAGCGGCGCCCCGTACTACCAGGCGCTCTACAAGCTGTCCGACCTGTCGGCGGACGGCAAGTACGTCACCAACACCTACCCGAACGCGGTGGACATCGCCCCGAACGGCGATGTCGCGGCGGGCACCAGCTCCTGGTACGACCCGGACGTGCACGTCTTCAAGCAGGGCGCGTCGAGCCCGGTGAAGCAGTACGACTTCCCCAACACCGGCAGCAGCAGCGGCTCCGACACCCTCGCCGCGCGCGGCCTGGCCTGGGCGCCGGACGAGAGCAAGCTGTTCGCGGTGTCGTCGAACAACAGCGACGTGTACTCGCTGCGGATCTTCGACGCCCCGACCAAGACGCCCGTCACCCTCACGGCGAACGCCCCCGCGACAGCGCCCCGCGCCAAGGCCCTCACCGTCACCGGCTCGCTGACGTCCTCCTCCGCGTTCCCGGCCGGCACCAAGGTCTCCGTCACCCGCACCGACGACGAGTCCCCCGCCGGCAAGGCGCTGGGCACGGCGACGGTCGCGGCCGACGGCTCGTACTCCTTCGCGGACACCCCGCAGGCCGGCGGCAAGGTGACGTACACCGTCTCCTACGCGGGGGACGCGGACCACGCGGGCGCGACCGCCACCCGCTCGGTGACGGTCGCCAAGTCGACGGCCACCGTGACGCTGAACAACAACCTCAAGGTGTACGGCTACAACAGCAGCGTCACCTTCACCGCGCACCTCGGCACCACGTACAAGAACCGCACGGTGGAGATCTGGGCCGACCCCTACGGCGCCGACAAGCCCAACGCCCTGGTGAAGAAGGGCACGGTCGACGCGAGCGGCAACCTCACCGCGACCGTCCGCCTGACCCGGGACGCCAAGGTCAGCGCGAAGTTCACGGGCGACACGCGGTACGCGGCGAAGACGACGACCAACACCGTCTACACCAAGGTGAGCGTCTCGTCGTCGCTGAGCGGCGCCTACAAGACGGCCACGGCCTGGAACGAGAAGTACTCCTACTTCCGCCAGTCCAAGGACCCCGTCTACAACACGGCGATGACGATGTACCCGGGCCGCAAGTACCAGTTCCAGATCCAGCAGTTCTACAGCGGCGCCTGGCACACGACGGCCACGGAGTACTTCGGCCTCGACCGCTACGGCAAGGACTCGGTCCTGCTGGACGACAACCCGCCCACGGGCGTCCGCTTCCGGATCCGCTCGTCCTACATCGACACGCAGTCGGGCGACAACGTCAACGCGACGACGTACGGCGGGTGGAAGTACTTCACCTTCACCCGCTGACCTGCAGCTGCTCCAGCCGCTGATGCACATTCGCCAGGGCGCCGCGCCGGCGCCCTGGCACCTTGCTCCTCAACTCCGCCAGGGCGGCGCCCAGTTCACGCGCCAGCACCGCGTCACGGACCTGCCCCCACTGGTGGTGGGCACGGTCGACCGCGGCCTCCACGGCGGGCGCGTCCGGCTCCTGCCCCGCCCCGAGCCGCGCCGATGCCACGGCCAGCCAGGTCCGGCAACTACGCACCGGGTCCCCCGCCAACATGGCCAGATCGGCCCGCACCTCACTCCAGTGCAGAGCCTCCTGGGAGCCGGCCCCATGGGCCCGCACGGCCCCCTGCTCCTCCCCGGCGGCCAGCACATCGGCGTCCTCGTGCCGTCCGGACTCGACGGCGGCGGTGATGGCGTCGTGCGGGTTGCCCGGGGCGGGGGTGGGCGGGGTGCTCGGCAGGGCGGTCAGGACGAGGGTCGGCGGGCCGGCCGGGACGGTGGCCGACGAGGGGCTCGGCAGCGCGTTCGCCGCGGGGACCGGCACGAGGGCGGGCGCGGGACTCGACGGGGTGCTCGCCGCCGGGGCGGTCGGCGTGAGGGCCGGCAGAGGGCCCGGCGCGGCGGCCGGCGCCTGGTTGCCCGGCGCGGGACTCGGCAGATGGCCCGGCGGTGGCGGCGGTGCGAACGCCGGGGCCGGCATGGGCGGCAGGTAGCCCGGTGCGGGCGCCTGCACCGGTGCCTGGGCCGTCAGGACGATGTCCGTGCCCGTGCCCGCCTCCGGGGAGATGCGCGCGAGTGCCTGCTGGTGCAGCTGGTCCAGAGGCGGGCGGTGGCCGCTGCGCAGCAGGGTGGCCACCGCCTTCATGTACGCCGGGCCCGCCACCGTACGGCGGTTCGGAGGCGGGGCGATACGGCCGTACACCGCGCTGCCGCGGCCCGAGTCGAGGGGGTTGGCGCGCAGCCACTCCCAGGTCTCCGCGTCGGCGTGCAGATCGACGACGAGGGAGGTCGAACCCGGGGCCCGCAACCGCAGTTCCTCACGGAACCAGTGCCAGGGGAAGCCGGTGTAGCGGACCGTGGCCGGGGTGGAGCGGGCCAGCGCCAGGTGGGGCAGATGCTGGCGGCGGTCCAGCTGGAGCTGGCCGGCGACGAACACGGTGAGCGGTCCGGGGGCGACCGCCGCCGCACGCAGGCGGGTGAGGACGGCCTGCGGTTCCAGCGGGTCGGCGAGTTCGACGACGTTGGCGGTCTCGGTGCCCGACAGCACCGCCGGCGGCACCGCGGCGAGGATGGGAAGCACGGAGGCGGCGTCCACCAGACAGCCCTTGCCCACCGGTGAGGCGGCGAGCAGCAGCACGGTTCCGGGCATCGGTCCCTCCCCATCCCCCGTCGATCACGTACGGCAGCACCGTAACCGCTGCGGGTGCAAAGGGGGGATCTCAGGCCTGCAAACGTCCGCTTCCGTCCCCATTCCCCACGTTCTCCACTCCTTTCCCGCCACCCTCCCGCCGTACCGCGAACACCGTGGTGTCGTCGGCCAGATGCCCCCCGCAGTGCCGCAACGTCCGCTCCCGCACGAAGGCGACCAGCCGCCGGGGCCGCGCGATGCCCGGGTCCGCGGCGACGGCCTGGGCCACGTCGGCGGCGAGCGGGTAGAACTCGCCGGCGCTGTTCCGGGCCTCCGTCACCCCGTCCGTGGTCAGCAACAGGGTCTCCCCGGGACGCAACAGCACGCGCAGGGCGGGCGGCGGGCCGACGGCGGGGTCGAGTTCGCCCATGCCGAGGGGAAGGCCGTGCGCGCCGGGCGGCAGGGACCGTATCCCGTCGGGGGCGACCACCAGCGGAGGGTCGTGGCCGAGGACGACCGTGTCCACCACCGCCGGATCCGCCTCGGGGAAGCTGATCAGCACGGCCGTGGCGAACCGGTCGTCGTCCTCGCGGCCGAGCGCCGCGCGCATGAGGATGTGCCGCTGGAGGCGCTCCTCCAGACGTACGGCGACGGTCGCCAGGTCCGGCTCGTGATACCCGGTCTCACGGAAGGTGCCGAGCAGCGCGGCCGCCGCCTCCACCGCCCCCAGCCCCTTGCCCTGGACGTCGCCGACGATGACGCGGGTGCCGTGCAGGCCGATCTGGATGTCGTAGAAGTCGCCGCCGACCCGGGCCTCGCTGTCGGCGGCGAGATAGACGGCCGCGTGCTCCAGACCGCCCCAGCCCGGCGGCAGCGGGCGCAGCACGGTGCGGCGGATGGTCGCGGCGACGTCCTGCATGTGCAGCATGCGCCGCTCGCCGCGCACCCGGATCGCGCAGGCCAGCGTGGCGAGGACGCCGCCGATGGCGGCCAGCACGAGATCGGGCAGGCCGGCCTGGAACTCGTGCGGCAGGACGGCGTCCGCGCCGACGTACGTGGCGGGCGCGAGCACCGCGTACATGGCCGTCCCCCACACCCCGCAGATCGCGGCGGCGATACCGGGTACCAGCACGATCCAGGAGAGGATCCGGAAGTCGCTGCTGGTGCGGAAGTCGATCAGCACGATGCCGATGAGCAGCACCAGCGGCGCGAGCCAGGCGACGCTGCGGCCCCGCACGCGCAGCAGCTCCTGCCGGCGCGCGTCGCCCTTCAGGCCGGTTGCGCCGTCGCTGACGGCCCTCATGCGCCTCAGACAAGCACGGCGTTCAGCGCGGCGCATCCGGGTACCCGGGGCCAAGTCACCGAGGTCGACACGCACGTCGACTTGCCAGCCGACCGCCCCAGGTGTGCGCTGGAGGGCGGGGGCGAGGAGAGAGGAGTGCTCTCATGGCTCATGCGGCACCCGCGCCCGGCGGAAGGGCCTCAGGGAGGGTCATGGCCCGCCCGAGCCACCTGCCCGATGTGTTCAGCGCGCGCACGCACCAGATCGTGAGCGTCGCCCTGCCACTCGTCCTCGGGCTGATCTACGGCTACTGGGCGGCGGCGAACCGGCGCTCCGGCGGCGAGATCACCGGCTGGAACCTGCTCTTCGGTTTCGTCACGACGATCGCGTTCATCATCGTCTACGTCGGGGTCCGCGCCCTCGCCCCGTACATGAGGCGCGAACTGCACGCGGTGGTGTGGGCGGCCTTCACGGGCGGCGCGTTCGGCTTCCTGTACAGCCAGACCGACGCGTCCGTCCTCAGGTCGTCCCTGATGGGGCTCGCGGTCGGCGCGGTCTGCTTCGTGGTGATGTTCTACCGCTACTACACACACGAGGACGCGCAGGGCCACCGCCTCGGCTGAGGAGTGCACGGGCCGGCCCCGGCACCATGGCCGGGGCCGGCCCGTTTCCCCTTCATCCACCCACGAACCCGGTCTTTCTCGCTCCCCTGATCCATGAGACACCCGTTCGGGTGAACCCTCCACCGGAGAGCGCTGCCGTGCGGCCGTATGCAGGCATCCCGCTGGCGGCCCCGCCGCCGTGACCCTTGCCTGAAGGGGTGCCCACCCGTCTGCGGAACGCCCTGTCGGCAGCGCTGATCGCCCTGTCGTGCCTCCTCGTGCCGTTCGGCGCGCTGGCGGCCTGGGTGACCTACGGGCTGGCCGACACCGGCAGATACGTCGCCACGATGGCGCCGCTCGCCGCGGATCCCGCGGTGCAGGGCGCGGTCGCGGACAGCGTCGAGGCCGGGATCATGCACGAGGTCGACGACCTGCTGGAGGCGTCACCGACGGCGCCCGAGCCCGGCATCGTGCGGCCCTTCATCGACGACGCCGTGCGCTCCTTCACCCGGACCGAGGCCTTCCGCACAGCCTGGGAGGCGGGCAACAGGGCGGTCCACGACGCCGTGCTGAGGGCCCTTCAGGACGGCCGCGAGCGTACCGTCACCGTCGATCTGGCCCCGGTCACCGCCCAGGTCAAGCGCCGGCTCACCGACGACCACGTCCCGTTCGCGCACCGCATCCCGGTCGAGCACACCGCGGTCCCGGTGCTCCCGGCCGACGAACTGGAACGGCTCAGGAAGGGATACGACGTGCTCGAAGTCGCCGGTTTCTGGCTGCCGGTCTCGGCCGCCGTCCTCGCCGCGACCGGCATCGCCGTCGCCGCGTGCCGCCGCCGCGCGGTCACCGCGACCGCGCTGGGCACGGCCCTCGGCGGCGCGTTCCTCGCCCTGGCGGTCGCGATCGGGCGCCGGCTCACCGTGGCCGACGTGCCCGAGGCGGCGTACCGCCCGGCCGCGGGCGCGATCTACGACGCCCTGACGGGGACCCTGCGCACGGTGTCCTGGCTACTGGTGGTCCTCGGCCTGACCGTGGCCCTGGCCTGCCGGCTCACGGAGTTCCTCGCACGACGCCGGCGAGCGTCCGCAGGGCCCGCCGCAGATCCGACTCAGGAACCGACGCGAGCCCGAGCCTGACAGCGTCCGGT
>NZ_JBHTRZ010000005.1:305919-401509 GCF_042795335.1 Streptomyces sp. NPDC056479 | reverse complement strand
CACGGAGTTCCTCGCACGACGCCGGCGAGCGTCCGCAGGGCCCGCCGCAGATCCGACTCAGGAACCGACGCGAGCCCGAGCCTGACAGCGTCCGGCGTGCGGTTGGGGTCGACGGCGAAGGCGGGGCCCGGCGTCACCGCGATGCCGTGCGCTGCCGCGGCGGCCGTGAAGGTGTCCGCCCGCCACGGTGCGGGCAGCTCCCACCAGGCGAAATAGGCGTGCGGATCGGACCGTACGGCGAAGGCGCGCAATTCCTCGCGGAGGATCCCCTGCCGGCGCACCGCGTCCGCCCGCTTGGCCGCGACCAGCCGACGCACGGTCCCGTCCGCCAGCCACCGCACGGCCGCCTCCAGCGCGAACGACCCCGCGCTCCACCCCCCGGACCGCACGGCCTCCGCCACCGCCCCCACCCGCTCCTGCGGCACGACGACGAAGCCGACGGTGAGCCCGGGGGCGACGCGCTTGGACAGGCCGTCGACGACATGGGTGAGGCCGGGCGCGTGCGCGGCGAGGGGGTCGCCGTCCGCGAGGAAGGACCAGATGCGGTCCTCGACGACGGGGATGTCCAGGTCGAGCGCGGTGCGGGCGAGCCGGCGGACGCGTTCGGGGCCGGTCGTCACCGAGGTCGGGTTGTGCAGGGTCGGCTGGAGGTACAGCGCGGCCAGCGGAGCCGAGCGGTGGGCGGCGGCGACGGACTCCGGGCGCGGGCCCTCCTCGTCGGTGGCCAGCGGCACCAGGGTGATGCCGAGCCGGGCGGCGATGTCCTTGACCACGGGGTACGTCAGCGCCTCGACGCCGACCCGGCCGCCGGGCCGGACCAGGGAGGCGAGGGTGGCGGCGACGGCCTGGCGGGCGTTGCCGGTGAAGAGGATCCGGTCGGGGGCGGGGCGCCAGGCGGGGGTGGCGAGCAGGTCGGCCGCCGCCCGGCGGGCCGCGGACGTGCCGGTGGCGGCGGCCGGACGCAGGGCCTCGGCCAGCACGTCGGGGCGCTGCAGCGGTGCGAGGGCCGGGGCGAGGAGTGCCGACTGGCCGGGCGCGGAGGGGTAGTTGAGCTCCAGGTTCACGGGTGCCTCGGTCGCGGGCTCGACGAGCGCCGGCCCGGCCCCCGCGGGAGTGGCCCGCACGAAGGTCCCCCGGCCGACCTCGCCGACGACCAGCCCGCGCCGGACGAGTTCGGCGTACACCCGCCCCGCCGTCGACCCGGCGATCCCGCGCCGCCGCGCGAACAGCCGCTGCGGGGGCAGTCGTTCGCCGGGCTTCAGCCGTCCTGCGGTGATCTCGTCGGCGATGCGATCGGCGATGCGCCGGTAGTCCTCCATGTTCCCCCTGGCCCTCCTGACATTGCACCGAGAGCAAAGATCTTATTGCACCGATGAGTTGGGGCGATCTAGGGTCGTCCGTATGAGCCCCTTCCTCGCATACGAGGACAAAGGTGTGGATTCCTCTCAGGTCCCCCTCGTCCTCGTCCACGGCCACCCCTTCGACCGCACGATGTGGACCCCGCAGATCGAGGAGTTCTCGGCCACCCGCCGGGTCATCGCCCCCGACCTGCGCGGCTACGGCGACTCCCCGGTCGTCCCGGGCATCACCGCGCTCTCCGCCTTCGCCGAGGACATCGAGGCGCTGCTGGACGACCTGAAGGTGGAGACCTTCGTCCTGGCGGGCCTGTCGATGGGCGGCCAGATCGTCATGGAGTGCTACGCCCGCTTCCCCGAGCGCATCCGCGGCCTGGTCCTCGCCGACACCTTCCCGGCGGCCGAGACCCCGGAGGGCAAGCGGGCGCGCGGCGCCATGGCGGACCGGCTGCTGCGCGAGGGCATGCGCGGATACGCCGACGAGGTACTGGAGAAGATGGTCGCGCCGTACGCGACCGCCGAGGTCAAGGCCCACGTCCACCGCATGATGACGGCAACCCCGCCCGAGGGCGCCGCGGCGGCCCTGCGCGGCCGCGCCGAACGCCCCGACTACCGCGCCCTGCTGACCCGCGTCACGGCCCCCGCCCTGGTCGTGGTGGGCGCCGACGACGCCTACACCCCGGTGTCGGACGCCGAGGACATGCACACGGCACTCCCGCACTCGACCCTCCGGGTGATCGAGGGAGCGGCACACATGCCGAACCTGGAGCGGCCGGAGGAGTTCAACGCGGCGCTGGGGGAGTTCCTCGCCCGGATCGACGGGTGATCCGTACCGGGTGCTCCGCCTACGAGCCGCTCGAAGCCATGTTCATCACGGCCACGAGCACCACAAGGGCGATCGCCACACCCTGAACGGTCTTCCCCCAGCCAGGCATCGGCTCGCCCCGCCGGGACGCCGAACGCGCGGCGGTGAAGGCGACCACCAGCCCGACGACGGCGATGGGGGCGAGCAGCAGGGTCAGCCAATTGGCCTGCACGGGCGTCATCTCGGATCTCCTTGTCGCCTTCGGTGACCGGCGCCCCATCATCGGCGCCCACCGCCGGGACCCCTCCCGCACCGGCCCGGCGCGTGCCGCCTTCCGCGCAACCTTCGCCCCACGGCCCCCGTCTTTGAGGGAGGATTCGGGCATCCCACCCGCGAACGGAAGGCCGGGACGTGGATACTGCGGCTGCCGAGTGGACCGCCTACCCGGACGGCGTGCCAGGGCGGCGGGCCCGGCGGCGGATCGGCACCTGGCCGGCCGGGCTGCTGTTCCTGGGCGTCAGCGTGGTCGTCGGGTGCCGGGTCGCCGACACCGACGGGATCACCCCGGTCCCGCAGTTCCTCGCCTTCCTGCCGTGGCTGCTGGTGCCCGCCGGCTTCGGGCTGCTGCTCGCCCTGCTCTCGCGCTGGTGGTTCGGCGTCGTGTGGGCGGTCGCGCTGATCGGGCTGCTGGCCTGGTTCATCGAGCCGTACGGCAAGAGCTCCCAGCCGGGCGGGCCGCCGCTCGTCTCCTTCCGGGTGCTGACCTCGAACGTCGAGTTCGGGCAGGCGACCGACGCCCTGGTCACCGCCGTGCGCAAGGAGAAGCCGGACCTCGTGTTCGTCCAGGAGTGCGAGTACTCCTGCGACGCCACGCTCAAGAAGGCCCTCGGCGCCGACTATCCGCACCGGGCGGCACAGGTGGCCGGCGGCTCGAAGGGCTCGGTCGTCCTCAGCCGCTTCCCGCTCGACCCCGCCGACGGCGTCGACGGCACCATGGCCATGCCCGGCGCCGTCGCCGACGTACGCGGGCACGCCGTACGGCTCCAGCTCGCGCATCCCATGCCGCCGCTGCCCGGCCGGACCGATCTGTGGCGCCGGGAGCTCGGCGAGCTGCGGGACTTCGCCGCCGAGGACGGCAGGACGCCGCTCGTCGTCGCCGGGGACTTCAACGCCTCCCAGGACCACGCCGCCTTCCGCCGCATCCTGGACGCCGGACTGCAGGACGCCGCCCGGCTCGACGGCCACGACCGCACCCCCAGCTGGCCGGCCCGGACCGCACCGGCGTTCGGCGTGCAGATCGACCACGTCCTGCTCTCCGCCGACTTCTCCGTCCGCACCGCCCGCTTCCTCGACCTGACCGACACCGACCACCGCGCGCTTGTCACCGACCTCACGCTGCACCAGCGCCGATGAGCTGAACACGGGTGCCCATAATGGGCCGCATGCCCCGCGAGCTCCCCATCGGCCTCACACCCCCCGACTGGCTCGTGCGGAACCTCCGGTCCCAGCCGGCCCCCGTCAACCGGCCGGCCATGATCCGCGCGGCCGTCGCGATGACCCTCCCGCTGGCCATCGGACTCGCGGTCGACCGGCCCTTCTACGGCGCCCTCGCCTCGATGGGCGCCCTCAACGGCGTCATCAGCGACACCGCCGCCGCCTACCGCGTCCGCATCCCCACCATCGCCATCCCGCAGCTCTTCGGCGCCGCCGGCATCACCCTCGGCGCCCTGGTGTTCGGCCGCGGCTGGATCGCCGTCGCCGTCCTCACCGGTGTCGCGCTGGTCTCCGGGATGATCTCGACGATCGGAGCGGTCGCCTCCGCCGCAGGGCTGGTGCTGCTGCTGACCTGCGTGGTGGGCGCGGGACTGCCGATGCCGGGCGAGTGGTGGCTGGCGCCGCTGCTGATGTCCGGCGGCGGGCTGCTCGTCCTGGCCCTCGCGCTGCTGGCCTGGCCGCTGCGGTCGGGGGTGCCCGAGCGGACGGCGGTCGCGGACACCTACCGGAAGGCCGCCGACCTGCTGACGGCGGTCTGCGGCGGCACCCAGGCGTACGACGACGCCCGGCACGCGGTCACCCAGTCCCTGAACCAGTCGTACGACATCGTCCTCGCCCACCGCGCCCGCCACCACGGCCGCAGCCCCGAACTCTCCCGGCTGCTCGCCCAGTTGAACGCCATCACCCCGGTCGTCGAGGCCGCCCCCGCCGCCCACCTCAGCGGCACCCCGCTCCCGCCCGAGGTCCCGGAGGCCGCACGGCATCTCGCCTCGGCCGTGGCGACCGGCTACACCGGCCCCATAGGCCTGGAGCTCCCCGCGTCCGCCACCGAGACCGCCCGCGCCGTCGACCACGCCCTGCGGCACGCCGCCGAGGTCGTCGCCGGCCCGGACGTCGACCCCCGCGGCATCGACGACCGCCTCGGCCGCCCGGCGGCACTCCGCATCCGCACCGCCCGTGCCGCCCGCAACGTCGCCCTGTCCGCCGCCTCCTGGCGCTACGGCCTGCGCCTCGCCCTGTGCATCGGGCTGGCCCAGACCCTGGTGTCGATCATCCCCGTCCCGCGCTCCTACTGGGTCGCCCTCACCATCACCTTCGTCCTCAAGCCCGACTTCGGCTCCGTCTTCTCCCGCGCCCTGCTGCGCGCCCTCGGCACCGTCGCCGGGCTGGTGATCGCGGCGGCGGTGCTGTCCCAGGTGCCGCGCGGCTGGTGGGACGTACCGGTGATGCTGGTCCTCGCCCCGCTGATCCCGGGGCTCACCCCGCGCGGGTACGGCTATCAGACGGCCGCCATCACACCGGTGATCCTGCTCCTGTCGGACGTCCTGAACCGCCAGGGCACCGGGTTGCTGCTGCCCCGCCTGGCCGACTCCCTGCTGGGCTGCGCCATCGCCCTCGTCGCCGGGTATCTGCTGTGGCCGGAGAGCTGGCACACCCGGGTCGGCGACCGGCTCGCGGGCGCCGTGGACGACACGGCGCGGTATGTGGAGGCCGCCTTCGGACCGACCGCCGTCGACCCGTCGGCCCGCGCCCGGATGCGCCGCCGCCTCTACCGCGACCTCTCGGCCATCCGCACGGAGTTCCAGCGCGCCCTGACCGAACCACCGCCCACCGGACGCCGGGCGGCCGCGTGGTGGCCGCTGGTGGTGGCGGTGGAGCGGATCGTGGACGCGACGACGGCGGCGGGGGTGCGGGTGCGCCACGGGGCGGCCCCGCCGTCCGCCGCCGAGGTGACACAAGTGGCCCTTCAGCTGCGGGAGCTGGCGGAGGGCGTACGCGAGGCCGAGACCCTGTACGAGGTCCGCACGGACCTCACCGGCCCTTCGGGAAGCGTCCTGGAGCCCCTGCGGCAAGAGGTGGGGACGGCACGCGCGATCGCTTCCCCGCGCTGAAAAGGGCGCGGCCGCCCTGTGCAGGAGGGCGACCGCGCCATGTGGGGGGTGGGTCCGGAGAACCGGCGTTGCCTAGCGGCCGGCCTTGTGCAGGGCCTTGTCCATCGCGGCGGCGAACCCGTTGGCCCACAGCTGCTGGACCTTGGCCCGCTCGTTCGTGTCCGGCTGGGAGTTCGTGCAGGACGGGCCGGGCCCGCCACCCGACATCAGCTCACTGCACGGCCCCTCGTAGTGGTCCGGCAGCCCGAGCACGTGCCCCGTCTCGTGCGCGGTGACGCGAGTGGAGTCGTACTCCTGGTTCTGCTGGTAGTCGAGGAAGATGTAGCCGCTGCCGTGACCGTCGGTCGAGGCGTACGAGCCGCGCGGGTCATTGCCCTCACGGTAGGTGAAGTCGGCGTTCGAGCCCTGCTGGAGCTGGACGTTGGACACCGAGCTGTTCCATATCTGGGTGCTGCGGGCTATCTCCGCGCTGAACGTGGGCGCCCCGGAGGCGTCGTAGGTGACGGTGACGGCCGCGGCGCTCGGGTTCTCGGCGCGCTTCTCGGCGACGGACTTCAGGACCGCCTCGAAGAAGGCCCGACTGGCGTCGGAATCGGCCGACTTGGCGACATAGCCGGCCTGGACGTGCGCCGGAGCGGCCGTCGCCGGAGCGACCGAACCGAGGCCGAGGGCCGCGACACCGAGACCGACCGCCGTCAGCGAACGGGCGGACAGGGAAAAGGACATGCGCATCGATGACTCCTAGGTGGGGGGTGAGTCGTCAAGGCGAGTGTCTGCGCCTGTGTGGCCGCTGTGATGATGGCAATCGGTGATAGCCCGGCCCTATCGGGGCCCCAATTGGCGTGCATCAGAGGGGGTTTGTGCGGCTGGTGAAACCAGTGCGTCCGCTTTAGTCTCCCAGGGCATGGAGCTCGAGGTGAGACACCTCCGCGCGCTGTGCGCCATAGCCGACACCGGCAGTCTGCACCGGGCGGCCCGCCAGCTGGGCGTCGCCCAGCCGTCGCTCAGCACACAGCTGCGGCGGATCGAGCAGGAACTGGGCGGCGCACTGTTCCTGCGTGCGCGAACCGGCTGTCGCCCCACCCCGCTGGGCCGCCTGGTGCTCAGCCGCGCCCGCCCGCTGGTGGCCGATATGCGCGCCCTGGTCGCCGAGGCGAGGGCGGCCGCGGTGGGCGGCCCGGAGCTGCGGGTCGGCTCGACGGCGAGCAAGGCGCTCGCGGGCTGGCTGCGCCGGCTGCGCGGCCACGGCCAGGACCCGACGCTCCATATGAACGTCTCCCCGAACGCCCTGCTCCGCATGGTCGCCGACGGCCAGCTGGACGTCGCCTTCGTGCACGAGGTGGAGGGCTGCCCGCTGCGCATCCCGCCCGAGCTCCGGCTACGCGTGTTGATGGACCGCGAGCCGCAGTTCGTGTCGCTGCCGACCGATCACCCGGCCGTGACGAAGTCCGAGGTCCACCTGCGCGACCTGGCCGACGACCGCTGGATGGTCGATCCGACGGTGGACGGCGAGTGGGACGCCGTGCAGCGGATGTTCCGCGCGGCCGGCGTCAACCCCCATGTCCTGCACGGCGACTACTACACGGCCGACGCGCTGGTCGCCACCGGCGAGGTGGTCGCGGTCTGCCAGCCCACCCACGCCGACAGCCCCACCATGGCGGTACGGCGTCTGCACGGCGACCCGCTCGGCGTACGCCTCTTCCTCGCGGCCCGTACGGAGACGGACCTCGACGGGGTCTATCCGGCGCTGGAGGAGGCGTACTGGGAGGCGGCACGGCAGGCGCCGGCCTATCGGGACTGGCTGGAACACGACGGCGAGCGGCAGCCGCCGGTCCCAGCCCTCCCGTGATCGGGGTCCGTGCGATCAGACGCCGATGTCGCAGCCGTCCTTGCGCCAGACCGCCACGACGGCCGGGCGGTTGATCTTGCCGGCACCGTCGGGCCAGGCGCTCAGCGGCTTCTCGGCCGTCGCGCCGTCGATCTCGCCCGGGTGCTGCACGGCGACGAGCACACGCCGGTCCTGGATGACCGGGCCGCAGGTCTCCGCGCCCTTGGGCACCGTGAGGAACTGCTTCAGCTCACCACGCCGGTCACCGCGCGTGGCGACACCGAACAGACCGTCGTGCGAACCGAGCTGCGCGCCGTCCGTGGAGATCCACAGGTTGCCGTGCGAGTCGAAGGCGACGTTGTCCGGGCAGGAGATCGGGGAGACGTCGTCCTTCGGGAAGCCGGCGAAGTAGGTGGCCGGGTCGTTGGGGTCGCCCGCGACCAGGAACAGCGTCCAGACGAACTTCTTGCTGTCGGCGCAGTTCCAGCGCTCGGTCAGCTCGAGGATCTGGCCGTGCTTGTTGGCGTTGCGCGGGTTGGCCTCGTCCGGCTTGGCGTTGGAGCCGACACCACGGTTGGTGTTGTTGGTGAGGGCGACGTACACCTTGCCGGTGCGCGGGTTGGGCTCGATGTCCTCGGGCCGGTCCATCTTGGTGGCGCCGACCTTGTCACCGGCGAGACGGGTGAAGACGAAGACCTCTTCCGCCGTCATCCCCTCGATGTGCGAGACGGCACCCTTCGCGGTCGCCGTGGCCAGCGGGATCCACTCGCCGCTGCCGTCGAACTCGCCGTCGGCCGGCAGCTTGCCGGTGCCGTCGATCTCGATGGCGGGGGAGTCGCCGGTGAGCTTGGCGACGTAGAGCGTGCCCTCGTCGAGCAGCGAGAGGTTGTGCTCCCGCACCGAGCGCGAGCTGCCCTTCTTCATCCGCTTGCTGCCGACGAACTTGTAGAAGTAGTCGAAGCGCTCGTCGTCACCGGAGTAGACGACCGGGCGGCCGTCGTCGGTCAGCCGCACGGTCGCGCCCTCGTGCTTGAAGCGGCCGAGCGCGGTGTGCTTGCGCGGCTTGGAGGAGGGGTCGTACGGGTCGAGCTCGACGACGTAACCGAACCGGTGCGGCTCGTTGGGCTCCTGCGCCACGTCGAAGCGCTTGTCGAAACGCTCCCACTTGCGCTCGGTCGCGGCAGCCCCGATCCCGTACCGCTTGTCGGTGGCACGGGTGGCGTTGGCGAAGTACTGGTTGAAGTTCTCCTCGCCGTGCAGCGTGGTGCCCCACGGGGTGACGCCACCGGAGCAGTTGTTGAGCGTGCCGAGGACCTTGGTGCCGGTCGGGTCGGCGGAGGTCTTCAGCAGGTCCGAGCCGGCCGCCGGGCCGGTGACCTTGAACTCGGAGGTGGCGGTCACACGCCGGTTGAGCGGGTGCCGGGTGACGGGCGTGAGCTTGCCGCTGCGCCGGTCGCCCTCGACGACGACGGCGGAGAGCCCGTGGGCCGCCCAGGCGACCTCCACCTGCTGCTTGGTCGGGTTGGCGGCGTCGTAACCACGGAACATGAGCACCTCGTCGGTGTACTCGTGGTTGGCGACGAGGATCTGCCGGTTGTGCTCGCCCGGCAGCGGAAGGAGAGCCAGGAAGTCGTTGTTGTAGCCGAACTGCTTCGACTGCGATTCGGCGGTCTGGTTCTCCGGGTCGAAGGCGGTCGCACCGCGCAGGATGGGCTCGCCCCAGCGGATGACGATGTTCTGCCCGTAGCCGTCCGGGATGGTCACGGCGTCGGCGGTGTTCGGCGCGACGGGCTCGAAGCGCAGGCCGCGCGCGCCGCGGGAGGCGTGGCGGGTGCTGGTGGCGGCGGTGTCGGCGGCGGCCTCGGCGGCGCTCGCCTTCGGGGCGGCGACGGTGGCGGAGGCGCCCACGGCGGAGGCCGCGGTGACGACGGCGGCGGCGCGCATCACGGTACGGCGGCTGAGGGCGTCGGCGATGACATCACCGACATATGGGTTGGCGGTGGTGTTGGGCACCTCGTGGAAACAGGCGTCACCACACCGGAAGCGGCAGGTCAGGGCTGCTCTGCCACCGTGATGCGAGTCGTTGTTGACGCTGACGATCGGCAACTGAATACGCATGGCTCTTGGTACTCCCCTTGCTTCCCCTTGAATGCAGCGTGGGGGACGGTAGGGGGACGTTTGTGCGGGAGCGGGGCATTTGAATGAACGAAGGGTGAACCAGAGGTATCTGTACGGCAGTTGCTGCCCCGCGTCCGATCGACTCGATCGGGCCCTTGACGCATGGGGACCTCAGGTGTCCGCCCCTCCCCAAGATCGCCATCTGGGGCCGCTAACCTTACGTGTCCGTCCTGGCCAGGGATCTACGGGCATCAACTCACGCGAAGGGTTGCGCACATGGGCATTCTCACTCTCCTGCGGAACGCATTCGGCCGGTCACGCAAGGGGCTGACCACCGAAGCAGAGGGTGCGACGACGCCTTCGTCGAACCCCCAGCCGACGGTCCCGTCCCCGTCCCCGGAACCCGAGCCGACGGCTACCACCAAGGCACCGGAACCCCAGCGGACGGCCACCACCCAGGTACCAGAACCCCAGCGGACGGCCACCACCCAGGTACCGGAACCGCGGACGGCCCCTGCAGCCGAGCCCACCGACGAGGACGACGAGCACGAGCTGGTCTCGGCCGCCTTCGACAACGTGACGGTGCCCAAGCCGACCACACCGGAGACGCCGGTGGCTGAGCCGGTCGCGAAGACGCCGGTGGCTGAGAAGCCCGTGGCGGAGACGCCGGCGGCTGAGCCGGTCGCGAAGACGCCGGTGGCTGAGAAGCCCGTGGCGGAGACCCCGGCGGCTGAGCCGGTCGCGAAGACGCCGGTGGTTGAGGAGCCGGCCGTCGAAGAGGCGGTTGTGGAGGCACCTGCCGCGGAGGCGCCGGCTCAGGAAGAGCCCGTCGCCGAGACGCCGGTCGTCGAAGAGCCGGTCACGGAAGCGCCCGCTGCCGAAGCGCCGACCGTCGAGGAGCCCGCCGCGGTGGAGCCCGTCGCGGAGACCCCCGCCGTTGAGGAGCAGGCTCAGGTAGAGCCCGCTGCCGAGACGCCCGCCACGGCAGAGACGGCCACCGAGGAGCCGGCCGCTGAGGCCTCCGCCGTGGAGGAGCCGGCTCAGGAAGAGCCCGTCGCCGAGACGCCGGTCGTCGAAGAGCCGGTCACGGAAGCGCCCGCTGCCGAAGCGCCGACCGTCGAGGAACCCGCCGCGGGTGAGCCCGTCGCGGAGACCCCCGCCATCGAGGAGCAGGCTCAGGTAGAGCCCGCTGCCGAGACGGCCGCCGTCGAAGAGCCGGTCACGGAGGCGCCCGCCACCGAAGAGCCGGCCGTCGAGGCGCCCGCGGTGGCCGAGGAGCCGACGCCGGAAGCCGAGACGGTGGCAGCTGCCGAGGAGCCGGTCGTCCCGGAGTCCGACACGTCCGCCACCTCTGAGGCGGAGCCCGAGGCGTCCGCCACCCCCGAGGCGGAGGCCGCCGACGGCGAGGACTCCCCTCAGGGGCCACCCGCAGTCGACGACGAAACTGTCACGGGGGGTGCGGGTGGGAACGAAAACCCGGCCGAAGGCCGGGACGCGACCACGACCGTACCCGCCACCCTCCGCACCGCCTACGACACAGCCGCGACCACCCTCGCCCAGGCAGGCCTCACAACCGCCCGCGCCAAGGTCTACCTCGTCCTCGACCGCTCCGCGAGCATGCGCCCGTACTACAAGGACGGCTCCGCCCAGGCCCTCGCCGAGCAGACCCTCGCCCTCGCCGCCCACCTCGACCCCCAGGGCCCCGAGAACACCAAGGTCCACGTCACCTTCTTCTCCACGGAGGTGGACGGCACCGGCGAGCTCACCCTCACCGACCACGAGAACAAGATCGACGACCTGCACGCCGGCCTCGGCCGCATGGGCCGTACCAGCTACCACGCCGCCGTCGAGGACGTCCTCGCCCACCACGGCAAGGAAGCCCCCGGCACCCCCGCCCTCGTCGTCTTCCAGACCGACGGCGCCCCGGACGCGAAGACCCCCGCGACCCAGTCCCTCACGGACGCCGCGAAGAACCACCCCGCCGTCTTCTTCTCCTTCGTCGCCTTCGGAGACCCGGAGCACAAGGCCTTCGACTACCTCCGCAAGCTGAAGCTGGACAACACGTCCCACTTCCTGGCGGGCGAGACCCCGAAGGAGCTCACGGACGCGGAGGTCTACGAGGGCATCCTGGCCACCTGGCGCCCGTAACCCCGTAGAACCGACACAGAACGGACGTACACCCACCGCTCCACCGTCGGAGACAACCGGCCGCCCCCTTCCCACCCCTCAAAACGGGAAGCGGGCGGCCCACCCATGTCGGCTACGATTTCAAGGTTCGCAAAGCAGCAAGAAGACCGACCTGGGAGCAGCCCCCGATGGCTCGACACCTCATCACCAGCGCCCTTCCGTACATCAACGGAATCAAGCACCTGGGCAACATGGTGGGGTCCATGCTCCCGGCGGACGTGTACTCCCGGTACCTCCGCCAGCGCGGCCACGACGTCCTGTACATCTGCGCGACCGACGAGCACGGCACCCCCGCCGAGCTCGCCGCGAAGGAGCAGGGCCTCCCCGTGGCGGACTTCTGCGCGCAGGCCCACGACGCCCAGAAGGCGGTCTACGACGGCTTCGCCCTCGCCTTCGACTACTTCGGCCGCAGCTCCAGCGAGCAGAACGTCGAGATCACCCAGCACTTCGCCCGCCGCCTCCACGAGAACGGCTTCATCGAGGAGCGGGCGATCCGGCAGGTGTACAGCCCCACCGACGACCGCTTCCTCCCGGACCGCTACGTCGAGGGCACCTGCCCCCACTGCGGCTACGACAAGGCCCGCGGCGACCAGTGCGAGAACTGCACCCGCGTACTCGACCCGACCGACCTGATCGACCCGCGCTCGGCCATCTCCGGCTCCACGGACCTGGAGGTCCGCGAGACCAAGCACCTCTTCCTCCTCCAGTCCAAGCTCCAGAGCGAGGTCATGGAGTGGGTCGCCCGGCACGACGGCGTCTGGCCGCACCTGGCCTCCTCCATCGCCCACAAGTGGCTGACCGAGGGCCTGCACGACCGCGCGATCACCCGTGACCTGGACTGGGGCGTCCCCGTCCCGGCGGACACCTGGCCGGAGCTCGCGGCCGAGGGCAAGGTCTTCTACGTCTGGTTCGACGCCCCGATCGAGTACCTCGGCTCGACCAAGGAGTGGTCGGACCAGGACCCGGAGAACCGCGACTGGAAGTCGTGGTGGTACGACGTCGACACCGACGTCCGCTACACGCAGTTCATGGCGAAGGACAACGTCCCGTTCCACACGGTCATGTTCCCGGCCACGGAACTCGGCATCCGCGAGCCCTGGAAGAAGGTCGACTTCGTCAAGGCCTTCAACTGGCTGACGTACTACGGCGGAAAGTTCTCCACGTCCCAGAAGCGCGGTGTCTTCACCGACCAGGCCCTGGAGATCCTCCCCGCCGACTACTGGCGCTACTTCCTGATCGCCAACGCCCCCGAGTCCGACGACTCGTCCTTCACCTGGGAACACTTCACGGCCACGGTCAACAAGGACCTGGCCGACACCCTCGGCAACTTCGTCAACCGCGTCCTGTCCTTCTCCAAGAAGCGCTTCGGCGAGGAGGTCCCGGCGGGCGGTGAGCCGGGCGAGGCGGAGGCGAAGCTGGGCGAGCAGATCGCCGAGCTGCTCGCTGAGTACGAGTCGCAGATGGAGGCGCTCCAGTTCCGCAAGGCGGCCGCCGCCCTGCGCGCCCTGTGGTCGGCCGGCAACTCCTACCTGGAGGAGAAGGCCCCCTGGCTGGAGATCAAGACCGACAAGGACGGCGCGGCCCTCACCCTGCGCACCGCGATGAACCTGATCCACCTGTACGCGGTGGTCTCGGAACCCTTCATCCCGGCGTCGTCGGCCGCCATGCGCCAGGCCTTCGCCCTCACGAACACTGCGTCTGATCAAAAGCGTGCGACCTGGGTGAGCCCGGACGAGGCGAAGTCCCTGACCGCCGTCCCGGTCGGCACCCCCTTCACCGTCCCCCCGGTCCTCTTCGCCAAGCTCACGGACGAGGACCTGGAGGCGTACAAGGAGCGCTTCGGCGGCGAGGCGGCCTAAAGCAGGTGAGGGCCGTCACCGGAGTGTGATGGAGTGAGGTCATGACGTACTACGTCACGACCCCCATCTACTACGTGAACGACGCCCCGCACCTGGGCCACGCGTACACCACCCTCGCGGCCGACGTCCTCGCCCGCTGGCACCGCCACCGCGGCGAGGACGTCTGGTTTCTCACGGGCACGGACGAGCACGGCCAGAAGATCCTGCGCACGGCGCAGGCGAACGGGGTCGGCCCGCAGGAGTGGGCCGACCGGCTCGTTAACGAGTCCTGGCAGCCCCTGTGGGAGCACCTGGAGATCGCGAACGACGACTTCATCCGCACCACGCAGCGTCGGCACACCGACCGGGTGCGGGAGTTCGTCCAGGACCTCCACGACAAGGGCGAGATCTACAAGGACAGCTACGAGGGCCCGTACTGCGTCGGCTGCGAGGAGTTCAAGCTCCCCGGTGAGCTGCTCGACGGCGAGGGCGAGTACGCGGGGCAGAAGCTCTGCCCGATCCACAGGAAGCCGGTGGAGCTCCTGAAGGAGGAGAACTACTTCTTCAAGCTCAGCGAGTACACCGACCGGCTGCTCGCCCACTACGAGGCCAACCCGGGCTTCATCCAGCCCGAGTCCGCACGCAACGAGGTCGTGAACTTCGTACGGCAGGGACTGCAGGACCTGTCGATCTCCCGCTCCACCTTCGACTGGGGCGTGAAGGTCCCCTGGGACGACCGGCACGTCATCTACGTCTGGATCGACGCGCTGCTGAACTACGCCACGGCCGTCGGCTACAACGAGAACCCGGCGAAGTTCGAGACGACCTTCCCCGCCGACGTCCACCTCGTCGGCAAGGACATCCTCCGCTTCCACGCGATCATCTGGCCGGCGATGCTGATGGCGAACGGCCTGCCGCTGCCCGGCAGGATCGCCGCCAACGGCTGGCTGATGGTCGGCGGCGAGAAGATGAGCAAGTCCAACCTGACCGGTATCAAGCCGCAGGACCTGACCTCGCACTTCGGCGTGGACGCGTACCGCTGGTACTTCCTGCGCGCGATCGCCTTCGGCCAGGACGGCTCGTTCTCCTGGGAGGACTTCTCCGCCCGCTACACCAGCGAGCTGGCGAACGACTACGGCAACCTCGCCTCCCGGGTCGCCGCGATGGTCGGCAGGTACTTCGGCGGTGAGCTGCCGGCGGCGACGGCCGACGGCGAGGCCGAGCGGGCGATCCACCACGGCCTGGCCAGGGCCGTCGCGGAGGCCGACCGCAGGATCGGCGAGGAGCTGGACTTCCAGGGCGGCATCCTGGCGGTCTTCGACTTCGTCAGGCAGGTCAACGGCTACATCACCGAGCAGGAGCCCTGGAAGGTCGCGAAGGACGATTCCGAGGCGGGCCGAGCCCGGCTCGCGACCATCCTCTACACCGCCGCGGAGTCCCTCCGGGCCATCGCCGTCCTGCTGAACCCGGTCATGCCGGAGACCTCCCAAAAGCTCTGGGACTCGCTCGGCGCGGAGGCGTCCCTGGGCCGCCTGGCGGACCAGAGGATCCAGAAGGCGGCCCAGTGGGGCAGGCTCCCCGCCGGTACGACGGTCACCAAGGGCGCGGTGCTGTTCCCGCGTCTGGAGGAGAGGCCGACCGTATGAAGAGGCGGTCGTAGATCTGAGCCTCCGACGTCACACCCCGTCCCCGGCCGCTGCATTCACGTAAGCACGCACACGCACGCCCAGCCACACGAACCAGAAAGAATCCACCCAACTCCACGCCCCCACCTGCCACTTCAGCGCCCCTCCGCGCCGAAGCATGGCGGCGTGCGCTCCGGTGCGACCGGCGTTCTTTCCAAAGCACCACGGGAGAAAGAAACCCCACCAGAACCTGTCCGATGCCCGGCAGGTCAAGAATCTGCGCCTTCTTGAGGAGGCCGGTGTCGTCCACCCCCATCGGTGCAGGGTCTCGGTCGCCGAGGCGCTCGGGGGCCGTGATCGACCCGAACGTTCTGGTGACGGGTGGCGTCATAGTCGTACCCACGAAGAAGGGATCGCCATGACTCTCGTACATTCCCGGGCCCGTTCCGTGCTCTCCGCTGCCGCACTGATCGCGGGGATGGTGTGCGTGACCGCCGCCTGTGGAGGCGAGACGTCTCCGGAATCAGCCGAGGGGACTTCGTCCAAGGGCTCGACCACGCAGAGCGACACCACGTGGAACGAGCCCGCCTCGTACGTCTACACACTCACGTCGAATGAACAGGCCCTGGCGGGGAGCTTCCGGGTGACAGTCCGGGACGGCAAGGTGGCCAAGGCGGTAGGCCTTGACGACAGCAGTCGGGAAGTGGTCGAGCGAGGACCTGGTCAGATCCCCAAGATCGGCGACCTGTTGGACAGGCTGGAGAAGGCCCGGCACGAGCAGGCGGACACGGCGGAAGTGGAGTACGCCGCCGATGGGCATCCCTTGCGGATCACCCTGGACGGGGACAAGAACTCCATCGATGACGAAGCCGAGTACGTCATCAGCTCCTACGAACCGGCCGGCAGCTAGAGCCCACACGTCGTCGCCCGCGGCGCAGACAGACCGTCTGCGGAATCGGACACCGTAAGCCTGCGGGCGTGCGCGGTCCTCATCACCTTCGCCGACGCTTTCCCCTGCGGGCCCGCCGTGACTGGGCCCGCAGAAGCGGCCTGAAGGACGGCCGCAAAGGCGAAGCTGCACTGCCTGACAGGCTGCGCGACCGGCGGGATCGACGGCCCCGTCACCGGCGGGCGGGCGACCAGCGGCCATCCGCTCACCGACGCCCAGAACGGGGCTAACCAGCTGGTCAGCGGCGAACGAGCAAGGCTATGCCGACCGGAGGAACTGGCGGATCCTCACGAAGGTCCGCATGAACGCCCGACACGCGACCACGCGCTTGCCGCACTTCCAGACGGGGTGCGCGTCTGGCACAGGGTCGGGTCATCGGGCGTGCTGCACGCCAAGATGCTCGCCGCCGACCGGCACACCGCGCTCCTCGGCAGCGCCACCCTCACTGACCGGGCCTTGTCCGACAACACAGAGCTCGGTGTGGGGTTGCGTGACCCGAACGTGGTGGAGCCTCTCGTCGAGCATTTCCACTGGCTCCTGGCACCCGAGAACAACATCATGCGCCTCGCGTGAACCGACCGGTGGAGAGTCCGCCCGACTCATGCCGCAACGGGGTCCGGAAGGCAATCGTCCCGGGCGCCCCTTCAATGCTCGCGGAGATCTGAAAGGTTGCCGTGGATTTCTTGACCGATCGGTGCCCAACTCGGGGACATCACGAGGATGTTGTCCATCCGGTTGGCATCGATCCCACCCCGGCGCCACCATGTCCCCCCGCACGACCGTATGGTTTCCGCCATGGCAGTCCCTGAGGTCATTTCGATCGCGTACGAGCCGCACGGCCGTACCGAGGCGATCGGCTTTTACGAGGACGGGCAGTTCATGGGGTCGGTGACCTACGCCTTCCCCAAGGGCTTCGAACTCGACAACGGCTGGGAAGAGCACAAACGCCTCTACGCGGTCCTGCACACCTTCGATCCCGAGGGCAGGTACCGCGACTCGGAGATCTGGTGTGCCGGCACCTGGGCCGAGCAGCAGCGCGCCCCGGAGGGCCACGACTCGCCCCTGACCCGTGCCCGCGCCCATCTCGCGACCCTGCTGCGCCGACTGCCCCGGCGCACGTACACGGACATCGCGATACGTCCCTTCCAACTCACCGTCGACGGCGTGCTGTTCGGCCTGGTGACCGGAGAGGACGAGGAGGAGGGGTGGGCCGAGCTCCATCCCGACAACCTGGGCTTCGGCGCACCCTGGGACGGTTCGTACGACACCTGATCGTTTACCCCTCTATGCCTGGACCCCTCCAAGGCGCTATACATTGCGAAGATCATGTAGAGCCATCAAGTGGGGGGATCCATTCATGGCGCTCTTCGGTAACGCGCACACCATCGACTCGGGCCAGGCGCAGCAGGACTTCGCCCGGCTGCTGGGTCACGGTGAGCAGGTGCACGCCGCCTACCTGCTGATACGCGACACCATCCTGTTCACCGACCGTCGTCTGATCCTGGTCGACAAGCAGGGCATCACCGGCAAGAAGGTGGAGTACCACTCCATCCCGTACCGCAGCATCACGCACTTCGCGGTGGAGACGGCCGGCACCTTCGACCTGGACGCCGAGCTGAAGATCTGGGTCTCGGGGACGCCGACGCCGATCGAGAAGACGTTCACCAAGGGCGTCGACATCTACGAGGTGCAGGCGATCCTTACGCAGTTCGTGGCGAAGTAGCCGGGCCGTCATAATCTGCGCACGATGATCCCGCTCCGCCGTCACCTGCTGACCGACGTCCTCACGATCGGCGCCCCTTACCCGCTCGTCCTGGCCGGCGGGTACGCGGTCCGTGCCCATGGTCTGATGCCACAGGCGTCGCGGGAGGCCGCCATGGAGGGGCCGCTGGAAGTGGCCACCGAGACCCCCGAGCCGATGGACCGGGTCGCGGCCGTGGTCGGCACGGGCCTGACGGAGCGCGGCTGGCTGGTACGGCCCCTGGAGACCGACCCGCTCTCCGCCCGTCTCCTCGTCACCGGCGTGGAAGGCGCGGAGGAGCACCCGGTCGACCTCCTGAAGGAAACCCTCTGGCACCCGCCCGTCACGACCGACCTGGGCCCGGCCCTCTCCCTCGAGGACCTCATCGGCACCAAGGTCCGCGCCCTGACCGACCGCGGCACCGCCCGCGACCTCACCGACGTCTACACCGCCGCGGCCCACTGGAGCTTCCCCGATCTGGAGGAACAGGGCCGCAGGCACGCCTGGGACGAGTTCGACCCGGCCGACCTCCAGTCCCGTCTGGAGGCGACGGAACTGCTGGACGACCGGGAGTTCACCGCCCGGGGCGTGCCCGAGGAATCGGTCCCGGCCTTGCGCGGATGGGTTCGGGCGTGGGCGGAGGACATCGCCGAGCGGCTGCTGGAGGAGGAAGCCCTCAGCCCGCCCACGGACGAGTGACGACGCCGGTCAGGTTCCGATGTTGGTGGCCTCCGGATCGACGCCCACCGTGATGGTGGCGAGGACGCCCTTGGCGATGTCGTTCTTCTTGTACTTGAGCTTCAGCAGCCCGCCGGTCGTCCCGCTCTGGTCGTAGATCGTGTCCTCGTCGAGCGTGGTGCGCTCGGTCATGGACGTCGAGTACGGCTCCACCTCGGCGGAGAGGAGGACCGTCTCCTCGTCGAAGAAGAACTGGCCGGTGTGGCAGGTGGTGCCGCCCTCGTACCCGGCGTCCGTCCACTCGCCGCTCACATGCACCTTGGTGTGGATGTGGACGCAGCGGCCCTGGTACCAGCCAGGGAAGACGGTCCTGAAGGTGACGAAGCCCTTGCGGTCCGTCCGCCAGGTGCCGCGCAGATAGCGGGTGTCGCTGGTCGGCTCCTCGTGCCCGCCGCCACCGCCGCCGGACGGGGGCTCACCGGTCGGGGTGCCGGACGGCACGTCGGTGGGGGTGCCCGAGGGGGCGTCGGTGGGCGGGGTGCCACCCCCGCCGCCGCCCGAGAAGCTCTCGTAGCCCGAGTACAGGCCGAGCGCGTCGCAGTGCCAGATGTCCACCGCCGCGTTACCGACCGGCTTGCAGGTCTCGGAGTCGATCACCTTGATCCGGAGGGTGAGCGGGATGCCCACCTTGTCCTCGGTGATGTCCTGGCGGAGCTTGTCCGCGTCGATGTAGTAGGGGCCCTCGGTGGTCTCCGAGGTGAGCTTGTAGCACGTCTCCCCGGCACTGGAGCTGCTGCTCGCCGACGCTCCGGTGGCCTTGCCGCCGGTCTCGCCCGCGAAGGCACCCGCCGCGACCGTGCCGCCCACGCCGACCGCGACGGCGGCTCCCGCACCGGCGACGACGACCTTGCGACGCGTGAGGTCCCGCTTGTGTTTCGGCCCTTCGGCCGTCTGGTTTCCCGTCATGTGCAGGGAAGTTAGGGACCGCGCCTGTCAGGAGGTTAGGTAAGAGCTGGGCAAGAGCCCTGCAAGTGCCGGGGCAAAGAGAAGTGGCTCGGAACCGACATCAGTTCCGAGCCACCTCACGCCATACCGCCTACTTCGGCTGCGGCTTGCGCACCGACAGGTGCAGCTCCTTCAGCCGCGCCTCCTCCAGCTCCGTCGGCGCGCCCATCATCAGGTCCTGGGCGTTGCCGTTGAGCGGGAAGGCGATGGTCTCGCGGATGTTCGGCTCGTCGGCCAGCAGCATGACGATGCGGTCGACGCCGGGGGCGATGCCGCCGTGCGGCGGGGCGCCGAAGCGGAAGGCGCGCAGCATGCCCGCGAACTTCTCCTCGACGGTCTCGCGGTCGTAGCCCGCGATCTCGAAGGCCTTCAGCATGATCTCCGGCTCGTGGTTCCGGATCGCGCCGGAGGACAGCTCGACGCCGTTGCAGACGATGTCGTACTGCCAGCCCAGGATGTCCAGCGGGTCCTGGGTCTGAAGTGCCTCCAGGCCGCCCTGCGGCATCGAGAAGGGGTTGTGCGAGAAGTCGATCGCGCCGCTCTCCTCGTCCTTCTCGTACATCGGGAAGTCGACGATCCAGCAGAACCGGAAGACGCCCTCCTCGAAGTGCCCGGCACGCTTGGCGGCCTCGACCCGCACCGCGCCCATGATCTTCGAGACCTCGTCGAACTCGCCCGCACCGAAGAAGACGGCGTGCCCGGCGGCCAGCGAGAGGCGCTTGGTCAGCTCGGCGACGTTCTCCTCGGTGAGGAACTTCGCGATCGGGCCGGACAGCGAACCGTCCTCGGCCACCCGCACCCAGGCCAGGCCCTTGGCGCCCTGCGAGACCGCGAAGTCACCGAGCTGGTCGAAGAACTTGCGGGGCTGCGCGGAGACGTCCGGCACCGGCAGCGCACGCACGTGCTTGCCGGCGAAGGCCTTGAACTCCGAGCCCTCGAAGATGTCGGTGATGTCGACGAGCTCCAGCTGGGCCCGCAGGTCCGGCTTGTCGGAGCCGTACTTCAGCATCGCCTCACGGAACGGGATCCGCGGGAAGGGGGACGTCACATGGCGCCCGCCGCCGAACTCCTCGAAGAGCTCCGTCATGAGCTGCTCGATCGGGCGGAACACGTCCTCCTGCTCGACGAAGCTCATCTCGACGTCGAGCTGGTAGAACTCGCCCGGCGAGCGGTCCGCGCGCGCGTCCTCGTCCCGGAAGCAGGGCGCGATCTGGAAGTAGCGGTCGAAGCCGGAGATCATCAGCAGCTGCTTGAACTGCTGCGGGGCCTGCGGCAGGGCGTAGAACTTGCCCGGGTTCAGACGGGAGGGGACGACGAAGTCACGGGCGCCCTCGGGGGAGGTCGCGGACAGGATCGGCGTCGCCATCTCGTTGAAGCCCAGCGCCGTCATCTTGTGCCGGATCGCCGAGATCACCGACGTACGCAGCAGGATGTTGCGGTGCATGCGCTCACGGCGCAGGTCCAGGAAGCGGTACTCCAGGCGCCGCTCCTCGTTGACCCCGTCCTCGGTGTTGATCGTGAAGGGGAGCGGGGCGGCCGCGCCGAGCAGCTCGACCTCGCCGACCTCGACCTCGATCTCACCGGTGGGCAGCTCGGAGTTGATGTTCTCGGTGCCACGGGAGACGACCTGGCCGTCGATCCGGACCGTGGACTCCTTGGACAGCTTGTCCAGGGCCTCGTACGCGGGCGTGCCGGGACGGGCGACGAGCTGCGTGATGCCGTAGTGGTCGCGCAGATCGATGAAGAGGATGCCGCCCAGGTCGCGCCGATTGTGCAGCCAGCCACTCAGTCGGACGTCGGTGCCGACGTCAGAGGAGCGGAGCTCGCCGCAGGTGTGGGACCTGTACCGATGCATCGTCGTTCATCCAGTCTTCGCGGATCGGGGGCATGGTTCCCGTGAATCTCGGGGCCCGTGGATCTGGGTCGATCTGGGGCCTGTTTCACGTGAAACTCCCCCCAAGCCTACCGGGCACCCCAAGATCGCCTCCCCACCAATTCGCCGCGCCCACGGCCCCTCCCGACAGATGTCCCGTACAGCTTCGGTGGCAGTCTGCGATCACCTCTTCTTAAAGTGGGGCAATGCGCACTGGTGAGCCCCTGCCCACCGTGGGGGAGGTTCTTGCCACCCTCGCGACCGGACTGTGGCACTGGAACACCGCCACCGGACTGGTCACGGTCGATGCGGAGGCGGCACGGCTGCTCGGGCTGCCCCCGGAGCAGTCCACTCTCAGTCAGGCCCAGGTGCGCTCCCGCCTGCATCCGGTCGACTGGAACGAGATCAGCGGAGTGATCCAGCTCGCCGTCGCCGAGGGCACGCTCGGTGAGGCACGGGTGCGGATCATGGACGAGCGGGGCCGGGTCGTCCGGGTCGGCCGCAGCCGCTTCCATGCCTCCTTCGACCGCGAGAAGCGGTCGTACGAGGTGACGGGCTCCCTCCAGGAGGTCACCGAACCGGCGCCGGGCACCTCGGCCGGGCGTACGGCGGTCACCGGCGACTGGCGGCGCTCGCGGGAGGCGTTCCTGCTGGACGCGGGCCGGGCGCTGGCCGAGGCGAGGTCCACGGCGGAGGTGCTGCGGGTCGCGGCCGGACTGTCGATGCCGGGCTTCTCACCGGACGGGCTCGCGGTGTTCGGGGTCACGGGCGACCGCCTGACGATCATCGGCCACCACGGCCATCAGCCCGGCGACGAGGACCCCTTCACACACATGGCCCTCGACACCGACTACCCGGCCGCCGAGGTCGTCCGCACCGGCCGTGCCGTCTATCTCTCCTCACCCGAGCGGTACAAGGACCGCTACCCGCTCACCTGGCCGCTCGCCGCGCACTTCGACCGGCAGTCCTGGGCGTTCCTGCCGCTGACCGTCGCCGGCCGCACGATGGGCGCCTGGATGGCGGCGTTCACCTATCCGGTCGCATTCACCCCCGACGAACGGTCCGTGCTGACGACGGTCGCCCGCATGCTCGCCCAGGCCCTGAGCCGCGCCGAGGCGGCCGAGACCGCGCGGGAGCTGACGGACGGTCTCCAGCGCTCGATGCTGCCGCAGCTGGGCCCCGAGATACCGGGCATGAACCTCGCGGCCCGGTATGTGCCCACCGGTGGCGGGCTCCAGGTCGGCGGCGACTGGTACGACATGATCCCGCTGCCCAACGGCCGCTTCGCCCTCGTCATCGGCGACGTCCAGGGCCATGACGTCCGGGCGGCGGGCCTGATGGGTCAGCTCCGCATCGCGCTGCGCGCCTATGCCTCCGAGGGCCACCGCCCCGACGCCGTCCTCTCCCGTGCCTCCCGCTTCCTGCACGGGATGACCTTCGGCGCCCTCGACGAGGACCCGACCGACCTGCGCTTCGCGACCTGCCTGTATGTCGAGGTCGACCCCACGACCGGCCTGCTGGACATCGCCCGCGCCGGTCACCCGGACCCGGCGATCCGCATGATCGACGGCACGGTGCTCGCCCGTCCGACGGCCGGCGGTCTGCCCCTCGGCATCGACCCGGACGCCGACTATCCGACGACCAGGATCACCCTGGAGCCCGGCGAGACCATGCTGATCTGCACGGACGGTCTGATCGAGACCGGCGGTCACGACCTGGAGACCGGCTGGAAGCGCATCCGCACCATCCTGGAGGAGCACGACGGCGACCTGGAGGCGCTCGCCGACGCCCTGGTCCAGGCCGTCCACGGGCCGTCCTCCCACCACACCACCGGCCCGCTCGCCGACCGGCGCGAGGACGACATAGCGGTGCTGCTGCTGTGGCGCGAGGGGGAGGGCTGCGGCTGCGGGGACACGGCGACCATCCGGCCGGCGATCCGGCGCACGGTGCTGTCGGTCGCGCAGGCCGAGCCGGAGCGGGTCGCGGTGGCCCGTCTGCAGCTGCGGGAGATGCTGCACGACTGGGCCTCGGAGGACCAGGTCGACTCGGCGGTCCTGCTGCTTTCCGAGATGCTGACGAACGTCCTCGTCCACACCGACGCCGACGCCCTGCTCCTCGCCGAGGTGCGGGGCGAGCCCGGCGCCCGCCGGATCCGCGTCGAGGTCACGGACAACAGCGACGACCTGCCGCACCGGCGCAGCCCCGGGGAGCTGGCGTCGTCCGGGCGGGGCCTGATGCTGATCGAGCTGCTGGCCCAGGCGTGGGGCGTCGACCCGCGCGGCGAGGGCAAGAGCATCTGGTTCGAGCTCTACGAGTCCGAGGGCGCCGAGGTCTCCGGGGGCGCCGCCGGCCCGGAGGCGGCCGAACTCCCGTAACGCTCCCGCATCTCGTGTGCGACGCCGAAGGCGGCGGCGGTGAGCGGTACGGAGAGCAGCATGCCGAGGATGCCGGCGACGGAGGCACCCCCGGTGATCGCCACCATGACGACGGCGGGGTGCATCTGCACGGTCCGGCTCTGGATCGCGGGCTGCAGTACATGGCCCTCCAGCACCTGCACGGCGAGCACCACACCGAGCACCCACAGCGCGATGAGGAACCCCCGGTCGGCGAGCGCGACCAGCACCGCGACGGCCCCCGAGATGAAGGCGCCGAGATAGGGGATGTAGGCCCCCACGAAGACGAGCGCGCCGAGTCCCACCGCGCCGGGGACGTCGAGGATCAGCAGCCCGACGGTGATGCACACGGCGTCGATGAGGGCGATGAGGGTGGTCCCCCGCATGAACCCCTCCACACCCTGGTACGCCCGCCGGGCCATGGCCTCCACGACGTCCCCGCTCTTGCCGGGAACGATGGACCTGAGGGCTCCCGCGGCCCGGTCGGAGTCCCGCAGGAAGAAGAAGACGAGCAGCAACGCGAGCACGGCGATGGCGATCGTCTCGCCCACGACGCTGACCCCGCTGATGAGCCCGGAGGCGGCCGTGCCGCCGAACTTGGTGAGCAGTTCCCTGGAGTTGGACGCGACGTCGTCCAGCGAGGTCCCGGCGGCCCCGAAGTGGTCGGTGAGGTCCTCGCCCGCCTGCTTGAGCGAGGCGACGATCTCGTCGCCGCTGTCCACGATCGCGGCGACGACGATGTAGACGGCCCCGCCGACGACGGCCACCACGGCCACGCAGGTGAGCCCGGCGGCGACGGACCGGTTGACCTTGGCCTTGACCAGCCGCCGGTGCAGCGGCCCGAGCAGCGCCGTCCCCAGCAGCGCGAGCAGCACGGGCACGACGGCCGTACGGAACTCCACGGCCAGCCGGATCCCGACGTAGACGACCCCGGCGACGAGCAACACGACGGCGCACCAGGCGGCGAGCCGCCGGACGGGATCGGGGAGCAGCGGGGTGGGGGCCTGCACGATTCCAGCGGATCATGCGCGGAGCGGGGCTGTCGTGTGCGGGCGGACCGGGTGGGTGACGGACGGCGAAAGGCCCGGAACCGCACGACGGGCGTGCGGCTCCGGGCCTTTCGAGAACGGGTGGCTTACAGCCCGCCCTCCGACATCCCGTGCACCGCAGGGATCGTCCCCAGGCGGCCCTTCTGGAAGTCCTCGAAGGCCTGCATGAGCTCGTCCTTGGTGTTCATGACGAACGGGCCGTAGTGGGCCATCGGCTCACGGATCGGCTGTCCGCCGAGGAGGACGACCTCCAGGTCCGGCGTGTGGGAGTCCTGCTGCTCGTCGGCACGGACGGTCAGGGCACCGCCGTCACCGAAGACCGCGGTCTGGCCCTTGTGGATCGGACGGCGGTCGGCACCCACGGTGCCGCGGCCCGCGAGGACGTACGCGAGGCCATTGAAGTCCTCACGCCACGGCAGGGTGATCTCCGCGCCCGCGGCGATGGTCGCGTGGATCATCGTGATCGGGGTGTGGGTGATGCCGGGACCCTGGTGGCCGTCCAGCTCACCGGCGATGACGCGCAGCAGCGCGCCGCCGTCGGGGGTGGTGAGCAGCTGGACGTTGCCGCCGCGGATGTCCTGGTAGCGCGGCGCCATCATCTTGTCCTTGGCCGGGAGGTTCACCCACAGCTGCAGGCCATGGAAGAGACCGCCGGACATGACCAGCGACTCCGGCGGGGCCTCGATGTGGAGCAGGCCCGAACCGGCCGTCATCCACTGGGTGTCGCCGTTGGTGATGGTGCCACCGCCGCCGTTGCTGTCCTGGTGGTCGAAGATCCCGTCGATGATGTAGGTGACGGTCTCGAAGCCGCGGTGCGGGTGCCACGGGGTGCCCTTGGGCTCGCCCGGCGCGTACTCCACCTCGCCCATCTGGTCCATCATGATGAACGGGTCCAGATGGCGGTAGTTGATCCCGGCGAACGCTCGGCGCACCGGGAAGCCCTCACCCTCGAAACCGCTCGGCGCGGTCGTGACGGCGAGCACGGGACGTGCCACGGCCTCCGCGGGCGCGGCGACGCGGGGCAGCGTCAGCGGGTTCTCGACGGTCACTGCAGGCATGTCGGTACCTCCTTGTGCGCAGTTTAGTTGAGCATTGAACTTCTTGCCACCCCTAACGGGAAAAGCCCGGAAGGCATTCTCTCCGGGCACAGCCGAAGGCCGGCGCCCTGGGCGGGCGCCGGCCTTCCTCACGAGGACCCGGTGCTTCGGCGGCGGCTCAGTGTGTCAGGAAGATCCGCGGCGACGGGTCAGACGGCCAGTTCCTGCTGCTCCTGAGGGGTGCGGGCGGCCTCGCCCGGCTTCTGCCGGTCGTCCCGCATGACCAGGGTGGCCAGCAGCGCCGCCACCAGGACACCGATCGCGCTGACCGTGAAGGTGGTGGACATCGATGCCGTGAAGGCTTCGCGGGCGGCGGCGATCAGACCGGCGTCACCATCGGCGACCGCACCGGCGATCGAGTGCCTGGCCTCCTCCGGCACCCCCTCGGGCATCCGGTCCGCGAAGCCGCTCGACAGCAGCGAGCCGAGTATCGCGATGCCGAGGGCGGTTCCGGCCTGCTGGATGGTGTCGTTCAGGGCCGAGCCGACACCCGCCTTCTCCGCCGGGATGGTGCCCATCAGCGCACCGACCGCGGCCGGCATCGCGAGGCCCGCGCCGAGACCGAGGAGCCCGAGCGCGACCGCCGGGACCGTGAAGCCGGAGTCGGCCGAGACCGTGGCCAGCAGGGCGAAGCAGGCCACCATCACCAGCATTCCGCCGAGGATCACCCACCGGTTGCCGTACTTCGCTGAGAGCTTGACGCCCACGCCGTTGCCGACCAGCGCCGTGATCGCCAGCGGCAGGAAGGCGAGGCCCGCCTTGACGGGCGAGTAGCCGAGCACGAACTGCAGGTACTGCGTGAGGACCAGCAGCAGACCGCCGTTGCCGATCTGGACCAGGGCCAGGGAGAGCGAACCGCCGCTGAAGTTGCGGTGCTTGAAGAGGACCAGCGGGACCATCGGGGACCTGGTGACGTTCTCCCAGATCACGAAGCCGACGAGGGACACGAGCGCCACGGGCAGGGCGACGGTCCACACCCCGTGCTGCGGAAGCTCGATGATCCACCAGACCAGGGCCGTCATCCCGGCCGCCGAGAGCACCGCGCCCAGCGGGTCGGCCTTCTGCCAGGGCGCCCTGGACTCCGGCATCAGAGTCAGACCGGCGACGATCGCGAGCACCACGATCGGCACGTTGATGAAGAAGATCGACTGCCAGGAGAAGTGGTCGATCAGGACACCGCCGAGCACCGGGCTGCCGACCAGGCCGAGCATGGACACCGAGCTCCAGGCCGCCATCGCCTTGCCGCGCTCCTCCTCGTCGAAGACGGTGATGAGGATCGACAGGGTGGACGGCATGATCAGCGCCCCGCCGACACCCATCGCGACGCGTACGGCGATCACCTCCCCGGGGCTGGTGCACCAGGTCGCGGCCAGTGAGGCCGCCCCGAAGAGCAGCAGCCCGATCAGCATCACCTTCCGGCGTCCGAACCGGTCGCCCAGGCTGCCGGAGGTGAGCAGCAGCCCCGCGAACACGAGGATGTAGGAGTCCAGGATCCACTGGGTCTCCTGGGCGCTCGCCCCGATCTCCCCGGTCATCACGGGAACCGCGACGGTCAGCGCCATGCTGTCGACGACCAGCACAAGCGTGCTCAGGCAGAGCACGATCAGAATCCACCAGCGGCGTGGATCACGCGTTCCCTTGACGTCCATGACGTTCCCCTCCGGTTCGTGAACACCGTTCCTTCGTTGCGAACACTGTACGCATGATGGAACAGTGTTCGCAACCCTCGTTTCCTGTACGCTCGATGCGAACGATGTACGCAGGGATGCGAAGGAGTGCCGATGGCCGCCAGGACGACGAAGCAGAGCTCCATCCCCTCCGTATGGGCCCGCCCCCAGCGCGAGTCCGACCAGCCCACTCTCAGCCGCGCCACGATCGTGCGCGAGGCGATCGTCATGCTGGACGCGGAGGGCGTCGAGGCGCTGAGCATGCGCAAGCTCGCCACCAGGCTGAACGCCGGCGCGGCCTCCCTGTACCGGCACGTGGCCACCAAGGACGAGCTGATGGAGCTGGCCGTCGACGAGGTCGCCGCCGAGATTCACGTACCGCCGGCGGACAGCCCCGACTGGCGGGCGGCGGCCGGCGAGGCCGCGGGGGCGTTCCGTTCGACGGCCCTGCGTCACCCGTGGCTGTCATCGGTGCTCGGGCAGGCGGGCCTCGCCTATCTCGGCCCGAACCTCATGGCGTTCTCCGAGCGGCTGGCGGCCCTGTTCACGGCCGCCGGATTCGCGAAGCCGTCGGGCCCGATCGACACCCTGCTGTCGTATGTGATCGGCATGAGCACCACGGAGGCCGCCTGGCTCACCACGGTCGCCCGCTCCGGCGAGACCGAGGCGGAGTTCATCGCCCGGCTGATGCCCGCCGCGCAGCAGGCGGCCGCGCCCCACGAGCACCTCGCCGAGGGATACACCGAAGCTCTCACCACCACCATCGACCCCGTGGCCCTGCGCGACGACAAGTTCACCTACGGCCTGGAGGTCGTCCTGGACGGCCTGGCGCTGCGCCTGAAGACACCGGGTTCGTGAACGCACCTAGGGGCGCGGGGAACTGCGCGGCCAGCCACAACGGACCCGCAGACGACGAACGGCGCTCGCGAAGCGCTACCCGTACATCCGCCGCATCGCGAACTCGACCATCTGCTCCACGGCCTTCGCGTCGAAGACCATGCGGTGCTCGCCCTCCATGTCGACGACGAAGCCGTAGCCCGTCGGCAGCAGGTCGATCACCTCGGCGCCGGTGATGACGAAGTACTTGGACTCCTTGCCCGCGTACCTGCGCAGCTCCTTCAGCGAGGTGAACATCGGGATCACCGGCTGCTGGGTGTTGTGCAGGGCGAGGAAGCCCGGGTTGTCGCCGCGCGGGCAGTAGACCTTCGAGGTCGCGAAGACCTGCTGGAAGTCCTCGGCGGACATCTGCCCGGTGGTGAAGGCGCGCACCGCGTCCGCTAGCGACGGCGGGGACGGCTCGGGGTAGAGCGGCGGCTGCTGGCCGTATCCGCCCACGCCACCGGCCATGGGCTGCTGCGGCGGGGCGTACTGCTGCTGTGCGGCGCCCCCGTCCATGGGCTGGCCGTATCCATACATGGGCGCAAGAGTACCGAGAGCGGCCGGGGGACGGGCTGGTACGGGGGTCCTGGCAAACCGACAGCAGGTTGACAGCGCGTCGACAGCCCCGGCGCTGGTTTCGCGGGGCCCCCGCTCCTAGCGTCTGCCGTATCGATCCGCCGTAGCGAGAGCAGTGCCCGATACGGCGCCGCACCGGCAAGGGGACAGCCATGCACCGACACCACGGCGACGAGGACCACGAGCACGACCGAGGGCTCCCGTACGACCTCCCCGTCCTCGCCCGCCGCCGCATGATCCGGCTGATGGCGGGGGCGAGCCTGGTTCCGCTGGTGGGCTGCACGTCCGAGGACGGGACCTCGCCCGGCGCCTCCTCCAAGGGCTCCGGCACCTCCGCCTCGCCCTCCTCGTCCGCCGAGTGCGCGACCATCCCGGACGAGACCGCCGGACCCTTCCCCGGCGACGGCTCGAACGGCGTGAACGTCCTCAAGGAGAGCGGTGTCGTCCGCAGCGACATCACCGCGAGCTTCGGCGACTCGGCGGGCGGCACCGCCGAGGGCGTGCCCCTGACCCTCACCCTGACGGTCGTGGACGCCGCCTCCGGGTGCGGGACGCCGAAGAAGGGCGCCGCGGTCTACCTCTGGCACTGCGACCGGGACGGCAACTACTCCCTGTACTCCGAGGGCGTCACCGAGGAGAACTACCTGCGCGGCGTGCAGGAGACCGACGACGAGGGCCGGGTGACCTTCAGGACCGTCTTCCCGGGCTGCTACGCGGGCCGCTGGCCGCACATCCACTTCGAGGTCTACGGCAGCCTCGCGGACGCCACCGCGGCGACATCCCTCACGAACACCTCTCAGCTGGCGTTCCCGAAGGACGTCTGCGACACGGTGTACGCCTCGGACGGCTACGACGCGAGCGTGCGCAATCTGAGCGGCCTCTCCCTTGAGTCCGACGGCATCTTCAGTGATGGTTACGACCAGCAGCTGGCGACGATGACGGGCGGCGTGGCGGAGGGATACACGGCGACACTGACGGTTCCGGTGTGACCTGTCACAGAGTGCGGATCGGGGTTGCGCCTTATTACTGACGGGTAGCATCATCGTAGCTACTGGTTGGTACGTGTACTAGCGCGAGGATCCAAGTGCCTCGCCGATCCCTCTACGGAGTCGTGACCATGGGGCACTACAAGTCGAATCTCCGCGACATCGAGTTCAACCTCTTCGAGGTGCTCGGACGCGACAAGCTGTACGGCACGGGTCCGTTCGAGGAGATGGACGTCGAGACCGCGAAAAGCATCCTGGAGGAGCTGACCCGCCTCTCCGAGAACGAGCTGGCGGAGTCCTTCACCGACGCCGACCGCAACCCGCCGGTCTTCGACCCCGAGACGAACACCGCGCCGGTTCCCGCGTCCTTCAAGAAGAGCTACAAGGCCTTCATGGACTCCGAGTACTGGCGCCTCGGTCTCCCGGAGGCCATCGGCGGTACGACGGCTCCCCCGTCGCTGATCTGGTCGTACGCGGAGCTGATCCTCGGTTCCAACCCGGCCGTGTGGATGTACTCCTCCGGTCCGGCGTTCGCCGGGATCCTCTACGACGAGGGCAACGACGTACAGAAGAAGATCGCCCAGATCGCCGTGGAGCGGACCTGGGGTTCCACCATGGTGCTGACCGAGCCCGACGCGGGTTCCGACGTCGGCGCCGGCCGCACGAAGGCGGTCCAGCAGGAGGACGGCTCCTGGCACATCGAGGGCGTGAAGCGCTTCATCACCTCCGGTGAGCACGACATGGAGGAGAACATCCTTCACTACGTGCTCGCGCGCCCCGAGGGAGCCGGTCCGGGCACCAAGGGCCTGTCCCTCTTCCTCGTCCCGAAGTACCTCTTCGACTTCGAGACCGGTGAGCTGGGCGAGCGCAACGGCGTCTACGCCACCAACGTCGAGCACAAGATGGGCCTGAAGGCCTCCAACACCTGCGAGATGACCTTCGGCGACCAGCACCCCGCCAAGGGCTGGCTGATCGGCGACAAGCACGAGGGCATCCGCCAGATGTTCCGCATCATCGAGTTCGCCCGCATGATGGTCGGCACGAAGGCGATCTCCACGCTGTCCACGGGCTACCTGAACGCGCTGGAGTACGCCAAGGAGCGCGTCCAGGGTCCCGACCTCGCGAACTTCATGGACAAGGCCGCGCCCAAGGTCACCATCACCCACCACCCGGACGTGCGCCGCTCGCTCATGACGCAGAAGGCGTACGCGGAGGGCATGCGGGCGCTGGTGCTGTACACGGCGTCGGTGCAGGACGCGATCGCCGTCAAGGAGGCCGCGGGCGAGGACGTCAAGACCGAGCACGCGCTGAACGACCTGCTCCTGCCGATCGTGAAGGGCTACGGCTCCGAGAAGGGCTACGAGCAGCTCGCCCAGTCGCTGCAGACCTTCGGCGGCTCCGGGTTCCTCCAGGAGTACCCGATCGAGCAGTACATCCGCGACGCCAAGATCGACACCCTGTACGAGGGCACGACGGCGATCCAGGGCCAGGACTTCTTCTTCCGGAAGATCGTCCGCAACCAGGGCGCCGCGCTGAACTCGCTCGCCGAGGACATCAAGAAGTTCCTGGCGCTCGGCGAGGGCGGCGAGGAGCTGGCCGGTGCCCGCGAGCACCTGGCGAAGGCCGCCGTCGAGCTGGAGGCGATCGTCGGCCTGATGCTGACCGACCTCGCGGCCACCGAGCAGGACGTCAAGAACATCTACAAGGTGGGCCTGAACACCAGCCGCCTGCTGCTCGCCTCCGGTGACGTGGTCGTCGGCTACCTGCTGCTCAAGGGTGCCGCGGTCGCCGCGGAGAAGCTTCCGAACGCCTCCGCCAAGGACAAGGCGTTCTACGCGGGCAAGATCGCCGCGGCGCGGTTCTTCGCGGCCAACGTCCTGCCCGGCGTCACCGGTGCGCGCAAGCTCGCCGAGGGTGTCGACCTGGACCTGATGGAGCTGGACGAGGCCGCCTTCTAGCCGGCCCCTTCCAGTCGGCGAAGCGGCAACCGCCACCGCCCCTTTCCAGCCAGTCGTTCCAGTCACTCACGGACATTCCACATCGCCCTTACGAGGGCCCGCTCCCCTTCTCCGGGAGCGGGCCCTCGTACGTCGTTAAGGTGAACCCCATGAGCGAACCCCCCCGCTTCGATCGCGGCCACACCGACGACCTCATGTCCTTCCTGGCGGCGAGCCCGTCGCCGTACCACGCCGTGGCGAACGCCGCCGAGCGGCTGGAGAAGGCCGGATTCAGGCAGGTCTCGGAGACGGACGCCTGGGACGGGACGAGCGGTGGCAAGTACGTGCTGCGCGGTGGCGCGATCGTGGCCTGGTACGTCCCCGAGGGCGCGGCGCCCCACACGCCGTTCCGGATCGTCGGCGCGCACACGGACTCCCCCAACCTCCGGGTGAAGCCGCGGCCCGACACCGGGGCGCACGGCTGGCGGCAGGTGGCCGTGGAGATCTACGGCGGACCGCTGCTCAACTCCTGGCTCGACCGCGACCTGGGCCTCGCGGGCCGGCTGACGCTGCGGGACGGCTCGACGCGGCTGGTGAACGTGGACCGTCCGCTGCTGCGCGTCCCTCAGCTCGCCATCCACCTGGACCGCTCGGTGTCGGCCGAGGGACTCAAGCTCGACAAACAACGGCACCTCCAGCCCGTCTGGGGCCTCGGCGATGTGCGCGACGGCGACCTGATCGCCTTCCTGGAGGAGACCGCCGGACTGGCCGCGGGCGAGGTCACGGGCTGGGACCTGATGGTCCACTCGGTCGAGCCGCCGGCGTACCTGGGCCGGGACAAGGAACTGCTCGCGGGCCCGCGCATGGACAACCTGCTGTCGGTCCACGCGGGCACGGCCGCCCTGACCGCGGTGGCCGGCTCGGGCGCCGGGCTGCCGTACATCCCCGTACTGGCCGCCTTCGACCACGAGGAGAACGGCTCGCAGAGCGACACCGGCGCGGACGGGCCGCTGCTGGGCGGCATCCTGGAGCGCTCGGTGTTCGCCCGCGGGGGATCGTACGAGGACAAGGCACGCGCCTTCGCCGGCACCGTCTGTCTCTCCTCCGACACGGGCCACGCGGTCCACCCCAACTACGCCGAGCGTCACGACCCGACGCACCACCCGCGCGTCAACGGCGGGCCGATCCTCAAGGTCAACGTCAACAACCGCTACGCGACCGACGGTTCGGGCCGCGCGGTGTGGGCGGCGGCCTGCGAGAAGGCGGACGTCCCCTTCCAGTCCTTCGTCTCCAACAACTCCATGCCCTGCGGCACCACCATCGGCCCGATCACCGCGGCCCGGCACGGCATCAGGACCGTCGACATCGGCGTGGCGATCCTTTCGATGCACAGCGCCCGGGAGTTGTGCGGTGTGGACGACCCGTGGCTGCTGGCGAATTCGCTGGTGGCGTTCCTGGAGGGGTAGTTCGCGGAGGCAGCCGCATGAGTGCCTCCGACCGGGGTACCCGGCGGTCCGGACCGGAACGACCGGACCGGACAGGAGGCGACACTCATGGGCCTCGGCGGATGCATCATCCTCATCGCCGCGGGAGCCATCCTCACGTTTGCGACCGACTGGGACATGGAGGGGGTAAATCTCAACCTGGTCGGCATCATCCTGATGATCGTCGGGCTGATCGGCGTCACGACGTTCAGCAGCATCGCCAGGCGCAGGCGTGTAGTGGTACCGCCCTCGACTCCGGTCGTCGGCGAAGAGCCCCATCACCATCGACGGGACGGCTACAGCGACGGTTACGGCGCCTGAGCCCCGGCCGCGTCGTCCATTCCCGCGAGCACCAGGGGCAGGCGGTCGGCGCCCGTCCCGGTCAGGCGGACCGGCACGCCCCAGTCCTGCTGGTGGACATGGCAGGCCGGATATTCGATGTCCGGATCGTCGTCGCAGGACGCCGCCATCGCGGAGACATGCAGAACGCCCTCCGGCACGGACGGGTCGATTTCGAGGGTGCGGGAGAGATCGGTCCCCGCACCCTCACCCGTGCGCAGCAGCTCCGGCGGCGTCGACGAGACCAGCAGACGGGTCGAGGGGCCGTACCGGGTGTCGAGCTTCTGGCCCTGCGGGGCCTGGAAGATCACGTCCAAGTGGAGCTTGCCGGGGGCGACTTCGGTGGCGGCGCGCCGGGTGCGGTGGGCGACCGCCTCGACGCGTACGGCCTCTTCCGGCAGGCGCAGCCGGGTGAGGCGGTGCCGTGCCGATTCGACGACCACGAGGTCGTCCCCGGCCAGCACCGCGTCCGACGGCTCCCGCAGATCCGTGGCCAGCGTGGTGACCTCGCCGGTCGCGGGATCGTAGCGACGCAGGGCGTGGTTGTACGTATCGCTGACCGCGACCGAGCCGTCGGGCAGTGCCGTGACGCCCAACGGGTGCTGCAGCAGGGCCTGTTCGGCGGCGCCGTCGCGGTGACCGAAGTCGAAGAGGCCGGTGCCGACGGCGGTGTGGACGGCGCTCTCGCGGTCCACCCAGCGCAGAGCGCTCGTCTCGGAGTCGGCGAGCCAGAGGCGGTCGCCGTCCGGGGAGACGGCGAGGCCCGACGGCTGGGCGAACCACGCCTGCGTGCCCGGTCCGTCGACCAGCCCCTCGTTGGTCGTGCCCGCGGCCACCTCGACCGTGCCCTTCGCCGGGTCGTACGTCCACAGCTGATGGACGCCGGCCATGGCGATCCACACCCGTCCGGCGAAGACCGCCACGTCCCACGGTGACGACAGGTCCACCTCGCGCCCGGGACCGGACGTGGGCGAACCCCGCCACCACTGCTTGCCGGTGCCCGCGAGGGTGGTGACGTCGCCGGTCGCGAGGTCGAGGCGGCGCAGGGCGTGGTTGACCGTGTCGGCGACGACGACCGAGGCGTCGTCGAGGAGGGCGAGGCCCTGCGGCTCGTTGAAGCCCGCCGAGTCCGCCGTACCGTCGGCGAACGCGCGCGTGCCGGACCCGATCCGCCGTACGACCGTCTCCCCGTCCGCCTCCAGCTCCACGAGCTGATGCCGGGTCGTGTCACTGACCAGGAAGTTCCCGGACGGCAGCAGCAGGGCCTTGCCCGGGAAGCGCAGCACCGTCGGCTCCGGCTCGGGCGCCACGTAGGGCCCGTCGCCGCGCCGCAGGGTGCCCTTGGCCTCGTGCTCGGCCTCCAGCTCGGTCACCAGCCGCTCGATGGCGTGCACATGGCCCTCACCGGCGTGCTGCGCGACGACGTACCCCTCCGGGTCGATCACGACGAGCGTCGGCCAGGCCCGCACCGCGTACTGCTTCCAGGTGGCTAGCTCCGGGTCGTCGAGGACGGGATGCCCGACCCCGTACCGCTCCACGGCATCCACGACCGCCCCGTGCTCGGCTTCGTGCACGAACTTCGGCGAGTGCACCCCGATGACGACCACCGTGTCCCGGTGCTTCTCCTCCAGCTCGCGTAGTTCGTCCAGGACGTGCAGGCAGTTCACGCAGCAAAAGGTCCAAAAGTCCAGAACGACGATGCGTCCGCGCAGGTCGGCCAGCGTGTACGAGTGGTCGCCCGTGTTCAGCCAGCCGCCCTTGCCGACCAGCTCGGGGGCGCGGACGCGGACGCGGCGGCGGGTGGAGTCGTTCATGCCCCCCAGGGTGCCACCCCGCACTGACAGTCAGGTCAGGGCGTGTCCCGTCGTGGCGTCCACATGCCCCGGCACCTCGTCGTGGCGATCGCCCACGGTCAGGGTGCCGGTGGGTTCGAGGACGAGGATCGCGGCGGGGGCCGGGGCGTAAGGCTTGTGTTCGGTGCCGCGGGGGACCGTGAAGACGGAGCCCTTGGCCAGGACCACTGTGCGTTCGCCGCCCGCCTCGCGCAGGGAGATGTGCAGTTCGCCGTCCAGGACCAGGAAGAACTCGTCGGTGTGGTCGTGGACGTGCCAGACGTGCTCGCCGTCGACCTTCGCCACGCGGACGTCGTAGTCGTTGACGGTGGTGACGATGCGGGGGCTCCACTGCTCGGTGAAGGAGGCGAGGGCGCGGTCGAGCGAGATGGGTTCTGTCATGTCCGTCATCGTGCGGGGTGTCCAGGCCGTCGCAGAAGTGCTAGGAATCGCACATGCCGCAAGGATCCTCGCACCGAGTCGTGCTGATCGTGGACGAGAACTCGAACCCCTTCGAGATGAGCTGTGCCATAGAGGTCTTCGGGCTGCGTCGGCCGGAACTGGGCCGGGAGCTGTACGACTTCACCCTGTGCGCCGCCGGGCCGGACACCCGGATGCGGGACGGCTTCTTCACGCTCACCGGGGTCGCGGGGCTGGCGGCGGCGGACACGGCGGACACGCTGATCGTGCCGAATCGGCCCGACACCGACACCCCACGCTCGCCCCGCGTGCTGGACGCCGTACGACGGGCACACGCGCGTGGCGCCCGGCTCGTCGGCTTCTGCTCGGGTGCGTTCACCATGGCGGAGGCCGGCTTGCTGGACGGGCGGCGGGCGGCCTGCCACTGGATGTGGGCCGACTCCTTCCGGGCCCGCTTCCCGCGCGTCCTGCTGGAGCCGGACGTTCTCTTCGTCGACGACGGGGACATCCTCACCGCGTCCGGCAGCGCCTCGGCGCTCGACCTGGGGCTGCACCTCGTACGGCGCGACCATGGTGCCGAGATCGCCAACCACGTCTCGCGGCGGCTCGTCTTCGCCGCGCACCGGGACGGCGGGCAGAAGCAGTTCGTGGAGCGGCCGGTGCCGGACGTGCCGGACGAGTCGCTGGCCCCGCTGCTGGCGTGGGCGCAGGCCCGGCTGGGGGAGCCGTTGACGGTGGCCGGCCTGGCGGCCCGCGCGGCGGTGTCGCCGGCCACCCTGCACCGGCGTTTCCAGGCGCAGCTCGGGACGACGCCACTGGCCTGGCTGACGGGGGAGCGGGTGGCGCTCGCGTGCCGGCTGATCGAGCGCGGGGAGGAACGGCTGGACGTCGTGGCGGCCCGCAGCGGACTCGGCACCGCGGCGAACCTGCGCCTGCGCGTGCGGCGCGAGACCGGGCTCAGCCCGTCGGCCTACAGACGGCGTTTCGGACCGGGCGGCGGGGAACCTCTCGTGTCATGAGATTCCTCGTACGCGACCGGCTCCTCGGCTTCGGTGACGACTACTGGATCGAGGACGACCGGGGCAGCAAGGTGTACCTCGTCGACGGCAAGGCGATGCGGCTGCGGGACACCTTCGAGCTGAAGGACACCCAGGGGCACGTCCTCATCGACATCCACCAGAAGATGTTCGCCCTGCGGGACACGATGGTGATCGAGCGCGGCGGCGAGCCCCTCGCGACGATCCGCCGCAAACGCCTGTCCCTGCTGCGCAACCACTACCGGGTGTCCCTGGCCGACGGCAGCACGGAACTCGACGTCAGCGGCAAGATCCTGGACCGGGAGTTCGCCATCGAGTACGACGGGGAACTGCTCGCCGTGGTCTCCCGGCGCTGGCTGCACGTCCGGGAGACGTACGGAGTCGACGTCGTGCGGGACGACGCGGATCCGGCGCTGCTGATCGCGGTGACGGTGTGTGTGATCCACCTGGCGGACAAGGAGCGCGGGGACGACTGAGGCGGCGGGCCTCCGAGACGCCGCCGCCCTCCCGGCCACGCCGTCAGCGACGCGGCGCCACCAGTCCCAGCACGCGATCCTTCAGCGCCGGGAACTGCTCTCGCGTCACCGCGACCTTCCCCGGGTCGAACTCCACCGTCAGGACCTGCTCCCCCGCGCCGGCCTCGGCCAGCACCTCGCCCCACGGATCGACCACGATCGAGTGACCGGCCTGCGGAACTCCGGCGTGCGTACCGGCCGTTCCACAGGCGAGCACGAACGCCTGGTTCTCCACCGCCCGCGCCTGAGCCAGCAGCGTCCAGTGCGCCCGGCGGCGCTCCGGCCAGCCCGCCGGGACGACCAGGGTCTCGGCGCCGGCGTCGAGAAGACCGCGGAAGAGTTCGGGGAAACGGAGGTCGTAGCAGGTGGCCACGCCCAGGACGGTCTCGGGCAGACGGACCGTCACCAGGTCCTCGCCCGCGCCCATCAGCACCGCCTCGCCCTTGTCGAAGCCGAACCGATGGATCTTGCGGTAGGCCGCGACCAGATCACCGGAGGGGGAGAAGACGAGAGAGGTGTTGTAGAGCGGCCCCTCCGGATCCCTCTCGGGGATCGAGCCCGCGTGCAGCCACACGCCCGCGTCGCTCGCCGCCTTCGCCATGGCGTCGTAGGTCGGCCCTTCGAGCGGCTCGGCCTCGTCGGCGAACCCTTCGTAGGCGAACGCCCCGGTCGTCCACAGCTCCGGCAGCACGACCAGGTCGGCCCCGGCCTGTTCCCGCACGAGTGACGCTACGCGACTACGGCGTGATTCGACCGATTCGCCCTCGTTGACGTCGATCTGGAGCAGAGAGGCGCGCACACTACCACCGTCCTGGCATTCGAGCCGTCCATACGGGCCTACGATCGTCACACGAAAGCACTGCCGGGGTGCCTCATCGCAGCGTAACTTAGCGTTCCAAGACACCCGCCGCCTCCCACTGGCACCGACGCCACAACTGCCCGCGTACCGACGTACCAACCGCCGAGGGGTCCCGTTCCGTGAGTCTGCATCCAACCCTCCAGCCCTACGCCGACGCCTGGACCCACTCCATCGATGCGATATCCGAGCTGGTGACGCCGCTTGTGGAGGGCGAGTGGAACCGGCGGACGCCGTGCCCCGGCTGGTCGGTCCGTGACGTCGTGTCTCATGTCATCGGCCTGGACTGCGAGATGCTCGGCGACCCGCGCCCCATCCACACCCTGCCGCGCGATCTCTACCACGTCACCAACGACCACCAGCGTTATATGGAGATGCAGGTCGACGTCCGCCGCCACCACACGGCGCCGGAGATGACGTCCGAGCTGGAGTACACGATCATCCGCCGCAACCGCCAGCTGCGGAACGAGTCCCGCGACCCCGGCACAAAGGTGCGCGGCCCGCTCGGCGCGGAGCTCACCCTCGAAGAGTCCATGCGGGGCCACGCCTTCACCGTCTGGGTGCACGAGCAGGACCTGCGCACCGCCCTCGGCCGCCCCGGCAACCTCGACTCCCCCGGCGCGCACATCGCCCGCGACCATCTCCTCGACCAGCTGCCCGATGTCGTCGCCACCAAGGCCGGCGCCCCCCGCAGCTCGGCCATCGTCTTCGACGTCCACGGCCCGATCGAGTTCCTCCGCACGATCCGCATCGACATCCAGGGGCGCGGCACCCTGGAAACGGCCCCCGCCCTCGGCCCGGCCGCGACCCTCACCCTCGACTGGGAAACGTACTTCCGCATGGCCTGCGGCCGGGTGACGCCGGAGGCCGTGGCGGACCGTCTGAAGGCGGAGGGCGACCCGGACCTGACCAAGGCGATCCTGCGCAATTTCACAGTGACGCAGTAGTTCCAGGCATCGGGACGGCCACTCTCGGTGGGACGGACAGCGGCGGCAGGGGCGGCGGGGGCGAAAACCGCTGTCCCCCACCCCCCGCTGACAGTTACCGTCCCGCCGTGACAGACACCCAGACCACAAACCCCCCGCGCCTGACCCGCCTCGCCTTCCACGGCCCCCTGTCGGAGTCCCGCGCAGCCGCCCTGGTGCAGCGCCTCAGCCGCACGAACCCCGCCACCGTGCTGGACATCGGCTGCGGCTGGGGCGAGTTGATGCTCCGCGTCCTCGCGGCCACCCCGGAAGCGACCGGCATAGGCGTGGATCTCAACGGCGACGACCTCGATCGCGCCCGTAGCAACGCCGAGGACAGAGGGCTCGGGCGACGGGCCGAGTTCGTCGAGGAGTCGGCCACGAAGACCGCGCGCGGCCCCGCCGACCTGGTCCTGTGCGTGGGAGCGAGCCAGGCCCTCAGCACGGACGGTGCCCCCGACCCCCTCATCGAGGCGCTCCGCGAACTACGCCGCCTGGTCACCGACGACGGCCGTGTGCTGCTCGGCGAGGGTTTCTGGCAGCGTCCCCCGACCCCCGCCGAACTCAAGGGCATGTGGCCGGGAGCCTCCGCCGACGATCACCACGACCTCGCCACCCTCCTCGATCTCGCGGTCGCCGCCGGCTTCCGCCCGGAGTGGACGGAGACGGCGAACCTCGACGAGTGGGAGGAGTTCGAGTCGGCGTACCAGGCGGACGTCGAGATATGGCTGGCCGGGCACCCCGACCACCCCCTGGCCGCCGAGACCCGCGAACGCCTCGACCGCCACCGCGCCCAGTGGATGAGCTATCGCGGGGTGCTGGGACTGGCGTACCTCACGCTCGTCCCGGCCCGCTGAGTCACCGACGCTCCGGCTCAAGCGGGAACGTGCACCGTCTCCACCCTGCTGGCGACCAGCCGTTCCCGCTCCCTGAGCGCCGCCCGCTTCCGCAGCCGCAGGATCTGGCTGACCCCCAGCGCCTGAAGGACGAACACCACCGAGAAGGCGACGGTGTAGTCACCGCCGGTCGCGTCCAGCAGCACACCGACGGCGAACAAGGTCGTCATCGAGGCCACGAAACCGCCCATGTTGGTGATCCCGGAGGCCGTCCCCTGACGTTCCGGCGGATTCGCCGGCCGCGCGAAGTCGAAGCCGAGCATCGAGGCCGGTCCGCACGCCCCGAGCACCGCGCACAGCACGACCAGCAGCCACATCGGTGCCGTCTCGCCGGGCCAGAGCAGTGTCGTCGCCCACAGCGTCGCCGTCGCCGCGACGGTCCCGAGCGCGAGCGGGAGGCGGGCCTCGTGGTGCCGGGCGACGATCTGGCCGTAGACCAGGCCCACCACCATGTTCGACAGCACGACGAGGGTGAGCAGTTCACCGGCCGTCGCCCGCGACAGCCCCTGCGCCTCCACCAGGAACGGCAGCCCCCACAGCAGCAGGAAGACCATCGCCGGGAACTGCGTCGTGAAGTGCACCCACAGTCCCAGCCGGGTGCCCGGCTCCCGCCAGGACGCGGCGATCTGGCGTCGTACATAGGCCGCGCCCAGGTGCGGCAGCGGCTCCGGCTCGTGTCCCTCGGGGTGGTCCTTGAGGAACACGAGCATCAGGACCAGTACGACGACACCCGCGCCCGCGCTGCCCGCGAACGCGGCCGTCCAGCCCACCCCGTGCAGCAGCCGGGCCAGCAGCAGCGTGGAGACGAGGTTGCCGGCCATACCCGCGAGCCCGGCGAGCTGGGCTATCAACGGGCCGCGCCGGGCAGGGAACCAGCGGGTGCCGAGCCGCAGCACGCTGATGAACGTCATCGCGTCGCCGCAGCCCAGCAGCGCACGCGAGGCGAGGGCCATGCCGTACGAGGGGGAGAAGGCGAAGCCCAGTTGGCCCACGGTGAACAGCACCGTGCCCATGGCCAGCACCTTCTTGGTGCCGAGCCGGTCGACCAGCAGGCCGACGGGTATCTGCATGCCCGCGTACACGAGCAGCTGGAGGATCGAGAACGTCGACAGGGCCGAGGCGTTCACGTCGAAGCGGTCCGCGGCGTCGAGGCCGGCGACCCCCAGCGACGTACGGAAGATGACGGCGACGAAGTAGACCGAGACGCCTATGCCCCAGACGGCGATGGCGCGGCGGCCGCCCGGAGGATCGCCGGGCAGTGCGGCGGACCTCATCGCTCCTCACCTCGCGCGAGGTGCGAGAACCAGTCGATGTGCCGGTGGACCAGCCCGACGGCCGCCTCGGGGTCGCCGGAGCGCAGGGCCTGAAGGATCTCCTCGTGCTCGACGAGGGTCTTGGCGATCCGGTCGGGGTGGGAGTGCAGGATGGCGACGCCCATGCGCAGTTGACGGTCGCGCAGTTGGTCGTACAGCCGCGACAGGATCTCGTTGCCGCCGCTGCGGACGATCTCGGCGTGGAAGCAGCGGTCGGTGACGGCGGCTCCGGCGAGGTCTCCGGCGGCGGCCTGTTCCTTCTGCCGGGCGAGCAGTTCCTCCAGGCGCTCGATGAGTCCGGGCGGTGCGGGGACGGCCTTGCGCGCCGCGTGCTCCTCGACGAGCAGCCGCGTCTCCACGACGTCCTTGATCTCCTGTGCGGAGACCGGCAGGACCAGTGCGCCCTTCTTCGGGTAGAGCTTGATCAGCCCCTCGACCTCAAGACGCAGCAGCGCCTCCCGCACCGGAGTACGCGAGACCCCGACGGCCTCCGCCAGCTCCCCCTCGGTGAGCAGCGTCCCGCCTTCGTAACGGCGGTCCAGGACGCCCTGTTTGACGTGGGTGTAGACGCGGTCGGCGGCAGGGGGCTGCTTGAGCGGGGCGGGCGGGGCGGAAGGCATGTCCACAGCATAGATACAACACGTACGCATGACGGCGTTCATCCAGCATGCGGACCACTTCCCAACCGTCAGTCAAAAAAGCAACATTCATGCCAGCCACCGCACAACCTTGTGTGCTACTTACGTGTCACACCCGTGCGGCCCCATCTTCTTCCCCTTTCATTCGGCCGCGCATTCGGGGCATTTCGACGTAATCGGGGTATTTCAGTTGATTACCGCCACCAAGGGACTCCGTGTCCGCAGAGCCGTCGCCGTCGCCGCGACGACCGGCGCAGTGCTCGTCACCGGAGGCCTCAGCGCGGCTCCCGCGCAAGCCGTGACGGCGCCCACCATCACCGCCAAGGGTGGGTACCTGATGAACAGCACCACCGGCACGACCCTGTTCACCAAGGCCGCCGACACAAAGCGGCTCACCGCCTCCACCACGAAGATCATGACCGCCAAGGTCGTGCTCTCGCAGGCGAACCTGAACCTGGACACGAGGGTGACGATCCGCAAGGAGGTCAGCGACTACATCGTCTCCAAGGGCGCCTCGTCGGCCCGGCTGATCGTCGGTGACAAGGTCACCGTCCGTCAGCTGCTCTACGGGATGATGCTGCCGTCCGGCTGTGACGCCGCGATGGCCCTCGCCGACAAGTTCGGCTCCGGCACGACGGTCAAGGCCCGCACGGCGAACTTCATCGGCAAGATGAACACCATGGCCAAGAGCCTGGGCATGACCAACACGCACTTCGACTCGTTCGACGGCATAAGCAATGGCTCCAACTACTCGACGCCGCGCGACCTGACGAAGCTCGCCCGCAGCACGATGAAGAGCACCACGTTCAAGGCCGTCGTGAAGACCAAGGCGTACACCGCCAAGACGATCACGAAGACCGGCGCCACCCGCACGATGCAGACGTGGAACAACACCAACACCCTGCTCGGCTGGAACGGCACGCTCGGCATCAAGACCGGCTCCGGCACCGAGGCCAAGTACTGCCTCGTCTTCGCCGCCACGCTCAACGGCGAATCGGTGATGGGCGCCGTCCTGACCGCCTCCTCGGAGGCCAACCGTACGGCGGACGTGAAGAAGCTGATCAACTACGGCTACGCCCGCATCAGCTGACCTCCACGACCCACGCAAAGGGGCGGCCACCCGAGGGTGGCCGCCCCTTTCGCTACCGCCGGTGGCTCACGCCCAGGTGATCAGCCGCTTCGGCTGCTCCAGGATCGCCGCGACGTCCGCCAGGACCTTGGAGCCCAGCTCGCCGTCCACCAGACGGTGGTCGAAGCTGAGCGCCAGCGTCGTGACCTGACGCGGCTTCACCTTGCCCTTGTGGACCCACGGCTGGAGCTTGATCGCGCCGATCGCGAGGATCGCGGACTCACCGGGGTTGAGGATCGGGGTGCCGGTGTCGACACCAAAGACTCCGACGTTGGTGATGGTGACCGTGCCGCCCTGCATCGCGGCGGGGGTGGTCTTGCCCTCCCGCGCCGTCGACACCAGCTCACCGAGCGCCTGAGCCAGCTGCGGAAGCGTCTTGGCGTGGGCGTCCTTGATGTTCGGAACGATCAGACCGCGCGGGGTCGCCGCCGCGATGCCCAGGTTGACGTAGTGCTTCTGCACGATCTCCTGGTTCGCCTCGTCCCAGGACGCGTTGACGTCAGGGTTGCGCCTGATCGCGACCAGCAGGGCCTTGGAGATGAGCAGCAGGGGGTTCACGCGCAGGCCCGCGAACTCCTTGTCCTCCTTGAGCTCCTCGACCAGCTTCATCGTGCGCGTCACGTCGACCGTCACGAACTCCGTGACATGCGGCGCCGTGAAGGCCGAGCCGACCATCGCCGCGGCCGTCGCCTTGCGGACGCCCTTGACCGGGATACGGGTCTCGCGAACCGCGTCGTACGTGGCCACCGGCGCCGGGGCGGCGGCGGGCGCGACGACCGGAGCGGCCTGGGGCACCGGCTCGGCGGCCGGGGCCGGCGGGGCCACCGCCGCGTGGACGTCCTCGCGGGTGATGATGCCGTCGGGGCCGGTGGGAGTGACCATGGCCAGGTCTACGCCCAGGTCCTTCGCCAGCTTGCGCACCGGCGGCTTGGCCAGCGGCCGGGGAGGCGTCACCTCCGGCGCGGGACCATGGCCGTTCAGCTCGGACTGCAGGGCCTGCGCCGCGGGCTCCTGGCGGGGGACGTCGGCTCCCTTGCGCGGCCGGCGCTTCGTCGAGGTCTGGGCCACGCCGTAGCCGACCAGCACCGGCTGGCGGCCCGAGCCCGCGGGCTTGGGCTCCTCCGCCGGTACCTCCGGCTGCGCGGCGGGCGCCTCCGCGGCCGGGGCCGCCCCGCCCGCCACGTCCACCGCGATGATCGACGTACCGACGTCCACCGTGGTGCCCTCGGGGAAGTGCAGCTCACGGACCACCCCGTCGTACGGGATGGGCAGTTCCACGGCCGCCTTGGCCGTCTCGACCTCGCACACCACCTGGCCGTCGGTGACCGTGTCGCCCGGCTGGACGTACCACTTGAGGATCTCCGCCTCGGTGAGTCCCTCGCCCACGTCGGGCATCTTGAACTCGCGCACGGACGCTTCAGTCATCGTCGTCACGACCCTCTCCTCAGTACGCCAGGGCACGGTCGACGGCGTCGAGCACCCGGTCCAGGCCCGGCAGGTACTCCTCCTCCAGACGCGCCGGCGGATACGGGGCGTGATAACCGCCCACCCGCAGCACCGGTGCCTCCAGATGGTAGAAGCAGCGCTCCGTGATCCGGGCGGCGATCTCCGCGCCCGAACCGAAGAACACCGGTGCCTCGTGGACCACGACCAGTCGGCGCGTCTTCTCGACCGACGTCTGGATGGAGTCGAAGTCGAGCGGGGAGACCGAGCGCAGGTCCAGGACCTCCAGGCTGCGGCCCTCCTCGGCGGCCGCGTCGGCGACCTCCTGGCACAGCTTCACCATCGGGCCGTAGGCGGCCAGGGTGAGGTCCGTGCCCTCGCGGACGACCCGCGCCTTGTGCAGCGGGCCGGGGATGGCCTCGGTGCTGACCTCGCCCTTGTCCCAGTAACGGCGCTTGGGCTCGAAGAAGATCACCGGGTCGTCGCTCTGGATGGCCTGCTGCATCATCCAGTACGCGTCCGACGCGTTGGACGGCGAGACGATCTTCAGGCCCGCCACGTGCGCGAAGAGGGACTCGGGGGACTCGCTGTGGTGCTCGACCGCGCCGATGCCGCCGCCGTAGGGGATGCGGACGACGACCGGCAGCTTGACCTTGCCCAGCGAGCGCGCGTGCATCTTGGCGAGCTGGGTGACGATCTGGTCGTAGGCCGGGAAGACGAAGCCGTCGAACTGGATCTCCACCACCGGGCGGTAGCCGCGCAGCGCGAGACCGATCGCCGTGCCGACGATGCCCGACTCGGCCAGCGGGGTGTCGATGACACGGCTCTCGCCGAAGTCCTTCTGCAGGCCGTCGGTGACCCGGAAGACGCCGCCGAGCTTGCCGACGTCCTCGCCCATGATGAGGACCTTGGGGTCCGCGTCCAGCGCGTGCCGCAGCGACTCGTTGATCGCCTTGGCAAGAGCCATGCTCTTGACTGTCTGCGCTGCCATGTCAGGCCCCCTCTACGTCCGCGAACGACGCCTGGTAGGCGGCGAACTGGGCGCGCTCCTCGTCGACGAGCGCATGCCCGTCCGCGTACACGTTCTCGAAGATGGCGAAGTGGTCCGGGTCCGGCATGGCACGGACCGCCTCGCGCACTCCCTTGCCCAACGCCTCGCTCTCGGTCTCCAGTTCCGCGAAGAATCCCTCGTCCGCGTGGTTTGAAGCCTCGAGGTACCGGCGAACGCGCAGGATCGGGTCCTTCGCCTCCCAGGCCTCGCGCTCCTCGTCGGCCCGGTACTTCGTCGGGTCGTCGGAGGTGGTGTGGGCGCCCATGCGGTACGTGTACGCCTCGACCAGCGTCGGTCCCTCACCGTTGCGGGCGCGCTCCAGCGCCCACTTCGTCACGGCCAGGCAGGCCAGGACGTCGTTGCCGTCGACGCGGACGCCGGGGAAGCCGTAGCCCTGCGCACGCTGGTAGAGCGGCACGCGGGTCTGCTTCTCGGTCGGTTCGGAGATCGCCCACTGGTTGTTCTGGCAGAAGAACACCACCGGGGCGTTGTAGACCGCGGAGAAGGTGAAGGACTCGGCCACGTCGCCCTGGCTGGAGGCACCGTCGCCGAAGTAGGCGATGACCGCGCTGTCGGCGCCGTCCTTGGCGATGCCCATCGCGTAGCCGGTGGCGTGCAATGTCTGCGAGCCGATGACGATCGTGTAGAGCTGGAAGTTGTTGCTGTTCGGGTCCCAGCCGCCGTTGTTCACGCCGCGGAACATGCCGAGCAGGTTGGTCGGGTCGACCCCACGGCACCAGGCGACGCCGTGCTCGCGGTAGGTCGGGAAGACGTAGTCGTCCTCGCGGGTGGCCCGGCCGGAGCCGATCTGCGCGGCCTCCTGGCCGAGCAGCGACGCCCACAGGCCCAGCTCGCCCTGGCGCTGCAGGGACGTGGCCTCGGCGTCGAAGCGTCGGGTGAGCACCATGTCGCGGTAAAGGCCGCGGAGCTCTTCGGGGGTGATGCCGGCGACGTACTTGTCGTACTCGGCGTTCTTGACGCGCTTTCCCTCAGGCGTCAGCAACTGCACGAGTTCGGGGTCCGCGCCCTGCGTTTTCCTTGCGGTTGTGGTCTTGCCGGCCGTGCTCTTGGTACCGGCGCTGCGTCGCGGCTTGCGCGCGGCAGTGCTCTCCACGGTCACGTGTGCTCCTCCGTCGGTCCGGCGCCCGGGTTCGCCGGGTGCCAGTGCGGCTCACCTGAAGCCCTATCGGACGCACAGGGTGGGTGCGCTCGATGGGGACAGGCGTGACAGGTGCCCCGGCGAGCATCCTGCAAAAGGCACGTTACCCAGTGCTCCACATTTCTGTGAAACCCCTCCTGACCTGCGATTTTGCTTGGATTTCCAAGTAAATCTCGAAAGTCGGGAACAACTCCTGGTCACAGCCTTGCAGGGGGCCGGAACAACGGCACGTTATATCGGTGAGCCAGGCCACGGGAAGAGTCGCCGAGGGGCAGATCACTCAGTCGATGTGACATCAGACTCGTATGGGAAGAAGGAAATGTCCAGGTATTCCCGATCGGCAAAAACGATCAAGAATGGCAAGTCGTTCGGTGATCGGTTCCACGACCGGAAGTGACTGACGGCGACTGGCAACGACTGGCTGTGACAACGCCCAGCTCACAGGATCTGCCGTTGCCCTAGCATCGGCGCGTGCCGCGCTCCTGTGTACCACCCCTCGTGTCTCACACGCCCCCTCTGGGCGCCCTCCTCCGCCAGTACGCCGCCGGTTCCGCCCTCGCCTGCGATCCCGTCGACCAGGGCCTGCTGAACCGCGGCTACCGGCTGCGCACGACCCGCGGCCGCTACTTCCTCAAGCACCACCACGACCCCGAGACCGCCGATCCGGCCGCCATCGCCCGCCAGCACCGGGCGACCCAGCGCCTGGCCGACCTCGGCGTCCCGGTGGCCCCGCCGCTGACCTGCCGGGACGGACGTACGGTCGCCGTCGTCGGCGGCCGCGCGTACGCCCTGCACCCCTGGATCGACGGGCGGCACCGCCACGGCGGCCAGCTGACGCACGGGCAGTGCGAGCGGCTGGGGGCGCTCTTAGGCGTCGTGCACGCGAGCCTGGAACGTGTGATGCCGGCGGAGGGGCGGGCGCCGGTCGAGAGCGCCGACCCCGCCGATACGTTCGCCCTCATCGACGACCTGCTCGCCCGGGTGCGCCGCCACCGCCCCGCCGACCGCTTCGACCAACTCGCCCGGCACCGTCTGCTGGAACGCCGCGAACTCCTGCAGCGGCACGCCGGCCGGCGTCCCCCGCGCGGCGCGCTGGTCGGCTGGGTGCACGGCGACTTCCACCCCTTCAACCTGCTCTACCGGGGCGACGCCCCCGCCGCGATCGTCGACTGGGACCGGCTCGGCGTGCAGCCCCGCGCGGAGGAGGCCGTACGCGCCGCCGCGATCTTCTTCGTACGGCCCACAGGGGCGCTCGACCTGGCGAAGGTACGGGCGTACACGCGCGCGTACCGGCGTACGGCCGACGCCACCGCGCCGGAGCTCGCGGCGGCCGTGCACCGCGTCTGGTGGGAGCGGCTGAACGACTTCTGGATGCTGCGCTGGCACTACGAGCGCGACGACACCCGCGCGGACCAGCAGTTCCCGGCGGTCTCGGCGCTGGCGGTGTGGTGGACCCGGCAGTACGAGGCGGTCCACGACGCCTTCACCGACTGATCCGGCGAGGCCCGCACGGGCGGCCGGTCAGCCTCCGGTGCCGTCCGTCGGGGCGGTCGGAAGCGTCGGATCCACCGTCGGGTCCTCCGTCGGCTCCTCGGTGGGCTCCTCGGTCGGCTCCTCCGTCGGCTCGGCCGTGGTCGGCTCCTCCGTGGGCTCCTGCGTCGGCTCCTCGGTGGGCTCCTCGGTCGGCTCCTCGGTCTGCGTGTAGTCCGGGTCGGCGCCCGTGCCGGAGCCGTCGTCCGTGACCTCCTCGGTCGGCTCCTCGGTGGCCTCGTCGGTCGGCTCGTCGGTCGCCTTGTCCTCGTCGGTGGTCTGCGAGACGGTCGGCGTCTGATCGGTGTCCTTGTTGCCGCCGCCACCGCCGCCGTTGTTCAGCGCCAGCGCGACGCCCGCCGCGATGGCGACCACCGCGAGGACGGCGAGGATCCACAGCTTGCCGCGGCCGCTGCCCCGGTTGCCGTGCCCTTCGAAGCCGCCGTCGTCCCCGCCGCCGTACCCGGAGGGCAGGATCTGCTGCGGGATCTGCGTCGTACCGGAGGCCGGATCGCCGGGGTGACCCATGACGGTCGTGTTGGCGAAGCCCGATGCCGGGGTGTGGCGGCCCTCGTGCATGGTCACCGGGCCGGTGTTCCAGGTGCCGGTGTGGCCGCCGTGGTCGTACAGCATCTGCAGGCCGTACTGGACGAGGCCGCGCATCTCCTCGGCCGTCTGGAACCGGTCGTCCGGCTCCTTGGCGAGCGAGCGCATGACCAGGCCGTCGAGCTCCGGCGGCGTGGCGTCGGAGACCTCGGACGGCGGGGTCGGGATGTCCTGGACGTGCTGGTAGACCACCGACAGCGGCGTCTCGCCGGTGAAGGGGGGCCTGAGCGCGAGGAGTTCGTAGAGGAGGCAGCCCGTCGCGTACAGGTCGGAGCGGTGGTCGACCGCCTTGCCGAGCGCCTGCTCGGGCGACAGGTACTGCGGGGTGCCCATGACCATGCCGGTCTGCGTCATCGTCGACTGCGCGCCGTGCAGGGCGCGGGCGATGCCGAAGTCCATCACCTTCACGGCGCCGTTGTGGGTGATGATGACGTTGGCGGGCTTGATGTCGCGGTGCACGATGCCGTGCTGGTGCGAATAGGCGAGAGCCTCCAGGACGCCGGAGACGATGATCAGCGCCTGCTCGGGGCCGGGTGCCTCGGCGTTGATGAGGAGGTCGCGGATGGTGCGGCCCTCGACGATCTCCATGACGATGTACGGCACGCTCTGGCCGTTCACGAAGTCCTCGCCGGAGTCGTACACGGCGACGATCGCATGGTGGTTGAGGCCGGCCACCGACTGGGCCTCGCGCGTGAAGCGGGCCTTGGACACCGGGTCCTCGGCAAGGTCGGAGCGCAGCAGCTTGACCGCCACGGTGCGGCCGAGACGCACGTCCTCGGCCGCGAACACCTCGGCCATGCCGCCCCGGCCGAGTCTGCGGGTCAGCCTGTAACGGCCGTCCCCGACAAGTCCGCCATTACCCCACATTTCCGGCGCGTCTGACATACCGCCGCCAGCCGCCTCGGGGTCGGACGGGCCCTGAGCGCGCTGCTGCTGTGCCATCGGTCCTCGCCGTCGTTTCTGCCCGCGGTGCGCGCGGTGTTGTTACGGTCTCCGTCGGCCACGCTACAGCCTCAGCGCAAGCCGCCGGTCCGAGACGGTAGCCCCAACCGGACGGAGACAGACCGGCCATCAAACCGGTACCCCGTCTCCTCGTGCAAATTCTGTGCACCGACCGTACGGCCCCTGTAACGCTTCCGCGACGCTCCCTTCGCGTACGGTCACGGATCGGGCACCGCGCTTGACCTGTCAGTGCCGTCGGGCAGACTTGGCCGGGAATAGCACATTGGATCACTCGGGACCGCTCGGTCCAGGGGGCCGCAGGCGCCCGAGAGGCACGGGGGACGCAGAACATGAGCCAGGACGGCGCACAGGGCGCAGGCGCGGGGCGGGCGCTGGCCGGCGGCCGCTATCAGCTGCGCGACCTGCTCGGCCAGGGCGGCATGGCCGCGGTGCACCTCGCGTACGACTCCGTGCTCGACCGGCAGGTCGCGATCAAGACCCTGCACACCGAGCTCGGCCGCGAGCAGGCGTTCCGCGAGCGCTTCCGCCGCGAGGCGCAGGCCGTGGCCAAACTCACGCACACCAACATCGTCTCGGTCTTCGACACCGGCGAGGACACCGTCGAGGGCATGACGACGCCGTACATCGTCATGGAGTACATCGAGGGCCGCCCGCTCAGCTCGGTCTTCGACGAGGACGTACGGCAGTTCGGCGCGGTGCCCGCCGACAAGGCGCTGAAGATCACCGCGGATGTGCTCGCCGCTCTGGAGATCAGCCACGAGATGGGTCTGGTCCACCGGGACATCAAGCCGGGCAACGTGATGCTGAACAAGCGTGGCGTGGTCAAGGTGATGGACTTCGGCATCGCGCGCGCCATGCAGTCCGGTGTGACCTCGATGACCCAGACCGGCATGGTCGTCGGCACCCCGCAGTACCTCTCGCCGGAACAGGCGCTCGGCCGGGCCGTGGACGCCCGCTCCGACCTGTACTCGGTCGGCATCATGCTGTTCCAACTCGTCACCGGGCGGCTCCCGTTCGACGCGGACTCCCCGCTGGCGATCGCGTACGCGCATGTGCAGGAGGAGCCGGTCGCTCCGTCCTCGATCAACCGCGCGCTGCCGCCGGCCGTGGACGCGCTGGTGGCCCGCGCGCTGAAGAAGAACCCGAACGAGCGCTTCCCTAGCGCCGAGTCCATGCGCGACGAGTGCATGCGCGTGGCCGCTTCCTTCCAGGCCGCCCCGCCGAGCATCGTGCCGGGCGGCCACACCCAGAGCGGCCAGGGCGTCGGCGCCTCGGTGTTCCCGCCGGTCGGCCAGACGCCCCCGCCCGGCGGCCCGGTCCAGTCGCCGTACCAGCCGACCCCGGCCCCGAACCCGTACGGCACCACCCCGCCGCCGTCCGCACCCTCTCCGGCATACGGCTACCCGCAGCAGCAGCCGGGCTTCCAGACGCCCCCGCCGGCGGCGTACTCCCCGCAGCCGGGCCATGCCACGCCGCCACCGTATTCCATCTCGCCCCAGGCACCCACCACTTCGGGCGGCGGCAAGAACAACAAGCCGGTGATCATCGGCTCGATCGTCGTGTCCATCGTCGCGGTGGTCGGCCTGATCGCCGCGCTGGCTCTGAAGGGCGGCGGCTCCGAGGACGACGCGCGCGGGGGCGGCGAGACCCCGACGACGTCGACGACGAAGAAGGCGGGATACCGGGCGGGGGACACCGAGAACACGGTCGAGACGAGCGAGTGCACCGAGCCGGACGAGTCGTACCTCGACCCGGACAAGGTGACGATGCCGAGCTTTGCGTTCAAGCACTGGTCGTCGGTCGAAGCGTGCCTCAAGGCCGCGGGGTGGGAGTACAAGAAGGTCGCCGTCGACGAGAACACCTTCGGCGACGGCACCGTCATGCGGCAGTCGCCCACGGCGCGGACGGACTTCGACCCGGACGACCCCCCGGAGATGGAGTTCCAGGTCTCGACGGGCAATCCGGAGTGACCCCGGCGAACTGAAAGGGCCCGGCAGCATCTGGCTGCCGGGCCCTTCGCGGATCTGGGGCGGCGATTACTTACAGGTAGGGCCCGCCCGAGCGGCCGCCCGGGTGCTGCTCTCCGTCCTCGTGACCGCCGACCCCCGGCGGGAGGGCTCGGCGCATCTGCTCCAGCTGGGCACGCGCGGCCATCTGCTGGGCGAAGAGCGTGGTCTGGATGCCGTGGAAGAGGCCCTCCAGCCAGCCGACCAACTGGGCCTGCGCGATGCGCAGTTCCGCGTCGGAGGGGGTCGCCTCGTCCGTGAACGGCAGGGAGAGCCGCTCCAGCTCCTCGACGAGCTCCGGCGCCAGGCCGTCCTCCAGCTCCTTCACCGAACTGGCGTGGATCTCCTTCAGCCGGACCCGGCTCGCCTCGTCGAGGGGAGCCACGCGCACCTCTTCGAGCAGCTGCTTGATCATGCTGCCGATCCGCATGACCTTCGCGGGCTGCTCGACCTGCTCCGTCACCGGAACCTCGCGGGAGTCCTCGTCTCCGTTGCCGCCGCTCAGCGCCATCCCGTCCTGGCCCACGACCAGGATCTGGGGGTGCTCGGGCTGCCTGTCGTTCCTCGGCATCTCCATGCCGCCATTCTCTCGCACCCGTACAGCTCATCATCGTGGTGCCCCCGGTGTGGGGTGATCCACCTTTTACGTCCCCGCTGTTTCTGTCAGTCCGCCGGCCGCCCTGCGGCCCGGGTGAGCCGGGTGAGCCGGGCCTCGCAGAGGTCCAGCCAGCGGCTCTCCGCCTCGGCGTGGAGGACGCGCTGGTCCAGGACGAGCAGCCGGGCCATGTCGTCGGGGTGCTCGTGCGCCCGGGCCAGGGTCTCGGCCCGCTGCCGTACGCAGGCGTCCAGGGCCTCGGCCACATGCCGGCGCTGTGCCTGCACGACCTCCCGTACGTCGACGTCGGGCGCCCCCACCGCCATCACCAGCTTGATCGCCAGCTCGTCGCGCGGTGGACCGACCCGCTCCACGGGCCGTTCGAACCAGGCCCGCAGCTCGGCGCGGCCCGCGTCCGTCAGGGCGTACAGCACCCGCCCCGCCTCGTCCGTGCCGTCCTGGACGACCATGCCGTCCCGCTGCAGACGCCCCAGGGTCGTATAGACCTGCCCGATGTTCAGCGGCCAGGTACCCCCCGTGCGCGCCTGGAAGTCGGTGCGCAACCGGGAGCCGTAGCGGGGGCCGGCTCGCAGAATCGCCAGGAGCCCGTGCCGTATCGACATAAACGGATTGTGCGCCCGATCGGGTCGGGTGGCGGTGTCCGGAATGCCGGGCGTGCCGGGTGCTGTGAGGGTTGTTCCATGACTTCATGGCTGGGGGCGGTGCGGGGGCGTACGCGAGCGGCCTCGAGTGGGCCTCGCGCCGTGCCGTGGCGGGCGGGACCGCTGGTCCTGGTGGTGGCGGGGCTGGTCGCCGGGCCGTGGGGGGCCGCGGTGTCGTACGGCCTTGATGCCCCGGTCGGCGAGGCTTGGTCCGTGGTCGCGCCCGCCGGTTCCACGGCTGTGTCCCGGCCGTCGTCCGAGGTTTCCCCGGAGCCCGGGGATTCGCCCACGGCCGGCTCGGGGGCATCCACGGCCGGCTCGGGGGCATCGTCCGGCTCCTCGGCCGAGGCTCCGCCTTCGTCCCCGCCTGAGGCGTCCGAGGGCCCCTCCGCTTCCTCTGGCGCGCCGGGCGAAACAGCCGGGGAGCCCGGGAAGTCGTCCGGCAAATCGCCCGGGGAATCGGGGAAGGCGGTGCAGCCCAGGGGGTCGTCCAGCCCTACCGCCCACGGACCGGCCGCGTCCCGGCCCGACCCCTCCGACAAGCCATCCCGCGCCGGGAGCAGGGCCGGTGAGGGTCGGGAGCGGCCCGGGCGGGAGAAGGGGCCGCTGGAGGACCAGGAGGCGGCGCGGGATCGCGGTGACGGCGTCGACGAAGGGGACAGGGACCGCTCGGGGCCGCCGGAGGAGCGTGAGGACGACGGGGGGAGCGCGGCCGAGAGCTCGGATGCCGCCGACGCCCCCGCCGAGGATCCGTCGCCCGCCACCCCGTCGGCCCACCCGGCACGGCATCCCGCCCCACGCGCCGACGGCCCCGCCGAGCCCGTGCTCGAACTGCTGCCCCTCGGCTCGGGGCTCGTGCTCATCGGGCTCGGCCTGGGCCTCGCCTTCGTGGGCCTGCGGCTGCGGCGCGGCTAGGCCGTGTCCGCAAGGTCCCGTCGTCCGCCCGGAGGGCGGGCCACGCGGCGGCGATGGGGGTCCCCCCGCGCAAGGTTGTTCGAGCGTGGGGGAGGGTGCTCTCGGCGTGCCGGGCGGGTGCCCTCGTACTGGACTTACGTGGGCTTTCGCCCGGTGCGGCGAGTGGGAGTCCCCCTCTGGGGGAGCGTGCCGTGCGTCGCGGGGCAGGCGGGACTTTGCGGACACGGCCTAGCGGGTGTCCTACCGGTTGTCCTACGGCACGACGAGGAGCACCTTGCCCACGTGCCCGCTCTCCTCCACCACCCGGTGTGCCTCGGCCGCGTCGCTCATGGGGAGCTCCCGGTCGACGACCGGGCGTACGTGGCCGGCGTCCAGGAGGGGCCAGACGTGTTCGCGGACGGCTGCCACGATCGCCGCCTTCTCGGCGAGGGGGCGGGCGCGCAGCGAGGTCGCGCTGATGGCGCCGCGCTTGCCGAGGAGCGCGCCGATGTTGAGCTCGCCCTTGATGCCGCCCTGCATGCCGATGATGGCGAGACGCCCGTTGACGGCGAGGCTCTGGATGTTGCGGTCGAGGTACTTGGCGCCCATGTTGTCGAGGATGACGTCGGCACCGGCGCCGTCGGTGGCCTGCTTGAGCTCGTCGACGAAGTCCTGCTCCCGGTAGTTGATCAGGATGTCGGCGCCCAGCTCGGCGCACCGTTCCAGTTTCTCCTTGCTGCCCGCGGTGACGGCGACGTTGGCGCCGACGGCCTTGGCCAGCTGGATGGCCATGGTGCCGATACCGCTGGAGCCGCCGTGCACGAGCAGCGTCTCGCCGGGGCGGAGGTGGGCGACCATGAAGACGTTGGACCAGACCGTGCAGACCACCTCGGGCAGCGCGGCGGCCTGCGTCAGGCTCACGCCCTTGGGCAGGGGCAGCAGCTGACCGGCCGGCACGACGACCTTCTCGGCGTAGCCGCCACCCGCGAGCAGTGCGCACACCTCGTCGCCGACGGCCCAGCCGGAGACGTTGGGGCCGAGCGCGGAGATCCGGCCGGAGCACTCCAGGCCGGGGTAGGGGGAGGCACCGGGCGGCGGGTTGTAGAAGCCCTGACGCTGCAGAATGTCGGCGCGGTTGACGGCCCCGGCCACCACCTCGACCAGCACCTCGCCCTCACCGGCCACGGGATCGGGGACCTCGTCCCACACCAGCGCCTCGGGCCCACCAGGTTCGGGAATCGTGATCGCATGCATGGGACGGACGCTACTCCTCGGACCCCGCTCCCCCTGGCCCTAGGTCCCTTGTCCCCGCGCCCTGGGTCATTGGCCCGTGTCCCTCGGTCTTTGTCCCCGTGTCCCTCGGTCCTTGGGCGGGTCCTTCGAAAATCCCTGTGCGCCGCCGATGAGTTTGCGCGACCGTAAAAGTCTCCCTATGCGTACCCCAAGAACGCGGAAGGACCACCCGGAAGGACCCCGACAGCATGAGCACGCAGACGACGTCCGGTCTCGCGATCGAGACCGCCGGCCTGGTGAAGACGTTCGGCGAGACACGGGCCGTCGACGGCGTGGACCTCGCGGTCCCGGCCGGCACGGTCTACGGCGTCCTCGGCCCCAACGGCGCCGGCAAGACCACCACGGTGAAAATGCTCGCCACCCTGCTACGACCCGACGGCGGCGAGGCCCATGTCTTCGGCCACGACGTCGTCCGCGAGGCCGACGCCGTACGCGGCCGGGTGAGCCTCACCGGTCAGTACGCCTCCGTGGACGAAGACCTCACCGGCACCGAGAACCTGGTCCTGCTGGCCCGGCTCCTCGGCCACGGCAAGCAGGCCGCGCGGGAGCGCGCCGCGCAGCTGCTGGAGGCCTTCGGGCTGACGGACGCGGCCGGCAAGCAGGTCAAGAACTACTCCGGCGGCATGCGACGCCGTATCGACATCGCCGCATCGATCCTCAACACCCCTGACCTGCTCTTCCTCGACGAGCCGACGACCGGACTCGACCCGCGCAGCCGCAACCAGGTGTGGGACATCGTGCGCGCGGTCGTCTCACAGGGCACCACCGTGCTGCTGACCACGCAGTACCTCGACGAGGCCGACCAGTTGGCGTCCCGGATCGCCGTCATCGACCGCGGCAAGGTGATCGCTGAGGGGACCAAGGGCGAGCTGAAGGCGTCCGTCGGCGCCGGGTCCGTCCATCTGCGGCTGCGTGATCCGGAGCAGCGGCCGGAGGCCGAGCGCGTGCTGCGGCTGGCACTGGACGCGGACGTGCAGCTGGAGTCCGACCCCGTCGCACTCACCGCCCGCGTCGGTTCCGGGGCGAACAACGGCCAGGGCGCGGCGGAACAGGCGGGCCGCGCGCTCGCGGAGCTCGCCCGCACCGGCATCACCGTCGACAACTTCTCGCTGGGCCAGCCCAGCCTGGACGAGGTGTTCCTCGCCCTCACCGGACACGACACCCACGAGACCAAGGACGACAACGAGGACAAGGACGAGGTGACGGCATGAGCACCGTGACGCAGACCGAGAGCAAGGAACTCGCCCCCGTCAGCGCCGAGTCGCTCGCCGCACTGCTCGTCACCAAGGAGCGTCCGCCGCGGCCCAGCGCCTGGTCGGCCTCCATGACCTTCGGCTGGCGGGCGATCCTGAAGATCAAGCATGTGCCGGAGCAGCTCTTCGACGTCACCGCGTTCCCGATCATGATGGTGCTGATGTACACGTACCTGTTCGGGGGTGCCCTGGCCGGCTCCCCGAAGGAGTACATCCAGTTCCTGCTGCCGGGCATCCTGGTGATGTCGGTCGTGATGATCACGATGTACACCGGCGTCTCGGTGAACACCGACATCGAGAAGGGCGTCTTCGACCGCTTTCGTTCGCTGCCGATCTGGCGGCCGTCGACGATGGTCGGCTATCTGCTGGGCGACGCCCTGCGCTACACCATCGCGTCCATCGTGATGCTCACCGTCGGCATGATCCTGGGCTACCGCCCGGACGGCGGAGTCGCCGGAGTGCTGGCCGGGATCGCGCTGCTGGTCGCCTTCTCGTTCGCGTTCTCGTGGATCTGGACGATGTTCGGGCTGATGCTGCGCTCCGAGAAGTCGGTGATGGGCGTCAGCATGATGGTGATCTTCCCGCTCACCTTCCTGTCCAACGTCTTCGTCGACCCGAAGACCATGCCGGGCTGGCTCCAGGCGTTCGTGAACAACAGCCCGATCACCCATCTCGCCTCGGCCGTGCGCGGGTTGATGGCGGGCGACTGGCCGGCCGCCGAGGTCGCCTGGTCGGTGGGCTGGGCAGGCCTGTTCGTGCTGGTCTTCGGGCCGATCACGATGCGGCTGTACAACCGCAAGTAGGGCCCGGCCTCAGATGGGCTTCATCCCTGGGGGCAGACGCCGGTCATCGGGAGTCACCTGAGTGGCCGGCGTCGCGCGCACGATGGTGATCAGCCGGTCCGTCAACTCCAGTGTCCCGACGGCCGAATCGTCGTATCCGAGCACCCGATGCCCCCGGATGACGCTGACCACCAGGTCGTCGGTCTGCCGCGGGGTCTTGCCCACCTCGGCCTTTATGACCGGCCGTTCGACGATGTCGAGTCCGCTGCCCTGGTGGATCAGGTCCTCCAGGACCATCCCGGCGGCGGGACTGAGCACGGACAGGCCGAGCAGCCGCCCGGCCGCACTGGCACTGGTGATGACCGCGTCGGCGCCGGACTGCTTCAGCAGCGGGGCGTTCTCCTCCTCACGCACCGCGGCCACGATCTTCGCGCCGCGGTTGAGCTGCCGGGCTGTCAGCGTCACCAGGACGGCCGTGTCGTCCCGCTGGGTCGCGATGATGATCTTCCGCGCCTTGTGCACCTCGGCCCGCATCAGAACCTCGCTGCGGGTCGCGTCACCCGTGACCCCGGCGTATCCCTCCGCGACGGCCGCCTCGATCACCTTGGAACTCGGGTCGACCACGACGACCTGCTCCTTCCGCAGCCCGGTCGCGCAGACGGTCTGGATCGCCGAACGCCCCTTCGTGCCGAAGCCGACGACGACGGTGTGGTCGCGCAAGGTGGACCTCCAGCGGTTCAGACGCCATTCCTCCCGGGTCCGTTCGGTGAGGACCTCAAGAGTGGTGCCGACCAGGATGATCAGGAACAGCACGCGCAGGGGCGTGATGACGAAGATATTGGTGAGCCGGGCGGCGTCACTGACCGGGGTGATGTCGCCGTATCCGGTGGTGGAGAGGCTGACGGTCGCGTAGTAGAAGGCGTCGAGGAGATCGACGGAACCGTCGGAGTTGTCGTTGTAGCCGTCATGGTCGGCATAGACGATCAAGGCGGTCGCCACGAGCAGGGCCAGTGCCAGCGTGACCCGCTTGGCGACCTGCCGGAACGGATGCTCCACGATCTTCTTCGGGAGCTTGACCCGGTAGGTCTCGACACGCTCGTCCGCCCGGCGCGCTATGGCGTCCTGGCCGGGAAGTTTCACGTGAAACACACCTCGATGCCGGCACTGGCCCAGGGCAGATCGAGCAGTTCCGCCTCCTGACCAGCCCGTGCGCCACCCGGCGGCACGACGGCGACGGCGTCCGCCGCCGCCATGCCCCGCAGCATGGCCGGTCCCTGGTAGTGCAACGGCACGGCATGGTCACCGCGCAGCACGACGGGGATGAGCCGGGTGTCGTACGGGTGGCCGTGCGCCGCTTCCTTCAGGGGCAGCGTGTACGACTCGGGGGCGGGGCGGGCCGCGAGGGTGCGCAGCATCGGTTCGGCCAGGGTGAGCAGGCCGGAGACCGCGGCGAGGGGGTTGCCGGGCAGACCGACGAGGTGCTGGTTCTCCTTGATGCGGGCCAGCAGCATGGGGTGGCCGGGCCGCACCTTGACGCCGTCCACCAGGAGTTCGGCGTCGATGCGCTGAAGCGTGGGGTGGACATGGTCGACGGGGCCGGCCGCGGTGCCGCCGGTGGTGACGATCAGGTCGGCGTCGGACTTGGTGAGGGCCTTGCGCAGGGCCTTGGCATCATCACCGAGCCGGCGTACGGCGGTGACCTCGGCGCCCAACGCACGCAGCCAGGGCGGCAGCATCGGGCCGAGGGCGTCGCGGATCAGCCCGTCGTGCGGCAGCCCTTCGGTGAGCAACTCGTCGCCGAGGATCAGGACTTCGACGCGGGGGCGGGGCACTGCGGTGACGGCGTCGTATCCCGCGGCCGCCGCCAGGCCGAGCACCGCCGGGGTCACCAGCGTGCCGACGGCGAGCAGTTGATCGCCGTTACGGCACTCCTGGCCGCGTGCGCGGATGTCCTGGCCGGGCTGGATCTCCCGGGTGGCGTGCAGATGGCCCTTGTCGTCGGTGCGGCCATGCTCGCTGCGCAGGACGGCGGTGGTGTCCGGGGGGATGCGGGCGCCGGTCGCGATACCGACGGCCTCGCCGTCGGTGAGCGGGTCGGGCTCGCCGTGCCCGGCCAGAACGCCTTTCTCCCGTACGTCCCAGGGTCCGGGGCCCGCGACCGCCCAGCCGTCCATCGCCGAGGTGTCGAAGGAGGGCAGATCACTGAGGGCGGTGAGCGGCTCGGACAGGGTGAGGCCGAGGGCCGCGTCGAGGGGGACGGAGAGCGGAGCGCGGCCGACGGCCCGGGAACGGGCGGCGATGTCGCGCGCTTCGGGCCACGGGGTTGCCTTGTGGTGGCGGTCCTCGTGGCGGTTCTGCTGGTCATGGTCCGGCCGACGGGGGCCCTGGCCCTGGGGGCGCGGGGTGGGTGGGGGCACGTGGTCGCCAGGGGTGCGGTGAGCGTTGTCCTCGTTCACTAGGGCGAGCACCTCCTCGACGTCGAGGTCCTCGGCGTCCTCGTCCGTCCGGATGCCGCGGGCGGTCATCCGGCGTCCGGCCGGGTGTCGGGGGTGGCGTCGGGGGCCGCGTCGGGCTTGGCGGCGGTCGCGTCGGACTCGGCGGCGGCCTCCTCCGCCCAGCGCAGGGCGAGCGCGGCGGCCTTGCGGGCAGCCTCGGCGACGGCTTCGGGGCCGCCCTGAGCCTGCGCTGCCGCGTATCCGACGAGGAAGGTGGTCAGCGGGGCCGCGGGTCGCGCCACGCCGTGGGCGGCGTCGCGGGCGAGGTCCAGCAGCACCTTGATGTCGACGTCGAGGTCGATGCCCAGTTCGTCCTTGACTGCGGAAATCCATTCATCCAACACGTGCCCATGCTCCCTGATGCGTGCCCTGGCGGTGGCGATGTCGTCCCAGGTGTCGCAGTCGAAGGACGCGACGGGGTCGGGGACGCGGATGAGGTCGAGCGCGCCGGTCAGCCGGCGCAGGGGGAGGCCGGTGAGACCGGCGGCCCCGGGACCGGCCGGGCCGTCGTGCCCTTGGGCGAGTGCGGCCAGTTCGCGGCGCAGCACAGGCGCGCGGTACGCGGCGACGAGCGGCTGGTCACGGCCGTCGGCGTCGGTGAGCAGGGCGCCGTCGGCTCGCCCGGTGCGCAGGGCGGTCAGCAGCCGCCGTACCGTCCGCTCGTCGAGGAACGGCAGGTCGGCCGAGAGGACGACGACAAGGTCCGCGGTGGTGTGACGCAGGCCCGCGTCGAGGGCGGCCACCGGTCCGCCGCCCGGCGGGTCCTCGCGCGCCCAGGTCACCGGGCGCGCGGTGGGGCGGGGGCCGGCGACGACGACGGCCGTGCGCGCCTCGGCGCAGGCGGCGAGCACACGGTCGAGCAGCGGGCGCCCGCCGACGCGTACGGCGGGCTTGTCCACGCCGCCGAGGCGCCGGGCACCGCCTCCGGCGAGCACGACGGCGTCGTACACGACGTCGTGTCCCGTGTCGGTGGCGCCCTGCTCGCCCGTCGGCCCGTTCGCGGTCACCCCCCGAGTATGCGTGCCTTCACGATCACAGGGAACGCAGGGGAGGGGACCGGTCGTACATCCGTCACACGGTGCGCAGCAGCACCGCCGGGTGTTCCACGCAGTCCGCCACATAGCGCAGGAAGCCGCCCGCCGTGCCGCCGTCGCAGACCCGGTGGTCGAAGGTGAGCGCGAGCTCGACGACCTGGCGCACCGCCAGCTCTCCCTCGTGCACCCACGGCTTGGGGATGATGCGGCCGACGCCGAGCATCGCGGCCTCGGGGTGGTTGATGATCGGCGTGGAGCCGTCGACCCCGAACACCCCGTAGTTGTTCAACGTGAAGGTCCCGCCGGTGAGTTCCGCGGGTGTGAGGCCGCCCGTGCGGGCCGCCTCGGTCAGCCGGGCGAACTCGGCGGTCAGCGACTCCGCGTCCCGCGCGTGCGCGTCCCGTACGACCGGGACGACGAGCCCTCGGTCGGTCTGCGCGGCGAATCCGAGGTGTACATGGTCGAGCTGGACGACCTCCCTGGCCTCCATGTCGACCGTGGAGTTGAGCTCGGGGAACCGGGCCAGGGCGGCGGTGCAGATCCGGGCCAGCAGGGCGATCAGGGAGATCTTCGGTCCCCCGGCGGCGTTCATCGCGGTCCGTGCCCGCACGAGCTCCGTCGCGTCGGCGTCGACCCAGCAGGTGGCGTCCGGGATCTCCCGCCGGCTGCGGGAGAGCTTGTCGGCCACGGCACCGCGGACGCCCTTGAGCGGGACGCGGATACCGGCGGGGGCGGCGGAGGAGGAGATGCGGGCGGACGGAGCCGTGGGGGACGGCGCGGCGGGGGCCTGTGTCCCGGCGGCCGGCGCCGCCGTCCTTCCCTGCACGGCGGCGGCACGCAGCGCGTACTCCACGTCCGCGCGCAGGATCAGCCCGTCGGGTCCGGAGCCGTGCAGCTCACGCAGGTCCAGGCCGTTCTCCCGGGCGAGCCGGCGGACCAGCGGGGAGATGACCGGTACAGGGCCCTCGACCCCCTCCCGGCCGGCGGCACTGCCGTTGGCGGCGGCGGATCCCGCGACGGGCACCCCCGCGACCTCCACGGGTACGGCGGGCACCGACTCCCCCGGCCGCACCCTCCGGCGCCGCGCCGGGGCCTGAGAGGTGCCGTATCCCACCAGCACGTTCCCGGAGCCCTCGGCCTCGCCGTCGGGGGCCGGCGCGCCCACGGCCACCGTCAGCAGCGGTGCGCCGACGGGCAGTTCCGTGCCCTCCTCGCCGAAGCGGGCCGTGACGACGCCGCCGTAGGGGCAGGGGATGTCGACCATCGCCTTGGCCGTCTCGACCTCGACGACCGGCTGGTCGACCGCGACGACGTCGCCGACCTGGACCAGCCAGCGCACGATCTCCGCCTCGGTGAGCCCCTCCCCGAGGTCGGGGAGCTTGAACTCGAGCACCTGTGCCATCAGCTCTCGGCCTCCCACTGCAGACGCCCCACGGCGTCCAGGATCCGGTCCACGCCGGGCAGGTGGTGACGCTCCAGCATCGGCGGCGGATAGGGGATGTCGAACCCGGCCACGCGCAGCACCGGCGCCTCCAGGTGGTGGAAGCAGCGCTCCGTGACCCGGGCCGCGATCTCCCCTCCCGGTCCGCCGAACCCGCCCGACTCGTGTACGACGACCGCCCGTCCGGTCCGCCGTACCGAGGCGGCGACCGTCTCGTCGTCGAACGGCACCAGCGAGCGCAGATCGACGACTTCCAGGTCCCACCCCTCCTCCCGCGCCGCCTCGGCGGCTTCGAGGCAGACGGGCACGGACGGTCCGTACGTGATGAGCGTGGCACTCCGGCCGGAGCGCCGCACCACCGCGCGGCCTATCGGTTCAACGGTCTGCGGATCCTCCGGGTTCCAGGCGTCCTTCGACCAGTACAGCCGCTTGGGCTCCAGGAAGATCACCGGGTCGTCGGAGGCGATGGCGGCGCGCAGCAGGCCGTAGGCGTCGGCGACGGTCGCGGGCGTGACGACATGGAGCCCCGGAGTCGCCATGTAGTACGCCTCGGACGAGTCGCTGTGGTGCTCGACGCCGCCGATACCGCCGCCGTAGGGGACGCGGACGGTGATCGGGAGCGGCATCCTGCCGCGGGTGCGGTTGCGCATGCGCGCGACGTGCGAGATCAGCTGCTCGAACGCCGGGTAGGCGAAGGCGTCGAACTGCATCTCCACGACGGGGCGCAGGCCGTACATGGCCATGCCGACCGCGGTGCCCAGGATCCCCGCCTCGGCGAGCGGGGTGTCCGTGCAGCGGTCCTCGCCGAACTCCTTGGCGAGCCCGTCGGTGACGCGGAAGACGCCGCCGAGGGTGCCGACGTCCTCACCCATGACGTGCACGGTGGGGTCCTGCGCCATGGCGTCGCGCAGCGCGCGCGTGAGGGCCTGCGCCATGGTGGCCGGCTTGACGGCGACGGTGGTCATCGGTGCGCTCCCCCTTGAGAGCCGTGCTCGGCGTCGAGCTCCGCCTGCAACAGGGCCTGCTGTTCGCGCAGTTGCGGGGTCGGCTCGGCATAGACGTGGGCGAACAGGTCCCTCGGGTCGAGCGCCGGGTCCTGGTTCATGCGCTCGCGCAGGTCGGCGGCCATGGCCTCGGCGGCGTCCTTCGCGGCCTGCTTGCCGGCCTCGTCGAGGAGTCCGCGCTCGGTCAGCTCGTGCTCCAGGAGGGCGATCGGGTCGTGCCCGCGCCAGGTCTCGACCTCGGAGTCACCGCGGTAGCGGGTGGCGTCGTCGGCGTTGGTGTGGGCGTCGATCCGGTACGTGATCGCCTCGATCAGCGTCGGACCGCCGCCCGCGCGTGCGTGCCGTACGGCGTCGCCGACGACCTCGTGCACGGCGGCGGCGTCGTTGCCGTCGACCAGGCGGCCGGGCATGCCGTAGCCGACGGCCTTGTGGGCCAGCGACGGGGCCGCGGTCTGCTTGGCGAGCGGGACCGAGATCGCGAAGCCGTTGTTCTGGACGAGGAAGACGACCGGCGCCTGCCATACGGCCGCGAAGTTCAGCGCCTCGTGGAAGTCGCCCTCGCTGGTGCCGCCGTCGCCGACCATGGCGAGCGCGACCACGTCGTCGCCCTTGAGGCGGGCGGCGTGCGCGAGGCCGACGGCGTGCGGGAGCTGGGTGGCGAGCGGCGTGCACAGGGGGGCGACACGGTGCTCGTGGGGGTCGTAGCCGGTGTGCCAGTCGCCGCGCAGCAGGGTCAGGGCGTCGACGGGGTCCACGCCGCGTGCGACGGCCGCGAGGGTGTCGCGGTAGCTCGGGAAGAGCCAGTCGCGCTCCTCCAGGGCCAGCGCGGCGGCGACCTCGCAGGCCTCCTGGCCGGTGCTGGACGGATAGACGGCGAGGCGGCCCTGCTTGGTGAGCGCGGTCGCCTGCGTGTTGTACCGGCGGCCGCGCACCAGCCCGGCGTAGAGCCTGCGCAGCAGGTCCGGGTCGGCCTTCGCGGCCGCCTCCGTCCCGAGGACCCGGTAGGGCTCGGCGTCGGGCAGCAGCGGCGCGGGGTCCATCCGGGGCTGCCAGGCGGGCGGCGGCGATGGCCGGTACGCGCCTCGCTGCTCCATGACCGTCATGACGGCACCTCCTCGTGGGAGTGGCTACGGGAGGCGCAGCTTCTGTGATGCGCCTCACCTACCGATTGTTCGGTCGTCGGCACATTTTGGCTACAGGCACCCTCAGGCTGTGGACAAACGGTTCTCCACAGCCTCCAATGAACGCACTACGTCCACAGAGGGAAGGCAGGGGGACATGGCGCCTGAACAAATGGCCGAGAGCCCGGAGGGCGGCGTCCCCCTGCCGCCGCCGCGTCCGCTCGACGCCATCGATCAGGACATCCTGCAGATGCTCCAGGCCGACGGCCGCGCGTCGATACGGTCGGTCGCCGAGCGGGTCCATGTCTCACGCGCCAACGCCTACGCACGCATCAACCGTCTCATCGAGGACGGTGTCATCCGCGGTTTCGGCGCCCGCGTCGACCATGAACGCGCAGGTCAGGGCACGTCGGCGTATATCACCCTGAAGATCGTCCAGAACTCCTGGCGCACGGTCCGCGAGCAGCTGCGCCAGCTCCCCGGCGCCTCCCACATCGCCCTGGTGGGCGGGGACTTCGACGTCCTGCTTCTGGTGCACACGCCCGACAACCGCGCCCTGCGCGAACTGGTCCTCACCCGCCTCCAGGCGATCCCCGAGGTGCTCAGCTCCCGCACGCTGCTGGTGTTCGAGGAGGAGGACCTGGAGCCGCAGGGCTGAGCGTGCGCCCCGGCCGTCAGTCCTAGGACCACAACATGGCGATCCACATCAGGAACAGCAACGGAAGGATCGCGCAGACGAGCCCGGCGACGGCCGCCGTCACGCGCAGCATCGACGAGGACCGGCGGTGCGGCAGCGCCCAGGCGAGCGCGAGCAGCCCGACCGCCCCGTAGACCGCGCCCCCGAGTGTGCCGAGGGCGCCCTCGGGCCCCAGCATGACGAACTCCCACGCGAGGAGTGGCAGCCCGGGCACCGTGGCCACGAGAGGCGCCTTCCACCACGTCGGGTCGGTGTCGGAGTGCTGTACGTCGTTCTGGGTCATGCGGCACAGCTCACCAGCCGGGACCGTCCGGGGACATCCGGCGGCGTACTCACCCGTCCACGCGCGCGTACTCAGCGCCGCGGCGCTGCGGGCGGGGTCAGCCCTCCTGGCGCAGGCCCCCGAAGACCAGCCGCACCACCGTGTCGGCCACTTCGCGTTCGTTCATGCCGCGGCCGTCCGGGCGGTACCACTCCACGATCGAGTTGACCATGCCGAAGACGAGCCGGGTCGCCAGCCGTACCTCCACGTCGGCGCGCACCTCGCCGTCGGCGGCGGCCGCCTTGAGGAGGGCTGCGACCTGGTGGTCGAAGTCGCGGCGCCGTTCCAGGGCCCAGCGCTCGGTGCCGGTGTTGCCGCGCACGCGCAGCAGCAGCGTGACGTACGGCAGCTCGGATATGAGCACCTCGACCATGCGCCGTACGACGTACTCCAGACGGTCGGCGGCGTGCCCCGCGCGCGCGTGCTCCTCGTCGAGGATCCCGAAGAGCCCGTCGAGCGCCCGGCTGACGGCGCGGCGCAGCAGCTCCTCCTTGCCCGTGACGTGGTGGTAGATCGACGACTTGGAGATGCCGGCCGCCTTGGAGAGGTGCTCCATGGAGGTGCCGTCGTAGCCGCGCTCGTTGAAGACCTGGACGGCGACGGAGAGCAGCGTCTCCGGGGTGTACGTGTCGCGCTTGGCGGTGGTCATGAGGTGCTGCCCTCCCGCTTGTCGGAGGCGTACGCGTGGCGGTACAGCGCGAGGGACGGCGCGTAGCGGCCGGACGGCTCGCGTACGTGCAGCTCGTCCAGGACGTCGTACGCCCAGCCGCGGCCGAGCCTGCGGCTCCATTCGAAGGGCCCCATGGGGTAGTTCACGCCGAGCCGCATCGCGGTGTCGATGTCCTCCTCGGTGGCCACGCCCTTGGCGACGGCGTCGTGCGCCAGGTCGACGACCCGGGCGACCGTGCGGGCGACGATCATGCCGGGGACGTCACCGATGACGCTGACCGCCTTGCCGAGCGCCTGGAAGAGACCGATCGCCTCGGTGAGGGTCTGCGGCGACGTGTCCTGGGAGGCGGACAGGGCGATCCGGGTGGCGCGGCGGTAGTCGACGGCAAGGTCGAAGTAGACGACGTCCCGGAACTCCACCGACGTCTGGCCGTCGGCGAGCGCCAGCTGGCCGCCGCTGGGCAGCACCAGGCGGGTGCCGTGGTCCTCTTCCTCCTCGCGCACCGGAATGCCCGCCTCGCGGATCAGCTGGAGCAGCTCGGAGGCGGGGCCCAGGTCGCCCTCGGCGACGACGTAGGCGGGCTGCGGTGCCCGCTCCGCGGTGTGCGGCTCGTCCCGCTCGGCGTCAGCGGCGTAGTCGTACCAGCCGTGTCCGCTCTTGCGGCCGAGCCGCCCGGACTCGACCAGGCGGCGCTGGGCGAGCGAGGGGGTGAAGCGCACGTCCTGGAAGAAGGACTGCCACACGGACTGCGTGACGGACTCGTTGACGTCCTGCCCGATCAGGTCGGTGAGCTCGAACGCGCCCATCTTGAAGCCGCCGCACTCGCGCAGCACGGCGTCGATGGTGGCCGGGTCGGCCCCCTGCGCCTCGTGGACCGCGAAGGCCTCCGCGTAGAAGGGCCGGGCGATGCGGTTGACGATGAAACCGGGGGTGTCGGCGCAGGCGACCGGCGTCTTGCCCCAGGCGCGTGCCGTCTCGTACGCGCGCGTGGCCGACGTGACGTCGGTGGCGAACCCGGAGACGACCTCGACCAGCGGCAGCAGCGGCGCGGGATTGAAGAAGTGCAGGCCGACGAAGCGGCCGGGGTTGGCCAGAGCGCCGCCGATGGCCGTGACGGACAGGGACGAGGTGTTGGTGGCGAGCAGGCAGTCCTCGCCGACGATGCCCTCCAGCTCGCGGAACAGCTCCTGCTTGACGTCGAGGCGCTCCAGGACGGCTTCGACGACCAGGGCGCAGTCCGCGAGCTCGGCGAGGGACCCGGCGGGCAGCAGCCGGGCGCGGGCCGCGTCACGGTCGGCCGCGGTGAGCCGGTCCTTCTCGACGAGCCGGTCGAGACGCGCGCCGATCGCGTCGACGGCGTCCTGGGCCCGCCCGGGAGCGGTGTCGTACAGCCGTACGGGATGGCCGGCGACCAACGCGACCTGGGCGATGCCCTGGCCCATGGTGCCGGTGCCGACGACGGCCACGGGGCTGCTGAGGTCGAGAGCTGTCATGGGCGCGATCCTCCCGCACGGGGTTTTCCACAGATGCGGCGGACCCCCTTGAACCGACCGATCGTTCGGTTACTCTAACTCTGACTGGCTGTTCCTGCCCATGTTTCTGCCCAGGTCATGAGCTCGACGGAGAGCTCTGGAAACGAGGAGTTGGTCTCGCATGGCCGCCGTACTGACCACCCACGAGTTGATCGCCAAGCACCGGCCCACCCTCGACCAGGCGCTGGAAGCCATCCGCACACGCGCGTACTGGTCACCGCACCCCGAGCACCCCAAGGCCTACGGCGAGAACGGCAGCCTGGACGCGGCGGCGGGCAAGGCCGCCTTCGACGCCCTCCTGGGCAACCGCCTCGACCTCGGCCAGCCCGGCACCGACGACTGGGTGGGCGGCGAAGTGTCGCCGTACGGCATCGAGCTGGGCGTCGGGTACCCGCACGCGGACCTCGACGCGCTGCTGCCGGCCATGAAGTCCGGCCAGCGCGCGTGGCGGGACGCGGGCGCGGAGATGCGCGCGGTGGTCTGTCTGGAGATCCTCAAGCGGATCAGCGACCGGACGCACGAGTTCGCGCACGCGGTCATGCACACCTCCGGCCAGGCCTTCATGATGGCCTTCCAGGCGGGCGGCCCCCACGCACAGGACCGCGGCCTGGAAGCGGTGGCGTACGCCTACGTCGAGCAGGTCCGCACCCCCGACACCGCGGAGTGGACCAAGCCGCAGGGCAAGCGCGACCCGCTGGCGCTGAACAAGCAGTTCACGGCGGTCCCGCGCGGGATCGCCCTGGTCGTCGGCTGCAACACCTTCCCGACCTGGAACGGCTACCCGGGCCTGTTCGCCTCGCTCGCCACCGGCAACGCGGTCCTGGTCAAGCCCCACCCGCGCGCGGTACTGCCGCTCGCACTCACCGTGCAGGTCGCGCGCCAGGTGCTCGCCGAGGCGGGCTTCGACCCGAACCTGGTCGCGCTGGCCGCCGAGCGGCCCGGCGAGGGCATCGCCAAGACCCTGGCCACCCGCCCGGAGATCCGGATCATCGACTACACCGGCTCGACCGTGTTCGGCGACTGGCTGGAGGCCAACGCCCGTCAGGCGCAGGTCTACACGGAGAAGGCCGGCGTCAACACCGTGATCGTCGACTCCACCGCCGACTACAAGGGGATGCTGTCCAACCTGGCCTTCTCGCTGTCCCTGTACAGCGGCCAGATGTGCACCACCCCGCAGAACCTGCTCATCCCCCGCGACGGCATCCGCACCGAGGAGGGTCCCCGGACCTTCGACGAGGTCGTGGCCGACCTCGCCCGCGCGGTCGACGGCCTCCTCGGCGACGACGCCCGTGCGAACGCGCTGCTCGGCGCGATCGTCAACCCCGACGTCAAGGCCCGCCTGGAGGCTGCCGCCGGCCTCGGTGAAGTCGCCCTCGCCTCCCGCGAGATCGCGAACCCCGAGTTCCCGGACGCGGTCGTGCACACGCCCGTGATCGTCAAGCTCGACGGTGCCAAGCCGGACGACGAGGCCGCGTACATGAGCGAGTGCTTCGGGCCCGTCTCGTTCGCCGTGGCGGTCGACTCCGCCGCCGACGCGGTGGAGTTGCTGCGGCGGACCGTGCGGGAGAAGGGCGCGATGACCGTCGGGGCGTACACCACCGACGACGAGGTCGAGTCCTCGATCCAGGAGGTGTGCCTGGAGGAGGCGGCCCAGTTGTCGCTGAACCTCACGGGCGGGGTCTACGTGAACCAGACGGCCGCGTTCTCCGACTTCCACGGGTCCGGTGGCAACCCGGCGGCCAACTCGGCACTCACCGACGGGGCGTTCGTCGCCAACCGGTTCCGGGTCGTCGAGGTGCGCCGGGAGGCCTAGGCGCCGCTGAGGCTCCAGTGGTACAGCGTCATCGCCACGCTGGTGGCGAGGTTGTAGCTGGAGACCTGCGGACGCATGGGCAGAGCCACCAAATGATCGGCACGCGCGCGTAGTTCGGCCGACAGGCCGCTTCGCTCCGATCCGAAGGCGAGGACGGCGTCGTCCGGGAGCTTGATCCCCCGGATGTCGTCGCCCTCCGGGTCCAGCGCGAAGACCGGTCCGGGCGGCAGCTCATCCACCGCCAGCCGCTCCACCGCCGTCGCGAAGTGCAGGCCCGCCCCGCCGCGTACGACCGTCGGATGCCAGGGGTCGAGGGTGCCGGTCGTGACCACGCCGGTCGCGCCGAAGCCGGCGGCCAGGCGGATCACGGCGCCCGCGTTGCCCAGGTTGCGGGGGTTGTCGAGGACCACGACGGGGGCGAGGCGGGGGGTGTGCGCCAGCTTCCCCAGGTTGGTGGCGCGGGAAGGCCGTACGGCCAGGGCGGCCACCGCGGTGGGGTGCGGGCGCGGCACCAGGGACGTGTACGTCGGCTCCGGGACCTCCGTCAGAAGCGCGGCCAGGGTGTCCCGTACGTCCGGTGCCAGCTCGTCGGCGAGGGCCAGCGCGGCCTCCCGGTCGACCGCGACCGCGACCTGGACCTCGGCTCCGAAGCGCACGGCGTGCTTCAAGGCGTGGAAGCCGTCGAGCAGGACGGAGCTCTCGGCGAGCCGGTTCCAGGTGGTCACGGTCATGCCGTGAAGCCTACGTGCGCGTGCTCGGGGTTCTCCGGGGTGCGCGGCCCGGGGAGGGGCTCATGATCGTCGCCGCCGCGGACCAGACGCGCCAGGCGTCCACGCGCGCGTGCCGCCCAGCCGCCGAGGCGGCGCAGGAACGACGTCGGCAGGAACACCGCGTCCGCCGCGATCATCGCCAGCGAGAAGAACGGCAGACCGAGGACGACCGCGATCACGGCGTGCTCGGTGATCATCGCGGCGAGGAGGGCGTTCTTGACCCGCCGGTTGAACAGGGTGAACGGGAAGGCGACCTGCACGATGACCGTGCCGTAGGTGATGAGCATCACCATCGTGCCGCTGGATGACAGCACGTCGGCGAGGGCGGGCCAGGGTGAGAAGTAGTCGAGGTGCAGCGGGTAGTAGACGGCGGTGCCGTCCTGCCAGCGCGAGCCCTGGATCTTGTACCAGCCGGCGGTCGCGTAGATCAGGCACGCCTCGGCCATGATCACCAGCAGGGCGCCGTTGTGCACGATGTTGCCGATGACGTCCAGCAGGATGCGGGGCTCGGCGGTCCGCGCGCGGCGGCGCACGATCCACCCCACGGCCTGCGCCAGCCAGACGCCCCACAGGAGCACGGGCACGGTCAGGTCGCCGTCGAGCCGGCCCGCGGCGGTCGCCGCGACCAGTGCGAATCCGAACACGCCCCACAGGGCCGGGCCGACCCGGTCCGGCGCGACGCGCTCGCCACGCGCGCGTGCCTCGCGCGCGAGCCGGGCCCGGCGCTCGTCCAGCGACCAGACCTGGCCGCAGCGCGCGAACACGAGGTAGACGCACATCAGGTGCAGCACGTTGTCGCCGCCGTCGCCCATGAAGATGGAGCGGTTCTGCAGCGACAGCACGCCGACCATGAACAGCACCGACATCGTGCGGGTGCGCCAGCCGAGCAGCAGCAGAACGCTGGTCAGGACGGCGAAGACGTAGACGCTCTCGAACCAGAACCCGCCGCTGGACCAGATCAGCGCGGTGAAGGAGCCGTTCGTCCCGATCAGCTGCTGGGCGAGGTCGAAGTCCCAGGGGCCGTCGGGGCCGTACAGCTCCTGGCGATGCGGGAACTCACGCAGCAGGAAGAGCAGCCAGGTGGCGGTGAAGCCGATGCGGATGACGGCCGTCTGGTACGGGCCGAGGGCGGACTCGGTGACGCGGGCGATGGCCGCGGAGACCGCGAGGGCGAAACGGCTCACCGGGCGCCTCCCGTGCCGGTCCCGGCCGCTTCGGCGGTCTCGTCGTCCGGGATCCCCCACCAGGGCAGCACGCGGTAGGTGGCCTTGTCCGAGATCTGCTCGTCGCTCCACTTCGGCGGGGGCACGTTCGTGGTGCGGGAGCGGACCTGGACGCGTTCGACGGCGCCGCCCGCGCCGGCCGCGTCCGCCCGGTCGAGGCGCAGCTGCACTATGTGCCGCAGATAGGTCTCGGACAGGGCGCCGCGCAGGCCCACGGGACGGTTCTGGGCGTCGTGGGTGGCGACGAAGAAGTCCCAGGCGCGCCGCAGCTCGTTCTGCTGGGTGTGGCTGGGCAGCAGATTGCCGTCGATGGCCCGGCCGTCCTGGGCCGACAGGTCGTACCAGCCGGTCGTGCGCGTGGCACCGGCGGCCGTACTGACCTGGGCACGGACCTGTACGGAGATGTTCTGCTGAAGCGGGTTGGGGGCGAACAGCTTCCAGTTCTGCTCGAACTCCGGATATATCCAGTCGTCGATCGCCCGGCCGTGCTGTTTGGTGACCGTGTTCGGCGGGGCGACGTGCAGAAAGATCATGCCCACATGGACACAGACGGCGATGGCCACGACCGCGAGGGCGAGCGCGGCGCCGATCTGGTACCGCAGGGAGAGGGCGGCCACACCCGAGCGGGGTTCCGCTTCCGGTTCGGGGAGCGGCGGGGCAGTGGGGGGCGCGACAGCAGGCGGAGCGTCCTGAGGCTCCTGGTCAGGCCCGTGCCGGGCGGCCGAGCCTGCGTGGTGCGCGTCCATCGTGCCCCGTTTCCCGATTCCGGTCTGCTTTTCCTCGGCGCTCGCACGGGAACGGTACTCAGGCCCACGCGCCGGGCACAGCCCTGGCGGCCAGCCGTTGCCCACACGATACGGGGGTCCCACGGGGCCGTACCTGCGCTCTGTGTGACCTCGCGGAGCGGAGCCCGCACGCGGGGCATTCCCTTCTTCTAGAACCTGTTCTATCTTGACGCACCGTCAGATCGCCGTGCGTGTGGAAGGGCAGGGACCGTGGACTTCACCTTCACCGAGGAGCAGCAGGCGGCGGCCGAGGCGGCGCGCGGGGTGTTCGCCGGGGTCGCGCCGGACGCGGTGCCCTCTCCCGCGCTCACACCGGGCGCCGTCGCCGACGAATTCGACCGCCCGCTGTGGAGCCGCCTCGCGGCCGCGGACCTGCTGAGCCTGCTGCTCACGGACGAGTACGGCGGCGCGGGCCTCGACGCCGTCGCCCTGTGCCTGGTGCTGCGCGAGTCGGCGAAGGTACTGGCCCGGGTGCCGCTGCTGGAGAGCGGCGCGGCGACGGCCGCCGTCCAGGCGTACGGCGACCCGGAACTGAAGGCCGGGCTGCTGGCGCGGGCGGGGCGCGGCGAGGTCGTGCTGACGGTCGCCGCGCACGGCCGCACCGGCCACGACCCGGCCGAGCTCGCGGCGACCGCTCGGCAGGACGACTCCGGGTGGGTGCTGGACGGGGTTCAGACCGCGGTGCCCTGGGCGTACGACGCCGATCTTGTCGTCGTGCCGGCCCGTACGGCCGCCGACCGGACCGTTCTCGCGCTGGTGGCGCCCGGGGCTGAGGGGGTCTCGCTCGGCGAACAGTTCTCGACCAGCGGGGAGCGGCTCGCCGAGCTGCGGCTGGAGTCGGTGCGGCTGGCGGAGCGGGACGTCATCGACACCGAGGGGGCGTGGGAGTGGCTGCGGGAACTGCTGGCCACGGGCACCTGTGCGCTGGCGCTCGGTCTGGGGGAGCGGGTACTGGGGATGACGTCCGAGTACGCGACCAAGCGCGAGCAGTTCGGGTATCCCATCGCCACATTCCAGGCGGTCGCCGTGCAGTCCGCCGACCGCTACATCGACCTGCGCGCGATGGAGGCGACGCTGTGGCAGGCCGCGTGGCGGATCGCCTCGGGGGCATCGGGGTCACTGCCCGCCTCCGGCGACGTGGCCGTGGCCAAGATCTGGGCCTCGGAGGGCGTACGACGGGTCGTGCAGACCGCACAGCACCTGCACGGCGGCTTCGGCGCCGACGTCGACTATCCGCTGCACCGGTACCACGCCTGGGCCAAGCACCTGGAGCTGGCGCTCGGCCCGGCGGCGGCGCACGAGGAGGCGCTGGGGGATCTGCTGGCGGCGCATCCGCTGGGCTGACGGTCGTCCGCGACGGCTGAGCGGCACTGCTCGGCGGGGCTTCTCGGGGGGCTTCTCCGCGAATGGTGCTTCTCAGAGGGTGGGGCTTCTCAGAGGACGAAGCCGGGCTGACCCTCGTCGTTCACCACGGGACGCCCGAGTGCCGCCCACACCTGCATGCCGCCGTCGACGTTCACGGCGTCGACGCCCTGCTGGCCGAGGTACATCGCGACCTGCGCCGAGCGGCCGCCGGAGCGGCAGATCACATGGACGCGGCCGTCCTGCGGGGCGGCCTCGGTCAGCTCGCCGTAGCGGGCCACGAACTCGCTGATGGGGATGTGCAGTGCCCCCTCGGCGTGGCCCGCCTGCCACTCGTCGTCCTCGCGGACGTCCAGGAGGAAGTCGTCGTCCTTGAGGTCCGTGACCTCGACCGTGGGCACGCCTGATCCGAAATGCATGGCTCCGACGCTACCTGACAGGAGCGGGGCGTCGAGGACTCCCCAGGGAGCAGGGTGGGTCCGTCGTCCGGAGGGTGCGGGTCGCGTCGTGGCCGGTCGCGCAGTTCCCCGCGCCTCCAGGGCGTGGCACCTCCGCCTACCCGAGAAGTGCGGCGAGCTCCGCCTCTCGCTCCGCGACCTGGGCCAGGAGCTGGTCGGCGATCTCGTCGAGCAGGCGGTCGGGGTCGTCGGGGGCGAGGCGCAGCATGGCGCCGATCGCGCTCTCCTCCAGATCCTTGGCGACCAGGGTGAGCAGCTCCTTGCGCTGGGCGAGCCATTCGAGCCGGGCGTAGAGCTCCTCGCTCGGGGTCGGGCCCTGCTCCTTCGGCGCGGGTCCCGCGGCCCATTCCTCGGCCAGCTCCCGCAGCAGCGCCTCGTCGCCGCGGGCGTAGGCGGCGTTGACGCGGGTGATGAACTCCTCGCGCCTGGCCCGCTCCGCATCCTCCTGGGCGAGGTCGGGGTGGGCCTTGCGGGCCAGCTCGCGGTAGAGCTTGCGGGCCTCGTCGCTGGGACGCACCCGCTGCGGGGGCCGCACCGGCTGGTCCGTGAGCATCGCGGCGGCCTCCGGGAACAGTCCGCCGCCGTCCATCCAGCCGTGGAACAGCTCCTCGACACCCGGCATCGGAAGCACCCGGGCGCGCGCCTCGTCGGCCTTGCGGATGTCCTCGGGGTCACCGGTGCGGGCGGCGACCGCCTCGGCGATCCGGGCCTCCAGCTCGTCGAGACGGGCGTACATGGGGCCGAGCTTCTGGTGGTGCAGCCGGGAAAAGTTGTCCACCTCGACGCGGAAGGTCTCCACCGCGATCTCGTACTCGATCAACGCCTGCTCGGCGGCACGCACGGCCCGCTCCAGCCGCGCCTCGGGCCGCTCTGCGGCATCCTCGGCCGTCACCTGCGCCTCACCACCCTGCTCAGCTCCACCGACGGGCACCTCGGCACCGTCCGGCGCCCCCGCACCAGCGGGCTCGGCCTGGGACTGCTCAGCTTCCGGCGTCATCACCCGCCCAGCGTAGGCCACGACGGGGCCGGCGCTCAGAACACCGACGCCCCGGCAGGCGCCAGGCCGACGCCACCGCGAGCGCCGGGCCCGACGGCAGGGGCCGGCTGACCGGCCGCTGCCTCGACGGCGCCCTGCGTCACACCCCCGTCTCCGCCGCGATCCGCCCCGTCCGCACCGCCTCCAGCAGTGCGGCGTGGTCCGCCTCCGTTCGGTCGGCGTAGCTGACGGCGAAGGTGGCGATCGACTCGTCCAGCTCCTCGTTCTTGCCGCAGTAGCCGGAGATCAGGCGGGGGTCCGCGCTGTGCGAGTGGGCGCGGGCCAGGAGGGCACCGGTCATGCGGGCGTAGTCGTCCAGCTGGTCGGTGGCCAGGGCGGCCGGGTCGACGCTGCCCTTGCGGTTGCGGAACTGGCGTACCTGGAAGGGCAGTCCGTCGACCGTCGTCCAGCCCAGCAGGATGTCGCTGACGACCTGCATGCGCTTCTGGCCGAGGACCACGCGCCGCCCCTCGTGGTCGGGCTCCGGCACCTCGAAGCCGGCCGTCACCAGATGCGGGAGCAGGGCCGAGGGACGGACCTCCTTCACCTGGAGTACCAGCGGCTCGCCCCGGTGGTCCAGCAGCAGGACCACGTACGAGCGGGTGCCCACGCTGCCCGTGCCGACCACGCGGAACGCCACGTCGTGCACCGCGTGCCGGGACAGAAGGGGGTGCCGGTCCTCGGAGAGGGTCGCGACGTAGCTCTCCAGCGACGCCGCCACGGCCGCCGCCTCCTCGTCCGCAACCCGGCGCAGCACCGGCGGCGCGTCGACGAAGGTGCGGCCGCCGTCCTCGGTCGGCGCCGTCGACTTCGCCGCGAAGCGACCGCTGGTGTTGGCCCGGGCCTTCTCCGCGACCCGCTCCAGCGTGCCGAGCAGGTCATGGGCGTCGGTGTGGGAGACCAGCTCCTCGTCCGCGATCGCGTTCCACGCGTCCAGCACCGGAAGCTTGGCCAGCAGGCGCATGGTGCGCCGGTACGCACCGACCGTGTCATGGGCCGCCTTGCGGCACGCGTCCTCGTCCGCGCCCGCCTCCCGGCCCGCGAGCACCAGCGAGGTGGCGAGCCGCTTGAGGTCCCACTCCCAGGGGCCGTACAGCGTCTCGTCGAAGTCGTTCAGATCGATGACCAGGCCGCCGCGCGGGTCGCCGTACAGGCCGAAGTTCGCCGCGTGCGCGTCACCGCAGATCTGGGCGCGGATCCGGGTCATGGGGGTGCGGGCGAGGTCGTACGCCATGAGCCCCGCCGAGCCGCGCAGGAAGGCGAAGGGCGTCGCCGCCATCCGGCCGACCCTTATCGGCGTGAGCTCGGGGAGCCGGCCGAGGTTGGACTCCTCGACGGCGGCCACGGCGTCGGGGCGGGCGGCGTCCAGATCGAGAACCGCGTGCTCGGCGCGCGGCACGCGCCTGCGCAGCGTCTTCCCCTCCTCCTTCGGCGATCCACCACCGGGCCACTCGGCGAAGCCGCGGACGCGGGGCAACCGACGCGCCGTGGATCCCGAGGGCGCCCCGGATCCCGACGACGAGCCCGACGCCTCCGCAGCCGTCTCCGCCGCAGCCTCCGCACCGACCTCGGTCATAGCGACCGCCTCCCCCGCTCACGCAAGAACATCAACACGAACATCAACTCGTGCCGACGTTACAACCGCTGGCCGGAAACGCGTCAGACCCTGTGGACAACTCGACGCCTGTGGAAAACCGCACGAAGCGCCGCTCCCGGGCATCGCCCTCAGCAACCCTCGGGCCGCTCTCCGTCCGGCAGATACTTCTCCGCCCATCCCCCGAGTTCGGAGAGCGCGGGTTCGAGCGCGGCGCCCGCCTCCGTCAGCCGGTACACGACCCGCAACGGCGGCCCTTCGTACACCTCGCGGACGACAAGTCCCGCGGCCGCCAGTTCGGTGAGGCGGTCGGAGAGCATGCGCTCGCTGATGCCGGGAATCGCCCGGCGCAGGGCGACGAAGTACGCGGGTCCCGCGGTCAGGACGGACACGATCGGGCCGGTCCAGCGCTTTCCGAGCAGCTGGAAGACGCGTGAGATGCCCGCGTCGACCCGCTTGCAGTCCGCTGCGTCGTGATCCCGCTCACCCGTCTCCATGGCTTCAGGGTACTGCTCTGTCGTATGCGGATGAAAAAAAGTAAGTGACTGTGTTATCCATAGTCGAGTACGAAGTTTCAGTCACAGCGGGAAGGTGCGCGCCTGTGCGCCGCTTTCCCCTGCCCGCTCCCCTGCCTCCCTCTCTGGAGAGACCCCATGGCAACGCTCCTGCACATCGACTCCTCCGTCTTCCCGGCCGCCGCCTCCTCCTCCCGCGCCGTCACCGACGCCTTCCGCCGCACCTGGGAGGAACAGCACCCCGGCGGCACAGTGATCCACCGCGACCTCGCCGCCGACCCGGTGCCGCACATCACCGCCCACGCGCACACGGCCGGCTTCTCCGATCCGGCGACGCACACCCCGGAGCAGGCCGCCGCCTTCGCCGGGCGCGTGAAGCTGATCGAGGAACTGGAGAGCGCGGACGCCGTGCTGATCGGTGCCCCGATGTACAACCTGACGATCCCGTCGACGCTGAAGGCCTGGCTGGACAACGTGGTCCTGTTCGGCCGTACCGCGGGCGACGCCCAGTCGGTCAAGGGCACCCCGGTCACCGTCGTCGCCAGCCGCGGCGGCGCGTACGGTCCTGGCACGCCGCGCGAGGGCTACGAGTACGTGCAGAACTATCTGTCTGCCGTCCTGGCCGACTTCCTCGGCGCCGACCTCGACTTCATCGTGCCGGAGCTCACGATGGCCCCGGCCAACCCGGAGATGGCCGACCTGGTCCCCCTCTTCGAGGCCTCCCGCGAGCGCGCCCTCGACGAGGCCGCCACGAAGGCGAAGCGCCTGGCTCAGCTGCTCGCGGCGTAAGGCGGCGGGCTTCGAGACCGACCGGCCAAAGAGACCCAGAGTCTGCCGAAAGGCCGACCGGCCGGTCGGCCTCGATCACCGCACCGGCAAAATCACCGCATGCACACGATCTCAGTCGTCCTCGTCGCCCTCATGGCGCTGCTGCACGCGTACATCCTGGTCCTGGAGATGTTCCTGTGGCAGCGCGGCCCGGGCCGCCGGCTCTCCGGTTTCGACGCCGAGCTGGCCCGCACCACCGCTCCGCTGGCCGCCAACCAAGGCCTCTACAACGGATTCCTGGCCGCGGGCCTCGTCTGGGGTCTGATCGCCGACGACCCGACCGGCCACCGGGTCCAGATCTTCTTCCTGTCCTGCATAGTCGTCGCCGGCGTCTACGGCGCGGCCACCGCCAACCGCCGCATCCTCTTCGTTCAGGCCCTGCCCGCCGCCGTGACTCTCGCCACGGTCGTCGCGGCGGGCTGAGTGGGCGGATGCCGCCGAGTCCGCGCCCGTGACCTGAGAGCTTCATCACAGGTCACGGCGCCAGGACGCCGTGGTGCGGCACAACGTGGCGAACACAACAGAAGAGGCGGCATCGTGTCTACGATGCCGCCTCTTCAGTGGTGCGCGAGGGGGGAGTTGAACCCCCACGCCCTTGCGGGCACTGGAACCTGAATCCAGCGCGTCTGCCTATTCCGCCACCCGCGCATTGGGTGTGTCCTCGGGGCCTTCCCTTGCGGTGCGGCGCCCTCCGACATCCAGAACATTAGCACGCCGGTCAGGGTGGATTCACATCCCTTATCCCCAGGCAGCCGCCGTGCAACCACCCCTCAGGCGCCCACCAGCACAGTCGCCGGCCGCCGCCCGGCGGTGACCGATCCGCGGCGCCTTCCGCTCCGTATCAACGAGAACCTGTTCACGTATCAACCTCGTACCGGTCCTGGGCATCTCCCCAGTAGCCGGTCGGGGTCCACAGTCAGGTGCGGGACACTGGTCTGCGGCCCCCTCTACGATCCATGGCAAGACTGTGTCCGTGAGGAGTTCGAAGGGGAGCTCCGAGGGGAACTTCGAGGGCGTCGACACCCGTCGACCGGGCCGACAGGGGGAACCAGCCGATTTACCGGCGCGTGGATACGATCAGTAAGCAGTACCAGGTAAGGCAGTGCCCGCCCGGCGGGATACAGGACGAAGCAGGCTACGGAGGAGGTGCCCCATGGGAGTCCTGAAGAAGTTCGAGCAGCGTCTCGAAGGTCTGGTCAACGGCACCTTCGCCAAGGTGTTCAAGTCCGAGGTCCAGCCGGTCGAGATCGCGGGAGCGCTCCAGCGCGAGTGCGACAACAACGCCACCATCTGGAACCGCGACCGCACGGTCGTCCCCAATGACTTCATCGTGGAGCTGAGCACGCCGGACTTCGAGCGGCTCAGCCCCTACTCCGGCCAGCTCGGCGACGAGCTCGCCGGGATGGTCCGCGACTACGCGAAGCAGCAGCGCTACACCTTCATGGGACCGATCAAGGTCCACCTGGAGAAGGCCGACGACCTCGACACCGGCCTGTACCGCGTCCGCAGCCGCACGCTCGCCGGCTCCACCAACCAACAGGGCCAGCCGGGCCAGCAGGGCCCCGCGCCCGCCGCCCCGGCCGGGCGGCCCGGCGGCGCCCAGGGCGGCTACGGCTATCCGCAACCGGCCGCGCCCACCGGCGCCCCGCCCATGCCGGCCGCGCCGCCCCCCGGCGGACGCCCCGGCGGCTACGGCTACCCGCAGCCCGCGGGCGGCCAGCGTCCTCCCGCCGCACCCGCGGCCGGCGGCCGCACCCGCTACTGGATCGAGATCAACGGCACCCGCCATCAGATCTCCCGTGCGACGCTCGTGCTGGGCCGCAGCACCGACGCCGACGTGCGGATCGACGACCCCGGCGTCTCCCGCCGGCACTGCGAGATCCGGACCGGAACGCCCTCGACGATCCAGGATCTCGGGTCCACCAACGGCATCGTGGTGGACGGGCAGCACACCACCCGCGCTACGCTCCGCGACGGCTCGCGGATCGTCGTGGGCAGCAGCACCATCATTTACCGGCAAGCCGAAGGGTGAAGCGGGGGCAATGTCAGAGCTGACCCTCACGGTCATGCGGCTGGGTTTCCTGGCCGTACTGTGGCTGTTCGTGATCGTGGCCGTGCAGGTCATCCGCAGCGACCTGTTCGGGACGCGTGTCACCCAGCGCGGGGCCAGGCGGGAAGCCGGACGGCAGCAGCAGGCCGCCCGGCAGGCTGCGGCGCCACCGCAGCAGCGCGGCCAGCAGAGCGGCGGCCGCCAGCGCCGTAACGCTCCCTCCAAGCTGGTTGTGACCGAGGGCACCCTCACCGGCACCACCGTCGCGCTGCAGTCCCAGACCATCACCCTGGGCCGGGCGCACGACAGCACGATCGTGCTGGACGACGACTACGCCTCCAGCCGGCATGCCAGGATCTACCCGGACCGCGACGGCCAGTGGATCGTCGAGGACCTGGGCTCCACCAACGGCACGTACCTCGACCGAACGCGGCTGACGACCCCCACACCGATTGCGCTGGGCGCGCCGATCCGCATCGGCAAGACCGTCATCGAGCTGCGGAAGTAGTACGACAATGAGCGAGCGGAGCGAGCACGCAGCGGTGGCCCACACCACGGGCCCCGGCGCGCTCCCGACCGGAGGGTGGGCACCGTGCGGATGTACCCGGAGCCGACGGGCGAGGTGCGCATGAGTCTGTCACTGCGCTTCGCCGCCGGATCGCACAAAGGCATGATCCGGGAGGGCAACGAGGACTCCGGATACGCCGGTCCCCGCCTGCTCGCCATCGCCGACGGCATGGGCGGCGCGGCCGCGGGCGAGGTCGCCTCCTCCGAGGCGATCTCCACCATCGTCGCCCTCGACGACGACGTCCCCGGCTCCGACATCCTCACCTCGCTCGGCACCGCCGTACAGCGCGCCAACGACCAGCTGCGCGCGATGGTCGAGGAGGACCCGCAGCTGGAGGGCATGGGCACGACGCTCACGGCCCTGCTGTGGACCGGGCAGCGCCTCGGCCTCGTGCACGTCGGCGACTCGCGCGCGTATCTGCTGCGGGACGGCGTCCTCACGCAGATCACGCAGGACCACACCTGGGTGCAGCGTCTGGTCGACGAGGGCCGCATCACCGAAGAGGAAGCCACCACCCACCCCCAACGCTCCCTGCTGATGCGGGCGTTGGGCAGCGGCGAGCACGTCGAGCCCGACCTCTCCATCCGTGAAGTCCGCGCCGGCGACCGCTACTTGATCTGCTCCGACGGCCTCTCCGGCGTCGTCTCCCACCAGACGCTCGAGGACACCCTCGCCAGCTACCAGGGCCCCCAGGAGACCGTGCAGGAGCTCATCCAGCTCGCGCTGCGCGGCGGCGGCCCCGACAACATCACCGTGATCGTCGCGGACGTCCTCGACCTGGACACCGGCGACACCCTGGCCGGGCAGCTGTCCGACACCCCGGTCGTGGTCGGCGCGGTCGCCGAGAACCAGCAGCACCACCTGCACGACAACGGCATCATGCAGACCCCGGCCGGACGCGCCTCCGGGCTCGGCCGCCAGGTGCCCGGACAGGGCGGCGGGGGCGGCGAGTTCGGCCCGCCCGGCTCCGGCGACACCACCGGTTACGCGCCGGCGGGCGGCTTCGGCGACTACACCGACGACGACTTCGTCAAGCCCCGCAAGGGCCGCAAGTGGCTGAAGAGATCCTTCTACTCGGCCCTCGCGCTCGCCGTCCTCGGCGGCGGCCTGTACGGCGGCTGGCGCTGGACGCAGACGCAGTACTACGTGGGCTCCAACGAGGAACACGTCGCCCTGTACCGCGGGATCAGCCAGGACCTGGCCTGGGTCTCGCTGTCGGAGGTGGAGAAGGACCACCCCGAGATCGAACTCAAGTACCTGCCGCCGTACCAGCGCAAACTCGTCGAGGCGACCATCGCCGAGGGCGGTCTGAAGGACGCCCAGGCGAAGATCGACGAGCTCGCCCTGCAGGCCTCCGCGTGCGAGAAGCGGTCGGAGCAGCAGGCCGCCGAGAGCGCCAAGAACTCCAAGACCGGCGAGGGCGAGGCCGGAGGTACCACGGGAACCACGCGTACCTCCCTTACGTCCAAGGCGACACCGACGCCGAATCCGTCGGCGTCCACCAAGTCCCCGCCCCCGTCCTCCTCCACCTCCCCGACCCCGACTGCGACGCCAAAGCCCGGCCCCACACTCTCGGAGGAAGAGCAGAAGGTCGTCACGAACTGCGGTACGCAGTAGGCAAGCCGTGAGAGGCCCCGTCACACCATGAGCAGTACTACGAACTCGCCGACGCACCACACGTCCACGATCGGCGCGATCGGCGCGCCGAGCAGGCGCAACACCGAGCTCGCGCTGCTGGTGTTCGCGGTCGTCATCCCCGTCTTCGCCTACGCCAACGTGGGTCTGGCGATCAATGACGAGGTCCCGGCCGGCCTGCTGAGCTACGGAATCGGCCTCGGCCTCCTGGCCGCCATCGGCCACCTCGCCGTACGCAAGTTCGCGCCGTACGCGGACCCGCTGATGCTGCCGCTGGCCACCCTGCTGAACGGCCTCGGGCTGGTCGTGATCTGGCGTCTGGACCAGTCGAAGCGTCTCCAGCAGAGCAACAGTTTCGTCGAGGCGGCGCCTCGCCAGCTGCTGTACTCCGCGATGGGCGTCGCGCTGCTCGTGGCAGTGCTGATCTTCCTCAAGGACCACCGCGTCCTGCAGCGCTACACGTACATCTCCATGGCCGCCGCGCTGTTCCTGCTGATCCTGCCGCTGGTACCCGGACTCGGCGCGAACATCTACGGCGCCAAGATCTGGATCAAGATCCCCGGCCTCGGCACACTCCAGCCCGGTGAGTTCGCGAAGATCATCCTCGCGGTCTTCTTCGCCGGCTATCTCATGGTGAAGCGGGACGCCCTGGCCCTGGCCAGCCGTCGCTTCATGGGGCTCTACCTGCCGCGCGGACGCGACCTCGGTCCGATCCTGGTCGTCTGGGTCATCTCGATCCTCATCCTGGTCTTCGAGACCGACCTCGGTACGTCGCTGCTGTTCTTCGGAATGTTCGTCATCATGCTGTACGTCGCCACCGAGCGGACCAGCTGGATCGTCTTCGGTCTGCTGATGTCCGCGGTCGGCGCCGTCGGTGTGGCGAGCTTCGAGTCCCACATCCAGACGCGTGTGCAGGCCTGGCTCGACCCGGCGCGCGAGTTCCAGCTCAGCCGCTCCGGCGTCAGCGACGGCGTCGTCCACTCCGAGCAGGCCATGCAGGCCCTGTGGGCCTTCGGCTCCGGCGGCACCCTCGGGACCGGCCTCGGCCAGGGCAACTCCGACCTCATCGGCTTCGCCGCCAACTCCGACTTCATCCTCGCCACCTTCGGCGAGGAGCTGGGCTTGGCCGGCGTCATGGCGATCCTGCTGCTCTACGGCCTGATCGTCGAACGCGGTGTGCGCACGGCACTCGCGGCCCGCGACCCGTTCGGCAAGCTGCTCGCCGTCGGCCTGTCCGGCGCCTTCGCCCTCCAGGTCTTCGTGGTGGCCGGCGGTGTCATGGGCCTCATCCCGCTGACCGGTATGACGCTGCCGTTCGTGGCGTACGGCGGCTCGTCGGTCATCGCCAACTGGGCGCTGATCGGCATCCTGCTCCGCATCAGCGACACCGCACGCCGCCCGGCGCCCGCCCCCGCACCCAACCCCGACGCCGAGATGACCCAGGTGGTCCGTCCGTGAACAAGCCCCTACGCCGGATCGCGATCTTCTGCGGACTTCTGGTCCTGGCTCTGCTCATCCGCGACAACTGGATCCAGTACCTCCAGGCCGACGAGCTCAGGACCGACAAGAACAACCGCCGCGTCGTCATCGAGCGCTACGGCACCCCCCGCGGCGACATAATCGTCGACGGCAAGGCCATCACCGGCTCGGACGAGACCTCCGGCAGCGACTTCAAGTTCAAGCGCACCTATACGAACGGGCCCATGTGGGCGCCCGTCACCGGATACGCCTCGCAGGCCTTCGGCGCCAACCAGCTGGAGTCCATCGAGGACGGCATCCTCACCGGCAACGACGACCGGCTGTTCTTCCGCAACACCCTCGACATGCTCACCGGCAAGGAGAGGGAAGGCGGCAACGTGGTCACCACCCTCAGCGGCGCCGCCCAGAAGGCCGCTTACGAGGGTCTGAAGAAGCAGGGCGGCAAGGGCGCCGTGGCGGCCATCGAGCCGTCCACCGGCAAGATCCTGGCGCTGGCCTCCTACCCGTCGTACGACCCCGCGTCCTTCGCCGGCAACTCCACGACGACCGACACCGACGCGTGGCAGAAGCTCCAGAAGAAGACCAACCCGGACGACCCGATGCTCAACCGGGCGCTGCGTGAGGTCTACCCGCCGGGCTCGACCTTCAAGGTGGTCACCGCGGCCGCGGCGCTGGAGCACGGCCTGTACACGGAGGCGAACGAGAAGACGAAGACGCCGCTGCCGTGGACCATGCCGGAAACCACGACCGTGCTGAAGAACGAGGGGAACATCCCCTGCAAGGACGCGACGCTCCGGGTCGCCCTCCAGTTCTCCTGCAACACCGTGTTCGGCAAGATCGGCTCCGACCTCGGCAACGACAAGATGCTGGAGACGGCCAAGAAGTTCGGCTTCACCGAGGAGCAGTTCACGCCGATCCGCACCAGCGCGTCGGTCTTCTCCGACGACATGAACCCCTCGCAGACCGCGCTGTCCTCCATCGGCCAGTTCAACACCGCCGCCAGCCCGCTGCAGATGGCCATGGTCGCCTCGGCCGTCGCCAACAACGGCACGCTGATGAAGCCGTACATGGTCGACGAGCTCCAGACCAACAACCTCGACGCCATCGAGAAGACGGACCCCGAGGAGATGAGCAAGCCGCTGTCGCCGGAGAACGCGCAGATTCTCCAGGACATGATGGAGACGGTCGTCCAGGACGGCACCGGCAAGAACGCGCAGATCGACGGCGTGAAGGTCGGCGGCAAGACCGGTACCGCCCAGCACGGTGTGGACAACAGCGAGAACCCCTACGCGTGGTTCATCTCCTACGCCAAGGCCGAGGACGGCAGCTCGCCGGTGGCCGTGGCCGTCGTGATCGAGGACGAGAACGCCGTCCGCGACGACATCTCCGGCGGCGGCCTCGCCGCCCCCATCGCCAAGAGCGTCATGGAGGCGGTCATCAACAGCAAGAAGTGACCCCGCTCACGTCCCCTTCACATCGGTGCACGTTGCGATACCGGTCCTGTATCGGGTTACGGGCTTGGCCAGGTCACACAAGATGAGCCGGGTACGGTATGCCCGGACGGCACACCGCCACACCCACAAGGGTGAGGTCGGGACCGACGGAGAGGGCTGGTAGGTAGCTTATGGAAGAGCCGCGTCGCCTCGGCGGCCGGTACGAACTGGGCCAGGTGCTCGGTCGTGGTGGCATGGCGGAGGTCTACCTCGCGCATGACACCCGCCTCGGCCGCACCGTAGCGGTGAAGACGCTGCGCGCGGACCTCGCGCGCGACCCGTCCTTCCAGGCCCGCTTCCGCCGGGAGGCCCAGTCGGCCGCCTCGCTCAACCATCCCGCGATCGTGGCGGTCTACGACACGGGCGAGGACTACATCGACAACGTGTCGATCCCGTACATCGTCATGGAGTACGTGGACGGCTCGACGCTCCGTGAGCTGCTCCACTCCGGCCGCAAGCTGCTGCCGGAGCGTGCCATGGAGATGACCATCGGCATCCTCCAGGCCCTGGAGTACTCCCACCGCGCCGGCATTGTCCACCGCGACATCAAGCCGGCCAACGTCATGCTGACCCGCAATGGCCAGGTCAAGGTCATGGACTTCGGCATCGCCCGCGCCATGGGCGACTCCGGCATGACGATGACGCAGACGTCCGCGGTCATCGGCACCGCGCAGTACCTGTCGCCGGAGCAGGCGAAGGGCGAGCAGGTCGACAACCGGTCCGACCTGTACTCGACCGGCTGTCTGCTCTACGAGCTCCTCACGGTCCGGCCGCCGTTCGTCGGGGACTCCCCGGTGGCCGTCGCCTACCAGCACGTACGCGAAGAGGCGCAGCCTCCGTCGGTCTTCGACCCCGAGATCACGCCCGAGATGGACGCGATCGTGCTGAAGGCCCTGACGAAGGACCCCAACTACCGCTACCAGTCGGCCGATGAGATGCGCGCCGACATCGAGGCCTGCCTCGACGGCCAGCCGGTCGCCGCGACGGCCGCGATGGGTTCGGTGGGCTACGGCGGCTACCCCGACGACCAGCCGACCACGGCCCTGCGCTCCGCGGACGCCGGCGCCACGTCGATGCTGCCGCCGATGAACCCGGACGACGGCGGCTACGGCTACGACGACCGCCCGGACCGCCGCCGTCAGAAGAAGTCGAACACCTCGACGATCCTGCTGGCCGTCGCGGCCGTGCTGGTCCTCGTCGGCGCGATCCTCATCGGCAAGTGGGTGTTCGACGGCGAGAACGCGAGCAACAGCCAGGTGCCCGTCCCGAACCTGGTCGGCGAGACGGAGAACAGCGCGAGAGGTCTGCTGACCAACAGCGATCTCAAGGTGGGTACGGTCACGAAGAAGGAGTGCGAGGACCAGCCCAAGGGCAACGTGTGCGACCAGGATCCTGATCCCAAGACCAAGGTCGACAAGAAGACGCCGGTCAACCTCGTGGTTTCGACCGGTGCCCCGAAGGTGACCGTGCCGAGCGTGATCGGTCTGAGCCTCGATGAAGCGAAGTCGAAGCTCCAAGCCGACGACTACCAGTTCGAGATCAAGACGGAGACCCGAGAGACTTCGTCGGACGATCCGAACACCGTCCTCGACCAGGACCCGCCGCGCGGCGAAGAAGTCGAGAAGGGCACCACGATCACCCTCACCGTCGCCAAGGAGGAGGAGAAGGCCACCGTGCCGGACGTCCTCGGTAGGTCCTGCGACGAGGCGAAGGCGCAGATGACGGCCAATAACCTGGTCGGTAACTGCACCGAGGTGGACACGCAGGACCCGAACCAGATCGGCAAGGTCATCTCGACCTCGCCCCAGGCGGGCAGCGAGGCCGACAAGAACTCCTCGGTGAACATCCAGATCGGCAGGCAGGCCCAGCAGAAGACCCCGGTGCCGAGCGTCGTGGGTCAGACGGTGGGCCAGGCCAAGCAGACTCTGGCGGCGGCCGGCTTCACCAACATCCAGTTCGCCAACGGCAGTGACCAGAGCGACACGGCCTTCGTCACCGACCAGGACCCCAAGGGCAACCAGCAGGTCGACGATCCCGCGAACACCCAGGTCACCCTGACCACCGTGGGCTTCGGCAACAACGGCGGAAACAACAACGGAGGCGGCGACAACGGAGGAATCTTCGGCTGACGAAGCGCTTCCGAGACTGCGGCAAAGCCCCGGCACCCTGATGAGGGTGCCGGGGCTTTGTCATGCGACGAACCCAGCAACAGCCAGTCGGGTCAGCGCCTCGGTCAGCGCAGCTCTTCCGGCAAGGTCCGCTCCTCGTCCACCTTCTCCACCCGCTCCAGCTCGCCCCACACCACATACCGGTACCGGCTCGTGTACACCGGCGTGCACGTCGTCAGCGTGATGTAGTGGCCCGCCTTCGTCCTGCCGGATTCCTTCGGGATCGGGCCGAGGACCTGGACGTTGTACTTCGAGGTCTCGGGAAGGACGGCGTAGACCTTGTAGACGTACCACTTGTCCTTCGTCTCGAAGACGATGGGGTCGCCCTTGGTGAGCTTGTGGATGTTGTGGAACTTCGCGCCATGGCCGTCACGGTGCGCGGCGAGGGAGAAGTTGCCCTTCTTGTCCGAGGTGGGCAGGGCCGACTTGACCGGGTCGGTGTAGTAGCCGGCGACGCCGTCGTTGAGGATCTTCGACGTCGTGCCCTTCTCGACCAGGATCTCGCCCTTGCTCATCGCGGGGACGTGCAGGAAGCCGATGCCGTTCTTGGAGTCGAACTCGGCGGGACGGCCGGAGTCCCCGCCCTGGTGGGCCCAGTTGTCACGGACCTTGTCCGCCTGCTTGTCCGCCGCACGGTCGGCGACGACGTTCGTCCACCAGAGCGAATAGACGACGAACAGGCCGAGCACCAGGCCCGCCGTGATCAGGAGTTCGCCGAAGACGCTGACGGCCGCGGCGATCCGGCCCGTGCCGCGACGGCGGGCCCGAGGGTGCCGGGACGCGGGAGCGGCCGTGTGATCTTCCGTGCCCTCGGTGGTCGCTGCCACTTTTCATCTGCCCTTAACTGACGAGCGCATCCGGCTTGCCCTTGCTGCGCGGCCGTTCCTCGACCATCTTGCCCCAGACGATCAACCGGTACTTACTGGTGAACTCCGGCGTGCATGTGGTGAGTGTGATGTACCGGCCCGGCTCGGTGAAACCCGACCCCGGCGGAACCGGATCCAGCACGCTCACATTGCTGGGCGACGTCACCGGCAGGATCGACGCCATCTTGTACACGAAGTACTTGTCCTGCGTCTCCACGACGATGTCGTCGCCCTGGGCGAGCCGGTTGATGTAGCGGAAGGGCTCGCCGTGGGTGTTGCGGTGACCGGCCAGCCCGAAGTTGCCCGTCTTGGCGTCCGGCATCGCCGTCTTCAGCTTGTCCTCGCCGTAGTGGCCGACCATGCCGCGGTCGAGCACCTTCTTGTTGCTGATGCCCTCGGCGATCGGGACGACGACATCCAGCTTCGGGATGTGCAGTATGGCGAAGCCCTGCCCCGGCTCGAAGGTCCCCGGGTTGCGCTTGCCGTTCGCCCAGTCGTCCTGGAGGCTGCTGGCTTCCTTGTCCGCCTGTGCGTGCGCCCGGACATTCGTCCACCACAGCTGGTAGCTCACGAACAGCAGCATCAGCACGCCGGTGGTGATGAACACCTCACCGATCGCCCGGCTGGCGACGGTGGCCGGGCTGGCCTTGCGCGCCCGCGCCTGCCGACGGGCCTCCATGCGCGAGAGCGGTGCGCCGGACTTCTCCGAGCCTGTCTCGGCGGCCTCGGACGCCGGCCGACTGCCGCCATGACGCCCGTGACGCCGCTTGGCGGCCTTTCTACGAGCCGCACGGCCGCCCGTAGGGGTTCCAGTGGCAGAAGCGGCGGAGGAGGCGGGAGACGGCGATATGGGCTCGCGGGCGGGGGGCGGATCGGGGACCCGAAGGGCTACGGTCTCGTCGTCCGGGGGCGGTATGTACGGCTCCGCGTACGGCTCTTGGGGCGCGGGGGGCATTCCATCGCCGTAGCCCTGATTGCCGTAGCCCCCGGCCTCGTAACCCCCGCCTTCATAACCCCCGGCTCCGTAGCCGTCTCCGCCGTGCCACTCCCCGAGCGCACCCGAGTCCCCGTACGGCTGCTGCCCGTACGAGGTCCCCTGGTCGCCGGCGTCGCCGTAGGAGTCCGTGAAGGACTCCCCGTACGCGGCACCGGACTCGCGCTCAGGGCGCAGGGCGGTCACGCCGTGGCCCTGCCCACCACCGGGGCGAGCCCCGTCGACCTCGCCACCGCGCCCTGGTCGCCGCACTCCACCAGCCAGTTGGCCAGCATCCGGTGCCCGTGCTCGGTCAGCACCGACTCGGGGTGGAACTGGACGCCCTCGACCGGGAGTTCACGGTGGCGCAGGCCCATGATGATGCCGTCGTGCGTACGTGCGGTGACCTCGAGGTCGGCCGGCACCGTCGCCGGCTCCGCCGCCAGCGAGTGATAGCGGGTCGCCGTGAACGGCGTCGGCAGGCCCGCGAAGACTCCCTTGCCCTCGTGCTCGACCAGCGAGGTCTTGCCGTGCAGCAGCTCCGGCGCACGGTCCACGACACCGCCGTACGCCACCTGCATCGACTGCATGCCGAGGCAGACGCCGAAGACCGGTACCCCGGTCGAGGCGCAGTGCCGGACCATGTCCACGCACACGCCCGCCTCCTCCGGCGTACCCGGGCCCGGCGACAGCAGCACGCCGTCGAAGCCGTCCTGGGCGTGCGCGGTCGACACCTCGTCGTTGCGCAGCACCTCGCACTCGGCGCCCAGCTGATAGAGGTACTGGACCAGGTTGAAGACGAAGCTGTCGTAGTTGTCCACGACGAGGATGCGCGCGCTCACTGGTTGTCCACCGTCACATCGTTGAAGGGCAGCAGCGGTTCGGCCCACGGGAAGACATAGTTGAAGAGGACGTAGACCATGGCCACGACCAGAGCGAGCGAGAGCAGCGCCCTCACCCACGCGTTCCCCGGCAGATGCCGCCAGATCCAGCCGTACATGCCGTCCCTTTCGTCGCACCACGGCAGCAGACTCACGCCGTTACAGCCAACAGACTAACGGCGCAACGCCTTGGGTTTCCCGGCCTCCACAGGCTGGGTGGAGTCCAGATGGGCCCACACGATCAGCCGATGACTGTGCCCCCACTCCGGATCGCACGTGGTCAGGGTCAGATAGCGGCCTTCACGCGTGTACCCCGACTTACGGGGCACAGGGCCGATCACCTCAATGTCCGTGGGCAGTGTTTTGTAGGGGCCATTGTCGATCCGATACGTGAACCAGGTCGTTCCGTCCGTCAGCACCACCGCGTCACCGGGGCGCAGCCTGGGAAAATCCTTGAAGGGGTCGCCGTATGTACGCCGGTGGCCGGCCACCGAGAAGTTGCCCTTCTGGCCGAGCTGAGCGGTGTTCGCGTAGTGGCCGAGCCCCTTCTTCAGGGTCTTGGTGGCGGTGCCCTCGAGAACCGGCTTGTTCCACGTGAAACCAAGACGCGGGATGTACATGATCGCGAAGGGCTTGTCCGTGACATACGGTGCCGGCTTCGGCGGACCGGCCACCGCACCCGGACTCGCGGTGCCGCCGGGAGCCGGGTCCGTCGGACGGACCGCGCCGTGCGCCCACTGGTCCTGTAACTGATCGATCTGGTCGTCCATGACGTGGTCGGCTTTCACGCCGGTCCAGAACAGGACATAGACGACGAACAGGACGATCACGGTGCCGACCGTGATGCACAGTTCACTGACGGACCTGACGACGACACGCACCGGCAGCTCCAGAGAGGCTCACTCCACGGGCTTGGCGTACTGCAGATCCACTGTGCCCGAGTAGCCGGGCAGAGTCACCGTCCCGTCCTCGGTTACTTTCCAGCCGAGGCCGTAGACATTGACGTACACCATGTAGTTCTGAATCGCCGGCGAGGCAGCCAGCGCCTGCTGCATCTTCTCCGGGTCACCGACGGCCGTGATCTTGTACGGCGGCGAGTAGACCCGGCCCTGAAGGATCAGGGTGTTGCCGACGCAGCGCACCGCGCTGGTGGAGATCAGCCGCTGGTCCATGACCTTGATGCCCTTGGCGCCGCTCCGCCACAGAGCGTTGACCACCGCCTGGAGATCCTGCTGGTGGATGACCAGGTAGTCCGGCTGCGGCTCGGGATAGCCGGGCAGCTTGGCGGTGGCGTCCGGCGGGGCGTCGTTGAGCGTGACCGTGATCGCCTCGCCCGTCAGCTTCTGGGTGCCCGCACTCCGCTCCAGCGCCGCCAGCTTGGCGTCCTCCGCCTTGGTGCTGCCGTCGTCCCGCTCGGCGAGCGCCTCCACATCGTCACGCAGGGCCGCGTTGGAGTCATTGAGCTCACCGTTCTCACGGCTGCGCTCATGGATCAGGTCCGAAAGCTTCAGTAGTGAGGCATCCGTACGGATATTGGTGCCCTTGGCCGTATTGAAGCTGGTGAAGAAAATGAGCCCGGCTAGAGCGAAGACGGCCGCGGTCAGTACCCGCACCGGCCGGAAACGCCCACGGGCAGGGCTGGATCCCGTCCCGGGAGAGTCGGCAGAATTGCTCAACGTACCCTTATCTCCTTCGACGCCGCGGAAGCACTACGCTAACGGACGCCCGGGGGAGCAATCAGAGTCCCCTTGTACGCTGCCCCGGAGCCAGTCAGAGTTCCCTGCGCGGCCACGCAGCGCATCGACAGGAGAGACCCTCGTGCCGAAGTCACGTATCCGCAAGAAGGCCGACTACACGCCGCCGCCGTCGAAGCAGACGACCGCGATCAAGCTGAACAGCCGCGCATGGGTCGCGCCTGTGATGCTGGCCATGTTCATCATCGGCCTGGCCTGGATCGTCGTCTTCTATGTGACCGACGGTTCACTGCCCCTCGAAGTGCTGGGCAACTGGAACATCGTGGTGGGCTTCGGCTTCATCGCCGCTGGATTCGGCGTCTCCACACAGTGGAAGTAGCGGTCGAAAGCGGTCGGAGCAGCACTCGAACCGGCGGCCACCTCTCGGTGAACGCAGCTCTGCCCAGGGCTATCCGCTGAGTTATCCACAGCCGTTTTCCACAGTGGGGAAAAAGAACGACGATCTGTGGATAACTCATCGAGTGTTGACGCCGGTGTGACGGAACTACCGGTGAACGGCACACTACCGAAAACTTGTTCGCCCCCTGCCTGACCTGCGAAAACGCTGATCAGTAACAGGGGGCACAGTTGTTCCCACACAGTGTGCACAAGATCCGCCACACGCTGTGGACAACGGGAAGGCTCAGGTGGATGACGGTCCCGCTCAGGTGAGCTGGAGCGTCCTCAGCACGGTCATCAGCACGACCACGGCCAGGACCAGCGCACATGTGCCGTACTGGACCAGCGTCCGGCGCTCACGCGGTGCGTGGACCATCGCGTAGCCGATGACGACACCGGCGACGAGACCGCCGATGTGGGCCTGCCAGGCGATGTTGCTCCAGCCGAATGTGAAGATCAGGTTGATCACCAGCAGGGCGATGATCGGCCGCATGTCGTACTGGAGCCGGCGCATGAGCACGGCGGTGGCGCCGAAGAGACCGAAGATCGCGCCGGAGGCGCCGAGCGATGCCGTGGTCGGACCGGCCAGCAGATAGGTGAGGGCGCTGCCCGCCAGGCCGGAGCAGAAGTAGAGCGCGAGGTAGCGGGCGCGGCCGAGGGCGGCTTCGAGGGGGCCGCCGAGCCACCAGAGGCTGAGCATGTTGAAGGCGATGTGCCAGATGGCCTCGTGCGTGAACATCGAGGTCACCAGGCGCCACCACTCGCCCTCGGCGACGCCTTCCGTGGGGTTGAACGGGGCGGGCGGCCAGGCACCGATGAGGACGAGGTCGTTCAGGAGCGCGGTGCTGGTCTGGACGGCGATGAAGACCGCGAGGTTGATCCCGATGAGGATCTTGGTGAGCAGCCGGGGGTCCGAGGCGATGGTGCCGCCGGCGAGGGTGCGGGGCTGGGCGGCGCTGGGGGCGTGCCCCGTGCCGGAGCCGTCGCGGACGCAGTCCGGGCACTGGAAGCCGACGGAGGCGCTGACCATGCACTCGGGGCAGATGGGCCGCTCGCAGCGGGTGCAGCGGATGCCGGTCTCGCGGTCCGGATGGCGGTAGCAGACGGGCAGGCTCTGCGCGTCCTGCGGGCTGCCTGCCGGCTGGTCCATGAGGTCCCCTAGGTCGTCGTACGCGATGCACGTACCCAATACACCGCCCCGCTCATCCTTACGGACGAGCGGGGCGTTTGGTTCCCTGCGGGAGGTGTCGGACTCGGCCTCAGCGGGTCTCGACGACGACGGACTCGATCACCACGTCGTTGACCGGGCGGTCCGTGCGCGGGTTGGTCTGGAGCGTCGCGATGGCGTCGATGACCTTCTGGCTCGGCGCATCGGTGACCTCGCCGAAGATGGTGTGCTTGCGGTTCAGCCAGGTCGTCGGCGAGACGGTGATGAAGAACTGCGAGCCGTTGGTGCCCGGGCCTGCGTTGGCCATGGCGAGCAGGTAGGGCTTGTCGAAGGCGAGGTCGGGGTGGAACTCGTCCTGGAACTGGTAGCCGGGGCCGCCGGTGCCGTTGCCCAGCGGGTCACCGCCCTGGATCATGAAGCCGCTGATGACGCGGTGGAAGACCGTGCCGTCGTAGAGCTTGGCCGTGGACTTCTCACCGGTGGTGGGGTTCGTCCACTCACGCTCACCCTTGGCGAGTTCGACGAAGTTCTTGACCGTGATCGGCGCGTGGTTCGGAAAGAGCCGGACCTCGATGTCGCCGTGGTTGGTCTTCAGGGTGGCGTAGAGCTGCTCGGCCACGATCTGCCTTCCGTTGTCTTTCTGTGACCCCCCGATCCTCGCACGGCCGACGAGATCCGTCGCCCAGCTGCCGTTCACCGGTACGCAACCCGGCGCTTCGCTTGCAGAAAACTCGTCGAGTGGGTACTTGGCAGGGGCGCGACGCGGCGAAGCGTGGCATTGTCGACGACAAGCCACCGTTGCACCGCATTGGTCCGTTAATGCGTTTGATCAAGTTCATCGGCACCCATATGCCCGCCCTCACATGCCGCAGAGCGTTCCGACAGGCATGATCCGTAAAAGGGTGGAAAGTCGAATTACCGTACGCCACCGAGGAGGAGGATCCCGTGACCCGCATCGACAGCGTGCGCGCCGCGACCGGCTCGGCGAAGGACAGCGTGCTGCACGCCGCGGAAGTGGTGGCGCCCTACGCCGACACCGCCAAGGACAGGGCCGCGCAATATGCACAGGAGGCGCGCGTACGGCTCGCGCCGATGGTGTCGCAGGCCACCGAGCAGGCCCGCACGCAGGCACGTCTCCAGTACGGCGCTCATGTGGCGCCCTACCTGGAACAGGCTCGTTCGCATGTGCCGCCGAAGGTCGACCAGGCCGCTCATGACGCCGCGACCCGTACGCGCAAGGCGGCTCGGCAGGCCGCCGACTACTCCCGGCCGAGGCTCGAGCAGGCGGTGTCCGCGGCCGGACCCGTGAGGGACGAGGCCACCGCGCGCGGTGTCGCGGCACTGGCCGCGCTCCGCGGTCAGGTCTCGCCGAAGGAGATCCGGAGGCTGACCCGCAAGCACGAGCGCCGCGCCAAGGCCGGTCGCGCGGTGAAGGTGCTGGCGGTGCTCGGTCTTCTGGCGGGCGGTGCTTTCGCCGCGTGGAAGTGGTGGGACAAGCAGGCCAATCCGGACTGGCTGGTCGAGCCACCCGCCGCGACGGAGGTGCCCGAGTCGGGCCGTCTCACTTCGGTGGACGGCAGCGGCCAGTCCGGCCTGGACCCCGAGGTCCAGGCGAAGGAGGCCGAGGAAGAGGCAGCTCGGGGGGACGAGGGCCGGTGATGTGAGGGGTCTTCCCTCTCTTCACTGCTTCATCGCTTCACGCCTTCACGGCTCTCCAAGAACGATGGGTGGTGGGGGGGGCGGGGGGGGGAAAACAAACCCCCCCCTCTCACCCTCCCCCCCCCGACCAGCCAAGAACCCCCCCCCCCTCCCCGTCGCAGGTGCGTTTCCCCCCCCCCAAAAAC
>NZ_JBHTRZ010000005.1:267389-305909 GCF_042795335.1 Streptomyces sp. NPDC056479 | reverse complement strand
AGGGGGTGTGGTTCTGGTTTTCTCCCCTCTCTCTCCTTTTCTTTCTTCTAGCACTTGGGCGCTCCTCCAAACAGGGGGGTCTGTCGTCCCCCCGCCCCCCCCCCACCACCCTTTCTCGTGCCGTCTTCCCTATGACGACCGGTCAGGAGCCCTCACGTCGTCTCGGTAGCGGTCGCGTGCCCGCGCACGCAAAAGCCCTCTGACCTGCGTTTCCGTAGGTCAGAGGGCTTGGTGTGTGGAGCCTAGGGGAGTCGAACCCCTGACATCTGCCATGCAAAGACAGCGCTCTACCAACTGAGCTAAGGCCCCTCAAGAGGAACGTCCGACCGGAAGAAACCCCACTCCGGCGGGCGCCCAGACCAGAGTACCCGGTCGCCCCCCGGATCCCGCAAAAGGATTGGGGGTCCCCGTAAACGACCACTCTCCGTAAGATGCTCGGCGTGGTTCGCGACAGCGAACCGCGGTTTTGGGGAAGCGATGGGGAGACGCAATGGACGCCGCACAGCAGGAAGCCACCGCAAGAGCGCGGGATCTGCAGCGGAACTGGTACGGGGAGCCGCTGGGGACGCTCTTCCGTAAGCTCATCGACGATCTTGGTCTCAACCAGGCTCGTCTCGCGGGGGTACTGGGACTGTCCGCACCGATGCTGTCGCAGCTGATGAGCGGGCAGCGGGCGAAGATCGGCAATCCCGCCGTGGTCCAGCGGGTGCAGTTGCTGCAGGACTTGGCGGGGCAGGTCGCGGACGGCAGCGTGAGCGCGGCCGAGGCCACCGAGCGCATGGAGGAGATCAAGAAGTCGCAGGGGGGTTCGGTGCTCAGCAACACCACGCACACGACGAACAGTTCGGGCGCGCCGACGGTCAAGCGGGTGGTCCGTGAGATCCAGTCGCTGCTGCGGTCGGTGGCAGCCGCGGGCGACATCATCGATGCCGCGGACACTCTCGCCCCCACCCACCCGGAACTGGCAGAGTTCCTCCGGGTGTACGGCGCCGGCCGCACCTCCGACGCGGTCGCGCACTACCAGTCCCACCAGAGCTGACCCCGTGGCCCGGTCGCCGAGGGGGTCGGCAGCCGGGCCGACGGTCTGCGTCCTGAGCGGGCACGAGGGGTCGTGCGGGGGAGTCGCGAAGGATGGTCGGCGAGGGGGAGTCGTATCGCTCGTCGTGGGGGAAGCAAGGGGGGTAACCGGAGGGGGAGGAGCGACGCACAGCCATGGGTGAGGTCTTCGCCGGGCGGTACGAACTGGTCGACCCGATCGGGCGCGGAGGTGTCGGCGCCGTCTGGCGCGCCTGGGACCATCGCCGCCGTCGCTATGTGGCCGCCAAGGTGCTGCAGCAGAGCGACGCGCACTCCCTGCTGCGCTTCGTCCGCGAGCAGGCCCTGCGGATCGATCACCCGCATGTGCTCGCGCCCGCCAGCTGGGCCGCCGACGACGACAAGGTCCTGTTCACCATGGACCTGGTGGCCGGCGGTTCGCTGGTCCATCTCATCGGGGACTACGGCCCCTTGCCGCCCTCGTTCGTCTGCGTCCTCCTCGACCAGCTCCTCGCTGGACTGTCCGCGGTGCACGCGGAGGGCGTGGTCCACCGTGACATCAAGCCCGCCAACCTGCTCCTCGAAGCCACCGGCACGGGCCGTCCGCGGCTGCGGCTGTCCGACTTCGGCATCGCCATGCGGCTCGGTGAGCCCCGGCTGACCGAGACCAACCTCGTGGTGGGGACGCCCGGCTACCTGGCGCCCGAGCAACTCATGGGAGCGGAGCCGGACTTCCCCGCCGACCTGTTCGCCGTGGGGCTGGTCGCGTTGTATCTGCTGGAGGGTGCCAAGCCGGACGCCAAGGCGCTCGTCCAGTACTTCACCGAGCACGGGACGCCCGGTGCGCCCATGGGCATTCCCGAACCGCTGTGGCAGGTAGTGGCCTCGCTGCTGCAGCCGGATCCGCAGGCGCGGTTTCGCACGACGACGGGTGCGCGCAAGGCCCTTGCCGCGGCCGTCGAGCTCTTGCCGGAGCCCGGTCCCGACGACGAGATCATCGAGATCTTCGACCAACTGGGGCCACTGCCACCGGGGTTCGCAGCGAACGGACCGCTCAAACGGGCGCCGGGGGTCGAAGGAGCGAGGGGCGGCTCCGGCCAGTTCGGTCAGGACTCGGCCGGGACGCTCGGCAGCGGCTCGGTACAGATCGCCACCGGGTCCGGCACGGCTGACACAGCTGACACCGGCTCCGGCGCCGTATCGCACGATCCGCGCCGAGGCGTGGCCGGGCCAAGTCCGGCTGCGGCTGCGGCTTCGGGTTCGGCTGCGGCTTCGGGTTCGGCTTCGGACTTCACCCCGTCCGCGTCCGCGCCCACGCCGCGGCCGGGCGACAGCAGCGGTCCGCTCTCCATGTCGGACACCGGCAGCTTCCACCTGCCCCCGCCTCAGTCCACCGGCTCCTCTCATCAGACTCCCCTGCACAGTCAGACGCCGCTGCCCCAGCCCCACTCGGCACCACCACACCAGGCCCAGGCCCAGGCTGAGGCCCAGGCGCAAGGCCGCGGTCAGGTACAGCAGGGCAGCCAGGCACACGACGGCGTGCAGCATCACCCGACTCACAGCTCCCCCTACGACACCACGCACGTCCTGTCCTCCCCCCAGCCCCGCACACCGCAGTACCCGGCTCAGCCTCCGACGGCGACGCCGGTGCATCACCAGCCCGTCGATGCCTCTACTGCTTCGTACACCGCTCAGAGCCCGCAGGTTCCACCTTCGGCGCCCTCGATTCCGCAGCCGAACCGCCGCGGCGGCCACCGCGCCGCCCGACGCGCGCCTCGACGCGCGCCCCGCCGGATCGCCCGCCGTCCCGGCCCGCCGGCCAAGGTGACGGTGCCGCTCCTGCTGCTGGCGTTGGTCTGCTATTCGGTGGGGTTCTGGGCGCTGGCCCACATCTGAGCCCGTGGTCGGGCGGGACTCATGACCGGCGCAGGCTCGCGCCGGTCACAGAGTTGCGGTCACAGGGCCGCTATCCCACCCCAACCCTCCGCCGAGCCACCACCATCCACACCCCCAACACCACCAGCACCAACGTCCCCGCCCCGATCCCGCTCACCGCGAGCACGGTCATCGCAGCGTCGTCCCCGCCGCCCCCGGTCCCGGCCGCGCCGCCCGTAGCCGCCTGCCGTTCCGCCGCGGAGACGTGGAACACATCGCCCGGCTCGGACTCCCCCGCGTAACCGGGACCGGCCTGCGCCGAGCCCTCCTCCCGCACGCGCAGCGTCAGCTCGAACGGCCCCTCGCCGTATCGCTCAGCCACCTCGGCCGCCAGGTGCACCACCAGGTAGTAGGAGCCGGCGAACCGCATGGCGCTGAGCTTGTCGGGGCCTGCGTACCGGTTCTCGTAGGCGACCGGCGGCAAGGGGTCGAGCTCGGCGGCCTTCCGCCGGCCGTCGTAGTTGGCGCTCGCGTCGTCGACGAAGCCGCGTACGGGGTTGTAGAGCGAGAGGTTCAGGGCGCCGACCGCGTAGCCGTCGCCGCCTTTCGAGCTGCCGAGTTCGGCGGTGGCGTACAGCTGGCGGCCCCAGTCGAGCGGCACCTTGTAGAAGAGTGTCCGCCCGGGCTCGATGTCGGCGGTCCAGGCGCCCTGGCCGACGGGCACCGCGGAAGCGAAGCCGGAGCCGCCCACGCGGCGCTCACCCTCGCCGGTGAGAGGAGCGGGCGAGGCGGAGTTCCAGACCTCGGGGGCATTTGTCTCGCCGGTCTGCTTCAGGGGCGGCTCGGAGGTCGCGAAGAGCTCCAGGTCCCAGGTGTCCGGCGCCGACTCCGCCGTACCGACGCGTTCGACGATCACGTCATAGGTGCCCGCGCTCTCGCAGCGGGGCCGGTTCACCGACGTCTCCCGCGCACCCCAGGCCGCGATCGGACGCGGGCTGTGGACGACGCCGAAGGTCTCCCTGTCCTGGGAACAGGTGCGGCCGGCCGCGTCCCGCACGGACACATTGATGCCGTCGCCCGCGTAGATCCCGCTGCCGAGCGGAGCGACAGCGGTCACGGACACGTACACGTCCGAGGTCGCGTCGAGATCGAGGCGATAGTGGATCTCTCCCACACTGGGCAGGGAGCTCTTGTACGTCGCGCCCGGCGTGAGAGGTTCGGCGTCCGCCGTGCCGGTCGCGCCGGTGACGGACCGGGCGCCCGGCGCGAAGGCATAGGGTCCGGGCGTCCCGGCGGCCTGGGCGGGCAGAACCGGCAAACCAGCGGTCGTGCACAGCAGCAGCCCCGCCACTACGGCCACACGCGCGCGTGCCGAGGAACGGACGCGCCACACCCTCCCGTACGGCCACACCCTCGCGGACGGCCACGCCCTCACGCCCCGCCGCATCCTCGCGGAGCGCCACCGCGCCGCACGCCGCCGCCTCATCACGCGCCACTCCTCGTCGCCTTCGGACCATGGACCGTCGCCCATCCTGCCCAGCCCGGTCGCGCGTCACCCCCGCAATCCGTACGACTGTCCGAAACGCCCGGCTCTAGATCCTGCGCGTCGCTTCCGCAACTCGAAGCCGCGGCACCCGACCGGCCGCCGGACACACAAAACCCCGGCCGCTCGGGCGGCTGGGGTCTGTGTGCAATCCGTCGTGGTGGCTCACGAACCCGTGGGCACGGAGTCAGTCGCCTCCGTCCACAGATCCTGCTCGGCGCGATCCGCCTGGATCTGGCGGTACACGAGGAGCCCGCCGATGGCGGCCAGTGCGACCAGGAGAAGCTTCTTCACCGCGCGACCTCGTCTTTCTTGACGTAGGGGACCTCTGGCGCCCGACTATACACACCGGTCGATATCAATCGGTGACCTGCGTCCGCGCTCAACTGCCCGTCGGCACACCCCAGTAGAAGCGGATTCCGCCACTCCGATCGGAGGGTGATCACACCTCGACGGACGGTGACCTTTGGTCGCTTTCCTTCATCTTTGCGCACTCATCTCGTCTCTTGCACCCATTCGAGTGCTGTTCATCTGAAGATCGACGCGTCGCGGGCGTCGGTCCATGACTTCGCGGCCCCCATACACATCATTGGGAAAGTACGCAAATCGCCCAACCCGAAAGTGAGGGGCCATGACCAGGAACAAGGTCATGAACCTGTGGACAGCCATCGTCACCGCCTTTCTCGCGCTGTGCACGGCGCTCGGATTCGTCACCAACACCGCGGCCGCGGCCGTCCCGCACACCGAGACGAGCCGCCGGAGCGGAGGCGACGACAACAACCGCAGCGCGGAACTGACGGTCCCGGCGATGCCCCACTGGGCCTGGTCCTACGCCAGAGCCTTGCCCCCCACGATGAAGCAGCGCATCAGAGCCGAGGCGCACGGCAAGACCCCCAGCTGCCGACACCGGCCGCTCACGGAGACAGAAGCCGCGGCGTCCACATCGAGCACCCGCGAATGCGCCCACGACGAAGCGCCGGACCGGCCACTCGTCCCGCATCAACGCTGAATCCGGGCTCGCTCCGGCCGTAGCCCTCCGCGAGCCTTGTCCCTCTGCTCCAACCCGCCGTCACAGCGAGCCCGCCTACAGCGCACCCGCTTCTGACGACAGCCCCTTCAGCAGTACTGCGGCGCGCTTCATCCCTACCCCGCCGCCTCATCCCGGCTCGACGATGTGCCGGAGATAGGCCCAGGGATCGTTGAGGTAACGCCGCCAGTGGTCGACGATTTCCAGATCCCGCCAGCCGGCGGGACGCATTCCGTGGTCACCCACCTCGATGATCTCGGCGCCCGGCAGCGCCGTGAGCACAGGTGAGTGCGTCGCGCAGATGACCTGTGCGCCGGAACGCCCCAGTTCGTGCAGTTGCCCCACGAGTTGAAGACAAGAAGCGAAGGACAGCGCGGCCTCGGGCTCGTCAAGGACGTACAGCCCAGGCTCCTGAAACCGCTCGCGGAAGGCCATCAGAAAGCCCTCGCCGTGGCTCATCTCGTCCGCGGCCCCGGACAGCCTTCCGGACTTCTGCTCCCGGCCCAGCGCGTCCAGCGCCGTCTCCGCCCGCAGGAAGAAGCCTCTGCGGCGCGTACGAGGCCCGCGCAGCATGCGGCGGCCGGCCACCGTCGCCTCGAACCGTATGCGCCCGCCCAGGGCCGACGGCTCACGCCAACTCGCGTACTTGTAACCCGCGGATCCGCCCCAGGAGTCCAGGCCGAAGCCCTCCGCGAGCGCCTCGACGAGGGTCGACTTGCCCGAGCCGTTCTCCCCCACCAGGAACGTGACCGGCGCGGTGAATCTCAAGCCGTCGTGCAGCAGCTGTCGCACGCACGGCACGGACCACGGCCACTGGCCGTCCTCCTCCAGCTCGCCCTCGGCGAGATGCGCGTAAGCCCGTTCGACGATCATGCCGCCCAGGCTCTCATCCGGCACTGACAATCGGACATGCGAAAGACCCCCAGCCCTGATGGACTGGGGGTCTTTTCGCTGGTGGGGCTAACAGGATTTGAACCTGTGGCCTCATCCTTATCAGGGATGCGCTCTAACCAACTGAGCTATAGCCCCGCCGCGCTCTGCGGTGTGTGTCCCGCGCGCTGACTCCTGAAGATTAGCGCACGACGTGGGCAGTCCCAAAATCGGTTGTCGGAGAACCGTCAGGCGAGGTTTGAACCCGCCTCCTGACGGCAACCGTGATCCGACCTCGGAGAAGCCGTCAACCGGCCTCCGCCGCCGTCACTCGTCCTCTGCGAGCGTCAGCTCGACGCCGCCCACGAACCCGGCGGAGAGGTTGTAGATGAACGCGCCGAGGGTCGCCAGCGCCGTCGCGAGGACGACGTCGATGACCGCGATGATCGACGTGAACATCAGGACGTGCGGCAGCGACAGGAAGGACTGCAGGTCGAAGCCGTTCGACTCGTTGGAGCCGGTCGCCTCGGAGATCGTGCCGCCCACCGTCGAGAAGACGCCCATCGCGTCCATGACCATCCACAGCACCGCGGACGCCACGATCGTGCAGATGCCCAGCGCGATGGAGAGCAGGAAGCTGACCTTCATCACCGACCACGGGTCGGCCTTGGCCACCCGCAGGCGCGCCTTGCGGGTGCGCGGCGTCGTGCTCGCCCCCGTGCGCGGCCGGCGGACCGCGCTTGCCGGAGCGGGCGTCTGGTAGGCCTGCGGCGGGTGGTAGGGCGCGGCGGGCTGCTGCGACTGCCGTTCCCCGGGCAGCGGCGACGCGGGGGCCGCCTGCTGCCCTCCTGCGGGCCCGGGCTGGGGCTGGGCGCCCGCGCCGGCCCCGTACTGCTGGGCCTGCGAGCCTCGGGTGTCCGTCACGGTTCCCCCCTGGGATCCAGGTGCATCGGGCGAGGAAGGGCCTTTCGCGGGCGACTTGATCGCTTTCAGCTGGGTGGTGTGCGTGTCGGTCGCGGGCGCGGCGGAGCCACGGCCTCCGCCGTCCGTACCGGCCGTAGAACCGGTCGAGGTACCGGACGACCCGGCGCCCGTGGCTCCGCTCACGATGACTCTCTCCTCGTGCTACTCGGCCGAGGGTGCGGCACCCTCGTCCGTGCCGGTGGTCGCGGCACCCTCGACGGTCTCGTCGACGACAATGTCGCCGTCGACCTCCTCCGCCTCGCGTCCCGCCTCGGCGTTACGTGCGACACCTACGACGGCATCGCGCTTGCCCAGGTTGATCAGTTGGACGCCCATGGTGTCACGGCCCGTCTCCCTGATCTCGTTGACTCGCGTACGAATCACACCGCCGCCCAGCGTGATGGCGAGGATCTCGTCGGTCTCCTCGACCACCAGCGCACCGACGAGAGAGCCGCGGTCCTCGACGATCTTGGCGGCCTTGATGCCGAGGCCGCCGCGACCCTGGACGCGGTACTCGTCGACCGCGGTCCGCTTCGCGTACCCGCCGTCGGTGGCAGTGAACACGAACGTACCGGGTCGAACAACATTCATCGAGAGCAGCTCGTCTCCCTCACGGAAGCTCATGCCCTTGACACCCGAGGTGGCACGGCCCATGGGCCGCAGCGACTCGTCCGTGGCGGTGAACCTGATCGACTGTGCCTTCTTGCTGATCAGAAGCAGATCGTCGTCGGCCGAAACAAGCTCGGCGCCGATCAGTTCGTCATCGGAACCGTTCTCCATCTCACGGAGGTTGATCGCGATGACACCGCCGGAGCGCGGCGAATCGTAATCCTTCAGAGGCGTCTTCTTCACCAGTCCCGCCTTGGTGGCGAGTACGAGGTAAGGCACGGCCTCGTAGTCGCGGATGGCGAGGATCTCGGCGATCGCCTCGTCCGGCTGGAAGGCCAGCAGGTTCGCGACGTGCTGCCCGCGCGCGTCACGGCCGGCGTCCGGGAGCTCGTACGCCTTCGCGCGGTAGACCCGGCCCTTGTTGGTGAAGAACAGCAGCCAGTGGTGCGTGGTCGACACGAAGAAGTGGTCGACGATGTCGTCTTCCTTGAGCTTCGTGCCGCGTACGCCCTTGCCGCCGCGCTTCTGGGCGCGGTAGTCGACGGTCTTGGTGCGCTTGACGTAGCCGCTGCGCGAGACCGTGACGACGATGTCCTCCTCGGCGATCAGGTCCTCGATGGACATGTCACCGTCGTAGGGCACCAGCATGGTCTTGCGGTCGTCGCCGTACTTCTCGACGATCGCCGCGAGCTCCGCGCTGACGATGCCGCGCTGGCGGACCGGCGAGGCCAGGATCTCGTTGTACTCGGTGATCTTCGCCTGGAGTTCGTCGTGCTCCTGGATGATCTTCTGGCGCTCCAGGGCGGCCAGTCGCCGCAACTGCATCTCGAGGATGGCGTTGGCCTGGATCTCGTCGATCTCCAGGAGCTCCATCAGGCCCGTACGCGCGATCTCGACGGTGTCACTGGCCCGGATCAGGGCGATGACCTCGTCGATGGCGTCCAGGGCCTTCAGCAGGCCGCGCAGGATGTGCGCGCGCTCCTCGGCCTTGCGCAGCCGGAAACGCGTACGGCGGACGACGACCTCGATCTGGTGCGTCACCCAGTGGCGGATGAACGCGTCCAGGGAGAGGGTGCGCGGGACGCCGTCGACGAGCGCCAGCATGTTGGCGCCGAAGTTCGTCTGCAGGTCCGTGTGCTTGTAGAGGTTGTTCAGCACGACCTTGGCGACCGCGTCCCGCTTCAGGACGATGACCAGGCGCTGGCCGGTGCGGGACGACGTCTCGTCGCGGACGTCCGCGATGCCGCCGATCTTGCCGTCCTTCACCAGGTCGGCGATCTTCTGCGCGAGGTTGTCGGGGTTGGTCTGGTACGGCAGCTCCGTGACCACCAGGCACTGGCGGTTCTGGATCTCCTCGACCTCGACGACGGCGCGCATGGTGATGGAGCCGCGGCCGGTGCGGTACGCCTCTTCGATGCCCTTACGGCCGACGACGAGCGCGCCGGTCGGGAAGTCCGGGCCCTTGATGCGCTCGATGAGCGCGTCCAGGAGCTCCTCGTGCGAGGCTTCCGGGTTCTCCAGGCACCACTGGGCGCCGGCCGCGACCTCGCGCAGATTGTGCGGCGGGATGTTGGTCGCCATGCCGACCGCGATGCCGGCCGAGCCGTTGATCAGCAGGTTCGGGAAGCGGGCCGGCAGGACGGTCGGCTCCTGGGAGCGGCCGTCGTAGTTGTCCGTGAAGTCGACGGTCTCCTCGTCGATGTCGCGGACCATCTCCATCGACAGCGGCGCCATCTTGCACTCGGTGTAGCGCATGGCCGCCGCCGGGTCGTTGCCCGGCGAGCCGAAGTTGCCGTTGGAGTCGACGAGCGGCATGCGCATCGACCACGGCTGGGCGAGACGGACCAGGGCGTCGTAGATCGAGGAGTCGCCGTGCGGGTGGTAGTTGCCCATGACGTCGCCGACCACGCGCGCGCACTTGTAGAAGCCGCGCTCGGGGCGGTAGCCGCCGTCGTACATGGCGTACAGGACACGGCGGTGGACGGGCTTGAGGCCGTCCCGGACGTCCGGCAGGGCACGCGAGACGATGACGGACATCGCGTAGTCGAGGTACGAGCGCTGCATCTCCGTCTCGAGCCCGACGGGCTCGACACGCATGATCTGTCCCTCGTCAGGCGTGACGGGAGTGTTCTCGTCGGTCATTGCTGGTGAAGATCCTTCCTGGTGCGGTCAGCTGAGACCGACTCAGATGTCGAGGAAGCGGACGTCCTTGGCATTGCGCTGGATGAACGCGCGGCGGGCCTCGACGTCCTCGCCCATGAGGACCGAGAACAGGTCGTCGGCCTGGGCGGCGTCGTCGAGGGTGACCTGGCCGAGGACGCGGTGCTCCTGGTCCATGGTCGTGATGCGCAGCTCCTCGGCGTTCATCTCACCGAGACCCTTGAAGCGCTGGATCGAGTCCTCGCGGACGCGCTTGCCGCGCTGACGGCCCATCTCCAGCAGGGCGTCGCGCTCGCGGTCGGAGTAGGCGTACTCGACCTCGTCCCGGCCCCACTTGATCTTGTACAGCGGAGGACGGGACAGGAACACGTGCCCGGCCTCGACCAGCGGCCGCATGAAGCGGAACAGGAAGGTCAGCAGCAGGGTGTTGATGTGCTGGCCGTCGACGTCGGCGTCCGCCATCAGGATGATCTTGTGATAGCGCAGCTTCTCGATGTCGAAGTCCTCGTGGACTCCGGTGCCGAAGGCCGAGATCAGCGCCTGGATCTCCTGGTTCTGCAGGATCTTGTCGATCCGCGCCTTCTCGACGTTGAGGATCTTGCCTCGGATCGGGAGGATCGCCTGGTACTCGGGGTTGCGGCCGGACTTGGCCGAGCCGCCGGCGGAGTCACCCTCGACGATGAAGATCTCGCACTTGGTGGGGTCGTTGGACTGGCAGTCCGAGAGCTTGCCCGGCAGGGACGCCGACTCCAGCAGACCCTTGCGGCGGGTGAGGTCGCGGGCCTTGCGGGCCGCCACGCGCGCGGTGGCCGCCTGGATGCCCTTGCGGATGATGTCCGCGGCCTCGACCGGGTTGCGGTCCAGCCAGTCGTTGAGGTGCTCGTAGACGACCTTCTGCACGAAGGTCTTCACCTCGGTGTTGCCCAGCTTGGTCTTGGTCTGGCCCTCGAACTGCGGCTCGCTCAGCTTCACCGAGATGATCGCCGTCAGACCCTCACGGATGTCGTCACCCGTGAGGTTGTCGTCCTTCTCACGCAGCAGCTTCTTGTCCCGCGCGTACTTGTTGATCAGCGAGGTGAGCGCCGCGCGGAAGCCCTCTTCGTGCGTACCGCCCTCGTGCGTGTGGATGATGTTGGCGAAGGAGTACACACCCTCGCTGTAACCGCCGTTCCACTGCATGGCGAGCTCAAGGGAAAGGCTCTTGTCCTTGTCCTCGGCCTCGAGGTCGATCACGGTGGGGTGCACCACCTCTCCCTTGCGGGAGTTGAGGTACTTCACGAAGTCGACGATGCCGCCCTCGTAGTGGTACGAGACGGCCTTGACCTCGTGCTTCTCGTCCTCGCCCGCCTCGTCGGCGCCAGCCGTGGCCTTCGCCGACTCACGCTCGTCGGTGAGGTTGATCCTCAGGCCCTTGTTGAGGAACGCCATCTCCTGAAAACGCCGCGAGAGCGTCTCGAAGGAGTACTCGGTGGTCTCGAAGATGTCCGGGTCGGCCCAGAAGGTGACCGTGGTGCCGTGCTCATCCGTGGCCTCGTGCTTGGCAAGCGGGGCCGTCGGTACGCCCAACTTGTAGTCCTGCGTCCAGCGGTGGCCGTCGGTCTTGATCTCGACGGAGACCTTCGTCGACAGGGCGTTCACGACGGAGACACCCACGCCGTGCAGACCGCCGGAGACCGCGTAGCCGCCGCCGCCGAACTTTCCGCCCGCGTGCAGGACCGTCAGCACGACCTCGACGGCCGGCTTGCCCTCGGAGGGGACGATGCCGACCGGGATGCCACGGCCGTTGTCGACGACCCGCACGCCACCGTCGGCGAGGATCGTGACGTCGATGGTGTCCGCGTGGCCGGCCAGTGCCTCGTCGACGGAGTTGTCGACGACCTCCTGCACAAGGTGGTGCAGCCCTCGCTCACCGGTCGAGCCGATGTACATACCGGGGCGCTTGCGGACCGCGTCCAAGCCCTCGAGGACGGTGATGGCGCTGGCGTCGTACGAGGCGGTGACCTCGCCGTTCGACGAAGTCACCGCGTCGTTCTCGCCGGCGTCGGTGGACGGGATGTTCTCGTTGGGGTTGCCGGAATCGGCCACGAAGCGCCCTTTCTGGCACAGCACGAGCCAGGCTCGTCGGCGGGTTGCCGGAGCGGCTGCGGCATGTTGCGTTGGTAAGCCTTGATCAGCGTTGCTCAGCTTTTCCCGGACGGTCCCCACGTTTGGGGCGGGATTGGGCTCCAGTCTACCGGTAGCGCCGACAGTGATGGGGGTTTGCCGGTACCTGAGTCCGCATGTGCCGCCCTGAACCTGCCTCTGCCGACTCCCGATATGCGGATGGGGGCCCAAAGAGGCTCACAGAGCCACTCAGCGCTTCCGGCCGTCAACCCTTGGCTACTTCGGAGTCAGGTCGCGATTCGCAGCCGCGTGCGCTGGTGCGACGAGGAGATCGCCGATGGCGTCTCGTGACCGCCGACGACCAGTGGTGTGATGTCGGTCACCTGTGGTCGACGGGGCTGCTGAGACTGCTGTTACGGGCTCCTGGAAGCGGTCGCAGGGCTTTCGCGATGGCGCACGCCCCCCTTCGCGGGCAGGTGGATCGTCCGTCACCCGTAGGTGTCGCCCGGTCCCGTGCTGCCGGGCGCGCGCAGGGGGCCGTAGCGGCGAGCGGGGCCGCCGGGGCCCTGCACCTTGATCTGCCGCACCGCGCCATGGCCGAGGTCCTCGTTGAGGCGGGCGACCAGTGTGGGGGCCAGCAGTCGCAGATTGGTCGCCCAGGCCGTCGAGTCACAGCGCACGACCAGGACGCGCTCGTCCTCGTCGTACTTCTCCGGGACGCAGTGCTTGGCGACGTCGTCGCCGACGATCTGCGGCCAGCGCCCCATCACACCGCCCACCGCGGCCGGGGTCTCCCAGCCCCGCTCGGTGATCAAGCGGTTGATGGCGGCGCCGAGCGCCAGCGGGTCGCGGCCGTCGGCACGCGCGCCGGAGCGCAGACCACCGCGACGCGCCTGCTTCTTCTGCTGCGCCGCGTCACCACGCGCGCGTGCCTGTTCCTTGGCAGCCCTGAGCGCCACGCGCGCGAGGTCGACGCCGGAGGGTTCGGGGGTCTTCTTGGGAGCGGGTGTGCCCTCGGACGGGTTCTCGCTCATACGCGCTCCACCGTCCCCTCGGACACCGTGTACCGCGCCCCGGCCAGCACATGCGGTACGTCGTCGTCGACCGCGGCGGTCACCAGGACCTGCTCGCCGGGCGCCACCAGCTCGGCCAGGCGCTCGCGGCGACGGGTGTCCAGCTCGGCGAAGACGTCGTCGAGGACCAGCACCGGTTCGTTGCCCTCGGCCCTGAGCAGGTCGTACGACGCCAGGCGCAGCGCCAGCGCGTAGGACCAGGACTCGCCGTGGGAGGCGTATCCCTTGGCGGGCAGCTGACCGAGTTTGAGAAGCAGATCGTCCCGATGCGGTCCGACGAGCGTGACACCGCGCTCGATCTCCTGCTTGCGGGCCTCGGCGAGCGCCGCCATCAGCTGCTCGAAGAGATCCTCGCGTGTGTGTGCCTCGCCGGGAGCCGACGGCTTGTAGTCGAGGGCGACGGGGCCACCGCCGGGCGCCAGCTGCTCGTACGCCTTGTCGGCCAGCGGCTGGATCGCCGCGATCAGGTCCAGGCGCTGGGCGAGCAACTCCGCGCCCGCGCGCGCGAGGTGCTGGTCCCAGACGTCGAGGGTGGACAGGTCCATGGAGCGGCCGCCGTGCCTCCTCGCGAGCGCGGCCGACTTCAGGAGGGTGTTGCGCTGCCTGAGCACCCGCTCGTAGTCGGAGCGCACGCCGGCCATCCGCGGGGAGCGGGCGGTGATCAGCTCGTCGAGGAAGCGGCGCCGCTCCCCGGGGTCGCCCTTGACCAGGGCGAGGTCCTCCGGCGCGAACAGGACGGTCCGCACGATGCCGAGCACGTCACGGGGCTTGACCTGCGAGGATCTGTTGATGCGGGCGCGGTTGGCCTTGCCCGGGTTGAGCTCCAGCTCGACCAGCTGCTGCCGGTCGCCCTGTCGTACCTGCGCCCGGATGACCGCCCGGTCGGCGCCCATGCGGACCAGAGGGGCGTCGGAGGCGACGCGGTGGCTGCCGAGGGTGGCGAGGTAGCCGACGGCCTCGACGAGGTTGGTCTTGCCCTGGCCGTTGGGGCCGACGAAGGCGGTGACGCCCGGGTCCAGCGGAACCTCGACCCGGGCGTACGAGCGGAAGTCGGCCAGCGACAGATGCGTGACGTGCATGGTCGTTCGCCGACCTCCCCCAACATGTGGTTCGACTTTCCCCAGTTGTGGACAACCGGGTCACTCCCGAGGGTGCCAGGGTGCCATCCCCAGGGTGTGGATTACTTCTTCTCGTCTCCGGCGGGCCCTTGTGCCCCGCCGGTCACCGTCTTCTCGTTCCCGACGGTCACTTCTTCTCGACCGCGTGACCGCCGAACTGGTTCCGCAGTGCCGCGATCATCTTCATCTGCGGCGAGTCGTCCTGGCGGGACGCGAACCGCGCGAACAGCGACGCGGTGATCGCCGGCAGCGGCACCGCGTGGTCTATGGCGGCTTCCACAGTCCAGCGTCCCTCACCGGAGTCCTGTGCAAAACCCCTGAGCTTGTCCAGGTGCTCGTCCTCGTCCAGCGCGTTCACCGCGAGGTCCAGCAGCCAGGAGCGGATGACCGTGCCCTCCTGCCAGGAGCGGAAGACATCCCGGACGTCGGTCACGGAGTCGACCTTCTCCAGCAGCTCCCAGCCCTCGGCGTAGGCCTGCATCATCGCGTACTCGATGCCGTTGTGGACCATCTTCGCGAAGTGCCCCGCGCCGACCTTGCCGGCGTGCACCGCTCCGAAGTCGCCCTCCGGCTTGAGGGCGTCGAATATCGGCTGCACCTTGGCGACGTTGTCCGCGTCGCCGCCGTACATCAGCGCGTAGCCGTTCTGCAGGCCCCATACGCCGCCGGAGACGCCGCAGTCGACGAACCCGATGCCCTTGGCCGCCAGCTCCTCGGCGTGCCGCTCGTCGTCCGTCCAGCGCGAGTTGCCGCCGTCCACGACGACATCACCGGGCTCCAGGAGCTCGGCCAGCCCGTCGATGGTCGACTGGGTCGGGGCACCGGCCGGGACCATCACCCAGATCACGCGCGGGCCCGGAAGCTTGCCCACAAGCTCTTCCAGGCTGTGGGCATCCGCGAGGTCGGGGTTGCGGTCGTATCCGACGACGGTGTGGCCCGCGCGGCGGATCCGCTCGCGCATGTTGCCGCCCATCTTGCCGAGGCCGATGAGACCGAGCTCCATCAGTTGTGTTCCTTAGGTTGCTGTGGCGTGTGTGGCACCTTCGTACCCACGTACGAGCCTAAACCCGGACGCTCACGCACAGCTGTGGGCATACGCGCTCATTCGTACGCCCTCACCTGCGGGTTTCCCCACAGGCCGGGCCATCTTCTCCACGGCCTGTGGACAACTCCGGCCGCTCAGCCGCTGAGGCGCACCGGCATGATCAGGTACTTGTAGGCCTCGTCCGCCTCGGCGTCCAGCGCCGGCTTTCCGCTCAGCAGCGCGGGCTTGGTGGACGTCGTGAACGACAGCTGGGCCACCGGGGAGTCGATGGCGCTCAGGCCGTCCAGCAGGAAGGTCGGGTTGAAGGCGATCGACACGTCGTCGCCCTCCAGCTGGGCGTCGACCCTTTCCACAGCCTGTGCGTCATCGCTGGAACCGGCCTCCAGGATGAGCACACCCTGCTCGAAGCTGAGCCGCACCGGGGTGTTGCGCTCGGCGACCAGGGCCACACGCTTGACGGCCTCCACGAAGGGGGCGGTCTCGATCACGGCGATGCTGTTGAACTCCGTCGGGAACAGCGAGCGGTACTTGGGAAGGTCGCCCTCCAGGAGACGGGTCGTCGTCCGACGGCCGGCGCCCTCGAAACCGATCAGACCCTCGCCCGCGCCCGAGCCGGACAGCGCCAGGGTGACGCTGTCGCCGCTCGTGAGCGCCTTGGCGGTGTCCAGGAGCGTCTTCGCGGGCACCAGGGCGACCGCGGACGCTTCCGGGTTCTCCGGCTTCCACAGGAACTCGCGGACCGCGAAGCGGTAGCGGTCGGTGGACGCCAGCGTGACGGTGTCGCCCTCGATCTCGATGCGCACACCGGTGAGGACGGGCAGCGTGTCGTCGCGGCCGGCGGCGATGGCCACCTGCGCGGCCGCGGAGGCGAAGACCTCACCGGGGACGGTGCCGGTCGCCGTGGGCATCTGCGGCAGCGCGGGGTACTCCTCCACAGGCAGGGTGTGGAGTGTGAATCGCGAGGAGCCGCAGACCACGGTCGCCCGTACACCGTCTGTGGAGATCTCCACCGGGCGGTTGGGGAGAGCGCGGCAGATGTCGGCGAGCAGACGGCCGGAGACGAGGACTGTGCCCTCTTCGTCGACCTCCGCCTCGACGCTGACGCGTGCGGAGACCTCGTAGTCGAAGCTGGACAGGCTCAGCTGACCGTCGTCGGCCTTGAGAAGGAGGCCGGCGAGGACAGGGGCCGGCGGACGGGCCGGGAGGCTGCGCGCCGCCCAGGCCACGGCCTCCGCGAGTACGTCGCGTTCCACCCGGATCTTCACTGTTGCCGCCTCCTGCTGTTGCCGGCGCTTCTCGGCCTGCCTGGCTTCGTCGTCTGTCTCGGTGTCGTCGGCCCCAGTGAGGGGAAGGACACCGGGAACAGTCTGACGCACCCCACTGACAGTAGGTGCCTCTCGGGGTCAAGTCGTGATGAGGGGCAGCCGGGAGCCGGACGGCGAGTTGTGCACAGGACCCACTTCGAAACGAATTCCCAGCTCTCTCTAGTTGGGAGTAGTAGTAGGGCCTGTGGATACCGTGGATAACCACGTTTTCCCAGCTCAGGGCCAAGATTTTGTCCACGGGCCCTGTGGGCGACGGCAGTGGACAACCGGGTGTTTCTGTGGAGAACGGAAAGTTCTGCACACCCCATGCACAGCCTGAGGCGACTTCTCCCCAACGCCGTCCCCAGCTTTACCCACCTTTCCCACAGGCCAACCTGGCATCTTCGTGTGACGCCTTTCACTCGCCACGGTGACGAGGCGCGTCGCGTTGCCGAACAGTGGACAGCGGTGTGGAGAAGCTGAGGATCACTGGGGACAACTGGCCTCAGCCTGTGGGTTGCCGGTGGACAACTTCGTGCACAGCCTGTGGATCTTCGCTCTGTCCACAGTCTGTGGAGATCGTTCGTCCACGAATCCACATGCGGATGACCTGGTCTGATGGTCTTTCAACAGAGGCGCCTGTGGACACAGTCTGGACAACTTCCCAGTCCCCAGGATGTGGACGGCAAAAAGTCACTGAATCTGTGGAGAGTGGCCGTAACGCGGCAGGTATTCGAACAGTGGGTGTCCGTGCGTGAGGTCGCCGAATGACGAAGGGCGCCCCGGGATCTTGTCCCGGAGCGCCCTCGGCGACGTACGGCAGGTGTCTGCGGCCCTGTTGCCGGCCGGCTCCGTCAGCCGTTCTTGATGCGGTTCGTGAGCTCGGTGACCTGGTTGTAGATGGAGCGCCGCTCGGCCATCAGATTGCGGATCTTGCGGTCCGCGTGCATCACCGTGGTGTGGTCGCGGCCACCGAACAGCGCGCCGATCTTCGGCAGTGACAGGTCCGTCAGCTCACGGCACAGGTACATGGCGATCTGGCGGGCCGTGACCAGCTGGCGGCCGCGAGAGCTGCCGCACAGGTCCTCGACGGTGAGACCGAAGTAGTCGGCGGTGGCGCTCATGATGGCCGTCGAGGTGATCTCCGGCGTCGCGTCGTCGCCACCGGGGATCAGGTCCTTGAGGACGATCTCCGTCAGGCCGAGGTCCACCGGCTGCCGGTTGAGCGACGCGAAGGCCGTCACCCGGATCAGCGCGCCCTCCAGCTCTCGGATGTTGCGTGAGATGCGGGAGGCGATGAACTCCAGGACCTCCGGCGGGGCGTTGAGCTGCTCCTGGACCGCCTTCTTGCGCAGGATCGCGATACGCGTCTCCAGCTCGGGCGGCTGGACGTCGGTGATCAGACCCCACTCGAAACGGTTCCGCAGCCTGTCCTCCAGCGTGACCAGCTGCTTGGGCGGCCGGTCGCTGGACAGCACGATCTGCTTGTTCGCGTTGTGGAGCGTGTTGAAGGTGTGGAAGAACTCCTCCTGCGTCGACTCCTTGTCCGCGAGGAACTGGATGTCGTCGACGAGCAGGATGTCCATCTCGCGGTAGCGCTTGCGGAAGCTGTCGCCCTTGCCGTCGCGGATGGAGTTGATGAACTCGTTGGTGAACTCCTCGGAGCTCACGTACCGCACGCGCGTGCCCGGGTAGAGGCTGCGCGCGTAGTGCCCGATCGCATGCAGCAGGTGTGTCTTGCCGAGTCCCGACTCCCCGTAGATGAAGAGGGGGTTGTACGCCTTCGCGGGTGCCTCGGCGACGGCGACCGCGGCCGCGTGCGCGAAACGGTTGGACGCGCCGATGACGAACGTGTCGAAGAGGTACTTCGGGTTCAGACGCGCGGTGGGCTCACCGGGGCCGGGCGCCGGCGCGGGCTGCGCGGCCAGCGGGCCGGGTGCACCGGTCGTCGGCAGGGCCGAGCCGACGGGACCGCCGCGGTGCACATGCCCTGAGCCGACGGGCGGTTCGGGCATCTCACGGCGGGGGCCCTGGTCGTATTCGGCGCGCGGCTGGTCGTAGTCGGACCGCTGCTTGTCGTAGTCGGGTCGGCGCTGCTCGTAGTCAGGACGGCGCTGCTCGTACTCGGAGCGGTGTCCGTCGTAGGACGGCCGCTCCATCGCCTGCGGGCGGTAGTCCTGTGCGGGAGAGCCGTAGGAGTCCTGTGCGTAGGAGTCCTGCGAAGGCGATGCGTAAGGGTCCCGCTCCGGGAATCCGAGCCGCTGCTGCTGCCAGCCGTACTCGTCCTGCGTCGGCCGCGGCCAGCTGCCGGGAGCGGGCTCGGGGCGCTGGTACTCGTTCGGGTAGGCCGGGCGGGCCGTGGGCAGCTGGTCGGCGGAGGGGCCGGGCCGCGGGTCGTCGGCGCGGTGGCGGCCGTAGCCCTCGTACGGCGGGAGCTCGGGCTCCTCGTAGCGGGACTGGGGCGGGGCCGGGGGGACCGGTGGGGCCGGGGGCTCGCCGGCGGAGTCGTCGACGGTGATCGCGATCCGGATCGGACGGCCGCACTCTCGGCTCAGGGTGTCGCTGACGATCGGAGCGAGACGGCCCTCCAGTACGCCCTTCGCAAATTCGTTCGGTACGGCGAGCAGGGCGGTGTCGGCGACCAGCGCGAGCGGCTGGCAGCGCCGGATCCAGTGCTCGTCCTTCGACTCGACACCCTGCCCCCGGCCTTCACCGAGAAGTTGCTCCAGTACTCGTGGCCACACTGCGGCAAGATCGGCAGGTACGTCAGCCACAGGGCACGCTCTCTCACGGGTCCCACGAACGTGTGATGGTGGGACGGGTCGGGATTCACAAGGGGTGGAGCCAGAATCAAGGGGGCTAGGGAACGAATCGGAGTTCAGTCACGGTAGTCAGGGCGGCGGGTGCGGTTCAAGTTGTTGTCCCCAGCCTGTGGATAGTGTCTCCCAGTGACCTCTGGTTTGACCGGATGGCGTAGCCGCGCGTACCGTAACCAGGTCGAGTTGTCGATGGCTGCTGCCGCCTGCCTCCGATGGGCACAGATCACGTCAGGTGATCGGGAAGCGGTGCACTCGGGCGTAACTGCGAGCTACTCGTGGGCGCACGGTGACAGCCAGGACGGCACCCCGCCACTACCGATTGATTTCTGGAGCCCCCGAGTGAGCAAGCGCACCTTCCAGCCGAACAACCGTCGTCGCGCGAAGACCCACGGCTTCCGCCTGCGGATGCGCACCCGTGCCGGCCGCGCGATTCTGGCGAACCGCCGCAGCAAGGGTCGCGCCAGCCTGTCCGCCTGATTCTGATCAGGTCATGACGTCGTGCTGCCTACCGAGCATCGGCTGAGGCGGCGCGAGGACTTCGCGACCGCGGTACGACGAGGACGCCGGGCTGGACGCCCGACTCTTGTCGTCCACCTTCGTAGCGGTGCCACGGACCCGCACGCGCCTGGGGAGAGCGCTCCCCTGACGCGTGCGGGTTTCGTCGTGAGCAAGGCAGTGGGTGGCGCGGTCGTGCGGAACAAGGTGAAGCGCAGGCTTCGCCATCTGATGCGCGACCGAGTCGACCAGCTGCCCCCCGGTAGCCTGGTAGTCGTACGAGCGTTGCCCGGTGCGGGTGACGCCGACCATGCACAGCTGGCCCGAGACCTGGATGCCGCTATCCAGCGGCTGCTGGGAGGGGGCGCGCGATGAAGTACCCACTACTGGCTCTGATCAAGCTGTACCAGTGGACGATCAGTCCGCTGCTCGGGCCGGTGTGCAAGTACTACCCGTCGTGCTCCCACTACGGGTACACGGCCATCGACCGACACGGTGCGATCAAGGGCACGGCGCTCACCGCCTGGCGCATCCTGCGGTGCAACCCGTGGTCGCTGGGCGGCGTGGACCATGTCCCGCCGCGTAAGCGCCCGCGGTGGCACGAGATGCTGCGCAACGCGTGGCGTGCACGGAAGGGCGGGCCCTCCGCCGCCGAAACGGCCATCGAAGGCAAAGCTCCTTCGAGCCCGGCCGCAGAGACCCCGTCCCATGTCCAAGGAGCATGATTAGTGGACACGATTGCCAGCCTCTTCAGCTTCATCACGACACCCGTTTCCTGGGTCATCGTCCAGTTCCACTCGGTGTACGGCGCCATCTTCGGCCCTGACACAGGGTGGGCCTGGGGCCTGTCCATCGTGTCCCTGGTGATTCTGATCCGTATCTGCCTGATCCCGCTCTTCGTGAAGCAGATCAAGGCGACCCGGGCCATGCAGACGCTGCAGCCCGAGATGAAGAAGATCCAGGAGCGCTACAAGAACGACAAGCAGCGTCAGTCCGAAGAGATGATGAAGCTGTACAAGGAGACGGGCACCAACCCGCTCTCCTCGTGCCTTCCCATCCTGGCGCAGTCGCCGTTCTTCTTCGCCCTGTACCACGTGCTCAACAGCATCGCCAATAACGACACCATCGGTGTGATCAACGACAGCCTGCTGAAGAGCGCGCAGCAGGCGCACATCTTCGGGGCCCCGCTGGCCGCGAAGTTCACCGACAGCTCGGCCGATGTCGCCGCGCTCGACGCCTCCCTGACCACGGTCCGCATCGTCACCGCGGTCATGATCGTCCTGATGTCGGCGTCGCAGTTCTACACGCAGCGTCAGCTGATGACGAAGAACGTCGACACCACGGTGAAGACGCCGTTCATGCAGCAGCAGAAGATGCTGATGTACGTCTTCCCGGTCATGTTCGCCGTCTTCGGTATCAACTTCCCCGTCGGTGTCCTCGTCTACTGGCTGACCACCAACGTGTGGACCATGGGCCAGCAGATGTACGTCATCCGCAACAACCCGACCCCGGGTTCCAAGGCTCAGGCCGCGTACCTGGAGCGCCTGCACAAGCACGTCACGGACCACGGCAAGACGCGCAGCCGCGGTGAGAAGGCAATCGTCAAGGCCATCGTGGCCAAGGGCCGCGACCGCAACGAGCATGAGCGCAAGTTCATCAACGGCCTCACCAAGGCCGGTCTCGCGGCGCAGGCCGACGGCACCGTGGCCAAGAGCGAGGGCGCTGTCGCCACCGTGACCGAGGACGGTACGCCGACCACCGGGGCTGCCCCCAAGCGTCAGCAGCCGAAGCGGCAGAGCAAGTCCCAGCGTCAGTCCGGCGGTGCGAAGCAGGCCGACGAGCCGACGTCGTTGGAGAAGTCCGACGAGCCCGAGGACGCCAAGCCCGACGCTGCCAAGAAGGCCGCGCAGAAGCCCGGCAGCAGCGGCCGCAGCAAGGCCCAGTCCGGGCAGCGCAAGGGCGGTCCGCAGCGCCCCAAGTCCCCGTCCAAGAAGTAAGAAGGAGCCCATCCCGTGACGGAAGGCACCACCTCCGCCGCTGCCGAGGGTGTAGACACCCTGACCCGCCTGGAGCAGGAGGGCGAGATCGCGGCGGACTACCTCGAGGGTCTGCTCGACATTGCCGATCTCGACGGCGACATCGACATGGACGTCGAGGCCGACCGCGCCGCTGTCTCGATCATCAGCGACTCCGGTGGCCGAGACCTGCAGAAGCTGGTCGGGCGTGACGGCGAGGTGCTGGAGGCGCTCCAGGAGCTCACGCGATTGGCCGTGCACCGGGAGACCGGTGACCGCAGCCGGCTGATGCTGGACATCGCCGGCTACCGGGCCAAGAAGCGTGCCGAGCTCTCCGAGCTGGGTGCCAAGGCCGCCGCTGAGGTGAAGAACACCGGCGAGCCCGTGAAGCTGGATCCGATGACGCCCTTCGAGCGCAAGGTCGTGCACGACGCCGTCAAGACGGCGGGCTTGCGCAGCGAGTCCGAGGGCGAGGAGCCGCAGCGGTTCGTCGTCGTGCTTCCCGCTTGATCGGCTCGTACGTTTCCTCCGGCCCCGTCTGTGCGCAGGCGGGGCCGAACTTTGTCAGCCTGTTAGTTCTGGTGGTTCTGGTGCCGACGCTCACGGTGTCGGCGCGGTACGGAAGGACGGTCCCCCGTGACGGAGGCAGCGGAGCTTCCCCCTGCGCCTGAGCAGGCACGTGAGGTGTTCGGCGATCGCTACGCTGATGCGGTCCGCTACGCCGAACTGCTCGCTGAGGCGGGCGTACAGCGCGGCCTCATCGGCCCGCGAGAGGTGCCCCGCCTGTGGGAGCGGCACCTGATGAACTGCGCGGTGCTCTCGGAGGTTGTTCCCGAGGGCGTGACGGTGTGCGACGTCGGCTCGGGAGCCGGCCTGCCCGGCATCCCGCTGGCGCTGGTCCGGGAGGACCTGAAGATCACCCTTCTGGAGCCTCTGCTGCGGCGTACGAACTTCCTGACGGAAGTCGTGGAACTGCTCGGCCTGGACCATGTGACGGTCGTCCGCGGCCGGGCTGAAGAGGTCATGGGGACCCTGCCGCCGGTGCATGTGGTGACCGCCCGCGCGGTGGCTCCGCTGGACCGGCTGGCCACCTGGGGCATCCCGCTGCTGCGCCCGTACGGCGAGATGCTGGCACTCAAGGGCGACACCGCGGAGGAGGAGCTGAAGAGTGCGGCGACGGCTCTGAGTAAGCTCGGCGCGGTGGAGACGTCGATCCTCCATGTCGGTGACGGCGTGGTGGATCCGATGTCGACCGTTGTGCGCGTCGAAGTCGGGGAGAGCCCGGGCGGTGTGCGCTTCGCAGCCAAGCGAGCAAAGGCCGCCAGGACGGGACGTGCACGACGGCGGCGCTGATCCGTCCTGACGACGAGACGTACTCCACACAAGCTGGCAAACCCACCCATGCCGGAGTGTCGCGACAGTTCGGTCGCGTCTGCTGTGCATCGTGTTTCACGTGAAACGTCGCTCACTGCTTCATGGCATCATCAGTCGCGGACGCGCTGCGGCTGAACCTCGCGACCGAAAGCCCCTCGGATCCCTCGGAGACGGCCCTTCTGATGACGCACCGTCCCCCTTGAGGGGCACAGAGTTTTCCACAGAGGTGGATTTCTCCACAGAACAACAGGCCTCACTGGTTCACGACCCCGAAGGCATGGGAGGCTCTGTTCATTGCGAGCCTGAAGTCGAGGAGAGTGAATCCTTGCGGTCCGACGCCAACATCGCGGGACCGATGACCGATCCGGTCCCCGGTCCCCGTACCGAATCGATGGGGGAGGATGTTTCACGTGAAACACCGCCCCCGATGGACGACACTCCCATCGGTCGTGCTGCCCAACTGGCGGTGGAGGCTCTAGGCCGCGCCGGCGAAGGCCTGCCACGGCCCGAGCAGACCCGCGTCATGGTGGTCGCCAACCAGAAGGGGGGCGTGGGCAAGACGACGACGACCGTCAATCTTGCCGCGTCGCTCGCCCTGCATGGCGGCCGCGTGTTGGTCATCGACCTCGACCCGCAGGGCAATGCGTCCACTGCCCTGGGTATCGATCATCACGCCGAAGTTCCCTCCATCTATGACGTGTTGGTCGAGAGCAAGCCGCTCGCCGAAGTCGTCCAGCCGGTCCCTGATGTCGAGGGTCTCTTCTGTGCCCCTGCCACGATCGATCTCGCCGGTGCGGAGATCGAGCTGGTGTCGCTGGTGGCACGCGAGAGTCGACTCGAGCGTGCGATCCAGGCCTATGAGCAGCCACTGGACTACGTCCTCATCGACTGCCCTCCTTCGCTGGGCTTGCTGACGGTCAACGCGCTTGTGGCCGGGCAGGAGGTCCTGATCCCGATCCAGTGCGAGTACTACGCGCTGGAGGGCCTGGGCCAGCTGCTGCGCAACGTCGACCTGGTGCGGGGGCACCTCAACCCCGCCCTGCATGTCTCGACGATTCTGCTCACCATGTACGACGGCCGGACGCGGCTCGCGTCCCAGGTCGCGGACGAAGTGCGCAGCCACTTCGGCGACGAGGTGCTGCGGACGAGCATTCCCCGCTCGGTCCGTATCTCCGAGGCGCCGAGCTATGGACAGACGGTGCTGACCTACGATCCAGGATCGAGCGGTGCCCTGTCCTACCTTGAGGCGGCACGAGAGATCGCGCTGAAGGGTGTCGGTGTCAACTACGACCCGACGAACGCCCCCATCGGCGCCCAGAGCAACCCGAGCATGGTGGAGGGGATCCAGTGAGCGAGCGACGGAGGGGTTTGGGTCGTGGTCTCGGCGCACTGATCCCTGCTGCACCGACGGAGAAGACGGTGCCCCCGGCTGCGGTGGGGGGTAGCGCTTCCCCGTCCCCGGCCGGTGTCCCGATGCTGACCGACCGCGGGGTGGCCGCGGCCAAGGTGGCCACCTTGCCGCCTGTTTCACATGAAACCGAGGAGCCGTCGTCGAGCGGCGCCGCGGAGGCGCCCGCAGCTCCCATGGGCGCGCACTTCGCGGAGATCCCCCTCGACGAGATCACGCCGAACCCGCGCCAGCCGCGTGAGGTGTTCGACGAGGACGCTCTGCAGGAACTCGTCACCTCCATCCAGGAGGTTGGTCTCCTCCAGCCGATCGTCGTCCGGCAGATCGGCCCCGCGCGGTACGAGCTCATCATGGGTGAGCGGCGCTGGCGGGCCTGCCGCGAGGCCGGTCTCGACGCGATCCCGGCGATCGTGCGGGCCACCGATGACGAGAAGCTTCTTCTGGACGCGCTGCTGGAGAACCTGCATCGCGCGCAGCTGAACCCGATCGAAGAGGCTGCCGCCTACGATCAGTTGCTGAAGGACTTCAACTGCACGCATGACCAGTTGGCCGACCGCATTGGTCGTTCCCGGCCCCAGGTCTCCAACACCCTGCGTCTGCTGAAGCTCTCGCCCAAGGTCCAGAACCGGGTGGCTGCCGGAGTGCTCTCCGCCGGGCATGCCCGGGCGCTTCTCTCCGTCGAGGACCCGGAGGAGCAGGAGCGGCTGGCGTACCGGGTGGTGGCCGAGGGGCTCTCCGTCCGGTCCGTCGAGGAGATCGTGACCCTGATGGGCTCCCGGCCGCAGAAGAGCCCGCGCGCCAGGGGACCGCGTGCCGGCTCCGTGCCTTCCCCGGCACTGTCGGACCTCGCCACTCGGCTCTCGGATCGCTTCGAGACGCGGGTGAAGGTCGAGCTCGGTCAGAAGAAGGGCAAGATCACCGTCGAGTTCGCCTCTCCGGAGGACCTCGAGCGGATCCTGAGCACGTTCGCTCCGGGCGAGAAGCTCGCTCTTCAGCAGAGCCTTCAGGGCGACGACGCGGACGACTACGAGGATTGAGTCCCGGCGGTCGGGTCTGCTGTCCGACCATTCATGCGGGCCGTGTCCGGTGTGTACCGGAACACGGCCCGCACTTTGCTTTCAGGCGGTATCGATGGAATCGCATCGTGGATACGATGCGTTTGGGTATGGCGCATCCACCTGGCAGACCTCTAGGGGAGGCGGGGTTCATGCGAACGGTGAGCCGCACCGGACTGGTGAGCGCGGGTCTTGGGCTGGGCGCGGTCGGCGGGTTCGTCGGCAGCCTGCTCAGGGAACGAAGCGCCCTGACAGCCGCTCGCGATGCCGCGGGCGAAGGAAGCGAGGATCAGCCTTCATGGGGCGCCGGCTCGTACCGCTCACGCTGGACAACCTTCCGGACCTTCCCAAGCGCTGCCGCTCGTGTGTCTTCTGGGAGTTGGACCCGGTCAGCGGTGAGGCCGCGGTAAAGGCCGGCACGCCAGCTCTGGAGAAGGAAGCCTGGATCTCCGCCGTCCTGCTGGACTGGGGCTCCTGCGGTCGAGTCGTCTACGTCGACGAGGTACCGGTCGGCTTTGTGCTGTACGCGCCGCCGGCTTATGTGCCCCGTGCGACGGCGTTCCCGACGAGTCCCGTGTCACCTGACGCGGTGCAGTTGATGACGGCGTTCATCATGCCGGGCTATCAGGGTCAGGGACTGGGGCGGGTGATGGTCCAGACGGTCGCCAAGGATCTGCTTAGGCGGGGCTTCAAGGCGATCGAGGCCTTCGGGGACGCGCGTTGGAAAGAGCCGGCGTGTGTGCTGCCCGCCGACCATCTCCTGGCCGTGGGCTTCAAGACGGTTCGCCCTCACCCCACCGTCCCGCGTCTGCGGCTGGAACTGCGGACGACGCTGTCGTGGAAGGAAGACGTGGAAATGGCGATCGACCGACTGCTGGGCGCCGTGCAGAAGGAACCAGTACTACGGCCTCTCTGACCGACACCGGGCCTTTCGCGTCCGGGAGGCACTGGGCCACTCTCACGCGAGTCGCGTCCCTCTCAAGCGAATGGGCCAACCCGAGAGGGTTGGCCCATTCGTGTTTCACGTGAAACATCACTCGGCGATGAAGTCCTCAAGGTCGCGCAGGATCGCGGCCTTCGGCTTCGCACCAACGATGGTCTTGGCGACCTCACCGTTCTGGTAGACGTTCAGCGTCGGGATGGACATGACGCCGTACTTGGCAGCCGTACCCGGGTTCTCGTCGATGTTGAGCTTGACGATCTCGATCTTGTCGCCGTGCTCGGCTGCGATCGCCTCGAGGGACGGCGCGATCTGACGGCACGGACCGCACCAGGCGGCCCAGAAGTCCACCAGGACGGGCTTCTCGCTCTTGAGGACGTCCTGCTCGAAGGAGTCGTCAGTCACATGCTTCAGGGTGCCGGCCACGGCGGGCTCCTTTACTGATTGGTGCGTGGGGCGGGATGGGGGTCAGACAGAGGTCTTCTCGGGCTCAGCCGTCTCCTCGTCCGCGAGGGCGGCGAGGAAGCGCTCGGCGTCGAGAGCGGCGGAACAGCCGGTACCGGCTGCGGTGATCGCCTGGCGGTAGGTGTGGTCGACCACGTCGCCGGCGCCGAAGACGCCAGTGAGGTTGGTGCGGGTGGAGGGGGCGTCGACCTTGAGGTAGCCCTCCTCGTCCAGCTCCAGCTGACCCTTGAACAGCTCGGTGCGCGGGTCGTGGCCGATCGCGATGAACAGGCCGGTGACTGCCAGGTCCGAGAGCTCGCCGGTCTTGATGTTGCGCAGCTTCAGGCCGGCGAGCTTCTGGTCGCCCTGGACCTCGGCGACCTCGCTGTCCCAGACGAACTTGATCTTGGGGTCGGCGAAGGCGCGGTCCTGCATCGCCTTGGAGGCGCGCAGGGTGTCCCGGCGGTGGACGATCGTCACGGACTTGGCGAAGCGGGAGAGGAAGGTGGCCTCCTCCATCGCGGTGTCACCGCCACCGATCACGGCGATGTCCTGGTCCTTGAAGAAGAAGCCGTCACAGGTGGCGCACCACGAGACACCGCGACCGGAGAGCGCGTCCTCGTTCGGCAGGCCGAGCTTGCGGTGCTGCGAACCGGTGGTGACGATGACGGCCTTCGCGCGGTGGACTGTGCCCGCGGTGTCGGTGACGGTCTTGATCTCACCGCTCAAGTCGACGTTGACGATGTCGTCCGGGACGAGCTCGGCGCCGAAGCGCTCGGCCTGGCCGCGCATGTTGTCCATGAGCTCGGGGCCCATGATGCCGTCCTGGAAGCCCGGGAAGTTCTCCACCTCGGTGGTGTTCATGAGCGCACCGCCAGCGGTGACGGCTCCCTCGAACACCAGCGGCTTCAGCGACGCGCGCGCGGTGTAGAGCGCCGCCGTGTAGCCGGCGGGCCCGGAGCCGATGATGATCACGTTACGGACGTCGCTCACGGCTTGATTCCTCGTCTCTGGAATACGTCATCGGACCGGGGGGAGACCCTTTCGGAGCTCTCACCCCACCCAACGGATCCTAAGGGGCGCGCATTCCCACTGTGTCCGGGCACACGGTGACGCCACATTGTGGCGGTTGTGCCGCGTCAGACGAAGGTGAAACCGCCGGTCTCTCAGGGGTGCGTGTAGGAGTCCTTGAGGAGAACCTCTGCCTCAGTGTTCGACGGTTGCTTCACACAGGATGCGTCCATGACGTAGGCGGTGACCCGGTTGACATCAGAGGCATCGGGCAGCACGACGAGCAGAGCGTCCTTGCCCTGGTAGCGCCCTTCCTCAGCGGCAAGGGCCGTGTCATCGCGACCGATGCCCTTGCGGATGCAGTCGGGCACCGTGATCTCACGGAAGATCCGGGGGCTCGCGGTGTCGGGCCCGCCTTCCATCCCCAGGCTCCGATCGGGCTTGTGGGAGCCACCCACGGAGCTCTCGCTCTTGGCGAGAAGGCCAGAGACCTGATTCTCCAGCTTGGCCGCGGAGAAGGTGTCGGCGGCCGTCTGCCCTCCATCGGCCGACGGACCCGATCCTCCTCCACCCATGAGCGAGGTGAGCAGAACGGATCCGAGACCCAGGGCAGCGGCCGTGAATGCGGCGCTCAGAACGGCGACCTTGCGTCGTCCCACCCTCTTGCGGTCCTTGTGGTTCTTGCGCCCGGGGCCAGTGGTCGAGGAGCGGGCGTGCCCTGCCGGACGTCCTGTCGCGGACGATGTTTCACGTGAAACATGCGCACCCTCGTCCACATCAGAGGCCGAGTGGGCGGTGCCGACGAGCTCAGACCGGTCGCCGTCATCGGGCGCCGTGGCGCTCAGGAGAGCCTCTGCGGCAAGGGCGGCATCGATGCGCTCGGCGACATCGGTGGGCATGCGTGTCGGGCCGGGCAGCGTGCCGAGCAGTCCGCGGATCTCCTCCAGTGATGCCTGGACGTCCGCGCACAGCTCGCACTCGTCCAGATGCCGACGTAGATCAGCGGACCTGGACGGGGAGAGGAGGCCCTCGGTGAGGTCGGAGATCTCGGCGACGTCCGGGTGCCCGGCCGTGTCCGTCGTGGATGTCACGCTCGCCCACCTCCGCCCTTCACAGCAGCTGAATCACTCGGACCGCTATCACGCGGATCCTCGGTTTGTGGCCCCGTGCCACGCGGACCTGCTGCCGGTGGGACGGATGTCCCCTGCGTCCGGTTCCGCTGCTCGCCAGACTCCTCCCCCTGCCCGCCGCTTTCCGGTCGTAGATGTGTGAGGAGGGGCAGGAGTCTGGCTCTGCCACGCGCACAGCGACTCTTGACCGTGCCGGTGGGCACATCCAGGACCCGAGCGGCCTCGGCGACCGGGTAGCCCTGCATGTCCACAAGGACGAGCGCGGCGCGCTGGTCGGGCGGCAGGGTGCCGAGTGCCTCCAGCAGCTGGCGGTGCAGATCGTTGCGCTCCGCGGGTGCCGAGGCGGACTCGTGCGGCTCCAGGAGCTGCTCCAGGCGCTCGGCGTCGTCCACCGGGGAGGTCTTGCGGGAGGCCGCCTTGCGGGCGCGGTCCAGGCAGGCGTTCACCGTGATGCGGTGCAGCCACGTTGTGACGGCCGAGCGGCCCTTGAACGTGTGGGCGGCCCGGTAGGCCGACACGAGGGCGTCCTGGACGGCGTCAGCGGCCTCCTCGCGGTCCCCGAGCGTCCGCAGCGCCACCGCCCAGAGTCGGTCGCGGTGCCGCCGTACGAGCTCACCGAAGGCGTCGGGGTCGCCTTCTACATGCAGGGCGAGGAGGTCCTGATCGCTTGTGTCACCGTATGCGCCGCCATCCGCCATCGGACCCCCTCCCCCTCACTCTCAGCTGCTCACCTTGATGTCCTCGACCCTGCCACGGAACTGGCCGTCGTCGACCTGCTTCGGCAGATCGGCGGTCAGCCAGACCAGAAGGTAGCGGGCCTTGAGGGTCTTGCCGGGCTTGAGCGTCACGCTCGTGCCGGAACCCTCGGCCACCTTGGCGTAGCTCTCAAGGGACGTCGGTTCACTACCGCTGTCTCCCGACGCGGCGCGAAGCTCGACGGAGGTGTCGCCGACGAAGGTGACCGTCACTTTTCCGACCTCCTGGACCTTGCCGAGATCGAGGATGACGCCGACGCCCGACTTCAACCGTCCGAAGTCGGCGCTGGTGTAGTAGCTCGTCTCCCAGTACGTGCCCGGAGCGGAGTCGTAGACCTTGTTTATGTCGTTCGGGTTCTCGGAGCCGTCCTCGCCCAACGGGTCGAAGTCGCGGGCGCCTTCGATGGCGATCGGCTTGCTGACCGGTTTCGTCGGGCTCTTGTCGTTGCCGTCCGTCGTCTGCGTCTGGTTGCCGTCCTCGGACTTGCCGCCCTGGTCCATGAGGGCGTCAGCGAGCTGCCAGCTGCCCAGGCCCAGTGCGGCGATGAGGAGGGCTGAGACGGCCCACTTCAGCGCCTTGCCGGTGCGGCTCTGCAAGGGGGGCGGCGGAGCCGGTACCGGCTGGGTGGCGCCGGGATGCGGCGCCTGGCGTCCGTACGAGCCCTGCTGGTATGTCGTGCGCTGGTAGTCCGGCGGGGCCGTGAACGAGGGCTCCGGTGGGCGGATGCGGGGCATCTCGCCGATCGCCTTCACCAGCTCCTCCGGCGTTGTGCACGCGGACTCGTGGCGCGAGGCCGTGGCGCCGTTGTTGGCGAGCGCGCGCATGGCGAGCTCGGACAGCCCACGGTGGACACCGGCCCGCACCTGGTCCGGGGCGATCAGACCGACGTCCTTGGGCAGCCCGGACAGGCCGTAGGCGTCACTCTCGTACGGCCAGCGCTGAGAGAGCGCGGCGTACAGCAGGGCGCCGATGGCCTCCGTGTCGGTGCGCTGCGGGGTGTCGGAACCGATGCCGCGCAGCGCGGCGTTCACCGCGAGGCCGCGGATGCGCCACTGGCCGGTCGACGTACGCAGCACAGCGTTCGGGTTGAGCCGCAGATGGGCCAGGCCTTCGCGGTGGGCGGCGGCCATCGCGGCGGACACCTGAGTGACCATCTGGTAGGCGTCGTACACCTCCAGCGGGCCGGGTGCCAGCAGCGTCGTCAGCTCGGTGGCGTCGGGGAGCCACTCGTGGACGACGTAGACGAGGTCGTTCTCCTCCACGGCGTCGAGGACTTGGACGAAGCGAGGGTCGCCGAGCAGCGCGGAGGAGCGGGCCGCGGCGAGAACCGAACGGGCCCGTGCGTGATCTGCCGGCAGGAGATGTACGCCGACGGCGCGACGGAGTTTCTCGTCGACCGCGCGCCAACTGCTGAAACCGTCCAGACGGGTGACGCACTCCTCCAGGCGGTAGCGTCTGGCGAGCTTGTGACCGCTGTGCAGTTCGGGCGGTGAGGCCTTCCCGGGACCCTCGGTCCCGCCACTCCCCTGTGCCTCGTCGATGTCCGTGTCCTGCTCCCGATTCTTGGCCACCCCGTCGGCCGTGGACTGGTCCGCCTGAGCGGTCAGCGGCTCGTCGCCGCTGTTGTCTGCCACGTCGACGGCAGCCGTGCTCCGTTCCGCCACCGTCGTTCCTGCCTCCCCATCCGTTGCGTGCTCTGAGACCCCGAGCACGCCGTCCGACGCCGAAACCAATTGTGCCCACAGTCCGCCGCTATGCACGACACACGATGGCGGACGATGGTTGTGCGCGTACCCCCGCCTCAGCGACCCAGACGCCCGCGAACCATGCCGACCAGTGAGTTCAGCTCGTCGATGCGCATCCGGCGCGCCGCGATGAAGAAGATCCCGAGCAGCACGGCTCCACCGGCCAGCAGGGCGGCGAACGAGCCGAGAACGCCTTGGCCGAGGGTCTGGGTGACGCCGTAGCAGGCCGCCCCGCTCAGCAGCGCCGCGGGCACGGAGGCGATGCCGAGTCTGGCGTACGTCCGCATCACCCGGCCGCCGTCGAGGTCGCCGCCCAGCTTCTTGCGCAGCCGGCTCCAGGCGACACCGACGCCGATCGCGTAGGCCAGGCCGTACGAGGCGGCCATACCGACGACCGCCCAGCGGGCCGGGATGACGAAGTAACAGGCGGCCGAGGCGACCGCGTTGACGGCTGCCACGATCACCGTGTTGTAGAAGGGCGTCCGCGTGTCCTCGTAGGCGTAGAAGGCGCGCAGCACCACGTACTGCACCGAGTACGGGATGAGACCGAGGCCGAAGGCCATCAGCATGAAGCCCATGTTGGTGGCCTCGCCGGCGCCGGAGGAGCCGAACATCAGCGTGCACATCGGGATGCCGAGGGCAAGGAACCCGAAGGCGATGGGGACGATCGCGACGGCCGTGGTGCGCAGCCCCTGGGAGATGTCGTCCCGGACGGCACCGCTGTCGTCCTCGGCCGCAGAGCGCGAGATGCGGGGCAGCAGCGCGGCCATCAACGAGACGGTGATGATGGCCTGCGGCAGACCCCAGATCAGTTGGGCATTGGCGTAGGCGGCGAAGCCTGTTCCGTCGACATCGGAGTTGATACCCGCGGCGGTGGACAGCTGGGTGACCACGAGGGCACCCGCCTGGTTGGCCAGGACGAACAGGATCGTCCACTTCGCGAGCATCGCTGCCTTGCCGAGACCGTGGCCCTTCCAGTCGAAGCGCAGCCGCAGTCGGAAACCCGTTTCGCGCAGGTACGGGATCATCGCCAGGGCTTGCACGACCAGTCCGAGCAGGACACCGATGCCGAGGAGCCGCTGGCCCTCCGGCGGGATGGTCGTGACGGCCATGCCGGAGTGCTCCGCCGTGCCGTACACCCAGAGGAACATCCCGAGCGTCACGATGATGACGATGTTGTTCAGGACGGGCGTCCACATCATCGCGCCGAACTTGCCTCGGGCGTTGAGGATCTGTCCCATCACCACATGGACGCCCATGAAGAAGATCGAAGGCAGGAAGTAACGGGTGAAGGTGATGGCCACCTCGTTGGCGGCCGGGTCGTTGGCGACCGGCGTGGACAGCGCCCGGACGAGGAACGGCGCGCCGAACATCGCAAGTGTGGTGAGTGCGGCGAGCGCCACCATCACCAGCGTCAGCAGACGGTTCGCGAATGCCTCGCCGCCGTCCTCGTCGTCCTTCATCGCGCGCACCAGCTGCGGCACGAAGACGGAGTTGAGACCACCGCCGACGGTCAGGATGTAGATCATCGTGGGCAGCTGATACGCGACCTGGAATGAGTCGCCGAGCAGGCCCAGGCCCAAGGCCGAGACGATCATCATGGAACGTACGAACCCGGTGAGCCGGGACACCATCGTGCCCGCGGCCATCACCGCGCTCGACTTCAGCAGCCCTCCGGCCCGCCCACCCTTCTTCGCTGCGGGCGCCGGCGCAGGGGCGGCCGCGGGCGCGGCCGTCTCGGCCCCCGGAGGGGGTGTGGGGCCCGCCGCAGGCGCCGGGGAAGGCCCCGGGACCGTGGTGGCGGGGGGCTGCTGGTACTGCGGATGGCCGCCCTGCTGCTGGTCGCGGAAAAGGTGCGCGAAGGCGTCGTGCTCCTGCTGCTGCTCGGCGGAGTGCGAGACGAGGTCGTCGACGCCCACGTACTGAGTCGTTCGGGGGTCGTCGCCGTACGGCAGGTACTGCGTCGGGCCCTCCGGCTCGGGTGCCGGGGTCTGGGCCCACACATGAGGGTCGGGAGCGTACGGAGACTGGGGCGGCTGGGCGTAGAGCGGCTGCTGCGGCTGGTACGTGCCCGGTGGGGGCGGCGGGTGCGCGGCGCGGTCGTACAGCGCCTCGGCGACGGGATCCTGGGAGGAGAGTTCCTGGCCCCGGTAGGGGTCCTGGTCGTAGGCGTCCTGGAGGTACATGTCCGCGGGGTGCTGCGGCGGCACCTGGCCGGGCTCGGGCGGCGGGCCCTCGGGGTGCCCCGAGGGACCCGCGGCCTGGCCGCGGTCACCGTCGTACGGCGCGTTCATGGTTACCCCACCTCATCGTCCCGGGCCCACCGGCCACGACATCGTTCAACGGTCCACTCTCTCACCCGTGCCGGACGGGTCGGCGCTTTCCGCTGCGGTGTCCGGTGTCGGGTCACTCGGCTGCTCCGGGGCGTCTGCCCCGGTACCGGCGAGGGACTCCTCCTTGAGGACCTCCTCCGGAGTGAGACGGTCCGCGGGGCCCTCCGGGTTCTCCGGGCCGCCGTCGCTCTCGCTCGTCTCCTGGGAACCGTCCTCCCCGGCGTCACGGGCAGCCGCGCGCTTGCGCTGCGTGTACATCCGGAACCCGGCGAGGACCAGCAACAGGAAGCCGCCGCCGATGACCAGCATCACGGTGGCCGTGAACTCGGTGACCTTCACGTCGAACGTGACGGGCGAACCGTACTTCTGGCCGTCCTCCGTGTACAGCTGGGCGATCACCGTGGCCTGGCCGTTGGCCTGGGCCGAGGTGGGGAACTTCACCGTCTGGCTGTGTCCGCCGGAGACCGAGACGCTCTGTTCGGAGTAGGTGTCGCCGTCGATCTCCAGGCGCCTCGGGCTCGTCGAGGTGAGCCGCAGCACCAGATGGTCGACGCCCTGCACGAGGTTGTTCTGCACGGTCACGGGGATCGTGGCGCTGCGTCCGGAGAGCTTGGTCTCGGACTTGTCGATCAGTGTGACCTGGCCGGCCAGGGAGTTGATGTACGCCTCGACGCCGTTGCGGTAGTCGGCCGCCTCCGCGGAGCGGCCGCGCCACGAGGTGGACATCTCGCGGTTCATGGCCCGGCCGAAGGGGGTCACCACCCGGGACTGGTCGGTGAGGATCACCTTGAAGTTGTCGAGCTTGTCGTGTGTGGTCGCGATCTGCTCGAAGGCCGCTCGGGGCAGCTCCTGCTTGCGCAGCGAGGACGGGTACCGGGACGACGGCGGCACCTTCGTGGTGGCGCCGGAGTCGGGCTTGGCCGTCGCGGCCGCCGTGAGCTCCTGGGACTCGGACCATGTGCCGCTCTGGAGTGCCGCCACAGCGTCGGCCATCGCCTGAGCCTGGCTCGCCGTCGGCATCCTCTGCGGGGCGATGACGATGCTCCGCTGCTTGTCCGTCTGGAGGTTCAGGGCCAGGCTCTGGGCGAGGAACTGCTGCACGGCGAGCGTCGAGCTCGACGCCCTGGTCAGGCTGCCCTGGAACACCGTCGACATCCGCGTATCCGCGACCACCGCGGTGGTGCCTCCGCCGATGGGGCGGGCCGCGGAGGGCGTGTAGGGCAGACCGCCGGTCTCCACCAGACTGTCGCTGCGGGCGATGACCTTGTCCGCGCCGGCGGAGGTGGCGACCTTGACGATGGACGGGTCGACGGCGCCGTTCACGGGCCAGGCGAAGTCGGTCGTCGGCTCGACGTGGAGGATCGAGTCAACGGTGTCGGCCGCGACGTCGGTGCCCTCCTTGAGGTGGTTCAGCGAGCCGCTGACGTTCGTGCCGTTGTGGGCCAGGGACGCCAGGTCGGGGTCGGCGAAGGGCAGGGCGACGACTTCCTTGTCCTGCACCGCCTCCTGGAGATCGGCCAGCCAGTGCTTGGCCACCTCCTGATGGGTGCCCGCAGTGGTCGTGTCGCCCTCGCCCTGGACGCGGTAGCTGTCCGTCATCGCGTCGACCGAGGCCAGCAGGTCGGGGTCGATCACCCAGGTGACGTCGAGATCCTTCCCCAGCGCCACGAGCTGCTGGAGACGGCCGCCCGGGGAGAGCTCCCTGGCGAGATCGTCGTCACGGAAGACCGGCGTCTGCGACTCGTTCGACCCCGTCTCGGCCGTCATGTGTGACGTGGAGATGAGCGGCCACAGAACCGTCGTCCGCGTCTTTGTGTCGGCCCCGTCCGGCTGCCACGGCAGGAACGTCCGCTGGATGCCGAGAATCCGGTCCCAGGGCTGAGCGGACGTCTCGCCGGACAGGGAGACGGCGAACTGGTAGACCCCATTGCCGCCGAGGTCCAGCTTGTCGACCGGCACGGAAATGCTGAAGCGCTGGGCGACGCCCGGCGTGAGCTTGGCGAACTCCTTGACGTACTTGCCGCCCACGGGGGCCCCGTCGAGGCCCGCCTCCTGGTCGGTGCGCTGGGCGACCGTGTCGATGTCCGAGCGCGTGCTCATCGCGGGGCCGAGGCGCAGGTCCACCTGGGCGTCCGTGACGGTCTGCTTGCCCTCGTTGGTCACCGTGCCGGACACGGTCAGCGTGTCGCCTTCGGTGGGGACGGTGGGGGTGAGCGAATCCACAGCGACGGCCACCGTGCCCGAGCCGGAATCGGCCTTCAAAGAGCCCTGTCCGGCGGCGTGCGAGGGCGCCGCAGCGGACAGCTGGAGCAGGCCGGCCAGCAGAGGCGCCCCGGCGATCAGTGCTCCGGTGCGCCGCAGCCAGCGGCGGGCAGGTGAGGGACTCATCCCCTGGAAGTCTGCCGCCTCGGCCACGCGCTCGCCCGTCCCTCGTCGTCGTCAGTGGTCGTCGGAATGTGCGTCCACGCATGGTAACGATGTGCGCTGAGGGGAAGTGCCGCGGAGTGCCCCACAAGATCGGTCCACGCCGTCGGCCTGTCCCGTATGTACAGGTATAAAGCGGAGGGTTTCCCTGCGCCTCAAGAGCAGTCTTTGTGCCCGTATGGATAGAGCTGTCCGTGCACGCGGTGTGCACGTTCAATGGAGACGCCCGGTGCGGCCAGGGCCACGTACCCTCTTCTGTTGTGCCGAACGCCAACGAAGACAAGTCCAGTGTCCTGAGTCAGGTGCAGCAACGCGCGGTGAGCGAGCTGCTGCGGGTCGCACCTGTCGCCGACGATCTCGCCCGCCGTTTCCAGGAGGCCGGGTTCTCACTCGCCCTGGTCGGCGGATCGGTCCGGGACGCGCTGCTGGGCAGGCTCGGCAATGACCTGGACTTCACGACCGACGCCCGTCCCGAGGACGTACTGAAGATCGTGCGCCCGTGGGCGGACGCGGTCTGGGAGGTCGGGATCGCCTTCGGCACGGTCGGTGTCCAGAAGGACGGCTACCAGATCGAGGTGACGACCTACCGCTCGGAGGCGTACGACCGAACTTCGCGCAAGCCCGAGGTGTCGTACGGCGACTCGATCGAGGAGGACCTCGTCCGGCGTGACTTCACGGTCAACGCGATGGCCGTCGCGCTGCCGGAGAAGGAGTTCGTCGACCCGCACGGCGGGCTGGAGGACCTGGCGGCCCGCGTGCTGAGGACTCCGGGTACGCCGGAGGCCTCCTTCTCGGACGACCCGCTGCGGATGATGCGGGCGGCGCGCTTCGCGGCGCAGCTCGACTTCGAGGTGGCTCCCGAGGTGGTGACGGCCATGAAGGATATGGCCGGGCGAATCGAGATCGTCTCGGCGGAGCGGGTTCGGGACGAGCTGAACAAGCTGATCCTGTCCGCTCACCCGCGCACGGGCCTGACGCTGCTGGTCGACACCGGGCTCGCCGGACATGTGCTGCCCGAGCTGCCGGCGCTGCGGCTGGAGAGCGATGAGCATCACCGGCACAAGGATGTCTACGAGCATTCTCTGATCGTCCTGGAGCAGGCGATGGCGCTGGAGGAGAACGGTCCTGACCTCACCCTCCGGCTGGCCGCACTGCTGCACGACATCGGCAAGCCCCGCACCCGCCGCTTCGAGCAGGACGGCCGGGTCTCGTTCCACCACCACGAGGTGGTCGGCGCGAAGATGACCAAGAAGCGCATGACGGCGCTGAAGTACTCCAACGAACTCGTGAAGGACGTCTCACGTCTGGTCGAGCTCCATCTGCGCTTCCACGGCTATGGCATGGGTGAGTGGACGGACTCGGCCGTCCGCCGCTACGTCCGTGACGCCGGCCCGCTCCTCGGACGGCTCCACAAGCTGACCCGCTCGGACTGCACGACGCGGAACAAGCGCAAGGCGGCGGCACTGTCCCATGCCTACGACGGCCTGGAGGAACGGATCGCCCAGCTCCAGGAGCAGGAGGAGCTCGACGCCATCCGCCCCGACCTCGACGGCAACCAGATCATGGAGATCCTCGGCGTCGGACCCGGTCCGGTCATCGGTAGCGCGTACAAGCACATGCTGGAGCTTCGACTGGAGAACGGGCCGATGCAGCACGATGAGGCGGTGGCCGCGCTCAAGGAGTGGTGGGCCGAGCAGAGCTGAGGGATCAGATACGGCGGCGGGGGGGGGGGGGGGGGGGGAGACCCCCCCCCCCCACCCCCCCCACAGCAACAACCACGACGCCCACAATCCCTTCCCCGAGCCGCCCCCCCCCCCCCCACCCGCCCCCCTCTCTCAACCAAACC